>NZ_JAJMOZ010000001.1:0-704616 GCF_020991525.1 Flavobacterium sp. EDS
TAACAGAAACTACAGCATCAATTAATGGAAATACTGGAGGAATTACACGATCATTGACATTTAACGATACATTAAATGGAGCTTTTGTTGTAATCGGAACAAACTCAGGAGACGTAATTTTAACAGTAGTGAAAGTACCAACAGGATTGACATTGAATCCTGACGGGACAGTAACAGTTGCTCCAAACACACCAGCAGGGAATTATAATGTTGAGTACAGAATATGTGAAGTAACGAATCCATCAAACTGTAGCACTGTAACTTCAGTAGTTGTAGTAGGTGCAGCAGTAATTGACGCAACAGATGATAATGTAATTTTTGCGGATGGTATTAATGGATCATTAGAGGTAATCAATGTATTAGATAATGATATGTTGAATGGTATTAAAATTACTAACCCAGCGATTGTTACTTTGAAAGATTTAACAAATATACCAGGAATTACATTAAATGAAGACGGAACTATAGATGTAGCACCAAACACAGCAGGAGGAGTTTATGTACTTACATATCAAATTTGTGACGCTATAAATAGATTAAGTTGTGTTACGGCTAAAGTTACAATCTTTGTAGAAGTACCATCGATTGCAGTTGTTAAAACAGCAGTGTTTAATGATGAAAACAAAAGTGGTTATGCTAATGCAGGAGAAACAATAACATATAAATTCAAAATTACAAATACAGGAAATACACCTCTTTTCAATGTTATTATTGATGATCAACTTCCAGGACTTATTATGTTAGGAATGCCGATATCATTAGCGGTAAATGAAATAGACGAACATTCTTTTATCGGTACTTATGTTATTAAACAATCAGATATCAATGCTGGTAAAATAATTAACCAAGCAACAGTATTTGGAACAAGTGCAAATGGAATTACAGTTGAGGATAAATCAGATAATCTAAGTGAAGTAGATGATAATCCAACAGTTTCTCCAGTAGAAGGATGTGTAATTAAAGTATTTAATGCACTATCACCAAATGGAGATTCTGAAAACGATCGTTTCTATATCCAAGGTCTAGAGTGTTACCCAGATAATACTGTAGAGATATACAACCGTTGGGGAGTATTAGTTTTTGAGCGCGATGGATATAATAATGAGGATAGAGCTTTTAGAGGATTCTCAGAAGGACGTACAACAGTTCAAAAATCAGTTGGATTGCCAGTAGGAACATATTATTATATTCTAAAATATAAGGATAATGAATCTAATGCGCATCAAAAAGCAGGATATTTATACATCAATAAATAATAGTAAAAACAAATAGAAATGGCTTAGCTCTACAGAGCTAAGCCATTCTTTTAAAAAAAAGTAAATGAGAAAATTAGTTTTAGTTTTTATGTTTTTTTCAGCTGTGGGATATGCGCAACAAGATGCACAGTTCACGCAATATATGTACAATACCATCAATATAAATCCAGCTTATGCAGGTTCAAGAGGCGCAATGAGTATCTTCGGACTTTATCGTACACAATGGGTTGGACTAGATGGAGCACCTGAAACGAGTAGTTTTTCATTAAATACGCCACTAAATAACAGTAATTTAGGATTAGGAGTTTCGCTTGTAAATGATAAAATAGGCCCAACAAACGAGAATACTCTATCGGCTGATTTATCTTATACAGTACCAACTTCTGAAACTTTTAAGCTGTCTTTTGGGATAAAAGCAACCGCTAATTTATTCAATTTAGATATCAATAAATTAAATCCAGAAATTCAAGGCGACCCACAATTTCAAAACTTAAATAGTAAATTCACACCCAATGTGGGAGCTGGTGTATATTGGCATTCTGATAAAGCATATATAGGATTATCAGTGCCAAACTTTATCGAAACGAACCGATATAGTGAAAAGGATAAAGAAGTAGCAATTTTTAAAGATAAAATAAATTACTATTTAATAGCTGGGTACGTATTCGATTTAGATCCTTACATCAAGTTTAAACCGGCGATACTTACGAAAATGGTCGAAGGATCTCCATTACAAGTAGACCTTTCTGCAAACTTTATGTTTAATGATAAATTTGTTGTAGGAGCAGCCTATAGATGGAGTGCTGCATTGAGTGCTATGGTAGGATTTCAGGTTAGCGATGGATTATATATAGGATACGCATATGACCGTGAAACGACTAGATTGAATAATTATAATTCAGGATCTCACGAGATATTCTTACGATTTGAATTCTTTAATAATTACAGCCGAATAACTTCACCAAGATTCTTCTAAATCTCCTAAAGATGAAAATTAAATATACAATTTATACTATTTTTTTAGTTCTGATTGCATTAAGAGCAAATGCACAAGCTGGAGTAGAGAAGAAAGCAGATAAAGACTATGCTCAATATGCATATGTCGATGCAATTGCAACTTATGAAAGAGTAGCAGAAAAAGGATATAAAGACGAGAAAATGTTCCAAAAATTAGGGAACGCCTACTATTTTAATGGCGAGCTAATAAAAGCAGCGAAATGGTATGATGCGCTCTTTGCCATGAATGAAGAGCAGGAACCAGAATATTACTATCGTTATGCGCAAACTTTAAAAGCTACGGGAGATTATGCTAAAGCAGATAAAATTTTAGAAGCTTTCAATAAAAAAACGGATACAGATAAAAGAGGGATATTGTTTGAAAAAAACAAGAACTATCTCGAACAAATAAAAGCTAATTCAGGACGCTTTGAAATAGCTGATGCTGGAATTAATTCAACACAAACAGATTACGGAAGTGCTTATTATGATAATAAAATCGTATTTGCATCGGCAAGAGATACTGGAGGTGTAGTTAGAAATACATTTAAATGGACTAATAAAACCTTTACAAACCTTTATTCGGCAGAATTAAAAGCAGATGGAACAGTTGGAAAACCAGAACGATTTGAAAAGAAAATAAATTCTAAATTCAATGAATCTACACCAGTTTTTACAAAAGATGGAAAAACAATGTACTTTACAAGAAACAATTTTCTAGATGGTAAAAGAGGGAGAGATGAACAAAAGATTACGCTTTTAAAACTCTATAAAGCTGATTTTACTAATGGTAAATGGACAAATGTAACAGAATTACCATTCAATAGTAATCAATATAGTACAGCACATCCAGCATTAAGTAAAGATGAAAAAACATTATATTTTGCATCAGATATGCCAGGAACCCTTGGTCAATCTGATTTATATAGTGTAGTTATTAATCCTGACGGAAGTTTTGGTAAACCACAAAATTTAGGAGCAGCAATTAATACAGAAGGAAGAGAAACTTTTCCGTTTGTATCCTCAGACAACGAATTGTATTTTGCTAGCGATGGGCGTCCAGGTTTGGGAGGACTTGATGTGTTTGTGTCTAAAATAAATAGTGACGGAACCTTCTCAGCTGTTCAAAATCTAGGAGCACCAATAAATAGCCAACAAGACGACTTTGCATTCATAATTAACAGCGAAAAAAGAAATGGATTTTTCTCGTCTAATAGAGAAGGAGGAATTGGAAACGATGATATCTACCGATTTACTGAAATCAAAAAAATACTTTGCGAACAATTATTAAAAGGTACAGTTGTCGATTTAGAAACTAATAAGATAATAGAAAATTCTAAAGTACTATTGTTAGACGAACAATTTAAAACTATTGGAGAAGTTATAACTGCAACAGATGGTAGTTATAAATTTAATGTTGATTGTGGTAAAAGCTATCATGTAAGAGCGAGCAAACAAGATTATGAAACCAAAGAACTTTCAGTTACAATCAAAAATGAAACAGGAGTAACTAGTTTAATGATTCCTTTAGAGAAACGAATTAAGCCGATAGGAGTAGGAACAGATCTAGCTAAAACACTTGATATTCCAATTATTTATTTTGATCTAGATAAATCATTTATTCGTAAAGATGCAGCTTTTGAATTAGAGAAAATCTTAGCTGTAATGAAGCAATATCCAAAGATGAAAATTGATGTTCGTTCACATACAGATAGCCGACAAACAGCAAAATATAATATTGCTTTATCAGACAGAAGGGCAAAATCTACTATACAATGGCTAGTCAAAAACGGTATTGCTCAGAATCGTGTAACAGGTAAAGGATATGGAGAGAGTCAGTTAGTAAATCACTGTTCAGATGGAGTTCCATGTACAGAAGCTGAACATCAGTTAAACAGACGAAGCGAATTTATTATCGTTTCAATGGAATAATATTGTAGTACATCTAATTGAATACCACATTTATAAATAATACCTTTTCTTAATCAAGAAAAGGTATTATTTGTTTTAGATTAATCCATTTTCAATAAAGAAATATTTAACAAATGTGATATAAAAATAAGATAAACGCTTTGTTTTGCTGGTTTTTATGATGAATTGAATGGATTTTTGAGTCAAATTTAAAATTAATGTTATTTGTAAGTTGTTTTTCTTTAAATTTATAGTTCTTAAAATTATCAGATATGACTGTAAATCAAATACTAAGCACGAAAGGAAAAGAAGTTTATTCAGTACTTTCATCGACCACCGTTTACGAAGCATTGAAAGTAATGGGTGAGAAAAACATTGGTGCCATCTTAGTTATAGATGGAACAGAGTTAAAAGGGATATTATCGGAGAGAGATTATGCACGAAAAATTGTGTTGAAAGACAAATCTTCGAAAGAGACTTTTGTTCATGAAATTATGGAAAGTAATGTCATTACAATAAGTCTATCCGATAGTTTAGATTCGTGTATGGAATTAATGAGTAGTAAAAGAATTAGACATCTACCAGTAGTAGATAATGGTGTTGTGGTCGGAATTATATCTATAAGTGACGTTGTGAAATCAATAATAGAAATACAAAAAGACACCATTAATCATCTAAATTCTTATATATCACAGTAAAAAAACAAACTAAATGTAACAAAAAAATAACCCGATTAATTTCGGGTTATTTTTTTGTTGGTTATGATCAAATATCATTATTAAATAAAAGAACAGTAAAAAGCTTCCTTTTTAAACCAAGTCTTATATCTTTGTAAGCTAGAATAAAATCTAAAAACGATGAATAAAGATAGTAAAAGAAGCGAGGCGTTGTTGTATCATTCAAAGCCTACTCCAGGTAAAATTCAAGTAGTTCCAACCAAAAAATATGCAACTCAAAGAGATTTGTCTTTGGCATATTCACCAGGTGTTGCTGAACCATGTTTAGAAATTGCAAGAGATGTAAACGAAGTATATAAATACACTGCAAAAGGAAATCTTGTTGCTGTAATAACAAATGGAACCGCGGTTTTAGGTTTAGGCGATATAGGTCCTGAAGCATCAAAACCAGTAATGGAGGGGAAAGGATTGTTATTTAAAATATTTTCAGATATCGATGTTTTCGACATTGAGATTGGAACAAAAGATATTGAAGAATTCATTCAGACAGTAAAGAATATTGCTCCAACATTTGGAGGAATTAATCTAGAAGATATTAAGGCACCAGAATCTTTCGAAATAGAAAGAAGATTGGTTGAAGAACTTAATATTCCTGTAATGCATGATGATCAGCACGGAACTGCAATTATATCTTCTGCAGCTTTAATAAACGCGTTAGAGTTGGCTGATAAAAAAGCCGAAGATGTAAAAATGGTAGTTTCAGGAGCGGGATCAGCAGCTTTGGCTTGTGCTGATTTATATGTTCTATTAGGAGTAAAAATAGAGAATATTTTAATGTACAACAGTAAAGGGCTTTTAACAAAAAACAACCCTTCATTGTCTGCTTTACAATTAAAGTATGCTAAAGATATAGAGCCAATTGGTTTAGAAGAAGCTTTAAAAGGAGCAGATATTTTCCTTGGATTATCGTCAGGAGATATTATGACAGCAGATATGTTGTTAGGAATGGCTGAAAATCCTATTGTTTTTGCAATGGCAAATCCTAATCCAGAAATTGATTATAACCTAGCTGTTGCAACTCGTAAGGATGTTATTATGGCTACGGGTCGTTCAGATTATCCTAATCAAGTAAATAATGTATTAGGGTTTCCTTATATTTTTAGAGGAGCTTTGGATGTAAGAGCTACTAAAATTAACGAAGCAATGAAAATGGCAGCCGTTAGAGCACTAGCTTCATTGGCAAAAGAATCAGTTCCAGAGCAAGTAAATGTTGCTTATGGAGCAACCAAATTAGGATTTGGAAGAGAGTATATAATCCCGAAACCATTTGATCCAAGATTAATTACTATAGTTGCACCAGCAGTAGCCAAAGCAGCAATGGAGTCAGGAGTAGCTTTAAACCCAATAACAGATTGGGAAAAATATGAAGAAGAACTTTTGGCGCGTTTAGGGAATGATAATAAAATGGTTCGTTTGATTACAAATAGAGCAAAAATGGATCCAAAAAGAATCGTTTTTGCAGAAGCAGACCATTTAAATGTATTAAAAGCTGCTCAAATTGTACACGAAGAAGGTATCGGTTTTCCTATATTATTAGGAAATAAAGAAATCATTCTAGAGCTTAAAGAAGAACTTGGTTTTGATGCAGATGTAGAAATTATTGATCCAAAAACAAAAGATCAAGAAGAAAGAAGAAATCAATTTGCAGCATCTTATTGGTCAACAAGAGAGAGACGCGGGATATCTTTACTAGATGCTCAGAAATTAATGCGCGAAAGAAACTATTTTGCTGCAATGATGGTTAATGAAGGAGAAGCGGATGCATTAGTAACTGGACACTCAAGAAGTTATCCGTCGGTTGTAAAACCAATGTTGCAAATTATAGAAAAAGCGCCAGGAGCTTCACTTGTTGCAACTGCAAATATGATGATGACAAGCAGAGGACCAATGTTCTTATCAGATACTGCAATTAATATCAATCCATCAGCAGATGATTTGGCTAAAATTGCTGTTATGACTGCAAAAACTGCAAAAATGTTTGGTGTAGAACCAGTAATCGCAATGGTTTCATATTCTAATTTCGGATCTTCAACAAATCCAGGAGCATCAAAAGTGAGAGAAGCAGTGGCTTATTTGCATAAAAATCATCCTGAATTAGTTATCGATGGAGAAATTCAAGCAGATTTTGCTTTGAATCCAGAATTACTTCAAGAAAAATTCCCTTTCTCTAAATTAGCTGGAAAAAAAGTAAATACACTTATTTTTCCTAATTTAGAATCGGCAAACATTACTTATAAATTATTGAAAGAGTTGAATAAAGTAGATTCAATAGGGCCAATAATGTTAGGAATGGGCAAGCCAGTTCATATTTTCCAATTAGGAGCAAGTGTAGAAGAGATGGTAAATATGTCTGCTATTGCAGTTATAGATGCTCAAGAAAAGCAGATTAAAAAGAATAATTTAACAAAATAACATGATGTAAATAAGTATTGTTTTTAGTTGTCGTATTTTTACTTCAAATTTTGTTATATTTGGCAATTATTAACATTATATTATGATTACACATTTGCAAGGAAAATTGGTAGAAAAAACCCCTACCGAAGTTGTTATTGATTGCGGGGGAGTTGGGTATCACGTAAATATATCCTTGCATACCTATTCTTTAATTCCAAATAATGATCTTATAAAATTGTATACGCATCTTCAAATCAAAGAAGATGCGCATACATTATTTGGTTTTGTAGAGAAATCTGAAAGAGAAATTTTCAGAATGTTACTATCCGTTTCAGGAATTGGAGCAAATATTGCCAGAACAATGCTGTCTTCATTAGATCCGAAACAAATAATTAATGCAATAGCATCCGGAGATGTCGGTGTAATTCAATCAATAAAAGGTATTGGGAATAAAACAGCCCAACGAGTAATCCTTGATTTGAAAGAAAAAATTGTTAAATTGTACGATTTAGATGAAGTTTCGATGCTTCAAAACAATACAAACAGAGATGAAGCGTTATCTGCTTTAGAAGTTTTAGGATTTGTTAGAAAAACATCTGAAAAAGTGATTGAGAAAATCATTAAAGAAGATCCTGAGGCAACTGTCGAGTCATTAATTAAGAAGGCTTTAAAAAGTTTATAAAAACGTACATAAAAACATTCAGGATATATGCATAAAATTTGTATTTCTTTACTGGTTTTATTTTGTGGGTTTGTATCGAATGCTCAGGTAAAAGAAGAGACTCAAGATACAACGAAAACAGGGTATTCTGTTGGTAAAATACAAATAAAAGATCCGCAAAGCATTCTTTCGGCATATACCTATGATCCTATAACTGATCGTTACATTTATACTAATACAGTAGATGGATTTTCGATTAATTACCCTATTATTTTAACGCCAGAAGAGTATGAAAGATTAATCTTAAAAGAATCTCGTAGAGAATATTTTAAGAAAAAAGTAGACGCTATTGATGGTAAAAAAGATGGAGCCGAAGATGCTAAAAAAGATTTGCTTCCTAGATATTATATTAAGTCAGGACTTTTCGAATCTATTTTTGGAAGTAATACTATTGACGTAAAACCAACTGGTTCTGTTGAAATAGATTTAGGAGCTCGCTACACCAAACAAGACAATCCATCTTTTTCTCCTAGAAATAGGTCAAATCTTTCTTTCGATTTTGATCAGCGTATTAGTATGAGTCTACAAGGAAAAGTAGGGACGCGATTAAATGTAAATGCTAATTACGATACGCAATCTACATTTGCTTTTCAAAATTTAATAAAGTTAGAATACACTCCATCCGAAGACGATATCATTCAGAAAATTGAAGTTGGTAATGTAAGTATGCCACTTAATAGTACTTTAATTAGGGGAGCACAAAGTTTATTTGGAGTAAAAGCTCAATTGCAATTTGGAAAAACCACGATTACAGGTGTTTTCTCAGAACAAAAATCTCAAGCTAAAAGCGTTGTAGCCGAAGGTGGAGGAACTGTTCAGAATTTTGATTTGTATGCCTTAAACTATGATAATGACAGACACTTTTTCTTATCTCAATATTTTAGAAATAAGTACGATTCAGCATTAAGAAAATACCCTTTTATCGATAGTCGTGTTCAAATAACGCGATTAGAGGTTTGGGTAACTAATAAACAAAATCGAGTTAGTACAACCAATAATAATTTAAGAAATATTATTGCACTGCAGGATTTGGGAGAAGCACAATTAGCAGGAATTCCAGATAATGAAGTTGTAGTTTTAAACCCTTCAGCAGGGATTTTTCTTAAACAAATAGGTTCACCATCAGACAATGGGAACAATAAATATGATCCTAAATTGATTTCTGTAGGATCAGGTTTATTGAATAATAAAATACGAGAAATTGTTACTTCAAATTCAGGGTTTAATACTACAGTAAATGAAGGGCAGGATTATTCAAAATTAGAAAATGCAAGAAAGTTAAATTCTAATGAATATACTTTTAATGCACAATTAGGATATGTATCGTTGCAACAACGATTGGCAAATGATGAAGTTCTGGCGGTAGCTTATGAGTACACAATGGGAGATCAAGTGTATCAGGTTGGAGAATTTGGAAACGATGGTGTAGACGCTACATTAGTAACAGGAAATAATCCTTCAAATCAAGCAATCATAACACAAAGTTTGATATTGAAGATGCTGAAGAGTAACTTGACTAATGTTAAAAATCCAGTTTGGAACTTGATGATGAAAAACATCTATCAAATTCCTGGGGCATACCAAATAAAACAGGAAGATTTTAGATTTAATATACTATATACAGATCCATCTCCTATAAATTATATTACACCAGTAAATAGTTCAACGCCATTTCCTCCAAATCCTACTCCAGATATGAGAGTAACCGATACGCCTTTGCTTAAGGTATTTGATTTGGATAAATTAAATTATAATAATGATCCTCAAGTAGGGGGTGATGGTTTTTTTGATTTCATACCAGGAATAACAATAGACGCCCAAAATGGTAGAATTATATTTACGACTAAGGAACCTTTTGGAGAACGACTATTTACTAAATTATCAAATAACGCAGGTGAAGATTATCGTAATACAAGTACATATAATCCAAATCAGAGTAAATATGTATTCCGTAATATGTATTCCAATACACAATCGGGAGCTTTACAAGATAGTGATAAAAACAAATTCTTATTAAGAGGTAAATATAAATCTACTGGAGGTGACGGGATTCCTATTGGAGCTTTTAATGTTCCTCAAGGATCAGTTGTTGTTACTGCCGCAGGTCGTGTTTTGGTTGAAGGAATTGATTATAGTGTAAATTATCAGTTAGGAAGAGTTCAAATTTTGGATCCTTCACTCCAAGCATCAAATACACCAATTGAAATTTCATTAGAGAATAATTCTATTTTCGGACAACAAACCCGAAGATTTATGGGAGTAGATATACAACATAAAATTTCTGAAAATTTTACTGTTGGAGGTACTTTCTTGCAAATGACAGAGAAACCGTTTACACAAAAATCAAGTTACGGACAAGAATCTGTAAATAACATGATTTATGGTTTCAATACAAATTTCTCCACAGAAGTTCCTTTCTTTACCCGATTGGTAAATAAATTGCCATTTATGGATACTGATGTACCTTCTAATCTTTCGATAAGAGGAGAGGTAGCTTTCTTAAAACCAGGAACTCCAAAAGCAGATAATTTTGAAGGAGAATCAACGATTTATGTAGATGATTTCGAAGGGTCGCAATCTACTATCGACATGCGTTCGGCTTATGCGTGGAGCTTGGCATCAACACCAGAAGAGAATAGCTTAAGTACGTATAATTTTAATGCAAAAAATAATGATTTAAGTTACGGTTTTAAAAGAGCAAAACTGTCATGGTATACTATTGATCCAATTTTTTATGCGTCAAAACCTTCTGGAATTTCTAATGATGATTTATCATTAAATACGACTCGTAGAATTTATAGTGAAGAGTTGTATCCATTAACAGATATAGCACAAGGACAATCTCAAGTGGTGAATACGTTAGATTTAACCTATTATCCATCAGAAAGAGGGCCATATAATAATGATCTAAATTATGCATTAAATCCAAAAGATAATTTTGGGGGGATAATGCGTGCTTTGAGTTCAACAGATTTTGAACAAGGAAATGTCGAGTATATCCAATTCTGGGTATTAGACCCATTTGTGGGTGCAGGTAAGACAGATCAAAGTAATACAGGTAAGGTTTATTTTAACTTAGGTGAAATTTCTGAAGATATCTTAAAAGATGGCAGAAAACAATATGAAAACGGTTTAGGGCCAAATCAGATATTAGCAAAGCCACAACCTATATGGGGAGATGTTCCGGCATCGCAATCTTTAATTTATGCATTTGATAATAACTCTTCTAACAGAGCGAATCAAGATGTGGGTTTAGATGGTTTACCAAATGCTAAAGAAGGAACTATTTATAATAATTTTGCTTCAGAAGCAGATCCAGCAGCAGATGATTATAGATATTATTTAAATACCACAGGAGGCGTTCTAGATCGTTATAAAAATTATAATGGATTAGAAGGAAACTCAGCAGTAGATATAAATGATGCCAATAGAGCTTCGACGACACTTCCGGATGTAGAAGATATCAATAGGGATAACACTATGAATACGATTAATGCCTATTATGAGTATAGCATAGATGTTAAGCCAAATATGAAAGAAGGGCAAAATTTTGTTACAGATATAAGAAATACGCAAGTAACAATGGCAAACGGATCAGTTACTGAAGCCAGATGGATACAGTTTAAAATTCCGGTATCACAGCCTCAAAATACAATAGGTACTATATCAGATTTTAGATCAATTCGTTTCATGAGAATGTTTATGACTGGATTTGAAAGCGATGTTACAGTTCGTTTTGGAGCATTAGACTTAGTAAGAGGTGAGTGGAGAAGATATACAAACACATTAGACCCAACAGATGTTAATGTAGATGATGACAATACTACTTTTGATGTTGCGGCAGTAAATATTGAAGAGAATGGTGCTAGATGTCCAGTGAACTATGTTTCGCCTCCAGGAGTAGCACGTGAACAATTGTATAATAATAATACTATCATCAATCAAAATGAGCAGGCATTAGCATTGCGAGTTTCAGGAGGTGGATTGCAACCAAAAGATGCTAGAGCTGTATTTAAAAATGTAAGTGTTGATATGCGTCAATACAACAGATTAAAAATGTTTTTGCATGCGGAGTCATTGCCAGATGAAATAGTATTAAGAGATGGGCAAATGGTAGGTTTTATCCGTTTTGGAAATGACTTTACACAAAATTTTTACCAAATTGAGATTCCTTTAAAGGTAACAATTCCAACTTCTTTGTCAGGTTCAGGTTCAGATTGTTCCCCTTTAAGCCCTGAAGTTGTTTGGCCAGCAGAAAATAATATTGATTTAGACCTGTCGCTATTAACGAAGATGAAAATTGCAGCAATGAAAATTGATCCTAATACGCTTCCGTTAGACGGAATTTATTATCCAGATGATGATATATTAAATACGGGTGGAGATGGAGACAATAATATGCGATTGGGTATAAAAGGAAATCCTAATTTTGGATTAGTTAGGAATTTAATGGTAGGTGTTAAAAATGCCGAGCTACACCAAAATGTTAAAGGAGAAGTGTGGTTTAATGAGTTGCGCCTTGCTGGAATGGATAATAAAGGAGGTATGGCAGCAATATTAAATATTGATACTAATTTTGCTGATTTTGCAACTGTTTCTGCAACAGGTCGAAAAAGCACTATAGGATTTGGCTCTCTAGAACAAGGACCAAATGAAAGAAGCAGAGAAGATATACAACAATATAATATTGTAACTAATTTAAATTTAGGGAAATTATTGCCACCAAAGTGGGGAATTAACCTGCCTTTTAATTATGCAGTAGGAGAAGAAACAATTACGCCAGAGTACGATCCGTTTAATGAAGATATTAAGCTAAAACAATTGTTGGATGTAACTAGTAATTCAGCCGAAAGAGAAAATATAAAAAATCGCGCTATAGATTATACAAAGCGTAGAAGTATCAATTTTATAGGAGTTAGAAAAGACAGAGCGCCAGAGCAAAAACAACATATTTACGATCCCGAAAACTTTACGTTTTCACAATCGTACAATGAGGTAGAGCGTCACGATTATGAGATAAAAAGTTATGAAGATAAACAATCGAGTACAACTGTAAATTATGCATACAGTTTTCAGCCAAAAACAGTTGAGCCATTCAAGAAAACTAAATATTTTAAGAAAAGTGATTATTGGAAAATGTTGAGTGATTTCAATTTTAATTATTTACCATCAAACATCACGTTCAATACTAATATTATAAGACAATACAACCGCCAGGAGTTTAGACAAGTTGAGAATGTTGAGGGTCTTGGATTGGATCCTATGTACAGAAGAAATTTTGCTTTTAACTATCAGTATGGATTTAATTTTAACCTTACAAAATCATTAAAGATAAATTATACAGCATCATCAAATAATATTGTTAAAAATTATTTGAATGCTGATAATGAGCCTATCGATAGCTTTAGTATTTGGGATAGTTACTGGGATATTGGTACGCCAAATCAGCATATGCAACAATTGGTTTTAAACTATGAAATTCCGTTATATAAAATACCAGTATTAGGATTTTTAAAAGCGAGTTATTCTTATACTGGAGATTATTCTTGGCAACGCACATCAGAGGCATTATCAACTTTTGAAGATGATAAAGGAGGGGTGTATGATTTAGGAAATACAGTTCAAAACGCAAATTCGAATACATTTACTGCAGCGATGAATATGAATACGCTTTATAAGTATTTGGGACTTACAAAAGGAGGGGCCAAAATGACTAAAGTAAAGCCAACTGTGCCAAAGCCAGGAGAAAAAGTAGTAAATACAAATCAAGCATTAGCAAAAAATAGTATGTTTCAAGATGGTTTAATGGGGATCGTAACAAGTATAAAAAACATTCAGGTTAATTATACGGTTAATAGCGGAACTGTTTTACCAGGATATACACCAAGTGTTGGATTCTTAGGTTCGTCTCGACCATCATTAGGATTTATTTTTGGAAGTCAGGATGATGTGCGTTACGAGGCAGCTAAAAACGGATGGTTAACCAATTATCAGGATTTTAATCAGAACTTTTCACAGGTAACAAATAAGATGCTAAAAGCTACGGCCAATATTGATTTATTGCCAGATTTAAAAATTGATTTGAATTTTGATCGTTCTTATTCAGCTAATTTTTCAGAGCAATATGATGTTGATGCCACAGGACAGTATCATGCAAGATCGCCATACAATTATGGAATGTTTTCTATTTCGACAATTTTAATAAAGACTGCATTTTCTACTAGCAATGAAATTTCTTCATCTGCATTTGATGATTTTAGATCTAACCGTTTAGAAATTGCAAATCGTTTGGCCGAAAGTCATTATGGTTCTGGAGCTGAGATTCCGAGATATGGAGACGTAAATAATCCGATTCCTGTACTCCCGACTGATCCTAATTATGCTAAGAGAGATATTTATGTGTCAAACGAGGGTTATCCTATAGGGTATACAAAAAGTAATCAGGCAGTTTTACTTCCTTCATTCTTAGCTGCCTATTCAGGAAGTAGTGCATCAAGTAGTCCAACAGGTATTTTTAGGAATTTCCCACTTCCAAACTGGAGTATAAAGTATAATGGGTTGATGCGTTACCGATACTTTAAAGAAAACTTTAAACGTTTTTCATTACAACATAATTATAGAGCATCTTATACAATTAATCAGTATCGTTCTAATTTTAAATATGACCAAAATGTAGGGAAACAAGACCCAGATAACGATAACTTTTATAATGCAACAATCATGTCTAATGTGAACTTAGTGGAACAATTTAGTCCACTAATCAGGATGGATTTTGAGTTAAAAAGTTCTTTGAAAGTGCTTACAGAAATTAAAAAAGATAGAGCATTGTCAATGAGTTTTGATAATAATTTATTGACAGAAGTTAAAGGGATGGAATATATAATAGGTCTTGGATATCGTATTAAAGATGTGATTTTTTCGTCGACATTGGCAGATAGTCCTACAGGAATAATAAAAAGTGATATCAATATAAAAGGAGATTTGTCGTATAGAAATAACCAAACGATGGTTCGTTACTTAGATTATGATAACAATCAACTAGCTGCAGGACAAAATATTTGGTCAGTAAAGATCACGGCAGATTATTCATTTAGTAAGAACTTAACGGCTATTTTTTATTACGATCATTCTTTCTCTAAAGCAGTTATTTCGACTTTATATCCTTTAACGAATATCCGATCAGGGTTTACCATTCGATATAATTTTGGAAATTAAATTTCAGATTCAGAAGAGAATTTGATTAGAAGATTATTACATTTGCCCTATTAGAATTCAATTATCAATTATCAATAAGTATTTATTATGAATATACCAACAAATTTAAAGTACACAAAGGATCACGAATGGGTTAGCATTGAAGGTGATGTTGCAACAGTAGGAATTACTCACTTTGCACAAAAGGAATTAGGAGACATCGTTTATGTTGAAGTAGAAACTTTAGATCAAACACTTGATAAAGATGAAGTTTTTGGAACAGTTGAAGCTGTAAAAACTGTTTCAGATTTGTTCTTGCCTTTGTCTGGAGAGATTATTGCTTTTAATGAAAACTTAGAAAGTGCTCCAGAAACAGTAAATTCTGATCCTTACGGAGACGGATGGATGATTAAAATTAAAATTTCAAATACATCAGAATTAGATTCTTTATTATCTGATGAGGCTTATAAAGAATTAATAGGTGCTTAAAAAAATAATTTTTTTATGTTTGGCTTTATTCTGGACAGGAGTTATCATTTTTCTCTGTTTAACCGAATCAAGTAATATACCGGTTGTAAGTATTCCTCACATAGATAAATTAGTTCATTTTTGTTTTTATTTTGGTTTTAATTTTCTTTGGTTTTTGTATTTTAAAAAAGAATTTAAGAATGTAGATGATTTCAGACCATTATTACTCGCTTTTGTTTTTTCAACTTTTTTTGGAATTACAATTGAGATTTTACAAAGTGAATATACTTTAACAAGAAGTGCAGATATGATGGATTTTTTAGCAAATTCATTAGGAGCAACATCCGCAATAATAGCAGTGCTACTGTTTAATAAAATAGTCACTAAAATAGTAAATTAAATAAAATCCCACTTCAGTGGGATTTTTTGTTTTTAGGCTTTATTGATTGTTAGTTATAAAGATTTTTGTTGTGTATAAACACGATTAAAAGTAGCTTTTAATTGGAGACTTGTCTCAATATAAAGCGTATTTTTGTTAATCAAGATTTAATGCAATTAATTTATTATTACTATGAATATTAGACAATACTTAGACTCAACATATTTAAAAACTGCTACTCAAGCAAATTTGAGCGAAGCCGAAAACACACAAATAGTTAAGAATATAATTATAGAAGCAATAGCAGAACAATTTAAATTAATAATGATTCGTCCTGACAAAGTAAGTTTAGCTAAACAAATAATTTCTGAGGCTAAATCGAATCTTTTAATAGGTACTGTAATTGATTTTCCTGAAGGAAAATCAAGTCTAGAAGAAAAGCTTGCGGAAGCAAGTAAAGCAATACAAGACGGAGCAAATGAATTGGATTTTGTGTGTAATTATGAGGCATTCAAAAATGGAGAAATTGATTTAGTTAAAAACGAAATTTTGCAGTGTACATTATTAGGGCTAACTAATAATAAAGTTGTAAAATGGATTATCGAAGTTGCTGCACTCAATGATAAAGAAATTATACAATTATCAGTACTCATTAAAAATATAGTCATTCAGAATTTTGAAGAGAATGAATATTCTTCTGTTTTTGTAAAATCGTCGACAGGTTTTTATAAAACAGAAAACAACATGCCAAATGGCGCAACTATTCCATCAATTCTTATGATGCTTGAAAATGCTTCACCGTTGCCAGTAAAAGCCGCAGGCGGGGTAAGAACATATGAAGAAGCTGTAGAAATGATTAAGCTTGGTGTAAAACGTATAGGAACATCAAATGCTAAAGCAATAGCTGACAGAGAAATTTCGAAAAATGAGTACTAATTTCACAACGTAAAACTATATGAATAAAGGATCCTTAACTTTTTTTATAGCATTATTCTCTCTATTAGGTTTTTCTCAGGTAACAAATAGTATAAAGGTTAACTCTAATTTTCCTTCGGAGGAGTTTCCGATTTTTCCAACTTGTGAAAGTTCAAAGTCGAAAGCCTTAGAAAAATGTTTTTATGATCAAGTTCAGGATCTAGTATTTAATAATTTTCAAGTTCCACCAACTTTAAGACAGAATAATTATTCTGGAGATGTTAAGGTACTTTTTGAAGTTGATAAAAATGGTGAGTTCAAAGTAATTTATGTTAATGCAAATAATGATGAATTAGTTAAGGAAACCAAGCGTTTATTTGCTACACTCCCTAAAATCAAGCCTGCTACTTATAATGGGAGGGCTACGTATTCAAAATATACAATCGTAATTAATATACCATTAAAATCTACTGGTCAAATTTTGGAAGAGGCTCTCGCTAATGCTAAAATTATTAAACCTGCGGCTAAACCATTGACAGAGTTAGATAGCATTGTTTATAAAAAGTATACGAATCCTGAGTTTGAAAGCCAGTTAAATATTCCATTTTCTCATAGTTATTATGCTCAATTTGATGGCGCCTTGAATAAAGTAGGGAGTAATAATCATACAGGTTCAAAACCATATACTTATGCTGAAGTATCTAAGTATTATAATCTCAAAGCAGTAAATGAATCGCTTAAAAAGAATGTTTCAACTTGGTTTGGACGTAAACTTTTGAATGAAAGTTTAGTTGAAGTCGAGGGAGAAGGGTATTGGTTTACATTAAATGCTATAATGGACTTGCAATTAGGTAAGGATACAAAAAGTGATATTTCTCACACTTATGTAAATACCCGAGCATTAAATTTTAGAGGAGGATTGGGTAAGCAACTTAATTTTACTACAACTGTTTTTGAAAGTCAAGGAAGATTTGCAGATTATTATAATAGTTATGCGCAATCTATAAAGCCTTCAGGGGGTAATCCTGGGGTTGTTCCGGGAATTGGAATAGGTAAGGAGTTTAAAACAAATGGTTTTGATTTTCCTTCAGCCGAAGCAAATTTGACTTATACACCAAGTAAGTTTTTTAATTTTCAATTGGGCTATGGAAGAAATTTTATAGGAGACGGATATCGTTCTTTATTAGAAAGTGATGGGGCAAGTCCATATCCGTATTTTAAAATGAATACAACCTTTTGGAAGATAAAATATACAAATACGTATATGTTTCTTAAAGATATCCGACAAGAAGCAACAGTTGATAAAACATATGCCAGTAAATTCATGGCGAATCACTATTTAAGTTTGAATGTTACAAATAGACTAAACTTAGGCTTTTTCGAATCTGTAGTTTGGACCAATAGTAACGATAGGGGATTTGATGTGGCTTTCGCTAATCCAATTATTTTTTATAGATCAGTAGAATTTGCTTCCTCGGCTAAAAGTGGTAATGCTTTACTTGGTTTAACGGCAAAATACAAATGGAATGATCAAATAAATTTCTATGGGCAATTTCTTTTAGATGAATTCTCAGTTAGCGATATGAAAAGTGGAGAAAAAAGCTGGAAGAATAAATTTGGATATCAGTTAGGAGCTAAATATTATAATGCTTTTCAAATTCCAAATTTATTAGTGCAGTTAGAGTATAATCATGTGCGTCCATATGTATATTCGCATAGTGCAGTTATTACAAATTATGGGCATAATAATCAAAGTGTTGGACATCAGTGGGGTGGTAATTTCAGTGAGCTTATTGCAATAGCACGATATCATAAAGGAAGGTATTTTGCAGATGCAAAAATTACTACAGGTAAGAGAGGTTTGGATTTTGATAAAACAGAGGATTCATTTAACTATGGGGCGAATATCTATAAAAGCTATGATAGTAAAAGGCCTTATAATACTGGTGTGAAAGTTGGACAAGGAAATAAAACAGCAGTTTTTATTACTGATATACAGGCTGGGTATTTGGTAAATCCAGCAACTAATTTGAAATTATTCGGAAGTTTTATTTATAGAAGTTTCGATCCTACTAAAGACACTGAGGTTACTTTTAAGCAAAGTACAACTTGGTTTACTTTCGGATTAAGAGCAGATGTCTTTAATTGGTATTTTGATTATTGAAATATTTAGTAAGATTTTTTGCAAATGATTCGCTTTTATGGTGAATTTGAGGTGTATTTGATTGCTCTATTTAAAAAAATGTAATTTTATCATCCTAAATTCTGCAATCTAATTTGTACATTTGCACCAGTTTTGGAAAAACAAAAATAACAACGCATTGGACGCAACACAAAATTCACTTTCACTCAAATCTATATTTAATGATTTCAAAGAAATCACAAAAGCAGGACTCGCTGTTAGTGTTTTGTTTTCTTCAATAGCAGGTTATTTACTTGGTTTTGATGATAAACATCCTTTTCAATGGACCGTACTTCTAGTTTTAGCAATTGGAGGATATTGTATGGTAGGAGCTTCAAACGCTTTTAATCAAGTTATTGAGAAAGATTTGGATGCCTTAATGGATAGAACAAAGAATCGACCAGTTCCTTCTGGGAGAATGTCTTCAAGAGTAGCTTTGATTGTAGCAAGTTTACTAACAATTATAGGGTTAACTTTACTTTATACAATCAATCCTAAAACAGCAATGTTTGGTGCGATTTCTATATTTTTATATACCAGTGTTTATACACCTTTAAAAACGGTAACATCATTGTCGGTTTTTGTTGGGGCTTTTCCTGGCGCAATACCATTTATGTTAGGATGGGTTGCTGCTACAGGAGAATTTGGTATAGAAGCAGGGACACTTTTTTTAATTCAGTTTTTCTGGCAGTTTCCTCATTTTTGGGCTATTGGCTGGTTTTTATATGAGGATTATGAAAAAGCAGGGTTTTTTATGCTTCCTACAGGGAAAAAAGATAAAGGAACTGCATTACAGGTTATTTTATACACAGTATGGCTTATAGTGGCTTCACTTTTACCAGCTTTAGGATATACAGGTAAATTGTTTATTACACCAATAGCGGCGGTTTTAGTGTTTCTGTTGGGGATTTGGATGTTGATTTATGCAGTTCGTTTGTATAAGTTAAGAACAGCCAAGGCAGCAAGGACATTGATGTTGGTAAGTGTTTCTTATATCACCTTGTTACAGTTGATTTATATATTTGATAAATTTTTGAGATAATTATGGAAATGACAATGACAGCAGATGAATATAGAGCAAGGAGCGCTAAGTCATCTAAATTAATTTTATTGTTCGCAATGGTTAGTATGACCATGATGTTTGCAGGACTTACAAGTGCTTTTGTGGTTAGTAAGTCAAGAACCGATTGGTTGAAGGATTTTCAATTGCCACCAGCATTTTTTTATAGTACTTTGGTAATTATTGGGTGTAGTGTTACTTTTCACTTAGCCAAAAATGCAATGCAAAAGGATAATAGAAAAGCAACAACTAATTTACTTTTGACTACTTTAGTATTAGGAATCTTATTTGTGGTTTTACAATTTGTAGGTTTTGGACAAATAGTAGCAAATGGCTATTATTTTACAGGAGCTGAGAGTACAATAACTACAACTTTCTTGTATGTTGTAACGGTTACACACTTATTTCACTTAGCTGGAGGGATCATTTCTCTCTTAGTTATTATTTATAATCATTTTAAACAGAAATACAATTCGACTCAAACTCTTGGAATAGAACTAGGTGCAATGTACTGGCACTTTCTTGATTTCTTGTGGGTCTATTTATTTTTATTTTTATATTTCTTTAAATAAGAAAAAAACGTAAATTTGGGAACTTTTTAACGAATATCTTTTATGGAAGCGACAGTTACTACTGCAAATAACGAAGAAAAAACTTGGGGAGGCGGCAATGAGCCATTAGGGGCAAGTTATGGTAAAATGATGATGTGGTATTTTATCGTATCGGATGCCTTAACGTTCTCTGGATTTCTAGCAGCTTACGGTTTTTCTAGATTTAAATTTATTGAAACTTGGCCATTGGCTGATGAAGTGTTTAATCACTTCCCTTTTATGCATGGTGTATCTGCACCTATGTACTATGTCGCATTAATGACATTTATTTTGATTTTTTCATCTGTAACAATGGTTTTGGCTGTTGATGCTGGACATCAAATGAAGAAAAACAAAGTTGCAGTATATATGTTTTTAACTATTATTGGAGGTTTGATTTTCGTTGGATCACAAGCATGGGAGTGGAAAAACTTTATCAAAGGAGAATACGGAGCTATTGAAACAAAAGGAGGAAGTTTACTTCAGTTTGTAGATAAAGACGGAAAACGAGTTGCCCTTGCAGATTTTGCAGTAAAATTACCAGAAGGAAGAGAAGCATTGACTAGAGACAAAGGTAAATGGTTTATGAGCGATGCTGAAACATTGCCTTCATATTCAGTAGCCGAAGTACAAGCAGGTTTCAAAGCACATCCTGAATTGTTAATAAGAACGGAAAAGCTTACAGAGAAAAAGCAAAAAACTATTCTAACTAGAGAAGAGTCAGAGTCAAGATTAAGCCAAGCGCATTATGTTGTAGAAGGTGCTAATTTGACAAGAAACGAATACGGAAATAAATTATTTGCAGATTTCTTCTTCTTTATTACAGGTTTTCACGGTTTTCACGTGATCTCAGGAATTATTATCAATATCATTATCTTTTTTAATGTATTGTTAGGTACTTATGAAAAAAGAAAAAGCTATGAAATGGTAGAGAAAGTTGGTTTATACTGGCACTTTGTCGATTTAGTTTGGGTATTTGTATTTACGGTTTTCTACTTAGTTTAATTTTAGATTTATATTATTATGTCACACGAATATGTATCACATACAAAAAGAATCTGGTTTGTTTTTGCACTTTTATCAATTGTAACAACAGTGGAGGTTATCCTTGGTATTTACAAGCCGGGAGTATTAGAGTTTAATCATTTTATTGGTTTGAACTTATTAAATTGGATATTTTATATTCTAACAATATATAAAGCTTATTATATAGTTTGGGCATTTATGCATATGGAAGGTGAATCAAGTGGCCTAAGATGGTCAGTTGTTTCAACGGTTATTTTCCTAGTTTTGTATTTATTGTTTATTCTTTTGACAGAAGGACATTATATTTTTGGGGTTTTTAAAGATTCTACCATTAAATGGAATTTTTAACATGATATTAATTCAAAAAGAGGGTACGCATTGCGTACCTTTTTTTATTTTTGTACTTTAATTTTTTCCCTTGTATAATGAAAAAAAATATAGTTCTTTTTGTTCTCTTCGTTTTGCCTATAGTTGCTTATCTTTTTTTTGCATCTGGCGTGAATGGCTTTACTAAACTGCCTGTTGTAACACCTAAAATTGCCAACTTAGGAGATTGGAAATCTTTAAGAGGTGAAAAAGTTGGTTTGGATAATAAAATTACAATACTCGGTTTTTCAGGATCAGAAATTTTAAAAAATCGTGGTAATTATTTTAATCTAAATGAAAAAGTTTATCAACGTTATCATGGTTTCAAAGATTTACAATTTGTCGTAATTTGCCCATTAGGAACAGAAGAAGATACGCGTAAAGTTATAGATGCTTTAGCAGATTTTACTGATGTGTCACAATGGCATTTTGTTTTTGCTTCACCATCAGAAATAACTGCTTATTATGATCAATTGCATTTGGTTGGAAAATTAGATCAGCATCTAGGAACACCTAATGTATTTATCGTTGATAAAGAACGTAATTTAAGAGGGCGAAAAGACAAAGACAATTATAAAGAAGGATATAATACTTTTCATCCTTCTGAGTTAAGTAATGAAATGTTGGATGATTTTAAGATTATCCTATACGAATATCGTGCTGCTCTTAAGAAAAATCATAATGCAACAAAACAACTTTAAAATTATATTATCATGTTTAAGAACAAATCATATATCGGTATTTCATTCATAGTATTGATTTTTGGTATTTATGCGATACCTAAAATTATAGACAGGGTTAAAAATGATTCAGTCGTAAAAGGAAGCCGTTTAGATAGTGTTAATGGGAAAAACGTTAAGGACGATGGGAAATTAGTAAAAATTGGTCCAGTTCCTAAATTTGAGTTAACCAATCAGGATAATGTTACAATATCAAATGAAACTTATAAAGGAAAAGTTTATGTTTTAGAATTTTTCTTTACAACCTGTCCTTCTATTTGTCCTAAGATGAATTTAAGTATGTTAGAAATAGAGAAGAAGTTTTTTGGGAATCCAAATTTTGGGATTGTCTCAATAACAATTGATCCTGCTCACGATACGCCTCAGGTTTTAAAAGATCATGCTAAAATGTTAGGAGTTAAGTCATCTAACTGGAACTTTTTGACTGGTGATAAAAATGTTATTTTAGATTTATCTAATAAAGGATTTAATTTGTACGCAGGTGCAAATAGTAAAGTAAGTGGTGGTTTTGAGCATTCTGGTTTATTTGCTTTAATAGATAAAAATGGAGACATTCGTTGTCGAAAAGATGAATTTGGAAACCCAATACTTTACTATGATGGATTGGATAAAAAAGGAGTTAGAGACATACAACAAGATATAAATATATTATTAGAAGAATAAAAATGGAGGATAATTCATTAGAAAAAAAATACAACAAGTATATTGTGCTTGTTTCAATTGTAATTCCAGTTGTAGTAGCTATTTTGTTTGGGGTTAAATTAAAAGATTTTGGGTATAATGTAGAACCACTTAATTTTTTGCCACCTATTTATGCTACAATAAATGGAATTACTGCTTTGGTTTTGATTATTGCAGTAATGGCTATTAAAAAAGGGAATCGAAAGCTACACGAGCGTTTGATGACTACAGCAATAGCTCTTTCGTTGGCTTTTCTTGTAATGTATATTGCGTATCACATGACGTCAGATTCCACTAAATTTGGTGGAGAAGGAGCAATTCGATATGTTTATTTTTTTATTTTAATCTCGCATATTTTATTGTCAATTGCAATCGTTCCTTTGGTTTTGATAACTTATGTTCGTGCAATTGCGAAAAATTTTGAAAATCATAAAAAAATTGCAAGAATTACATTTCCGCTTTGGTTATACGTTGCTATAACTGGAGTGATTGTTTATTTAATGATTTCCCCTTATTATGCTTAATACAAACAACAAGAAACGTTCTGTTTCTAGGCTAACAAAGATTAGTTTCTTATTGGTTATTTTTTTCTTTAATTTATCTGTTAATGCGCAATGTGCTATGTGTCGAGCTGCTTTAGGTGGTGATGAAAATACTAAGCAGGCCGAAGCAGTAAACGATGGAATTGTTTATCTAATGGTAGTTCCTTATTTGCTAGTTGCTGTTATTGGTTACTTGATTTATAGAATGTATCAATCTAAAAAGAAAAGCGCGTAAGCTAAATTTATTTCAATCCGTTTACGGAGACATTTACAGTTCCATTAACTTTTATAAAAGCAATAATGGCCTGATTTGTCAATTCTATCTTTTGAAATTCGATATCTTCCATTTTTCCATTTACAAAAACACCAGGCATAGGAGAGTAGTTTTTAAGATAAGTTAGCATGCTTTTCTTACCTTCTTCTAAGTTTGGTTGTATCGAGTAACGGCAACTTTCTTCCATTTTCTTTAAGATGTAACCTTGCATAAGCCAGTTCGCAGTGCGGGTTAGTTTACTTTTTGTGTCAAGAACATAGTCAAGTTTGTCAAAATAAAGTTCTTTAGTTTGTTGATTATATTTCGGGAAACCGTTTAAATATAATGTTCCGTTTACTGCTCCTAAAACATCTAAAGCAATAATCATTTTCCCTTCTTTGTGCCAGATTTCAACGTTTTTTACGGTGATTTTTTTACTTCCAGAACCAAATTCTTGTCCAGCAAAATTTTTAGTCATGATTTTAGAAGCATCTTTATAGCTCGAAACGGCAGCGATATTAGCTGTGATTTGTTTAGGAATTTTTGTAACTGGTTTTAAAACAATTTTGGAAGCATTGAATTTACTCTCAGGTTGTTTACCAACTATTGTTTCCATGTTGCATTTCATGCCCATTTCTAATAAAAAAGAATCGTTTTTAAGTACCGCATCGGTAGAGTATATTTCTATAGGGACAATTCTAAGCCAGCTTTCATATTCTTCATTCATTTGAAAAGGAGTACATATTTTTTCTAAAGCAGCTAAAACATTAGGTTTGAAATCCATTGATTTTTCGATTGCCGCATCGATACTTTTTTCTATTTTTGATTTGAAAATTGAAACAGCTGGATTTATTAGATAAGTTACAGGCATGTTTTTTCCAAAAACACTCATTGTTGGGCTCTCATTCCAATCTAATGATTTTAATTCCGTTTTAGTGTTAAGTTTCCAGTTGGTTAATCCTACTGAACTGTTTAATGTAATTACTCCATTTAAATTAAATTCTCTTGTGTCGTATAATTCAACACCTAGACGTTTAGTTCCTATTCGGTACTTTACGAGCGCTTTTAGTGGTAAAATGGTTTTTATTTTTTTTCCAGGATTACTAGGGTCAGTCTCTATTTTTATAGGGGCCAACTTCCATATTTTGATTTCGATATCGTCATCTTCAATGTTATTGTCTTCGTAAATTAAGCCATTAAGAATAGTATTAGTTTGGTTTTCAATATCCTTTAGTTTTATGGTAATAGGTAAATTAATAAATGATGGAGCATTGTCATATAGTAATGGACTGGCATCATCGGGTTCAGGTTTTAGTGTTGCTAATTTTTGAGAAGAAGAGCAGCTTGTTATGAATAACGTAACCATTGAAAGTGCTAGAAACGAGAATAATTTCTTCATTATTTTTTTTTAAGATACAAAATTAAGAAAACAAATATATTTTAAGATTAAAGTGTAACATTTTGATGAGAATTTAGTCTTATTGATATAATAGGTTAAAGCTATTAACATTTTATTGTAGTAAATTGCTAGGCGAAATAGGTATTATTGTTTTAAAATTAACAAACCATGATTGAAATTAAAGACTTACATAAATCCTATAAAATGGGAAAATCTGAATTGCATGTTTTAAAAGGGATTAATTTCAATATAAAAGAGGGAGAATTGGTTGCTATTATGGGGTCTTCTGGTTCTGGAAAATCAACATTACTTAATATTTTAGGAATATTGGATGAAGCAGATTCTGGAGAATATATATTAGATAATGTACCGATTAAAAATTTGAATGAAACTATAGCGTCTAGATATCGAAATAAGTTTTTAGGTTTTGTATTTCAATCTTTTAATTTGATTAATTATAAAACGGCTTTAGATAACGTGGCTATGCCTTTATATTATCAAGGAGTAAAAAGGAAAGAACGTTACGAGATTGCATTGAATTATTTAAAAAAAGTAGGTTTAGATTCGCATTCTCACCATTTGCCAAGTGAGCTTTCTGGTGGGCAAAAACAACGTGTAGCGATTGCTAGAGCATTAGCATCTAATCCAAAAGTTTTATTAGCAGATGAGCCTACGGGGGCCTTAGATACAAAGACTTCTTATGAAGTAATGGAATTGATTCAAGGAATTAACGACGAAGGAAAAACAATCTTGATCGTAACCCACGAACCAGATATTGCAGCAATGTGTAAGAGAAATGTAGTCTTAAAAGACGGACTAATTATCGATGATAAGTACGTAGAACAAGTTAGAGCATCAGCTTATGTTTAATATTGAGCGTTGGCAAGAAATATTTGAGGCAATTGCTAAAAATAAATTAAGAACCTTTCTTACAGGTATCTCTGTGGCATCGGGGATATTTATATTAGTCATTCTTCTTGGAGCAGGTAAAGGCCTTCAAAACGGAATCGAAAAACAATTCGAGCGTGATGCCGAAGGTATTATAGAGGTTTGGTCTGGTACTACTACAAAACAATATAAAGGACTAAATCCTGGGAGACAAATTCAGTTTAGAAATAGTGATTATTCACAATCAATTCAAAAATTTGAGGATAAATTAGATAAACGTGCATCAACTTATAACTTTTGGGGAGCTTCAGTGAGTTATGGAAAAGAATCTTCAACGTATCAATTTAGAGGAGTAGATCCTGACTATTTAGGGATTGAAAATGGTACAGTTGTTATGGGGAGATTCATAAATAACAAAGATTTAGCTAATTATGAAAAAGTAGCCGTTATCGGAATGAAAGTAAAAACGGACTTGTTTAAAGATAAAGATCCGCTTGGTGAACAAATAGCAATTAATAATATCAATTTTAAAGTTGTTGGTGTTTTTACAGATCCAGCTGGCGAAAGAGAAGAAACAAGAGTTTATTTACCAATGACAACAACACAAAGAGCATATGGAGTTGGAGATAAAGTGAGTAATTTGTTTTTTACTTTAAATAAAAAAGCTACTTATGAAGAAGCTTTGGCCGAATCTGAAAAATTTAGTGCAGACCTAAAAGCGCTTTTGAAGAGTAAAAATATTGTAGCTCCAGATGATGATAGTGGTATTGGTTTGTACAATTCAGTTAAAGATGCAAAACAGGTATATGATTTAAATCTTTACATAAGATTGTTTTTTTGGTGGGTAGGAATTTGTACAATTATAGCAGGTGTTGTAGGAGTTAGTAATATTATGCTAATTATTGTAAAAGAAAGAACTAAAGAAATTGGTATAAGAAAAGCACTTGGAGCTTCTCCAATTTCTATTATTGGAATGATATTACATGAATCTATTTTTATTACTACAATTGCAGGTTTTATTGGCTTGCTAGCAAGTTTGTTATTGCTAGAGGTAGTAGGTCCAATGATAAAAAGTGAATTCTTTTTAAATCCTGAAGTTGATTTTAGTGTGGCATTGACCACTCTTGTTTTACTTGTTTTTGCGGGAGCAATGGCTGGTTTTTTTCCAGCATACAGAGCAGCAAAAATAAAACCTATTGTAGCACTTAGAGACGAATAATTATGTTTGATAGAGATAATTGGGAAGAAATTTTAGAAGCTTTAACTGCTAATGTATTTAGAACAGTACTTACAGCCTTTGGTGTGTTTTGGGGGATATTTATTTTAGTAATATTGCTCGCAGCAGGAAATGGTTTGGAGAATGGAGTTAAAAAAGGATTTGATGGAATCGCAACGAATACAATGTTTATGTGGAGTCAAACCACATCAAAAGCATATAAAGGATTGCCTAAAACCCGTCGTTATGATTTTAAGAATAGTGATGTAATGGCTTTAAAAGAAGCTTTGCCTGATTTGCTATATGTTTCACCTCGAAATCAATTAGGAGATTCTAATAATGGGACTAATAATGTGGTTCGTGGTACCAAAACATCTGCTTTTACTGTATATGGAGATTATCCAGAGCTTATTAAGCAACAACCAATGGATATCATAAAAGGGCGTTTCGTAAACCAACAAGATATTAAGCATAATAGAAAGGTTGCTGTTATCGGAAAAGGAGTTATAAGTGGACTTTATGATAAAAATGAAGATCCTATTGGAACTTACATTAAAGTAAACGGGATAAATTTTATGGTTGTTGGGGTGTATTATTCCAAGAATCAAAATAATGGAGGGGCAGAAGCAGAGCAAAAGAACATATTTGTTCCTTTTACAACATTTCAGCAAGTGTTTAATTATGGAGACAAGGTGGGTTGGATGGCAATTACAGCAAATGATAAAACTTCTATAACAGATTTAAAACCTAAAATTATAGAGATAATAAAGGAAAGACATTCAGTTAATCCTAAAGATGATAGAGCAGTAGGGAATTTTGATTTGTTTGAGCGATTTAACCAAGTACAAGGATTGTTCACAATCTTAACATTTATTGCTTATTTCGTGGGGACATTGGTTTTGATTTCTGGAGTTATTGGAATTTCTAATATTATGCTTATTGTAGTGAAGGAGAGAACTAAAGAAATAGGAATTCGAAGAGCGTTGGGAGCGACACCTGGGGCAATACGAAGACAGATACTTTCAGAATCAATATTCTTAACAATTATTTCAGGTATGTTAGGTATTGCAGTTGCTACAGGAGTTATAGCAATACTCAATATGGTGCTGGCTTCGATGCCTGCAGATGGTGATACAATGTTTGCTAATCCGACTGTAGATTTAGGGGTCGTATTTGTAGCGTTATTAATTTTAGTAGGATCAGGTTTGCTGGCAGGATTTATTCCGGCTCAAACAGCAATAAACGTAAAGCCTGTAGATGCCTTACGAGCAGAATAAATTATCAATCAATAAAATAATCGATTAAACAAAAAAAACAAAATGAAAAAAGGAGTAACCATAACCATTTTAATTTTTATTGCAGTAGTCTTCTTTGGTGCTTTGTATTATTTGTATGCAAAAAATCAAGAGTCGCCAATTGTCTATCAAACGGAGAAAGCGGAAATAAAAACGATAGTTAAAAATACAATCGCAACGGGTAATATTCAGCCTGATGAAGAGGTTCTTATCAAGCCAAATATTTCAGGTATTATTGAAGCTGTTTACATTAAAGCAGGAGAAAGTATTAAAGCAGGAGATATGATTGCAAAGATAAAAGTTGTTGCAAACGTTTCGAATGTAAGTAATACTCAGAATCAGGTTCAAACAGCAAAGATTGCATTGGATAACCAAGAAAAATTATACCAGAGACAAAAAACATTGTTTGATAAAGGAGTGATTTCTGCAAACGATTTTGATGCAACACAACTAGCTTACAAACAGGCAAAACAAACTTATTTGTCATCAAAACAAAGTTTTGATATCGTTAAAACAGGAACTACTTCAGGATTAGGAAATTATGCTAACACCTTAATCCGATCTACAGTAACTGGAATGGTACTAGATGTGCCTGTGAAAGTAGGAAATCAGGTTATTGAGAGTAATAATTTTAACGAAGGAACAACAATTGCTAGTGTAGCTGATGTTGGAAAGATGATTTTTGTTGGAAAAATTGATGAATCAGAAGTTGGTAAAATCAAAGAAAAAATGCCAATCGAAATTACAATTGGTGCTATCGAGAATAAAAAATTTGATGCAGTTTTACGTTATATTGCTCCAAAAGGAGTAGTGGAAAATGGAGCAATTCAATTTCAGATTAAAGCATCACTAGAAAACAGAGATGATACATTTATTAGAGCAGGTTTAAGTGCTAATGCATCAATTATATTAGAGAAAGCAGAAAAAGTTTTGGCTATAAAAGAATCATTAGTTCAATTTGATAAAAAAACTCAAAAGCCATATGTTGAAGTAGAAACAGCACCACAAAAATTTCAAAGAAAAGATGTTGTTTTAGGAGTTAGTGATGGAATTTTTGTACAGGTAATAAAAGGGATTACAGCCACAGACAAGATAAAAATCTGGAATCAGGGCTTGATAAAAGAAGAAGAAAAAAAATAAGTAAAAGTTAAAAAATAAAAGAATTTTTGGTTTTTAGAGAATGTTAAATTTGTATAGTATCTTTGCTATGCTTTGATTCAAAGTTTATGAAAAATAATAAATATATTTATCTTGTTTTTGTCTTATTATTAGGAGCGTCAATGCAGGCGCAATCTAAGAAATGGACTCTAGAAGAATGTGTACGATATGCGTTAGAAAACAATATCTCGATAAAACAATCGGAATTGGATGCACAAAGTATTTCTATTGATAAAAAAGATGCTTTTGGTAGATTTCTACCTACTGCTAATGCACAAGTTTCACATTCATGGAATATCGGTTTAAATCAGAATATCACTACAGGGTTATTAGAAAATCAAACAACTCAATATTCAGCTATAGGTGCATCAGTTGCAGTTGATATATATAAAGGATTACAAAATCAGAATGCATTACGAAAAGCTAATTTATCTATAGTAGCTTCCAAATATCAATTGTTAAAAATGCAAGAAGATATTTCGCTTAACGTTGCGAATGCTTTTTTACAAGTGTTGTTTAATAAAGAAAATTTAAAAGTACAACAAGAACAATTAGCAATTAGTGAAAAACAATATACTCGTTCTGATGAATTGGTGAAAGCAGGAACGATTCCTAGAGGAGACTTACTCGACATTAAAGCAACTGTAGCTACAGGTAAACAAAATGTTGTTATTGCTGAAAATACGTTATTAATATCAAAACTTAGCTTAGCGCAGTTATTACAATTAAAAGAATTTAATGATTTTGATGTAGTAGATGATACAAATATTGATGCTGGAGAAACTATTTTGGCACAGTCGCCAACAGCAATTTATGAAAAAGCTAAAGAAACGAGGACAGAATTAAAAATAGCTAAAACCAATCTTGAAATTGCAGAGAAGAACGTTTCTATCGCCAAAGGAGCTTATCAGCCAACTTTAAGTGCTTTTTATAATTTTAATACAAGAGCAAGTTATTCAGATATTGTTAAAGGTGCAATCCCAGATGCTGCAAATCCTACTAAACAAATTGGTTACGTACAAGGAACCAATCAATCGGTTTTGCAAGATAATTATGCTCCAGTTTTAGGAAGTGCAGCGCCAATTTTTGATCAGTTTAGTGATAATAAAGGGCAGTCTTTTGGGGTTCAATTAAGCATACCAATATTTAATGGGTTCTCAACAAGAAATAATGTAGAACGTAACAAAGTAAGTTTAGAGAAATCTAAAATTGATTTAGAACAAAAAAACTTAGATTTGCAACGTAATGTTTATACTGCTTTTACTGATACTAAAGGAGCATTAAATGCACATGAAGCTGCGGTTGTGGCTTTGGAAGCAAGACAAGGAGCTTATGATTATGCAAAAGAAAAATTTGCAGTAGGTTTAATGAATGCTTTCGATTTTAACCAATCGCAAACACTACTTACCAATGCGCAATCAGAAGTAATTAGAACAAAATACGATTATATCTTTAAAACAAAAATATTAGAATTCTATTTTGGAATTCCTATTGTTCCGATAGTTAAAAACTAGTTTATTATGTCAAAAAAAACAATTTATCTTTTATTAGGAGGTGTCGTTATTGTTATTGTAGCCTTAATTGGATTTTCGAAAGCAGGTGTAATAGGAAATAAAGATGCAGGCACTGAAGTAGAAGTTGCAAAAGTAGTAGCGTCGACTATTGTAGAAACTGTTTCGGCAACAGGAAAAATTCAGCCAGAAATAGAAGTGAAAATCTCATCAGAAGTTTCGGGGGAAATTATTGCACTTAATGTAAAAGAAGGACAAGTTGTTAAGAAAGGAGATTTATTGGTAAAAATAAATCCTGATTTATATACATCTAGTTATAATCGTACAGTTTCTAATTTGTCAGGAACTAAAGCTAGTTTGAGTCAAGCAGATGCCTCTTTTAAGGAAGCAAAAGCGAATTATGAAAGAAATAAAAAGTTATTTGAGAAGGGAATAATTTCTAAGTCTGATTGGGATAAAGCAGTTGCTTCTTTTGAAGTAGCAAAAGCGACCAAACAAAATGCTTATTTTGCAGTACAAAGTGCTTCGGCATCTGTAATTGAAGCCAAGGATAATTTGGGACGTACGACTATTTATGCTCCTGCAGATGGAACAATTTCAGTACTTAATGTTGAGCTTGGAGAGCGCGTTTTAGGAACACAGCAAATGGCAGGAACCGAAATTTTACGAGTAGCTAACTTAAACAACATGGAAGTTGAAGTAGATGTAAACGAAAATGATATTGTAAAAATTAAAGTTGGAGACGAAGCAAATGTAGAAGTAGATGCTTATCTAAAAAAGCAATTTAAAGGTATAGTAACTAGTATTTCTAACTCAGCAAGTAGTACTTTAACAGCAGATCAGGTAACTAATTTTAAAGTTAAAGTTAGAATTTTAAAAGAGTCTTATAAAGATTTAATCGAAGGAAAACCAGAAGCATATTCTCCTTTTAGACCAGGAATGACCGCTACGGTTGATATTATAACAAATACAAAAAAGAATGTTTTGGCAGTGCCAATAAGTTCAGTAGTTGTAAAATCAGATACAACAGCAGTAAAAGAAATTAAAGTTGAAGACCCAAATGATAAAAAAATAGCTCCTAAAAATGACAAAAAATTTGAATGCGTTTTTGTTAAAGAAGGGGATAAAGCTAAAATTAGAATTATAAAAACAGGAATTCAAGACGACACAAATATCGAAGTGATGTCGGGACTTAAGGCTGGTGATATGGTAATTACAGGACCATACACAACAGTTTCAAAAGATTTGAACTCAGGTGATAAGGTTAGCCTCAAATCTGAAAAAGTAAAAAAATAACAATGACAAGACAATCTAGTTCTGTGATAGGATTAGATTGTTTTTTGTTCTCATAAAATATAAAATTAGTTTGGCTTATATTCTTAATATTGAAACTGCTACAAAGAACTGTTCTGTTGCTTTAGCAAAAGAAGGGAAAATAATTTTGTGTAAAGAAATCTCTGAAGAGGGGTACTCTCACGCCGAAAGATTACATGTGTTTATCGAAGAATGTGTTCGTGAAGCTGGAATTTCTTTTCAAGATTTAGTTGCAATTGCGGTTAGTCAAGGTCCTGGTTCTTATACAGGATTACGTATCGGAGTTTCGGCGGCAAAAGGATTGTGTTTTGCATTAGAGATTCCATTAATTGCTGTTGATACATTACAATCGTTAGCTTCACAAGCAAAGATTAGCAATGGTTTAATCGTTCCGATGTTAGATGCCAGACGTATGGAAGTGTATAGTGCAGTATTTGACTCAAAGTTTGAAAAGCAAAGAGAGATTTTAGCTGAAATAATTACCGAAAATTCTTTTGAAGAATGTAGCGAAACACTTTATTTCGTTGGAGATTGTGCTGAAAAATGTAAAGCAGTTTTAACAAAAGAAAATTTTATTTTTCTGGAAGATATTAAATATCCTTCAGCAAAAGAAATGAGTGTTATAAGTTATGATAAATACAAAAAAAGCGACACTGTAGATGTCGCTTATTTTGAACCTTATTATTTGAAAGACTTTATGGTTACAACTCCAAAAAAACAATAAAATACACACTCTTATTTTTGTAATGTGTAAGGTTGAATAGCAATTCCAGCTTCGTCTAAAGCAATTTTGCAATCTTCTAGTGTCTGAGAAGAAACAGTTCCGTAATTTTCGTTTTTTGCCCAAGGGCGTACTGCAAATTCTACAGAGCTACTTGTTAAGTTTTTCACGAAAACTTCAGGTGCAGGATTCTTAAGCACATTTGGATTGTCCTTTAAAATTTTCTCAAGAATATCTTTGGCTTTTTTAATATCGGCATCATAGGCAATTGCAAAAGTCAAGTCGGCTCTACGTTGTCCTTGCATTGAGTAATTAATAATTGTGTTATTAGATAAAGCCCCGTTTGGTATAAATACAGTTTGATTGTTTGCAGTATATAGTTTAGTTACAAATATCTGTATTTCAGCTACAGTTGCAACTATGCCTTGTGCTTCAATAGTGTCACCAACTTTAAAAGGTTTGAAAAGAATAATAAGCATGCCTCCTGCAAAATTAGAAAGAGATCCCTGAAGTGATAATCCAACAGCAAGACCCATTGCTCCTAAGATGGCAACAAATGAGGATGTTTCTATTCCTAGTTTAGAAATGAATGATACAAATAGTAATATTCTTAAAGCCCATAATAAAATATCAGCAAGAAACTTAGTTAAGGTAGGGTCTAAGTTCCTTTTTTCCATAATACGACGTATTAATCTATTGACAACGCGAATAATATAAAGCCCCACAAATAGAATAAGAAAGGCAGATATTAGTTTAGGGGAATAATCAACTAGTACTTGGATAAATTGGTTAACGTAACCGCTAATTTGATCGGGATTTAGATTCATTTTTTTAGTATAAAAAAACCCTCTCTATGAGAAGGTTTGAATTAGTTAAGCAAAGATAAAAATTAATTAATTTATTAATAAATATTGCTGTTATCTTTAACTATTTATTTAATGCTTCATCAGAAGTTTTATCGAGAGCATCTGTAGCAAGTGATTTAGTTTCTTCAACAATAGCATCTGTAGTTTCTGCAGCTTTCTCTTTAATTGAATCAACCACTTTGATTAAATCATCTGATACTTTTTCAGTATGATCAGTAGCTACATCTTTTGCTTGATGAAGATGATTTTCAGTACTATCTAATATTGGGTTAGCTATTTCTTTAACTTTCTCTATTGTTTCTCCGGTTGATGTTTCCGCTTTTTCAAGATATGGAGCAGTTACTTCCTTAACTTTTTCAATAGTCTCTTCTGCAAATGTTTCGGCTTTTTCGAGATATGGTGCTGATACTTCTTTAACTTTTTCTATCGTTTCTCCAGCTAGTGTTTCTGCTTTTTCAATATATGGAGCAGATACTTCTTTAGCTTTGGCAATGGTCTCTTCAGCAAATATTTCTGCTTTCTCGAGATATGGAGTAGATACCTCCTTAACTTTTTCTATTGTTTCTTCAGCAAATGTTTCTGCTTTTTCAATATACGGAGTTGCAGCTTCTTTAGCTTGCTCAAACGTGTTTTCGGCTTGGGTTGCTAATTCAGTAGCAGAATCCTTAGCAGTGCCAAATAAATTCTTAAAAAATGATGATAATCCCATAATAGTTCTTGTTAGTTAATATAGATTACAATATTAATCTTTTTTTTAAGAATTAAGCTAACTGTGTAGTTATAATTTATTGATAATAAGTAATTTGTGATTGTTGTTTTATTTCTTAGATAATAAAAAAGCGCTTCGTACGAAGCGCTTTTATTTGATTTGTTTATAAAAGTTGTTTAAGCATTTACAGCTTCTACCTTGATGTTTTCATCATTTAACATACTTTTTAGCATGTTCTCTATACCACTTTTAAGAGTAAATGTCGACGAAGGGCAACCGCTACATGCTCCTTGTAAAATTACTTTTACAGTTTTGTCAGTATCATTGTAAGAATCAAAAGCTATGTTTCCACCATCTGCAGCTACAGCAGGTTTCACATATTCTTCTAATATATTAATAATTTGTTGCGATGTAGTGTCTAATTTATCAAAAGCTTCATCTTTAGTAACATCATTTTTAGTTGCCACTTCGATTAAACTTTCGTCTAGAACAGTTCCTCCATTTTCAATATATTGTTTAATGAAAGTTCTTAGTTCAAGAGTGATTTCTTGCCAATCGTTAATTTCGTATTTAGTTACCGAGATATAATTTTCATCGATAAAAATCTCTTTAACGTAAGGAAATCTGAATAATTCTTTAGCTAGTGGAGAAGATGCAGTTTGATCAATGTTTTTGTATTCAATTGCATTTTTTGTCAACATTCTGCTAACAACAAATTTTAATGCTGCTGGGTTTGGTGTTGATTCACCATAAACAGTTATAGGTTGTTTTTTAGGTTTGTTCTCATCAATAGAAATGATAACGCCATCATCGTTTACAAATGATTCGATTTGCTCTACTACAGCATCTTTCACATCGTCCCATTCAACAATGTTATATCTTTCGATAGCAACAAAATTCCCCGAAATATATACTGTTTTTACGAACGGTAAATAAAACAGCTTTTGTGCTAGTGGAGAGTTTTTAGCTTCATCAATGTTTTTAAATTCAAAGCTCTCATTCTTAGTAATAAAGTCAGGAAATTCAAATTTTAATATGCTTGGGTTTTGCGTTTCTTTTATAGTGAGTTTTGTCATGATTTAGTAATTTTTTACAAATTTACTAAAGTTATTTTCTACTAATAGTTATATTTGATTTTTAATATAAAAATAACGTATTATTTTCTGTATCGTAGTAATATTTACCAAAGTATATTACTGATATACGTTTTTAACATCTATTTAAACAAAGCTACCTTTAATGTATTCCAAAATTAAATATTCAGTTTTTTTATTATTTATATTTTCGTACTCTTATGCTCAAGAAGGTATTCCAGTTTATTCAGATTATTTGTCTGATAATTATTATTTGATTCATCCTTCAATGGCAGGCGCTGCAAATTGTGCAAAATTAAGATTAACAGCACGCAAGCAATGGTTTGGTCAGGATGATGCACCAGCACTTCAGACTTTAAGTTTTAACGGCCGTATTGGTGATAGATCAGGGGCAGGAGTTATACTTTTTAATGATAAAAACGGGTATCATTCTCAAAAAGGAATTAAACTTACTTATGCTTATCATATTCTTTTTTCGAGAGATGAAATTGATTTGAATCAGCTGTCATTTGGTATTAATGCAGGAGTAATTCAGAACCAGTTAGACGAAACTTCATTTGGTGAATTTGACCCAATTGTTTTTGGTAACATACAGAAGGATTCCTATTTTAATGTGGATTTTGGGGCTTCATATAATTTTTTAAATTTTTATGCTCACGCTACAGTTCAAGGAGCAGTAGAAACAAGAAGGCAAATTTATACAGATTTTGAAAGTGATAATCTCAGGAAATATCTTTTGAGTGCAGGATATGTTTTCGGAAATAAGAGAAAATTATTATGGGAGCCTTCAGTGCTTTTTCAATTGTTTGATAAGACAAAAGAGAAGTTGGTTGATTTTAATTTAAAAGCGTATAAAAATATGGATTTTGGTAGCCTTTGGGCTGGATTATCTTATAGAAGAAGTTTTGATGGCGCTCAATATTATAATGGTTCAGGAATTTCTACTCAAAAATTACAATACATAACACCTATTTTAGGGGTTAATTATAAAAACTTTATGTTTGCTTACACTTATTCTCAAGTTACAGGTAACGTGAAATTTGATAATGGCGCATACCATCAAATTACTTTGGGAATCAACTTATTTTGTAAGCGTGAAAAATACGATTGTGATTGTCCTGCAGTAAACTAATTAGAATTCATTTTAAAAAATAAATAAACTCATGTTGATAAAATCTGTAAACGGAAAAACACCTAATATTCCAAATGATTGCTACGTAGCCGAAAATGCTACAATTGTAGGAGAAGTTTCTTTTGGAGATTCATGTAGTGTTTGGTTTAATGCTGTAATTAGAGGAGATGTTAATTTTATTAAGATAGGGAATAAGGTTAATATCCAAGATGGTGCTGTAATTCATTGTACTTATCAGAAACACCCAACGATAATAGGGAATAATGTTTCTATAGGACATAATGCAATTGTTCATGGTTGTACAATTCATGATAATGTATTGATAGGAATGGGAGCGATTGTAATGGATAATTGTATTGTCGAAAGTAATGCTATTGTCGCTGCAGGTGCTGTGGTAACTCAAAATACAATAGTAACTTCAGGAAGTATATATGCGGGAGTGCCTGCTAAGAAAGTAAAGGATATCGATCAATCTGATTTTGCTGGCGAAATCGAACGCATTTCTAATAATTATGTAATGTATTCGAGTTGGTTTAAAGAAGAGGAGGAGTAGTTATAATGCATTTTATAGCTTCGCTATAGGAATTCTTTTATCTCCAATCAAGGCTTTGTTTCTTTTTGGATGGATTTTACATGTTTTATATTAGTAATCGATTGGTGAATTCTTGAAGGCGATAATCAGTGAGTTAGCGATATGCCTTTCTCGTTAGGACTAAGCCTTCTTCTGGAGTGTAATACTTTTTCAGCTTTGAATATTTTTTACTCTTATGGGTCAAAAAGGTAAAATTGGTGATGGTCTTATGAAAGAAAATTATCATAAATTATCACTCAATTTATCATTAGATAAAATATAGTTTGTTAGGAGGGAATTTGAATAATTACTAGAAATCTTTTTCAGAAACGTTGTATTTGTTTCCTAGTATGTCAGACAAAACTTTTGGATTGCTATTGCTATAAAACACAGGTTCATTTGCAGGTTTATTATTAAAGCCGACTTTCTCACGTAGTATGTTTTGAGTTTGCTTAGCAACAGCTTCTCCTGAGTCAATAATATGAATGTGTTCTGGAAGGATTTTTTTTATCTGCGGAATCAGATAAGGATAATGACTGCATCCTAGTACTAAATAATCAATATTAGCCTCAATCATTGGTCTGAGATAAGATTCCAGAAGTTGTGTCATCTCAGGAGAGTTTAGATCTCCATTTTCAATTAATTGTACTAAGCCATGACCAACCTGTTCAATGATTTTAGTGTCTTGATATATTTCAGTTGCTTTATTAAATAATTCACTATTTAGAGTGCCTTGAGTAGCGAGTATTCCAATAGTGTGCGTGTTCGATTTTATTGCTGCAGGTTTTATTGCAGGTTCTATTCCTATAAATGGAATAGAATATTGTTCTCTTAATTCTTTAATTGCATTTGTGGTTGCGGTATTGCATGCAACAACAATCAATTTACAATCCATGCCTAGTAAAAAATCTACATTCTTTTTGCTTAAAACTACTATTTCCTCTTTGGTTTTTTGACCATAAGGGGCATTTTTACTGTCTGCTAAATAGATAGTTTTTTCATTTGGAAGTAATTGATGAATAGCGCTCCAAATAGAAGTACCACCAATGCCAGAATCGAAAACGCCTATTGGATTATTATTTGTCATAAAAACAAAGTTAAGTATTTTTTAGAATCAAAAAAAAGACTTTATTTAAGATTTTTGAGTATAAAAAAAACTGCTCGAACCATTTTATAGGTGAGCAGTTTTTTTAAACTTTATTAAGACAGTTTTTTAGAAACCTAAATCTTTTTTCACATCAGCAGTAACGTTTGGACCGTCAGCTAATAAAAGAGTAGAACCATCTAATACATATTGGTATCCTTTTGCTTTACCAACTTTTTGGATAGAAGCTCTCACTTTTTCCATTAATGGTTTTACAATATCAGATTCTTTTTGTTGTAATTCTTTTTGAGCATTGTCTCTATAGTCTACAATTCTTTTTTGCATATCTTGAACTTCTTTAGAACGTTCTCCATTAACTGCATCTGTTACTGTAGCTGATTCAGCTTCGTATTTTTTTAATTTTGCTTGGTATTCTTCAACCATTTTTTTGTAATCGGCATCATATGTACCGCTTAGTTTTTCAAGCTGTTTTTGTGCTTCTATCATTGCTGGCATTTTAGACATAATTTCGCTTACATCAACGTGAGCTACTTTAGCTTGAGCATTCATTTGGTTTGCTCCTAAAACTAGTATTGCAGCAATTAGTAAAGTTTTGATTTGTTTCATCATCATTTTAAAATATTAATTAATTATTGGTCGTATTATCCTTGTTTTTCTTTCTCTTCTTTTGCCTTTTGCTCTCTTGCTTTTTTGGCAGCTTCTCTTTCTTCTAAAATTTTATTTCTTCTTTCCTCTAAAGCTTTTTTGCGTTCGTCGTAAAGCTTTTGTCTGTCTTCAGCTTGTTTAGCTCTCGCATCGTCAGTTACAGTTGTTTTAGCTGTTTCTGTAGTTGGAGTAGTTACTGATGGTGTGCTTTCCTTTTTTACTGTTTCAGAAACCGTGCCATTTTTTTTAGCTTCCCTTGCATCACGAATTGCTTTTTTGTTTTCTTCGTATGCTCTTATCTTTTCTTCTTGAGCTGCTTTTCTATCTTCTAGTATTTTATCCCTTGCTGCTTTTCTATCATTTAGGATTTTTTGCCTTTCCTGTAAAGCAGGACTTTCGTCAATCGCAGTTTCTTTATTTTCTTTTTCTTCTTCTATAGCAAGTTGTTTCTTTGTCAGTTGTTCTCTCTTGTCGGTTCTGGTTATAATTCGTAAAACCTGATCGCTTACGTCAAATCTTTTTGCGGCAAAAAGCATCGTTAAATCAGATGATCTGTCAAATATGAAATCATATTTTCTAGCTTCTGCAATATCTTGAACAGCAGTAAAAACCTGATCTTGTATTGGTTTTGCTAAAGCAGATTTTTGCCTAATTAAATCGCCATTAACACCAAAACGTTGTTGTTGGTAATCTAATGTTTCTTTTTCAAGGAACTTGATTTCTGTTTCTCTTTCATCGATTAACTCATTTGTTAATAACGCTTTTTCAGCTTTCAAAGCGTCTTTAAGTTTATTGATGTCTAATTTCTTAGTTTCAATTTCTTGTTTCCACTTTTCGGCTTTCTGTTCTAATTGCGTCTGAGCCTCTTTATAGTCAGGAACATTTTGTAGGATATACTCCATATCGATGTATCCTATTCTTGTCGATTTGGTTTGCGCTTGACTTGTATTTACTACTATCAAAGCCAAAATTATAAATAAAAATTGTTTTCTCATAACATTAATTTTATTTGAAATTTTTTTACCAATACGATTAAAATTGTTGCCCAATAATAAAATGCGTTTTAAAACCGCTTGGTTTTGATTGTCCTGGTAATGTATCAAATCCGTAACCAAAATCGATACCTAATAGTCCAAATGCAGGCATGAATACACGTAAACCAGCACCAGCTGAACGATTTAAATCGAAAGGATTATAGTTTTTGAAATTTGCATAAGATGAACCTGCTTCAGCAAATGTAAGTACATAAATCGAAGCTGATTGTTTTAATGTAATTGGATAACGTAATTCTAACGAGAATTTGTTATAAATCGTAGCTCCAATTTGTTCACCATTATTATTTACTGGCGTTAATGAGTTATTTTCGTATCCTCTTAATGCTATTGTTTCTCTACCATCCATAGAATAATTTGCCATACCATCTCCTCCTAAATAAAATCTTTCGAAAGGAACTACGCCTCTTGATTGATCATAAGCACCTAAGAAACCGAATTCAGTTAACGTTCGGAGTACTAATTTACCATAAACTTTGGTATACCAATCAGCTTTGAACTTAATTTTATAGTATTCTAACCAATTAAATTTCTTTTGATCAACTTTTCCTTGATCTGTAGCTGCAAGAGTATAGTCATCAACCTTGTTTCCTTTTGCATCAACATAGTCTCCAATCTGTACTATATTATCATTGTCATCCAGCTGATTTGATCTGTCAACCGTATTCTTCAATTTGTACTCTTTTTGATTTGCTAAATCTCCATAGTTAATTCCATTGAATAATGAATAAGGAGGAGTAAGTTTAGCTGAAAGACTAAATTCTGAACCGTATGTTGGGAATATTGGATTTATACCTTTGTTACTTCTTGTTAGTCCTATAGTATAGGCTAAGTTTCTAGATGTACCATTTCCAAAAGTAAATAATCCTGTATTGTAATTATGTAGGTCATAGTGTTGGTAACTAACTGATTGAGATAATACGAAGTAATCATCTGGCACAGATAATCTTTTGGCTAAACCAACAGATAATGTTAAAATATTAAAGCTTTTGCTTTTGTCTACTCTTTGTGTAATGTAGTTATTTAAAAACTGTGTACTATATGATATAGAAGAACTGAATTGTACTGGTTTTTTTCCTCCAAACCAAGGTTCTGAGAATGATACACTATAAGTTTGAAAATAAGTACTTCCTTGTAAACGAAGAGCTACCTTTTGTCCATCACCCATTGGTAAAGGTTTGTATGCTTTTTTGTTAAACATATTTCGAGCAGAGAAGTTGTTAAATGAAAGCCCTAAGGTTCCGATGAAACCACCACCTCCATAACCACCTTGAAGTTCTATCTGGCTAGATCCTTTTTCTACAAGATTGTATTCTATATCTACAGTTCCTGCACCAGCATCAACATTTTTAAATTTAGGATCAATTGCTTCTGGATCAAAGAATCCTAATTGTCCGATCTCACGAATTGTTCTAACTAGTAAATCTTTGCTATATTTTTCACCTGGTTTAGTTCTTAACTCACGGTAAATTACTTTATCATTTGTTTTATCATTACCTACAACTGATATTTTGTTAAAATATGCAATTGGACCTTCGGTAACTCTAATTTCAAAATCAATAGTGTCATTTACAGTTTTTACTTCTACAGCATTAATGTTAGAGAATAAATAACCATTATTTTGATATAAATTGGTGATGTCTTCTGCATCAGGTTTCGTCTTATCGGCAATTCTTTTCTCTAAAAGTACACCATTATAAGTTTCTCCTTTTTTAATACCTAAATAACGATTTAATTGTTGGTCAGAGTATACTGTGTTTCCTAAGAATTTGATATCACCAAAGTAGTACTTGTTACCTTCTTCAACATCTACTTTTATAGCTAGTGTATTTTTCTTTTTATCGTACGTAATAGAGTCATGCAATATCCTTGCATCTCTATATCCTTTTTCTTTGTAGCTAGCAATAACTTTGTCTAAATCGGCTTTGTATTTGTCTTTAATGAATTTTGAAGCTTTAAAAATACGAATAGGATTTTTTTGCTTAGTGTCTTTCATTGCACCTCTTAATGAAGCATCAGATAGAGCTTTATTACCTTCAAATTCGATTTTGCTAATTTTTACCTTATCTCCTTTATCTACACGAACCAGCATGTTTACTTGGTTTGTAGATGTGGTGTCTGCAGTAGTGGTGATGGTTACTTTGGTATTATAGTAACCTTCTTTCTTGTATTTGTTTTCGATATAATTTTTAGTAGTCGTAATTAAATTTTCGTTTACAATTTTGTTTTTTGTTAAACTATTGTCTTTAATTAGTCCTTCAACTTTACTCTTCTTAACACCAACAATTTTAACATCATTTAGTTTAGGAAGTTCAATGATATCTAGGTCTAAATATATGCTATCATTTTCAATTCTATTTATGTAGAATGTAATCTCGTCAAAAAGACCAAGCTTTCCAAGTTTTTTTATAGCTCCACTTATTTCTTCACCAGGAACAGTAATTTCTTGTCCTTTTTGTAGGCCAGAAAAAGTGACAACAGTTTGCTCGTTGAAGCTTATTTTACCAACAACAGATACGTCGGCAAGAATATATTTTTTTCCTTGGTCAAATGGAATTCTTTCTTGCGCTTTTATTTGTGAAAAACTACTAAAAACCAATAAAGTAAGTACTATTTTTATTCTTTTTTGTAACACTAAAAAATTATTTAATTTGTTCACTTGTTTTTCCAAATCTACGTTCTCTTTTTTGATAACTAATGATAGCCTCATATAAATCCTTTTCTTTAAAGTCTGGCCATAACACATTAGTAAAATATAGCTCTGCATAGGCAATTTGCCATAACAAAAAATTACTTATTCTATGTTCTCCACTTGTTCGTATTAATAAATCTACGTCGGGTAAATTTTGCGTGTAAAGATGCTCATTTATAATTGAATCGTCAATAGTGTCTATTGAAATTATATTATTTTTAACTTTATTACTGATGATTCTAACAGCGTTTATAAGTTCTTCTCTTGAGCCATAACTTAAAGCTAATGTGAGCGTAAGCCTTGTGTTATTTTTTGTTTTTTCAATAACATCCAAAAGCTCTTTTTGAGCAGATTTAGGTAGTTTCTCTAAATTGCCAATTGCATTAAGTTTGATATTGTTTTTCTGTAATGTACCGAGTTCTTTTTTTAATGAATTGATGAGTATCTTCATTAAAGTTTCAATCTCTAATTTAGGTCTATTCCAGTTTTCTGTAGAAAAGGCGTATAATGTTAAATACTCGATTCCTATTTTGGCACAGGATTCGATGGTTTCTTTAACAGATTTTGTTCCGTTTTCATGACCAAAAGCTCTCAGAAACCCTTGTTGTTTAGCCCAGCGTCCATTTCCATCCATTATGATGGCTAAATGTCTTGGCAAGTTTGTTTTATCTATTGTGTCTAAATTCATTTTTTTAATATGGGCAATAGCAAGGTTTGTTTCCAAAGGTATACGTTAAAGTTATTCCTGAGAAGACATACCAGTCATTATTATTTAAATCTCCAAAACGCAATGATTTTAAATTATCATTATCCGGATTGCTACCATCAAGATTATCTGTAAAGGTATATCGTGCACCTACTTCTAGTCCTAAAACAAAATTAGTAGTTAAATTTGTTTTTACACCAACTATCATTGGAATTGCAATTGAACCTGTCTTTTTTTCTTTTTCTGTTTCTCCAGATTGAATGTATAATGAATCATATCTGAAATAACTTAATCCTGAAAATACATAAGGTGTGACTTTTCTTTTGGATTCATGTAAATTGAAGTCAAAAAAATTGAATTCAAGTCCAGCAGAAAGCTCTCTTATTGTGTTGTCAAAACGATACCCTCTTAGTTTTCTTCCTCCTTCTTTCGAATCTAAATCATTTGCAGTGATTGTCGATTGAGTATATGAAAATCGATAGGCGTGTCTCGGACTTTTATTCCATCGGTATAATAGCCCAAAAGCAGGCTTGTCTGGTGAAATGTAAGTTGTACTTCCAACATCTCCAATATAATTGCTCCCTCCTAAAAAAACACCAACCTCATGTATCTGAGCATTCATGCTTGTAAAGAAAAAGAAACATAACAATAAATTAAAAATTTTGTTCATTTAATTAAAAATTGCGTGCAAATATAATAATAATCAATACGAATCAATGCTCATTAAGTTAAAACTGTCATTTTTTGAATTATAGATGATATATCTCAACAATTACTGAATATTCGACACTTGCAAAACGAGAAAAACATTACAAATAGTATAAAGGATACTTAAAAAAGTGATTAATTTCTTTTGTCTTCTCCCCAAAGTAGTTTATTGCGTAAGGTTTTTAAGAATGTTTCTCCGGGAATTTCAACCATATTTATTTTGAAATCGGTTTTCTTTATTGTTAAAATAGATTCGTTTTTTATTGAAGCTATCCTCGAATCTAAAGAGACAAGATAATGATCTTCTCTTCCTGATACTCGAAGTTTAATCTCTGTATCATCTGGTATTATAAGTGGTCTTGCTGTTAAATTATGCGGTGCAATAGGTGTAATAACAAGACTATTTACATCAGGAGTTAATATTGGACCACCACAGCTTAATGAATATCCTGTTGAGCCTGTAGGGGTTGATATTATTAATCCATCTGCCCAATATGAATTTAAGTACTCGCCATTTAAATAAGTGTCTACTGTTATCATCGATGTAGTGTCTTTTCGGCTGACCGTAACTTCATTCATAGCAAAATTAAGTTCTTCTATGGCTTCATTTTTTGGTTCTGTAGTTAAGCTTAATAATGATCTTTGTGATACGGTATATTTTTTGTCAATTACAAATTGCATAAATGCTGCTATGTTTTCTTTTTGAACTGTAGCAAGAAATCCCAATCTTCCTGCATTGATGCCTAAAATGGGTACGCCGGAATTACGGATTAAAGTTGCAGCTCTTAATATGGTTCCGTCTCCACCAATACTTATCAACATTTCAAAGCTGCTGTCTAATTCAGTATGAGTTGAGAAAGTTTTGTATTCTTTTTCGATTATCTTTTTTTCATGGAGCATCTTCAAGAAATTGGCTTCGATAACCATTTCGACATTATTCGAGGTAAAAAAAACAAATATGTCTTTAATAATTGGGTCTGTACTATTTAGATAGTATTGTCCGTAGATAGCTACTTTCATTCTTTTTGATTAAATAATGTGTCAATTAGATAATTTGTCAATTGCATAATGTGAAAATTATCTAATTGACACACCGCCTAATTTTTTATATATTAAGGTATTTGTCTAAATAATCAGAGCGTTCCTTTAAATTGTTAATGTATGTGTCTTCTTGGTGTTCTGATATGATTTCGTAATTGTATCTTCGGAAGGTTTGAATGATTTCGTTCATCGCTCCTAAGCTAATTTTAATGGTTATTTCAATACTATCTGAGTTGGCATCAGAAACAAATGCGCCTAGAATTTTACCATTGTTGCTTTCTACAATTTGAGTGATCTGACTCATAGAATAATCTAGAAGCCCTTTTTTTACGATTATTACTCCGCCCGGTTCCTTTAAAAAAGGGGTTTCGTGAAAGAATTTAATGATATCGCCTATTTCATAAAAGCCAAGATAAATATTGTTTTCGTCTAAAACTGGGATTAAATTGGTATGGTTTTTAGCAAAAACTTCCAATACATCAAGCCAGATCATATTGCTTCTAGCAAAAAAATGTTCGAGAGTATATTTATAATCAATTACTTTTTTGTCGCTATCAAAAGTTTCAATGTCATCGGAAGCTATGCAACCAATGTAGACTCCATCTTCCAGAACTGGAAAATGCGAATAGCTTAAATCAGTAAAGAAGTCCTGTGCTGAAGCAATGGTTTCTTGACTGTTTATAGCTCTATAGTCATTGGTAATATAATTAGTAATATCTGTCATAATACAATTAGCAATATTTGATGCAAAATAATCAAAAAATAGCAAAAACTCCTAAGTTTTACTTTGTATTTTTGTCGTAACAAATATAGTGTTACTAGAATTAATATCCATTTATATGACAAAGTTAAGTGTAAATATCAATAAAATTGCAACGTTACGTAATGCACGTGGCGGAAATGTGCCAGATTTATTAAAAGTTGCAACCGATATTCAAAAATTTGGAGGGCAAGGAATAACGATACATCCACGTCCAGATGAGCGCCATATTCGTTATCAAGATGCGCGAGATTTAAAAGCAATTGTATATACCGAATATAATATTGAAGGAAATCCGCAACACAATTTTATTGATTTGGTTTTAGAATGCAAGCCAGATCAGGTAACATTGGTTCCAGATGCAGTTGGAGCTATTACCTCTTCAGCAGGTTGGGATACTATAAAAAATCAATCGTATTTGACAGAAGTGATACAGGAGTTTCAGCGTAATGGAATAAGAACTTCGATTTTTGTAGATCCAGTTCTTGAAATTATTGAAGGAGCTAAAAAAACAGGAACAGATAGAGTCGAATTATATACAGAGGCTTTTGCACATCAATATAGTTTAGGAAACGAAAAAGGAATCGATTCTTATGTAGAAGCTGCTAAATTGGCAAATGAACTTCATTTAGGGATAAATGCTGGTCACGATTTGAGTTTGGATAACATTGAGTTTTTTAAACAAAATATCCCAGGATTATTAGAAGTTTCTATTGGTCATGCCTTAATTTCGGAAGCACTTTATCTTGGATTAGATAATGTGGTTAATATGTATTTGCGAAAATTAAAATAGTTTATGTTATACTCAAAAATAGAAGGGGAGGGCAAGCCATTGCTAATTCTTCATGGATTCTTAGGAATGTCTGATAATTGGAAAACACTTGGAACACAATTTGCTGCTGATGGTTTTCAGGTTCATATTTTAGATTTACGTAATCACGGACGTAGTTTTCATTCGGATGTATTTACTTATGAGGCGATGGTGCAGGATGTTTTCGAATATTGTCAAGCGAATAACTTGGATAAAGTCGATGTCATAGGACATTCGATGGGTGGTAAAACGGCTATGTTTTTTGCCGCAACACATCCTGAAAAAGTTAATAAACTAATTGTAGCCGATATTGCTCCTAAATATTATCCGCAACATCATCAAGATATTTTGGCTGGATTAAATGCAGTTGATTTTTCGGTAAAACCAAGTCGTAATGATGTCGAAGCTATTTTGGCGACGTATATATCTGATTTTGGAACAAGACAATTCTTAATGAAGAATCTATATTGGCATGAACCAGGGCAATTAGCATTTCGATTTAATTTACCAGTCTTTAATACTAATTTAGAGGCTATTGGTAAAGAGCTAGACTCTGATTTAGTTTTTAATAACCCTACATTATTTATTAGAGGAGGTGCATCGAGATATATTTTAGATTCAGATTTTGAGAACATCAAACAGCATTTTCCAAATTCAAATATTGAGACGATTCCAAACGTTGGGCATTGGTTACATGCCGAAAATCCTAAGATGTTTTACGAGTTAGCTATCGATTTTTTGAAGAAATAATTACTTTATTTAATGAAAATTTTATTACTTTTAAATAAATTTTAAAACAAAAAAATATGAAATTACTACTCAGAATATTGATTACCGCAGGCTTAGTATTGCTAATAGCTCATTTTATGCCAGGCGTTCATGTAGCTAGTTTTACTATTGCTTTAATTGTTGCTGTGGTGCTAGGATTACTTAATGTTTTTATTAAGCCGTTGTTAGTATTGTTCACATTGCCAGTTACTTTGATTACGTTTGGATTGTTTTTGTTGGCTATTAACGCTATAATTATTTTGTTATGTACAAAAATTGTTGGCGGGTTCACTGTCGATTCGTTTTGGACGGCGCTAATATTTAGTATCGTTCTGTCTATTCTTCAGTCAATTACGTATAAAGTATTAGGGGAGGATAGATAAAATAGTAAGAAGGAAGAGTCTTAAAAAGGACTTCTTATCAATATATTAAAAAGCTTGGTTGGGTTGCAAAAATTTTATAATTTTGCAACCCAATTTTATTATGTAAATTAAAGAAGAAGATGGATATTAAAAGAGTAGCAATAAACGCAGTAAATGAGACAATTGTATTGAACGTTGTTCATATGGATTACAAAGGTCAAGTTCAAAAAAGATTAAACGAAAAAATGCCTTTGGCAACTGTAAAAGGTTTTAGAAAAGGTCAAGTTCCTAAAGATCTTGTTGAAAAACAATACGGAAAAGGAATAAAACAAGAAGAAGTTAAAAAAGTAGTTGATTTGGCTTTGGAGCGTTATGTACAATCTGAAAGATTAAATCTTCTTGGGACTCCTCTTGCTAAAGAAAACGAAAATTTTGATTGGGATGCTGAAGAATTAGTATTCGAATATGAAATTGGTTTAGTGCCTAACTTCGAAATTGATCTTGAAGCTAAAAATGATATCGTAAAATATATCGTTACTGCTGATGATAAATTAATCGATGGTCAAGTAGAGCGTATCCAAAAACAATTTGGGAAAGCAATTCCTCAAGATGTAGTTGTAGCTGATTCTGATATTACAGGAACTTTTACAAACGAAGAAAAAGGAATCAACAATACTACAACAATCTCACTTTCTATCTTTAAAGATAAAAAAACTGCTGATAAATTTATCGGTAAAAAAGTTGGAGATGTTGTAACTGTAAATACTAAAGGTTTATTCGAAGATGATCACCAATTAATGGATTACTTAAAAGTAAGTCATGATGATGTTCACGGTTTAGATGTAGATGTTAACTTTACTATCGAAGCTATCAATGGTGCTGAATTGGCAGAATTAAACCAAGAATTGTTTGATAAACTTTTCGGTGAAGGTAAAGTAGCTTCATTAGAAGATTTGAAAGCAAAAATTAAAGAAGATGCAGAGCTTCAATTTGCACAACAAGCAGATCAAAAATTATTAGCAGATGTTCAAGATTTCTTAATTGAGAGCACTAAATTTGAATTGCCAGCTGAATTCCTAAAAAAATGGTTGCAAACTGTAGGTGAGAAAAAATTATCTCCAGAAGAAGCAGAAGTTGAATACGCAAGATCAGAAAAAGGATTACGTTTTCAATTAATTGAAGGAAAAGCAATGGCTCAAAGTAATATCCAAATTACATTTGAAGATTTGAAAGCATTCACAACAGCTGCTATCAAACAACAAATGGCTCAATTTGGACAAACAAATCCAACAGACGAAGAAGTTCAAGGAATTGTTGCAAGAGTATTGTCAAACCAAGAAGAAGTAAAAAGACTTTCTGAGCAAGTTGTAGCTGAGAAGTTATTGGAGTTGTTTAAAGAAAAAGCAAATCCAACAACTAAAGAAGTAACTTACGGAGAATTTATTGCAGCTTCTTACGGAGAATAATTTCTAAAAAAATAAGTATATTTGAGCGTCAAAAGAATTTATTCTTTGACGCTCTTTTTTTAGGTTTCAAATTTAAAATAAGACATATTGGCATTGTTTATAAAGAGGTATGACCTTTGATTAAATAAAATATATAATATAGTAACGTACAACTTAGAACAAAAAAATATGAACTACGGTAAAGAATTTAAAAAATTTGCTACAAAGCACCAAGGAGTAAATGCTATGTATTACGATAAAATCGTAAGTGCAATGACTCCAACTAATATGACTCCATATATTATAGAAGAACGTCAGTTGAATATTTCACAGTTAGACGTTTTTTCAAGATTAATGATGGATAGAATTATTTTCCTTGGAACAGGAATTGATGATCAAATTGCAAATATTGTTCAAGCGCAATTGTTGTTCTTAGAAAGTGCAGATGCATCTAAAGACATTCAGATTTATCTAAATTCTCCAGGAGGAAGTGTTTATGCAGGATTAGGAATCTATGATACAATGCAATATATTAAACCAGATGTAGCTACAATTTGTACAGGAATGGCTGCTTCAATGGGAGCTGTTTTATTATGTGCAGGAGCAGCAGGAAAACGTTCAGCATTGCCACATTCAAGAGTAATGATTCACCAGCCATCTGGAGGAGCACAAGGAGTTGCTACAGATATGGAAATTAATCTACGTGAAATGTTGAAACTGAAAGATGAATTATACAACATCATTTCTCAGCATTCAGGACAAACTTTTGATAAAGTACATAAAGATAGCGAACGCGATTACTGGATGATTGCCGATGAAGCTAAAGAGTACGGAATGATTGATGAAGTTTTGAGAAGAGGATAAATTTTGAAGGTTCAAAGTTACAAAGGCACAAAGTTTTAAAGTACATTGCTTTGTGATTTTGAAAAGAAGAAATTTAGGTTAAAATAAAATGAAGTTATAGGTTGATTTAGTTATGAGCTTTCGATATTGGAAACTCAGAGCCTTAGAACCTTTGTAACTTTGCAACTAAAAATAGATGGCAAAAGAAGTATTAGAGTGTTCGTTTTGTGGAAGAAAAAAGCCAGAGACCAATTTATTAATTGCTGGTATTAATGCACATATCTGTGATAAGTGTATCGAACAAGCACACGGAATTGTTTTAGAAGAGTTAAAATCAAGCGGAAGTTCAAAATTAGTTGGTGATTTAATATTAAAGAAACCAAAAGAAATTAGAGCATTCTTAGATCAATATGTAATAGGTCAGGATCAAACTAAAAAAGTGATGTCGGTTGCTGTTTACAATCATTACAAACGTTTAATGCAACAACAGTTGGATGACGAAGTAGAGATTGAAAAAAGTAACATTATTATGGTTGGACAAACCGGAACAGGAAAAACATTAGTAGCAAAAACTATTGCAAAAATGTTAGATGTTCCTTTGGCAATTGTTGATGCTACTGTTTTAACAGAAGCTGGATATGTTGGAGAAGACGTAGAGAGTATTTTGACACGTTTGCTTCAAGCTGCCGATTATGATGTGGCTAAAGCCGAAAGAGGAATCGTTTTTATTGATGAAATAGATAAAATTGCCCGTAAGAGTGATAATCCATCAATAACACGTGATGTTTCGGGAGAAGGTGTGCAACAAGCATTATTAAAATTGTTAGAAGGAACAGTTGTAAACGTACCACCAAAAGGAGGACGTAAGCATCCAGACCAAAAATTTGTTGAGGTAAACACCCAAAATATTTTGTTTATCGCTGGTGGAGCTTTTGATGGAGTAGAACGTATTATTTCAAAACGTTTAAATCGTCAGGCTGTTGGTTATAGTACATCAAAAAATGTGGATAATATCGATAAAGACAATTTATTGCAATACATCATTCCAAAAGATATTAAAGATTTTGGATTGATTCCTGAAATTATTGGTCGTTTACCAGTTTTGACACATATGGATCCTTTAGATAGAGAAACATTACGTGCAATCCTTACCCAGCCTAAAAATGCATTAATTAAGCAATATCAAAAATTGTTTTTAATGGATGAAGTAGCGTTTACAATTACTGATGAAGCATTAGATTTTATTGTTGATAAAGCATTAGAATATAAATTAGGAGCACGTGGATTACGTTCGTTATGCGAAGCAATCTTAACAGATGCTATGTACGATTTGCCAAGTTCAGATGTTAAAACATTAGAGATTGATAGAGAGTACGCTAAAGAAACATTGAATAAAAATTTATTGAAACGATTAGAAATCGCTTCGTAATGTTTTTGAAATAACTTTGACAAGTATAAAACTTTGGCAAAGATTCATCTTAACCTGCTCATTTAGTTGAGCAGGTTTTTTTTTATCTTACTCTAAATCTTTCTCGATATTCTATCGGTTTCATTCCAACCATTTTGTAAAAAACTTTTCTAAAAGATTTAGGGTCGTTATACCCCGTTTTTTCAATAATCTCTGATATAGAAAGTTGTGTCTGCTCTAGATACTTTTTAGAACTTTCTACACGAATGTTCTGCAAATATTCTATAGGAGGAATGCCAACTACTTGTTTGAATCTCCGAGTCATATTACGATTACTAGTCGGAATGTCTTTAGTAATCTCCTCCAGTTTTTCTATTGTACTGTATTCATTTTCTATCTTGTGTTGCAATTGAGCAACAAGAGAATCATTGTGTAAATGATTAGGGCGGAAAGTGCTAAAATAGCTTTGTTTATGGCGATTTAAATCAATGGAAAAAATCTTAGCAATTTGTACAGCAACTTCATTTCCACAATATTTCTGAATCAAAAGAATCAGTAAATGAAAAGAAGAAGTTGATCCGCCACTAGTATATAGAGTTCCGTCGGCGGTTAATGTTTCTTCGGGTTTTAAATTTACTAAAGGAAACGATTGGTTAAAAGCACTACAGGCATCAACATGAGTTGTAGCTGATTTTTCATCTAGTAATCCCGAAGCACCAAGCAAGAAGGCTCCAGTACAGAAACTGGCTATTTCTGCCCCAAACAAATGTTGTTTTTTTAGCCAAGGAAGGAAACTGCTGTTTTTTGCAATCATTCCTCTCATGTCATCTGTTGTAAACGCAGGAATTAAGACCAATTCGAGTTTTTCTTCAGAGGATTGGATAGAATTAACTTTATAGTTAAATAATTTTTCTTGCTCTATTTGTTCGGACGATTGAAAAACGAATATTTCAAATGGTTTTTCATTTTCAGAATGTAGCTTATTAGCAGTTTCAAAAACTTCAAGAATAGCTGCAATACTCAATAATTTATAGTCATGCGGAACGATTAACCCAATTTTTTTACTCATTATTTCTCTTTTTTAATGAAAATGACTTATACAAAAATAGTTTTTTTGTCTTAAATGACCCTAAAAATGACTTTTATTGTAGCTTGAAGACTAGGTGATTAGTATAAATTTGCTTTAAATAATTTGTAAATTTATATAAAAATGAAAACAGAAATTTTCTTAAATCTTCCAGTAAAAGATTTAAAACGCAGTATGGCTTTTTTTACGGAATTAGGTTTTACATTTAATTTAAATTTCACAGATGATAAAGCAGCTTGTTTAGAAATCGGAGAAAATATATTTGCAATGCTTTTGTTAGAAGAGTTTTTTAAAACATTTACACAGAAACAAATTTGCAATACAGCAACCACAACCGAAATCTTAATGGCGTTATCTGTTGATAGTCGGAAAAAAGTAGATGAAATAATTGCAGCAGTAGTAAAAGCTGGTGGAATCGAATATATGGAAGCTAAAGATTATGGCTGGATGTATCAAAAAGCTTTTTTGGATTTAGATGGGCATCATTGGGAGATATTTTTCATGGATGAAAGTCAGGCGCCAAAAAATTAAAAATCAATTTAGAAAATACAATTATTAAACGATTCAATATGATAACAATTAAAAGTACAATAAAAGCGCCAATAGCTAAGGTTTGGGAGATATGGACAGCTCCAAAACACATACAAGAATGGAATAATGCATCTCCAGAATGGCATACACCATACGCTGAGAATGATTTAAAAACAGGAGGAAAATTCAAATCTACAATGGCAGCCAGAGACGGAAGTATGAGTTTTGATTTTGAAGGAGAATATACCTTAGTAAAAGAAAACGAAGCTATTGAATATGTAATTGGAGATGGGAGAAAGGTGGAAATTACTTTTAGAGAAACTCCAAACGGAGTAGAAATAATAGAAAGTTTTGATCCAGAGACAGAAAATTCAGAAGAGATGCAACGTGGTGGATGGCAGGCGATTCTAGATAATTTTAAAAGTTATGTAGAGAGTAATTAAAGAAGAGACAAAGGTTCAAAGAGAAAAAAATTCTAAGGCTTCTCTCAAATATGAATAAAAAAACTTTGTAACTTAATGTCTTTACGGTAAGTATATAAGCATAGCTTAAATTATCTTCTATAGTTTAAAAATAATAACTTAAAATATCAAAAAATGGCAAAACAAATATGGCTTAATCTTCCAGTAAAAGATGTGGCAAAATCGAAAGCCTTTTTCTCGAAAATAGGTTTTTCATTTAATGAAGAGCACGATACGTCAAAATCAACTTGTATGCTAGTTGGAGAAGGTAAATTTGTAATAATGCTTTTTGAAGAGAATATGTTTACAGATTTCTCTCAAAACAAGTTGACAGATACAAAAACAAGCTCGGAGGTATTAATTTCTATAGATGCTGAAAGTAAAGATGAGGTAGATACACTTGCTAAAAAAGTTCAGGAAGCAGGAGGAAATGTTTTTGCAGCTCCAAGTTTGAATCAAGGTTGGATGTACGGTTGTGGTTTTGCAGATTTAGATGGACACCGTTGGAATTCTTTATTTATGGATTTTAGTAAATTATCATAAAAAACAGATTATGGAAACATTAGAATTTAAGATCAACATTAAAGCACCGAGAGAAACAGTTTGGAATATTTTATGGACAGACGAAACATATAGAAAATGGACAAGTGTTTTCTGTGAAGGAACTTATGTGGTAAGCAATTGGAACGAAGGAGATGAAATCCATTTTTTAGATCCAAATGGAGAAGGAATGAATAGCATTATCGAAAAGAAAATACCAAGCGAATATATGGCATTCAGGCATATAAGTGCATTGAAAAATTTTAAAGAAATGCCAATCGATGAAGAAACAAAAACATGGACTGGCGCAATGGAAACGTATCGATTGACTCTAGAGAATGGTTATACTATTCTTGACGCTAAAGTTGATACGCTCGAAAAATATATAGATTATTTTAAAGATGTTTTTCCGAAAGGATTAGAAATGGTAAAAGAATTATCAGAAGAAAAAGAATAAAAACACTAACAATAAAAAAAAATATCATGGCAGCAGTAAATCCCTATTTAATTTTTAATGGAAATTGCGAAGAAGCATTTCTATTTTACAAATCAGTTTTTGGAGGCGAATTTGCATACATTGGAAAATTCAAAGATATGCCTGCAGACGAGAATTGTTCTCAAGTATCAAGCGAAAGTGAAGATGCTAACCGAATTATGCACGTTAGTTTACCTATCGGGCAAACGATATTAATGGGAAGTGACAGTACCGAACAATCAGGTGCAGTAACCTTTGGAGGGAATTTTTCTGTTTCAATTAATGTCGAAAGCGCAAAAGAAGGAGATAGAATCTTTAACGGACTTTCAGCAGGAGGAAATCCATTTATGCCAATGGGTAAAACCTTTTGGGGAGCTTATTTCGGAATGCTTACCGATAAGTTTGGAGTAAACTGGATGGTGAATTTTGATGAGAATATGCCAAGCAGCTAAATTAAATTAATTACTATAAGCTAATTAATTCAGGAGATTATTTAGGGTGATTTTAGAACAAGACTTATTTGTTTCTTCAGTTATTCTAAATAATCTTTTTTTATTAAAAGTTGTCCCAATACAAGTTATATTAAGCATTAGAACAGAACATTAAATTATTTAAATAAATCATATCGATTTGTGTTTTTTCTTTATAAGAAAACAAAGCATATTCTTTTTTATCAACAATAGATTGCCGATTTTTGTCACTTCTAAATCAATAAAGATAAAATGACAACAGAAGATAAAGAGATTATTTTATTAAAAGTTTCAGGTCATGATAAACCAGGAGTTACAGCAGGATTAACAGCGGTATTGGCTACTTATGATGCCGTTATTTTAGACATTGGGCAAGCTGATATTCATGATACGCTTTCTCTGGGGATTTTGTTCGAAATCCAAGCCGGTTCAACTTCAGGACCAGTTCTAAAAGACTTATTGTTTAAAGCTTATGAATTAGAAGTAAAGGTAAAGTTTATTCCAATTTCTATCGAAGATTATGAAAAGTGGGTAAAAACACAATCCAAGCAACGTTACATAGTTAATATTCTAGGAGAAAAATTAGCAGCATCACAATTAGCAGCAGTTGCCAAATTATTATCCGATCAAAATTTAAATATTGTATCTATAATACGATTAACAGGAAGAACATCTGTTGTTGAAACAGAAGAATATCCACGTTCATGCATACAATTATCCCTAACGGGAGATGTTGTAGATAAGATTGCAATGACAGCGAGTTTCATGGAAATTTCCAGAACCCTAAATGTAGATATCTCATTTCAGGAAGATAATATTTATAGAAGAAACCGACGTTTAGTTTGTTTCGATATGGACTCAACACTAATTCAAACGGAAGTAATAGACGAATTGGCAGAGCTGAATGGAGTAGGAGAGCAAGTAAGAGCAATTACAGAATCGGCTATGAATGGCGAAATAGATTTCAACGAAAGTTTCAAACAACGTATGGCATTGTTAGAAGGTTTGAGCGAAGACGTTTTGCAATCGGTTGCTGAAAAGTTACCAATAACCAAAGGAGCGCATCGTTTAATGAAAGCCTTAAAATATTACGGATATAAAACCGCTATATTATCGGGAGGATTCACTTATTTTGGAGAATATTTGCAAAAAGAGTTAGGCATCGACTACGTGCATGCCAACCAATTAGAAATTAAAGATGGGAAATTAACTGGTAAATATTTAGGTGACATCGTCGATGGCCAGAAGAAAGCCGAATACTTAAAAGCAATTGCCGAAAAGGAAGGAATTCACATCAATCAAACTATAGCAGTAGGAGATGGGGCTAACGATTTGCCAATGCTAAATTTAGCAGGTCTAGGAATCGCCTTTCACGCAAAACCTACCGTAAAAGAAAATGCATCAACCTCGATTTCAAGTCTAGGACTCGACGGTGTTTTATATCTATTAGGATATCATGACCGATATATCGACATGATGTAGTTTATTTACAATAATGTCAGGCTGAGCGGAGTCGAAGGATATACGGGGCTTCGACTCCGCTCAGCCTGACAAAATCGCGTAAACAAGTAGGATGTTTACGCTAACCCTAGAAATTAAACAAAAAAACCTCGATTTTTTAAAATCGAGGTTTAATAAAAATATGCGAATTAAAACTTATTCTACATTCAAATAAGGATTTAAAGCTTCGGCTAATTCATTGAGCCAATAAAAGCTGTTTTCGAAGTTGATCATTTCGTTCTGAAGGCATTGATTTTCCCTAATAGCACTTATAGCAAGAAGATAATTTGCTTGCCTAATTACCTTAGCCATATCTTTTGGTTCTATCATATGGCTGAAAAAATTCATAAGCCTTGTTTTGGCTTCTTCTGAAAGGTTGTTTGTGTTTGTAATCATAACTCTGTAATTTTAGGAAATATAAAACCCGTGTAGCTAAGGTGTCCTACACTTACAGAAGTGTTACGGTTGTTTCCAATACCGCCACCATACCGCACGGGCAAAAGTTTTTTAGATGTCATGATTCTGTAATTTAGGAAAAGCAAATATAGCAAAAAACCCTTGTAATCAAAGGACTTTCCCTTTCAATAAAAAAGTAGTTAATTTTGATTTTTCCTCAGTTAGCACGAGCGTCTCGCTCGTGAACACAAAGAATGGAACTTTATAATTTTATTAAAATGATTATTTTTTTTGAAGATTATAATTTAGATTGTATGCACGAGCGGGACGCTCGCGCCAGCAATAGGATTTTTTATCTTTTTACTATAATTTGTCCAGTTAGAAAGATTGAGTGCCAAGTTGCAAACGATAAAATGAACTTATCTGTCTGTAATTGATTTTTATTCCAGTCAAAACTTGTGTTCATTTCAATTTTATAAAGTTGATTAGAAGGAATTAAATTAGTTTTCCAGCCTTCAATAATTTTATGTGCAACTTCTCTTGGTTGTAAGTTTTTGTTGATGAGCTTACATTTTATCAATATCATACACTCTAAATTGCCTGTTATTTCAAACTCAATATTTTTAATTATTGATGTGTTAGTTAACCAACTTTCAAGGTCAGTACGAATCTTAAGAAAATCATTAGTATCAGAATATGGCTTAATGTTTTTATCAAGTGTCTTTAGAAAGGTAGAACCATTCCAGTAATTGAAGTCTGGTCTTATTATACGAGTGATTTTTCCTTTGCCAACTATTTTTGAACCTTCTCTGGTTTCAAATTCCTGTCCAACAAAAAAATGTCCAATATGAAAGTCAGGACTTAATGTTTGTAAATAAACTTTTACTGTCTCGCCTAGATTACAAGTTTCTTTGTCTATGAATTGCTGTGGAGCATCCCAGTCTTTCCCATTATAGTGAAATTGCCCGCGATAACCATTGTTAACAGCAGTTTTACGTCCTCCTTCTTGTTCAGTCAAGTAATAAATTTCAGCTTCGAGTTGAGGTTCTCTAAGTTTATATTTGTTTGAATTGCTCATTACATCGCCTTCAACTGCTCCAAATAATCTCTTTGGTTTGAAAGTCTAGGTATTTTATGCTGACCGCCTAATTTGTCTTTTTCTTTTAACCAATCATAAAATAAATTCTCTCTGGCAACATTAATCACCAAAGGATTTAGCGTCATATTATTATAACGTTTGGCTTCGTAATCGGAGTTTAGGGATTGTAGTGTTTCGTCAAGTGCTTTTTGGAAAAGTCCTACATCAGCAGGTTTTTTCTTAAACTCAATCATCCATTCGTGAGCACCTTTTTCTTTGTCTTGCATAAATATCGGAGCTACAGTGTAATCTATAACTTCAGTATTTGTTAACTGACATGCTTTGGCAATAGCCTGATCCGTATTTTCAACCATAAGCTCTTCACCAAAAACATTAATATGATGTTTTGTTCTTCCAGTAACTCGAATTCGGTATGGATTTAAAGAAGTAAAACGAACCGTATCACCAATTAAATAACGCCATAAACCAGAATTGGTAGTAATAACGATAGCATAATTTTTATTCAATTCCACATCTGCCAAACGGATTACTTTTTGTTCCGGTTTCCCGAAAGTCTCCATCGGAATAAATTCGTAGAAAATTCCGTAATCTAACATTAGTAATAGATCACTAGAATTATTTAAATCCTGAATGGCAAAGAAACCTTCAGAAGCATTGTATATTTCGTAGTATTTAAAATCTTTTTTAGGCAATATGTTTTTGTATTGTTCTCTGTAAGGAGAAAAACTCACGCCACCATGAAAATAAACTTCGAGGTTGGGCCATATTTCAAATAAATTCCCTTTTCCAGAATCTTCAAGAACACGATTCATTAAAACCAACATCCACGAAGGCACACCAGCAAAACTGGTTACATTTTCATTTTTTGTTTCATTTATAATAGCAGCAATTTTCGTTTCCCATTCGCTCATAAGCGAAGTTTTATTACTTGGCGTACTACTAAATTCAGCCCAGATAGGCATGTTTTCAATTAATATAGCCGATAAATCTCCGAAGAACGTATTGTTGTTTTCATAAATCTGAGAACTTCCGCCTAAGCGAAGGCTCTTACCCAGAAACAATTCTGAATCTTCATTATTATTCAGATACAAACACAATAAGTCTTTACTTCCTTTATAATGACAATCTTCTAAAGCTTCATTACTTACAGGAATAAATTTACTTTTAGCGTTGGTAGTTCCGCTAGATTTTGCAAACCATTTTATCGGAGTTTCCCAAAAAACATTTTGCTCGCCTTGGCGTGTACGCTCAATCAAAGGTTGCAATTCTTCGTAAGTAGCAATAGGTAATCTTTCAGAAAAAGTCTTATAAGAATTTATCGAGGCAAAATCGTATTGCTTTCCAACAATAGTATTTTCGGCAGCCAATATTAAATTATGAAGAAGCTCTTCCTGAACTTCATTTGGATATTTAAGAAAAAGCTCTATTTGATGAATTCTTTGTTTGAGAACCCAAGAGGCAAATGAATTGATTATTGATAGAGGCATGAATGAATTTAGATTTTAGATTACTGATTTTCTTACTAACATAAAAAGTCAGGAATTTAAGATTTGAATATCGATAGACAAATACTAACTTTGTCGTTGTATCAAAAATAGTGTTTTTTTATAAATGACAATTCTATTTATGGCAAAGATTCCAATTCAAAAATAGAGTTTTAACAGTATCGAGACTTAAAATCTTAAGAACGAATCTAAAATCTAAAAAAATAAAATCAGCTTCCGATAGCTATCGGGACTAAAAAATAAAATCTAATGCAATATCAAGGCGTACTTACAAAGATGCAAACCGAAATAGGGAATCCAATTCAATATTATTTGGTTTTTGAAGACAGTTTTATAAATGTCAATCAATTATTGAATAAAGAAATTGAGCTTAATTTTGTAGGGTATCAATGTTTGAATTGTGGTAAAAAGAAAAAAATATTCCGTCAGGGATTTTGCTATGATTGTTTTTACTCAAGTCCAGCTGTTGGAGATTGGATTATGAAACCAGAATTAAGTACGGCACATTTAGGAATTCAGGATCGAGATTTGGTATATGAAGAAAAAGTTCAATTACAACCACATATAGTATATCTGGCTTTATCCAGCGAAGTAAAAGTAGGGGTGACCAGAAAGACACAAGTACCTACACGTTGGATAGATCAAGGAGCAACACAAGCATTGGCAATCGTAGAAGTTCCGAATCGTTATTTGGCAGGAATTACCGAGGTGGCATTAAAGAGCCATTATGCTGACAAAACAAATTGGAGAAAAATGCTTCAGAATAATATCGAAAGTGTTGATTTGATTCTAGAGAAAGCTAAAGTCGAGAACTTGATTCCAGATGAAGTTCGTGATTATTTCTATCCTGAGAAAAATGATTTGTACGAACTGCATTATCCTGTTCTTGAATATCCAAAGAAAGTAGCAAGTTTAAGTCTAGATAAAACGCCAACTTTTCAAGGAAAGCTTACAGGAATAAAAGGACAGTATTTATTGTTCGAAGATGGAACAGTTTTTAATATCCGTGGTTCCGAAGGTTATGTAGTAACAATAAATGTATAAGAAATATTAATTTCTTATCGTTGATTCCCTTTCTATAATGAGTGTTGGGAGTTCGATAGTTTGATGAATAACCGGAAGATGTTCTTTAATTTGAGCAATTTCATTTATTAATATAGAAGCAGCACGTTGACCAATATCATAACCAGGTTGGTCAATCGTGGTAAGCTTTGGCGAAATTACGGTAGACATAAACCAATTGCTAAAACCAAAAACGGCAATTTGCTCTGGAATCTTAATATTCATATCGTTGAGGTATTTTATAATGCCAATAGCTACCAAATCGGTGATGGCAAAAACAGCATCAACGTCTTTATGCTCAGCAACTAGTTTTTGTGCATTGGCATAACCATCTTCAAAATCGGAGTTGTGATCACATAAATAAACCAGTGTAGGATCATAAGGAATATTATGATCTTCCAGCGCTTTTTTATATCCAAGAAAACGATCAATAGAATTTTGAGGAGTATAAGAACCTCTAAAATGAGCAATCTTTTTATATCCCTTATTTATTAAATACGTGACAGCATCATAAGCTGCTTTTCGGTCATTGATAACAACTTTAGAGCAATCTACCAATTTGGCAATTTTGTCAAACAATACTACAGGAGTATTCTTTTTTATGGCATCATTTATATGAGAGAAATCATCCGTTTCATTGGATAATGAAATCAAAATTCCATCTACTCTTTTTTGCTGTAACAAAGCAATCTGCTTTTTCTCCAGCTCATACTTTTCATTAGATTGCAAAATGATTACGAGGTACCCTCTATTTTCGGCTTCGTCTATAATTCCGTTTAAAACACTTGAAAAGAAGTGATGTACCATTGTGGGAATAACAACGCCAAGAGTTTTGGTTTCGTTAGTTCTTAGATTTACTGCATTGGCATTGGGTTTGTAATTCATAGTAGCGACCATTTCAAGAACTCTTGCTCTGGTAGTATCGCTAATATCAGTGTACCCTTTTAATGCTTTTGAAACTGTAGTAACAGAAATTCCTAAAGCAACGGCAATGTCTATAAGTCTGGTATCATTCATAGAATAAATGTAATAAAACTAATTGATAATTAATTAAATTTATTGAATCGAAAACGTTTTCGGTTAAATCGAAAACGTTTTCGATAAAATTCTTCATTGATATAAATAAATAGGCAATAGTTTTACCCTAACTAATAACCTAACCAAATAATAAATCATGAAAAAGTTTAATTCTAGCACAATAACCTCATTCTGGATGTTATTGCTATTCATTCTTCCAGCAATGGTTTTTTCACAAGAAAAAAGCAGTATTTCTGGACAAGTATTCGATGAAAACGGGCAAACAGCACCGGGAGCAAATATTGTTATTCAAGGAACTTCACAAGGAGTGAGCACAGATGCAGATGGAGGATATACATTTCTTAATCTTTCAGGAGGAACTTACATTATTCTAGTTACAAACGTAGGATATAAATCAACTCAAAAAAGTATTACGATTAAGGACGGAGAAAATTCAAAAAACGACTTTCATTTAGAAGCCGAATCACAAAGTTTGAAAGAGGTAGTTGTTACAGGATCGTCAAATCCAAGGTCAAAACTAGAATCGAGTATTGCAATTACGACATTAGGAGCAAAAGCAATCGAAAATAGAGCGCCAATAAGTACAGCAGATATTCTGCAGACTATTCCGGGATTTGTTGTAGAAACATCGGGAGGAGAAGTAGGGAATAACCTTTTTGCAAGAGGGATTCCGTCGGCAGGAGCCTATGAATATGTACAAATACAGGAAGATGGTTTAGCCGTTTTTGAAGATGGAGCTTTGCAATTTGCCAATGCAGATAACTGGTACAGACTAGATGAAACAGTAAGCAAAATGGAAGCCGTTCGAGGAGGTTCAGCATCGATTTTTGCATCGAATGCACCAGGAGGAATTGTCAATTTTATTTCGAAAACAGGACAAAATGAATTTCAGGGAAGAGCTAAACTCACTGTAGGAGATTATGGATTGTTTCGTACCGATCTTAATTTAGGAGGTGCATTGGTAAAAGATAAATTGTTTTTTAATGTTGGAGGGTTTTATAGAGCCGATGACGGAATAAGAAAAACGGGTTTTACTGCAAACAAAGGAGGACAAGTAAAAATGAACCTTACCTATAAGTTTGATGACGGAGGTTATTTGAGATTAAATTACAAAAAACTAGATGACAGAAATACGTTCTATTTACCAATTCCATTAAAAAGCAATAACGGAAAAGTAGAAGGTGTAGCTGGATTTAATCCAAATTATGGAACGTTGACTTCAGCAAATTTTTCACATTTAAGTGTACCGCAATATGGAGGAGGAACTTTTAAAGCTGATTTAGAAGATGGAGTTCATCCAGTTGTAGACGCTATTGGAGCGGAATTTAAAAAGAAAATAGCCGACAAAGTCACTTTAAAAAATGCATTCAGAAATACTAAAATCGATTTGAATTATAATGCGATTTATAGTAGTGGAGGGCCTTGGACACAGGATGGTTATGCAACAGATGTACAAAAATTAGCTTCAGCAAATACGGGAGATTTAAGTTATACATACGTAGATAATAATACAGCATTAGATCCAAATGCATTAATAATGAGAGCAGATCATTGGTATATTCACAAACAAATGGAAAATTTCGCCAATAACCTGTCTTTTAATTTCGATTTAAAACCTGTTAATCTTACAGTTGGATATTATTATTCAAATTGGAAATCTAAGCAATACTGGAACTGGAGTAATTACCTAGTAGATGTTACTGATAACCCAAGATTGGTAAATGTAAATAATACTGGAAGCGGAATTGCGCATACCTGGAACGGAATTGAAAGAATTACTTGGCTTGAAAGAGATGCAGAAACAAAAGGAAAATTAAATGATTTTTATGTTGATGCCGAAATTCAAGCTACAGAGAACCTAACATTTAATGCTGGCGTGAGATACGATAAAAATGTATATTCTGGATATAGAGATAATGCACGTTTTGGAGCCGAAAACCTAGGAGTTTTGGATAATAATACAGCAGATGATGCAGTAACTACAATACAAGGCAATCCATATACGTATTGGAGATATGATGTGAGTGAGCTCTCTTATACAGCAGCAGGAAATTATAAGTTTAACGAAAACATGGCTTCTTATATAAGATACAGCCACGGTTTTAGATCACCAATCGAAGAGTCATTTTATGACAATGCCAAAGATTTGAGCAAACTAGAAAATACTTTTGTAAACCAATTAGAGTTGGGGTATAAATATGCGAATTCATTCCTTTCGGTAAACGCCAATTTATTTCATATGAATTTAAAAAACGTTGCCTTTACAGATATATTGGCTGACGGAACATCTGAAAATAAATTTGCTGATGTAAACAATTTAGGGTTAGAAGTAGAAACTAATCTAAGATATAGTATTGCTAGGTTGAATTTTAATTTTACAGTTCAAAATCCAGAATATGATAATTTTACTGGTAAAAATGCGGATGGAAGTACATTTAACTTTAACGGAAACACAGCTCGTAGAATCCCTAAATTTTTCTGTGTTATCAGACCAGAAGTAGATATAACTAAAAGATTATCAGGATATGTTCAGTATTCTTATTTTGATAAAAAATATACAAATCAGGATAACAAACAAGTTTTACCAGCCTTTAAAGAAGTTGGAGCTGGTTTAAGCTACACTGTTAATAATTTACGATTTGCTGTAGATGGAACTAATTTGTTCAATGAGATTGGTTTAACAGAAGGTAATCCTAGACAATCAACATCAGATACAGATGTGTTTTTGGCAAGACCGATTTTAGGACGCGCTTTCAGATTTTCTGTAGCAATTAACTTTTAGATTTTTATATTAATTAGTTCAGCCAAATGCTGTTTAAATAACGGCATTTGGTTTTTTGTTACATTCGTTAGTAAATCAATATGTTAAGATGAAAAAAGCAGGAATAACAGCAGTATTATATCTCAATTACTTTGTATTTGCAATATTACTGAACAGCGTTGGGATAGTAATTTTAAAAGCGCAAAAAAATTATGGCGTAAACGAATTACAAGCTAGTATTCTAGAAGCTTTTAAGGATTTACCAATCGCAATTGTTTCATTTTTAATAGCTTCATTTTTACCAAGAATAGGCTATAAAAAAGCAATGCTTATTGGATTAGGATTGGTAACTTTTGCCTGTATTGCGATGTATTATGGCAACTCTTTTAATTATGCCAAATTGCTTTTTGCAACCGTTGGAGTTTCTTTTGCCTTGATAAAAGTATCTGTTTACTCCCTTATTGGTACAGTAACTAATAATCAGAAAGAACACAATGCTTTGATGAGTAGTGTCGAAGGCGTTTTTATGATAGGAATTGCGCTGGCCTATTTTTTATTTCCAGCTTTTAATACTGATACTAATCCCGATTCATGGCTTAATGTATATTGGTTTTTAGCTTTATTGACCTTATTATCATTTGGGTTTTTGTTTTTTATAAAAATAGAAAAACCCGTAGAAATTCCGGGAGCCAACCTTGCTGATGATTTTGTGCAAATGATAAAACTGATGGGAAAGTTGCTTGTAATAGTTTTTGTAATAAGTGCCTTTTTGTTTGTAATGATTGAGCAAGGAATCATGTCTTGGTTACCAACATTTAATGATAAAGTACTTCATCTATCAGAAAACAATAGTATAATGATGGCAAGTATTCTGGCTGTTTCATTGGCAATAGGAAGAATTTTGGCGGGAGAAATTACCAAAAAGATAAACTGGATTTGGGTATTGAGTTGCTGTATTATATGCGCTATGCTTATTGTGATTTTTGTATTGCCAAAAGCAGTAGGGCTAGAGGTAAAAACGATCCATTCCTTTAGTGAAATTCCATTAATAGGTTTTGCATTCCCGCTAGTAGGATTATTTATTGCACCTATTTATCCGTTGCTCAATTCGGTTATATTAAGTGCTTTGCCTAAAAAACTGCATAGCTCCATGACAGGATTAATCGTAGTATTTTCGGCACTGGGAGGAACAATAGGCTCAAGAATAATTGGATGGTTATTCCAAAATCAAGGGCCACAAAATGCATTTTATTACACATTGATTCCGATGTCATTATTATTGGTGTCATTCTTTATATTAAAAAAAATAACGACTAAAAATGAAATTTAAACTAAACATAAATCAGACGCTACAACGGTTATTGGCACAAGAAGATACAGATGGAGATAAAAAAATTACGATAGACGATAAAGGGCCTAAAAGTTTTTTATTGGAAGACGAAAAAGGAAATTCTCTAAATGTTGAAGGAACTTATTATCTGTCTAATTTATTACAGGAATTGGCATTGTCTAAGAAAAGCAATTCAGAATTTGCAGAAATAAATAGTTCCGAAATAATAGAGAATCCTGTAAGCCGTATTTCGAGAAAAATAAAAGATTTGTATTGGAATGGATTAACGAGAACTATTGATGCAAAAGGCGTGGCAAAAATTGTAGAAGATGAAAAGATAGAAAACGCAATTTCGTATTTATATGTTCCCGCAACAGATGCTGTAGCTTTTGAATATTTTAAAGAGTTAGAGAAGACGATTCCTAAATTAAAAGTGGTTCAGCTAGCCGAGGATATTTCATCAGAATACGTATTGACTTTAAATAAAAAACCGGGGATCTTGGCTCTGGCATTGCAACAAGATAATAACGAGATAAAAGGGATTCCGTTTGTAGTTCCGGGCGGTAGGTTTAACGAGATGTACGGCTGGGATAGTTACTTTATCGCTATAGGACTTTTACTAGATAATAAACCAGAGCTTGCTGTAGGGATTGCAGAGAATTTTAAATATCAAATCGACCATTATGGCAAGATACTTAATGCAAACAGAAGTTATTATTTAACACGAACACAACCCCCATTATATACTTCTTTAATTGTTGCCATTACCGAAAATTCTAAGCCAGAAAAAGACTGGATTGCAAAACATCTTCATACGGCGATAAAAGAATATCAAACTGTTTGGATGCAAGAAGGGAAGAGGCTTACACCAAATGGACTAAACCGATATAAAGCAGAAGGAATTGGACTTCCGTTTGAAGTTGAGGTAGGGCATTTTGATGATGTTTTGGAGAAGTACGCGTTGTTGTATAATTTACCTTTAAGAGAATTTGAGAAAAAATATCTTGATAGAGAAATCACAGATGCTAGCCTAGACGCTTATTTTGTTCACGATCGCAGTATGCGAGAAAGTGGCCATGATACGACAAATCGATTTGTAGATGTTTGTGCCGATTTAAACACGATAGATTTAAATAGTTTGCTCTATAAGTATGAAATTGATATTGCTTTCTTGATTGAAACAGAGTTTGATAATCATTTTGTAGATGAAAAACACACAACATATTCTAGTGAATATTGGAAAGAAAAAGCAGCTTTAAGAAAAGAAAAAATTAATGAATTGCTTTGGGATAAGGATGCAGGGATTTATTACGATTATAATTTTATAAAGAATGAACCACACCAATTTGATGCAGCAGCAACATTTTATCCGCTTTGGGCAAAATTATGCAACAAAGAACAAGCAGAAGTTTTAGTTAAAAATGCATTGCCGAAATTTAAATTAAAAGGAGGAATTGCAGGAAGTACCAAAGAAGCAATAGATGATCTAGATGTAAACTCGCCGCAACGACAATGGGATTACCCTTTTGGATGGGCGCCACATCAAATGTTTTTATGGGAAGGATTACTGAACTATAATTATGTAAATGAAGCTCAGGAAATGATTTATCGATGGTTATGGCTTATTACTCGCAATGCAGTAGATTATAACGGGACTATTCCGGAGAAATTTAATTTAGAAACCAGTTCCCTAAAAATATTTGCTGAATACGGAAATGTAGGTACAGCATTCGATTATATTACTGAAGAAGGTTTTGGTTGGATGAATGCTTCCTACCAGGTTGGATTGAGTATTTTAAAAGCAGAACTAAAAGCAGAATTAGAAAAACTAACAGATCCTGATACATTGTTTTAGAAAGAAAAATTTAATAGCCATCAATAAAAAAGCCTAAGAATATTAATTCTTAGGCTTTTTTTAAACGTAATGGTGAAATTTTATGGAGTCGTTGCAGGCTCTTCTTTTTTCTTTTTCTTAAACAAACCGTTTAATAATTCATTCGCTTTATTAGTTACTTCCTGAGTGGTTTTTTCTTTATTTGCAGCACCTGCTTTAGTCGTATCTTTTGATTTGGTGTTTTTATTAATCAAATCGGTTAAAGCACTTGTTCCTTGTTTAGTAAGTTTATCTTTTTGCTGATTAACCAATTGTGTGGTTAAACTTGTAACAGCACTTTTCATATCTGTAGAAATTTTTGGGTTAGAGAAATTTCCAGTGATTAATGCATTAATCGGAATATTATCTAATTTGGCAGCATCTGCAGGAGATAATTTAGCAATAAAAGCATTGGCTTCAGATCCAAGATATTTAGCAGGAACATCAAGTTTTAGGTTGTAGTTCATCGTTTGGTCAAAACCATGTGTTCCGCCAACAGTAATTTTAATGTCTTGATATTTAATATCAAACGGTTTTACGTTAACCTTTCCGTTGTCAAAAGTTAAGGCTGCTTTAATATCGTTCAAATTTACTTTATTCATATCAATGAATTTAATGTTTGAAGTCAAAGCATTTAATACCGTCGAATTTTTAGCATTTACAGTAGTCGAAAGTAATTGCCCTATCAAATCTCCTGAAATTGATTTTAAATCAGGAGTTAGTTCAGTAGCATTTAGATTTCCGTTAAGTTTTATAGTCGAATTTAATTTACCATTGATGATTCCCGCAATAGGAGCAATTTTTTTCATCATGTCTAATTGCGTAAAAGTTTGCGCAATATCAACCTGATTAAAACCTAAATTCATATTAAAAGTAGGAACTTTTTCTTTTGTAGAAACAGCCCCATTTAGCCCAATAGTTCCACCAAAAATAGATGTTTTAAAGTTCTCTAAAGTTGCTTTTTCATCTTTTACAATTATCTTTCCAGCAACATTGGTTAGTTTTAAATTGTCATACAAAACTGTATTTGCTTTTGCAGTCAAAGTACAATTTAGGAAAGCAGGAATTTTCATTGCTTCAGCAGGTTTAGCTTTGGCTTTACTATCTGTTTCGGTTTTAGCAGGAGCAGGTTCTCCTGTAGTCATAAAGTCATCAACAGCCAATTGGTTTGAACTCATATTGAAATTACCTCTTAACTCTTGTTTTTTAAACATGAAACCGTAGAAGTTTTCAAGAACACCATTGATGCTAATATCACTTTTTCCGGTTGTAGCATCAAATTGTTTTAAGTTGATTGTACTTGGATTAAATTGAACCAAAGCAGTACTAATATTCATTGATTTATTGTTCTCATCTGTATATTTAAATCCAGATAAGCTCATTGTACCAGCATTTTTTATGTTTTGATATTGACTTTTTTCAACCGAAGCCATATCAAAATTAGTCGTTACATCTGCTTTTAAAATTCCTGCCAAGGGTTTGTCCATTTTTATTGGATATGCTTTAGAAAGATTAGCTAAGTTAATCGTTCCTTTTAAGGCTGCATCTATAATCGGGTTAACAGTAATGTTTTTGATATTTGCTTTAGCATTAAAAACATCTTGATCAATCTTGAACGAAAGTTTATCTAAATTTACATAAGTGTCATTTAAAATTCCAGTTTCGTTTATGATTTTAGTATCGATTACAATGTTCTGAACTGATTTAGGTAAGTTTGGATATTTAAATGAAGCATTGTTAGATGCAATTTCAATATTAAATTTAGGAACAGTAGTATCCGAAAATAAACCTTTGGCAAATCCAGCAACAGAAAAATCTCCTGTAGTTTTTACACCATCCAATCCAGAAGAATAGGCAGATGGAATTAATCCCAAAAAGTTAGTAAACGATGAGGTAGGTGTTTTAAACTTTAAATCATATTGTTGACCACCTTCAACCATTTGGATAAAACCATCAAATTCTAATGGCAACTGATTGATCAACGCTTTGTTTTCTTTAAAGGTGTATTTACTTTTTTCTAAATCAATACCTAAAACAGCATCAAGAGTTAGTGATACATTTTTCATGTAATTCATTTTGTCCATGTCCAAAGATACTTTGGCAGTCGATTTTGTAGTTAAGTCCAGCTTCGAAGCTGTAAAATCACCTTTTCCTTCATGGTTCAAGCTATCAATAACCATTTTTATTTTGGAACCTTGGTCAAAATATCTAAAAGTAAAATTTTCAATTTTGTACCCTTGGATTTTTAAAGAAAGTGGTTTGCTAGCAGTTTCGTCTTTTTTAGATTCGTCTTTTTTTAGTGCAATGTCAAAATTTCCAACACCATTTTTATCGAATATAATATTGATTAATCCATTTTTAGTATCAATTCCTTGAATGCTCAGAGGTTCATCTTTTCCTTTGAAAAGTTCTTTAATACTCATTTTTAAATTCAATTCTCCTAATGAAACTAAAGTATCACCTTCAAAAGGAGCTTTGTTTATAATCACTAGTTTTTCTATAGAAACATTGGCATTCGGGAAGTTTTTAAATAAACTCAAATCGGCATCGACAAAACTAACTTTGGCATCAACGCTCTCATTGATGGCTTCGGATATTTTGGTTTTAATTTGGTCTTTAAAAAAAAACGGAATGGCAAATAAAGAAGCAATCAGTAAAACGATTACTATTCCTGCGATTTTCAGAACTTTCTTTAGCATATGTATAGTTGTTTGAATTCAGTTATTACAAGCAATTTTTATGCCTGCTTATTGCAAAAATAAACTTTTATGAGTTATTCTTTTTGAATTTCCCTCATAAAAAGAAATTCAAGTATGCTCTTTTGTAAGTCTTGTATTAAGTTTAATCAAAAAAAAAATAGCCTACAACATATCGAGGGGATGATATGAGTAAGCTATCCAAAAAAATAAACAGGGTTATTATCGTTATGAATTCTACTAGCTTAAAATGTCTTAAATGCTTGTATAACCTCCCTTGTAATATTTTGCTAAAGTAGCTACAAGATGCACTTATATGTGTTATCGCTAAATTAAACCTGAGTTAACTTTAATGAATTTTATAAGTTAGGATTGTTGTTGGTATATGTTGAAAACTTTCCATCGCATATTTCGAATCTCAAAGCAGGGTTCATAAATTAATTAATGGGAATCCGCATAATTCGTGGTGAAAAAACTTCTATTGTTGCATAAAACAAAAAATCCGTTTAAGTCTGACTTAAACGGATTGTGATTGTAATGAAGTTATATTTATTGAATATTAATTTCGAATGGCATCATGGCTTGTACGCCTTTTTTATTTTGTAATCTTTTTACCTGTTCGATAATAAAATAATTTTCTTCACCTATTTCTTCTTTAATAAAATTCTCTTTTGATTTTGCAAAAGGCAAGTTTTGCAACATATCATTGAATTTCTTTTCGTATTCTGGATAGTTTTGTGTGCTGTAGTCTTTTATTTTGGCAAGAGTTGCAGCTTCAGCTATAGCGTCATTTAATCCACCAATTTTATCTACAAGACCAATTTTAAGGGCTTCAGAACCAGTCCAAACTCTTCCTTGTGCAATTGCATCAACTTGCTCAAAAGTCATTTTTCTTCCTTCGGCAACATGAGTTACAAAAGTTCTGTAAATATGTTCGACACTTTCTAAAGTTACAGCTTTGAAGTTCTCATCCAAAGGTACGAATGGACTATAGTTGGCAGCATTTGTATGAGTTTTTACTTGCTCAGTATTAATTCCTAGTTTGTTTGCTAAAGGAGTGAAATTTGGTAATACTCCAAAAACTCCAATAGAACCAGTTATTGTATTGCTTTCAGCAAATATTTTATTAGCATTACAAGCAATATAATATCCTCCAGATGCTGCATAATTCCCCATAGAAACAACAACAGGTTTTACTTTTTTAGTTAACTCTACTTCTCTCCAAATCAAATCTGAAGTTAAAGCACTTCCTCCAGGGCTATTAATTCGTAGTACAATTGCTTTTACATCTTTATTTTTGCGAGCTTCCTGTAAAGAACGACGCATAGATCCTTCACCAATAACTGTAACGTCACCTTCGCCACTTTGAATTTCTCCTTGAGCATAAATAATAGCTATTTGGTCACCCGAAGTGCTAGAACTAGTAGCAGTAGTAATGAAGTTTTGAGTGTAATCAGAAATAGAAATTTTATTATAGTCATCATCACCAGTTACCTTCAGGACTTTTTTAATAGCATCATGATATACATCTTCGTAAGCTATAACATCTACAAGGCGTTCTGCTTTTGCCATTTCAGGTGTTCTAGCTAAAAGACCGTTGGCGATTTCATTTAATCGATCAACAGGAATGTTACGACTTTTAGAAATGTCGGCAACAACAGTATTCCAGATTGAGCTTAATAAAGCGCCAGTTTGTTCTCTGTTGGCATCACTCATTTTGTTTTCAAGAAATGGTTCAACAGCACTTTTATATTTTCCATGACGGATTACTTCCATATGAATACCTGACTTATCTTGAAAATCTTTGAAAAACATAATTTCAGAAGACAATCCTTTAAAATCTAAATCACCGACAGGATTTAAGTAAATTGTATTTGCAACAGAATTTAAATAATATTCTTTTTGAGAATACCCATTAGAATACGCCATTACAAACTTTCCTGATTTTTTAAAACTTTCAAGAGCATTTCGTAAATCTTTACTTTGAGCCATTCCTAAAGAAGAGGCATCATTAAGAATAGAAATCCCTTTGATGTTATCATCAGTTTTTGCAACATCTATGGCATTAATGATATCTGTTAGCCCAATACCTTTTTGCTCAGAAAAAATAGTTACCCAAGGGTCTTTATATTTTCCAGCATAATCATTTTGTATTTTTCTTAAATCAAGTTCAATTACAGAGTCACTTTTTACGGTAACAGCATTACTATCGCCTCCAAAAAGCGCTGCTAATAACATCATTCCAAAAAAGGACAGCATGAAAAAAACAAAAATACCGATTACGGTAGCTATTACATTTCCTAAAAATTTCATAATTACATTTTTTTAATAAGTAGCTTAAAGTGCTGAATTGTTACAAATCTTAAGATGAAATAGCCAATAATTGCATAGCTCTAGCTTGATTAAGATGATTTATTGTTGTTTTGTTTTAAAAATAAAATAAGATCCTCTTTGTCTTTAAGACGGGATTCATATTGTTCTTTTACAAAGATAATTTTTTCTTTTAAAGTACTTACATGTTCTTTGAGTTCTAATACTAATTGTTCAGAATAATGTAGTGTCTGTGAAGATTGGATACTAATTTCTTCGTTGTAATCATTAAAAGTTAATGTTGTATTTTTATTTCTTAGTTGGTTTTTATCGACCTCTAATACTTTCGCAAGAATATCCCATTCATGCTCTTGTATTTTACTACTTCCTCTTTCTTTTCGATAATATTGAGGTTGAGAGATCTCCAAATATTCTGCCATTTGTTCTTGAGAGAAGCCTCTGCTTTCTCTAATCTGTCTTAATTTAATTCTCATACCCATTTTCTTTTAATATTAAATTTATTTATTATGCAGTTATTATGCGATTTTTAATAAGAAAGAATAAAATTATAAAATAAGTTTGAAAAATAGAACTATTCTTACTTTATTTTTAAAATCTTAACGTATAAGGATTATAATTAAGGAGGTGGTTTTTGTAGATTAGTTATTAATTAAAAATTTAAAACCAATTTTTAAGAATGTAGAAAATCAATTACCAGAAGGGTTTTTAGAAAAAGAAAACCAATTGCTTGAAAAATTTCAAGTTGAAGAATTAGAGAAGAGATACGAATTTGCTTGGATTGATGAAGTTGTTATAGGGCCATCAGAATCGGGAGCGACATTCTAGCATTTAGTGATTAATCACTTCAAATTTTGAAAGAAGCACATATTTTGAGTGCTTCTTTCTTTTTAGAATTTATAAAAAAGATTAAATATGAAGCAGATTTTTAAACTTTTATTTTTTTTATTCTTGCTATCTTTTCCATTGCAAGGCCAGGAAATAGTGCTTAACAAAGTTGTTGCAGATATCGATACAAAATTACCTTTGAAATCTGTAACTGTTTTTAATGACAAAGACAATTCGATAACAAACGAAGAAGGAGTGTTTGTTTTTGTTTCAAGTAAGAATGAAATAAATTTTAGTGCAATAGGGTATAATGATATAAAAACCACATTTGATTTGCTTATAAGTAAGGACACAGTTTTTATGGAAAGAAAAGCAATTGTGTTGGATGAAGTTATAGTGAACAATGCCAGTGCTTATATGAGAAAAGTGTATGATAATATCAATGTAAATTATCCTATAGAGCCTTATGGAGAGAATTTTTTTCTGAGATGTCTGTTAAAAAAGAATGAAGCAATTGTAAGATTACAGGATATTTCGGGGAAAGCATATAGAGAAAGACTGTTTAGAACTAAAGAAAAGAAGAATAGTGTTTATACGATTGAAATTGTAAATATGAGAAAAACAGGTATTTCGGAAACGAATGATGCTACGAATTTTCAATTCCAAAGTTTTAAACAAACACTCGATAGAACATCTGCGATATTGTTAAATGTAGAAGATAAATATTCTTTTACGGAAGTTATATCGACTGACTCAGACTATAGAAAAATTAATTTTATCGCAAAAGAGAAAACTGAAAAAGGACAGGTTGCTGATGGGTATTTCATTATAAATAGGAGAGACTATGCTATAAAAGAGGTATTTATAGATGAATATTCCGATGCAAATAGTGTTCCATATGTGGAGAAAGGTATTTATAAATGGAGAACTACATTTTTTCAATCCTTAGTGCAATATGCTAAAAATAATGAGAATAATAAATATTATGTAAGTAATGCTAAGATAAATGGGAATGTAGAGGTTTTAAAAAATAATTTAGAAGTAATAATTTATGATTTTACTACAGATTTATTTATCACGAATAGCTTTATAGCTGAAAAAGTAAAATCTAATTTTTCTGAAGATAAAGATATTTTTAAGGCAAAGTCTTCTTATTCCAAAGAATTTTGGGATAATCAAAATCAGTTGCCATTGACCAGTGAGTTAAATGCATTTTTAAAAAAAGTATCTGAGGATAAGAATAAGAAAGAATTTGAGGTTGTAGGGAATTTTTAAAATAGATACGAGATGAGATTAAAATTTAATAATTACATACAAAACTTGTCTATTTTAGACAATTTTAAATTGGTAATTTTGGACACTATTTCTTAGCAACCAACCCTGAATATTATCAAAAGTATCCAGAGCTTTTTGCAAAAGTATTTGTTATTGTTTTATGGTTTAGTTTGTTATGGCTTTATATTGTTTTTTTTATACTTTGTTTTAATCAAAAATCCAGATTCAATTCTATATTTCCCACAAAATTCCTGGAATTTTATCAGGACTCTTTTAAAAACTAATTCAGAATTTTCATTAGCTGAATTGGGGGAATTATTTATACCAATATTGTTTTTTTTCCTAGTTTTTAAGTGGTTTAAAATGATTTTAATTAAAAACAAATAAAGAAGAACAGTCCTAAAGATTCTTATTTTCTAAAATACTTTTAGTTAATTTGCATCTAATTATGAAATCACAATATCAGGTCGTTTTATCCCTAGGAAGTAACCAAGGAAATAGGTTAGGAAATATAGAAAACTGTATTAATTTGATACATCAGGAAATTGGTACTGTTGTTCAAGTTTCGAAGTTATATGAGACGCCAGCTTGGGGTTTTGAAAGTGATGCATTTTATAATTGTGCCTTGGTTTTGCATACCAATGCATCGGCACAAAAAATATTAAGTCAAGTTTTAAAAGTAGAAAAGCAATTAGGACGTATTCGTTCAGAACAACAAGGATATCAATCTCGACTTATAGATGTTGATGTGATTATTTATGAAGATGAAATTATCAATACCGATAAACTTCAGATTCCACATCCTTTGATGCAAAATCGAAATTTTGTCTTGATGCCCATTCAAGATCTAAATTTGAATTGGAAGCATCCAATTTTTCAAAAAACAATTCCAGAATTAATTGCAATAACACCCGACGATAGTATTTGTACGGTTGTTCAGGATTTGAAAAGTCCGTTGCAGGAAATTCCAATGCAACGATTTAATTATATTGCTTTTGAAGGAAATATTGGAGCTGGAAAAACAACTTTGGTTCATAAAATAGCCGATGATTTTAATGCTAAAACAGTATTAGAACGTTTTGCAGATAATCCTTTTTTACCTAAATTCTATAAAGATCAAAATCGATATGCTTTTCCGCTAGAAATGTCTTTTTTGGCAGATCGTTATCAGCAATTATCAGATGATTTAGCGCAATTTGATTTATTTAAAGATTTTATCGTAGCCGATTATCACATCTTTAAATCATTAATATTTGCCAAAATAACACTTGCTGAAGATGAATATCGCTTGTATCGAAACTTGTTCGATATTATCTATAAGGAAATGCCAAAGCCAGATTTGTATGTTTATTTATATCAAAATACAGAACGTTTATTACAGAACATAAAAAAGCGAGGCAGAAGCTACGAGCAGAACATTGAGGCTGAGTATTTGGATAAAATCAATAATGGATATTTAGAATACATTAAATCACAATCTGATCTGAATGTTCTAATTATTGATGTTTCAGATCGTGATTTTGTGAAAAAGCATGAAGACTATCTTTTTGTTTTAGAGGAAATTAAGAAAAAAATAGGATAACTATTCTTTTCTTAACCAGCCCAAAATTCGGTCATTGCCAATTATCCATTTGCCTTCTTTTTCAATTAAAGAAAAAACCTCTCTGGATTTGCTAAATGGACCAGGATTTTGCTGGATTATTTCAATCTCTTTATCAGTAACATTTGAAACAATGGCAACATGTCCAAATCGATTAAAAATAGTTCCACTATAAATTAAAAGATCATCAGCTTTTGGTTTGCTTTTGCTCGGATTCGTATATTGTACCAAATCTCTTTTTTCGTTTCTCTGGCCATCTTTAAGATTTGAGTTAAAAAAGTCTTTGGCGTGACCATAACTGTCAGGCATTTTATGATTAAAATGTTCATAATAATATCTCTTTACAAATTCTACACATTGGTATTTTAATCCAAGATTATAATTGTCTGCAGTAAGATTTCTATCGGTAACATTATTAACTCCGCCATTGTAATAAACACTAACCCCATTTAAACTGTCTAGCGGTTGTCCTATGGAGTGTTCAGTATTAAAATTGAATTTTTTAAAGGCCCATATTCCTGAGAAAAGAAATATTGATAAACCAATTAAGAGATAAGTCCAACGCTTGAATTTCATTATGATAGAGCTAAAGTTGTTTTATTTTGGCCAATTCATTTTTTGGAATAAATCCCAAACAACAATTCCAGCACTTACAGATATATTAAGAGAATGTTTGGTCCCTAATTGTGGAATTTCGATGCAACCATCGCAAATCGCAACAGCTTCCTGAGCAACACCATATACTTCATTTCCAAATACTAGAGCATATTTTTTGTCCTTCTCTACTTCAAAATCTTGTAGAAAAACAGCGCTTTCTACCTGTTCGATAGCTAGAGTTGTAATGTTTTCTTTTTTAAGATTTTCAATTACTTCTAATACGTTCTCGTGATGTTCCCAAGTAACAGTTTCAGTGGCACCAAGTGCGGTTTTATGAATCTCTTTGTTCGGTGGAGTAGCAGTGATACCGCATAAAATTATTTTTTCTATCAAAAAAGCATCTGCAGTTCGAAACACAGAGCCTATATTATGTAAGCTGCGAATGTCGTCTAAGACTAATATAAGAGGTGTTTTTTCTGATTTTTTAAAATCAGTAATAGATTTTCTTTCGAGTTCGCTGTTTTCGAGTTTTCTCATAAATATTTAAATTCTAGTAATAAAAAAAGCTTCCAAATAGTAAGGAAGCTTTTCGTTTATTTTTGTGGTTGTTTTACGATTTAGCTTTTTGGAGCTTCATTTGCCGCTAAAACAGTACCTTTAATAGTAAGTATTTTTGTAGGTTGTCCAGCTGCATTAGATGTAACTGTTACAGTTTTAGTAAAAGCACCTACTCTGTCAGTAGCGTATTTTACACCAATAATACCTTTTCCACCTGGAGCGATAGGCTCTTTTGGAGAAGTTGGTACTGTACATCCACAAGATCCTTGTGTGTTAGTAATGATTAATGGTTTGTTTCCGTTGTTAGTAAATACAAATTCACGTTTTCCATCTGCATTTTGTGCAATTGTTCCGTAATCGATAACTTCATTAACAAAAACCATCCCAGCACCATCAACTTTAGCAGTTTTAGCTTTAGCTTGTGCATTAGATGTAGCAACGCTTAATACTGTAAACATTACAAGTAGAATTATTTTTTTCATTTTCAGTTTAATTTTTAATTATTAACAAATTTATGGAAAATAATGAAAGTGTAACTTAAAATTGCCTTAAAAATATTTTAATTTTTTCAGAGATTCTTTATTCGCTTTAAAATTTATAAATTCGCTGTCATAATTTTTCATTTAAAAAACACAGTAATTTGGCAGCGAAAGAGAAAGTGGTGAAAGAAACACCGTTAATGAAACAGTACAATGAAATCAAGAGAAAATATCCAGATGCATGTTTGCTATTTAGAGTTGGTGATTTTTACGAAACCTTTGGAGAAGATGCTGTTAGGGCTTCTAAAATCCTTGGTATAACATTAACAAAACGTGGAGCAGGTTCAGAAACAGAAACGGCTTTGGCAGGATTTCCGCATCATTCTATTAATACGTATTTGCCAAAATTAGTAAAAGCGGGACTTCGTGTAGCAATCTGCGATCAGTTAGAAGACCCTAAAATGACTAAAACAATTGTTAAGAGAGGTGTTACTGAGCTGGTAACTCCAGGTGTTTCTCTTAATGATGAGGTGTTGCAGTCTAAAACCAATAATTTTCTTGCGTCAATCTATTTTGCTAATAAAAATATAGGAGTTTCATTTTTGGATGTTTCTACTGGAGAATTTCTACTGGCTCAAGGAAACGCTGAATACATTGATAAGTTATTACAGAATTTTAGGCCAAGTGAGGTTCTGGTTCCAAAACATAATAAAAATGATTTCAAAGAAGCTTTTGGAGAGGATTTCCATAGTTTTTATTTAGAAGATTGGATTTACAAAGAGGATTATGCTTTAGAGATTTTAACGAAGCATTTTCAAACTGCTTCTTTAAAAGGTTTTGGAGTAGAAGAATTAAAAGAAGGAATTATTGCTTCGGGGGCTATTTTATATTATCTGTCCGAAACACAACATAATAGAGTGCAGCATATAACAGCGATTCAGCGAATAGCCGAAGATGCTTATGTGTGGATGGATCGATTTACGATTCGAAATCTGGAATTGTATCACAGTTATAATCCAAATGCAGTTACACTTTTAGATGTTATAGATAGAACGCTTTCGCCAATGGGAGGACGTTTGTTAAAGCGTTGGCTGGCATTGCCTCTTAAAGATAGCGATAAGATTAAGAGTCGTCACGAAGTGGTGTCTTACTTAAAGGAAAATCAAGAGGTACTGCATGATATTCAGTATCAAATTAAGCAAATATCAGATTTAGAGCGTTTGATTTCTAAAATTGCTGCAGGTAAAGTTTCTCCACGTGAGATAGTTTATCTGAAAGAATCGCTAGATGCAATTATTCCTATAAAAGATCTTGCACTTAAAAGTTCACAAAAAGCAGTAAAAACAATAGGTGATAATTTACATAGTTGTGATTTATTGCGTGAAAAGATTAAAACAACTTTAAATCAAGATTCAGCACCAGTATCTATTAATAAAGGTAATGCTATTGCAAAAGGTATTAGCGAAGAGTTAGATGATTTACGAGCAATTTCTACTTCAGGGAAAGAATTTTTAGAGGGGATTGAAAAAAGAGAGTCGGAGCGAACTGGAATTACTTCTCTAAAAATTTCTTTTAATAATGTTTTTGGATATTATATCGAAGTTAGGAATACACATAAAGATAAAGTACCGTCAGAATGGATTCGTAAGCAAACTTTGGTAAATGCGGAACGTTATATTACCGAAGAGCTAAAAGAGTATGAAACTAAAATTTTAGGAGCCGAAGAAAAAATTCATAAAATAGAATTAGAGCTTTTCGAGGGATTGGTTTCTTGGATAACAACATATATTAAGCCAGTGCAAATGAATGCAAGCCTGGTAGCGCAACTAGATTGTTTGTGTTCGTTTACACAATTGGCAATCGAGAATAAATATGTTTGTCCGCAAATTGATGATACTTTCGAATTAGAAATTAAGAATGGAAGACATCCTGTTATCGAGAAACAATTACCAGTTGGTGTGCCGTATATTGCTAATGATGTTTTCTTGGATAGAGAAACGCAGCAGTTAATTATGATTACAGGACCCAACATGTCTGGTAAGTCGGCTATTTTGCGTCAAACTGCTTTAATAGTACTACTGGCTCAAATGGGAAGTTTTGTTCCTGCAGATAGTGTTAGAATGGGGATGGTAGATAAAATATTCACTAGAGTAGGTGCTTCAGATAATATTTCGATGGGAGAATCGACTTTTATGGTCGAGATGAACGAAACGGCTTCAATCTTGAATAATATTTCAGACAGAAGTTTGGTTTTACTAGATGAGATAGGAAGAGGGACTAGTACGTATGATGGAATATCGATTGCATGGGCTATTGCTGAATTCTTGCATGAACATCCGTCGAGACCAAAGACATTATTTGCTACGCATTATCACGAGTTAAATGAAATGACAGATTCGTTGCCTAGAATTCAGAATTATAATGTTGCAGTAAAAGAATTAAAGGATACGGTTCTTTTTGTTAGAAAGCTTGTAAAAGGAGGTAGTGCACATAGTTTTGGAATTCATGTTGCAAAAATGGCTGGAATGCCTCAGATTGTGATTTTGAAAGCACAAAAGCTTTTGAAGAAATTAGAGAAAGATCATTCAAGTGATGCGTTAAATGGGATAAAGTCGGATAGTGATGAAATGCAGATGAGTTTCTTTAATCTAGACGATCCATTGTTGGAAGAGATTAAAGAAGAGATTTTAAATCTTGATATTAATGCGATAACGCCAGTGGAGGCGCTTATGAAGCTTAATGAGATTAAAAGAATGATTACAAGAAAATAATTTCATATTTAAAGTTTAGGATATCAGTTGATTATAAAATAAGTGAAATTTTTTTTAAAAAAATGCTTGTGTAACTCAATAAATGTCTTAAATTTGCACTCGCAATACGGCACAATTCAAGTATTGTAGTTCTTAATTAGAATTTGAAAGGCGAAAATAGCTCAGTTGGTAGAGCGCGACCTTGCCAAGGTCGAGGTCGCGGGTTCGAGCCCCGTTTTTCGCTCAACACCATATAATGCTCGGATGGTGAAATTGGTAGACACGCTGGACTTAAAATCCAGTGAACAGCAATGTTCGTGCGGGTTCAAGTCCCGCTCTGAGTACAAGAAACCTCTTCTTTTTGAAGGGGTTTTTTTATTTTACAAAAGTCTGTAATTGTAGATGAGCTTGTAGTACTTGATCTTGGACTTTGAAAAAATCTTTAGTTGATTCTAGAATCGGCAATCTAAAAAAAAATCTAAAAAAATAAATGGGGGCTTTCGTAATAAGTAAGAGGTTTAATGATGAGTATAAATTTGTATTTACTTCCAGAAAGGGGAAGATCATCTTTACAAGTCTTAGTTATGAGCTTAAATTTGAGTGTGAAGAAGAGATTGAGAAATTTAAGGGTAGTATAGACTCGGCTAAATTTTTGAAGTTTAAATCGTCTGGAGGAAAGTATTTTTTTAAGTTGGTTTTTAATGATAATCATTTTGCAACAAGTAGAAAATATACGACCGAGTTGCTTCTTCAAAAAGGAATAAAAGAAATTGTTACTTATGGTTCTAAAGCTGAGGTTTTGGATTTCTCTGTAAATGATTTTGTTTTTGAAGATTAGGTGGTGGGGTTGAAATGAAAAAAAAAAAGAGAGCGCATTTTGACTTGTCAAAATGCGCTCTCTTTTTTTGCTTAAAATATAAGTTAGAGTTTGATTCAATAAAAAAGCCATCTCGCTATGCGGATGGCTTTAAAAATTTTAGAATTTAAGTTCTAATTATTTTTTTGCAGCTTCAGTTGCAGTTTTTGCAGCTTCAGTAGCAGTAGCAGCAGCAGAATCAACTACAACAGCAGCAGAATCAACTACAGCAGCAGCAGAATCAACAACAACAGCAGCAGAATCAACTACAGCAGCAGCGTCGTCAGCAGGTGCAGCGTCAGCTTTTTTACAAGATACAACAGTTAAAACAGCAACAACAGCTAAACTTAAAAATACTTTTTTCATCTTACTTTATTATAAAAGGTTAATTATTAATTCGTGGCAAAGATATAAATTTTTTAATATGTAAAATATTTTTTTATTTTTTTTTTAAAATATTCTTCAATGCCTACGTTTATCTTATTATCAATTAACGTGCCAAAAACGTTAAAAGGCTTTTTTGTGTGGTAAATTAATGTTTAATTAAATGTTTTTTTGAGAGGAGTGCTTGGTAATGCTAGTAAACACGGTGTTTTTGAATTTTTTTATTGAATCTACCGTATTAAAAAAGAGTTGGAGTTAGTTGTGTGAAATTAAAATTATAAATCGATTTTCATTGCTGAACAATAAAAAATTATGATTTGGATAACATATTTTATGGTAAATTAGGGAGTGAGATTAAATTGCACTCATAATTGTGTCTGTTGCTCCCTTTTTATTTTGGACATAAGACTTGCAAATTAAGCCTTTTTCATTGAGGTAATTTTGATTCGAAATGAGGCTGTTAAATGCAGTTTCTAATTCTGTTGCATTGGCAATAGAAATACAACCTCCTAATTGAACAAGTTCAGTAGCTTCGGCAAAATGAGAGTAATTTGGACCGATTACAATAGGAAGGCCAAAAGTTGCTGGTTCAAGAATATTGTGAACGCCAGGGTTTCCAAAACCACCACCTACATATGCAATTGTTGCATAACTGTATATCTTGGTTAATATTCCAACAGTATCAATGATGAATACGTCATAATCTGCTAAGTTTTTGCCTTCTTTTTCAGAAAATAAGATTGTTTTTTTAGTAATAGATTGCTGTAGCGTAGTAATTTGTTCTGGTTTGATATTATGAGGAGCAATAATAAATTTCACATGCTCTTGGGTGGTATTGATATATTCGGTTAATAAAACTTCATCCTTTGGCCATGAGCTACCAATAACAATAGTAGTCGAGCTGTTTTTAAATTCAGCGATAAAATCTAGAGTATTGTTGCGTTCTAAAATAGCAACCACACGGTCAAATCTAGTATCGCCTGAGATAATTACATTTTTGTAACCAATAGATTCGATTTTATTTTTGGAGCTTTCGTTTTGAACAAAAAAGAAAGTAAATGCATCAAGTGCTTTTTTGTAAAAACTACCGTACCATTTAAAGAATATTTGATTGTCTCTGAATATTCCAGAAACTAAATAGGTAGGCGTGTTGTTCTTTTTTAATTCGTTAAGGTAGTTTAGCCAGAATTCATATTTAATAAAGAAAACCATTTCTGGATGTGCTAATTTTAAAAACTGTTTGGCATTTTGTTTTGTATCTAATGGTAAATAAAGAGTTACATCAGCAACAGTATTGTTTTTTCGTACTTCAAAGCCAGAGGGAGAAAAAAAAGTAACAATGATTTTATGTGAAGGGTATTTTTCTTTAATTTTTTCAATAACAGGTAAGCCTTGTTCGTATTCGCCTAGTGAAGCAGCGTGAAACCAAATTGTTTTATCAGTGGGCTTTATCTTTTCATGTAGGGTTGTGAAAACGCTTTTTCTGCCATCTACAAAAAGTTTGATTTTACGGCTAAAAAGAGCTACTATTTTTAATAAAAAGCTTACAATAATTACGATTAGATTGTATAAGAAAAGCATAGTTGGATATTTGGGGCTAAAATACGTTTCTTTCAATTATTTTCATTGGTTTAAACTCATTAAATAACTATTTTTGTTCCTCGTTTTCGGAAGTATTATTTTGAAAGTCAATTAAAATTGAACTTTCTTTATTCGAGAATGCAAACTTTAAATTAGAATATCACAATGAAAAAAATTCAAATGGTTGACTTAAAAAGTCAATATGATAAAATAAAAGTAGCTGTAAATGCTTCAATTCAAGACGTTTTAGATACGAATACATATATTAATGGACCATTGGTTCATCAGTTTCAAAAAAATCTCGAAACGTATTTAGGAGTAAAACATGTTATTCCTTGTGCAAACGGTACTGATGCATTGCAAATTGCAATGATGGGATTAGATTTAAAACCAGGAGATGAGGTTATTACTGCCGACTTTACCTTTGCAGCTACTGTAGAAGTGATTGCTTTGTTGCAATTAACACCGGTTTTAGTAGATGTTGAAATGGATAGTATGAATATTTCTATCGATGCAATTAAAAAAGCTATAACTCCAAAAACTAAAGCAATTGTTCCGGTACATTTGTTTGGTCGTGCTGCTAATATGGATGCAATTATGGAACTTGCAGCAGCGCACAATTTGTATGTGATCGAAGATAATGCACAAGCAATAGGAGCTGATTATATTTCTAAATCTGGAGCAAAAACTAAAGTAGGAGTGATGGGGCATGTAGCTGCAACTTCATTTTTCCCATCTAAAAACTTAGGTTGTTATGGAGATGGTGGTGCTATTTTTACCAATGATGATGCTTTGGCACATACGATTCGTGGAATTGTAAATCACGGAATGTATGAGCGTTATCATCATGATGTTGTGGGGGTAAACTCACGTTTAGATAGTATTCAGGCAGGGGTTTTAAATGTGAAACTTCCGTTATTAAATGAGTATAATAAAGCACGTCGTGAAGCGGCGGCTAAATATAATGTTGCGTTAGCAGGACATGCTAATATTATTACACCTTCATTTAATCCTGACGAAAATGATCACGTTTTTCATCAATATACATTGCGAATTATAAATGCAGATAGAAACGGATTGTTACAACACTTACAGGACAAAGGAATTCCTTGTGCAATTTATTATCCAATTCCGTTGCATTCGCAAAAAGCATATGTTGATGTTCGTTATAAAGAAGAATATTTCCCAGTAACCAATCAATTGGTGCAGGAAGTGCTTTCATTGCCAATGCATACAGAGCTTGATGATGAGCAAATTAAATTTATTACGGATAGTGTAATTGAGTTTTTGAAATAAACCAAATCAAATAAATAGCCAAAAAACAACCAAGAAATGAAAGTATTAGTAACAGGAGGATTAGGATTTATCGGATCACATACCGTAGTCGAATTGCAAAATGAAGGCTTTGAAGTGGTGATAATCGATAACCTTTCTAATTCCTCAGAAGATGTTTTAAAAGGAATCGTAGCCATCACAGGTAAAACTCCATTATTCGAGAAATTAGATTTAAGAGAAAAAACGGCAGTACAAAATTTCTTTAAAAAATATAATGATGTTACTGGAGTAATTCATTTTGCGGCTTCAAAAGCTGTGGGTGAAAGTGTCGAAAATCCACTTCTGTACTACGAAAATAATATCAGCAGTTTGGTGTATCTTTTACAAGAACTACAGCAAAAACCAGAAGCTAGTTTTATATTTAGTTCTTCTTGTACAGTTTACGGTCAAGCCGAAAATATGCCAATTACAGAAGATGCTCCTGTGCAACAGCCGATGTCTCCATACGGGAATACCAAAAAAATAGGAGAAGAAATTATTAGAGATACTGCGAAAGCAACTAATATTAATGCTATTTTATTGCGTTATTTTAATCCAGTTGGAGCACATCCGTCAACAGAAATAGGAGAATTGCCAATTGGGGTTCCTCAAAATTTAGTTCCTTTTATTACACAAACTGGAATTGGATTGCGTAAGGAATTATCTGTTTATGGAGATGATTATCCTACAGCCGATGGAACTTGTGTACGGGATTATATTCATGTGGTCGATTTAGCAAAAGCGCATGTCGTAGCACTGCAAAGATTATTGAATAAAAAAAATCTGGAAAAAGTAGAAACATTTAATCTGGGTACAGGAAAAGGAAGTTCTGTTCTTGAGGTGATTACGAGTTTTGAAAAGGTAAGTGATAAAAAATTACCATATAAAATTGTAGCACGAAGAGAAGGTGATATTACCGAGGCCTATGCAAATACAACTAAAGCTAATGATGTGCTGGGGTGGAAAGCCCAATCAACGCTTGATGAAGCGATGAAGAGCGCTTGGAAATGGGAAGAAAAGATAAGAAACAAAGTTTCTTAGTTTAAAATAGATAGTATTTTAAAAATCCCAAATTATAGCATTATAATTTGGGATTTTTTTATTTAAAATGGATAGTATTAGCGATGCAACAAAAGCCAGATTATAAATTATACCTCTGCATGGCGACAGTAGGGATTGTGTGGGGAACGACTTTTTTAGGAATCAGGGTTGCGGTAGAAACTATTCCGCCGTGGTTTGTAACTTCTATTCGTCAGGGTTTAGCAGGATTAATAGCGATGACTATTTTACTGTTTAAAAAAGAATTAAAATGGATTGGTTGGGAGAATTTTAAACACCAATTAATTCCAGCTTTATTAATGATTGTTATTGCAAATGGTTTTACTACTGTCGCCGAACAAACTTTACCAAGTGGGTTAGCATCTATAATGAGTGCTTTGTCGCCTGTACTAATCTTTATAGGTAGTGTTTTGTTTGGATTGCAAAAACCAAGTTTAAAAGGTATTATAGGAGTTATAATTGGTTTCACAGGAGTTGTTTTTATTTTTAAAGATGGATTGGGTTCATTTTTAGATTCTAATTATCAACACGGACTTATATTTATGAGTTTAGCAATTTCAGGTTGGGCAGCAGGAACAATTTATACAAAGACCCATACTCATAAGTCGAATAATATTACACTGAATTTATTTTATCAGTTTACAATTGCTACTTTGGTTCAGTTGGTTTTAGCATTTATTTTTTCTCCAAATCCAGATGTAAGTTTATGGAGCGCGAGAAGTATTTTTGCGTCTTTATATTTATCTGTTTTTGGGTCGATACTTGCTTTTTTCTCTTATCATTATGCTTTAAAACGAGTAACGGCTATACAGGTTTCTATTTTGTCTTACTTCAACACTATAATTGCGGTTTTTCTGGGTTGGTTGCTGTTAGACGAAGTAATTACTGTCGATTTTATTATTGCAACAGCACTTATTATATCAGGAGTTTTTATTATCAATTATAAAAAGAAAGAAAAAAAGATTGCGTAAAATCTTATTTCTAATTGTATGGAAATCTCAAATTATCATCTTGATAGTTTGAGATTTTTTGTTTGCTGTAAAATGTTGTAAATTCGGTTGTTGAATAAATTCATCATGAATGCAAAAAAGAAAATCCTAAAATAAATAAAGTAGAAGAAACTTCGGTTACTTATGAAGCTTCCCCAGCTAAATTTAAGGGAATTGATAGGGCTACTTTTGATTTTGATGAAGAGATGAAAAAGGGATTTATGCCTGAAGAGGCAAAAGCCCAGTCTATTAAACGAATACGTCAATGGTGAGGAATAATTTTGAATATTTTGATAGTTTTTTTTAAGTAAAAAAGCATAACTGATGCTTAACTCAGTACTAATATAAATTGATGTAAAATTGTATTTATTTGCTAAAAATATAAACTATGAATTCATTTCAAATTTTTAAAAGTACAATTTTCTTAAGCGGTGTAATTTTGTTATTGGCTTGTAATATGAATGATGGTAATCAAATCCCCGAAAAAGGAAAATATCCTACTTTAATTGGAGCAAATCCCATTGTAATTGCTCATCGTGGTGCATCAGGTTATTTACCAGAACATACTATTGAGGGATATACTAAAGCTATTGAAATGGGAGCTGATTTTATAGAGCCAGATTTAGTAATGACGAAAGATGGGCAACTTGTAGTGCGCCATGAACCCATGTTGTCTGGAACAACAAACGTATCAGAAGTTCCGGCTTTTGCTTCTAAAAAAACGACTAAGAATATTGATGGCGCAATGATAACCGATTGGTTTGTTTCTGATTTTACTTTAGCAGAAATTAAACAATTAAAAGCAAAACAAGCTTTTGCGGAGCGTTCACAAGAATATAATAATAAATATGCGATTCCAACATTTGTAGAAGTAATTGCTTTGGCAAAACAAAAATCGAAACAACTAGGTCGTGTAGTCGGGATTTATCCAGAAACAAAACATCCTTCTTTTCATGAGGCTTTAGGTTTAAAAATTACCGATAAATTACTAGAAATGTTAGCTGTCGAGGGATGGAATAATGCTTCTTCTCCAGTTTATATTCAGTCATTTGAAGTTTCTAATTTGCAATACATAAGAACTAAATCAAGTGTGAAAACAATTCAGTTGTTAGGTTGTTACGATGTAGCTCTAAATGGAGATTTAGTTTTTGCAGTTCCGGACGGAGGAATGATTTCTGATGGGAAACCATATGATTGGCACTTAAAAGGCGATACTAGAGATTACGGATTTTTTAGAACTCAGGAAGGTTTAGATTTTGTTAAAACCTATGCAACAGGAATTGGTCCGTGGAAGCCATTTATTATTCCGTATAAAGGAGTAGATGCTAATAATGATGGAAAAGCAGACGATATTAATGGAGACGGAAAAGTTGATGATGCCGATAAAGTAGCGTTGCCACCAACGACTTTAATCTCAGACGCACATAAAAAAGGATTACAAGTGCATGCTTATACGTTCAGAAATGAAGGAAAGCGATTGTTGAGTGACTATAAAAATAATCCAACTTTAGAATATCAGGCTTTTTATAAATTAGGGCTGGATGGCGTGTTTTCCGATTTTACAGATACAGCGGTTCAAGCAAGATAATTTTGCTTTAAGTAATAGAAATCCCATACTATCAAATTTGATGGTTTGGGATTTTTTTTTGTTTTACAGCTTTTTTTACTGTGGATCGAAAGTTTGAGGGATTTTCCTGTCCTCTTTTTCTTTGTCAAAAGTCCAAGATGTAATCCACCATCTACCTTCGTTGTAATAAAGTTGTATGCTATTAATTCCTCTTCGGGCAACAGGACCATTTTTTGCTAATCTAGTTTCATAAGTGCTCCAAACGTGGGCGATATTCCCAAATACGCGAACTTCTCTATTTACTTCATTTTCATAAAAGGCAGTTTTTGCAACCATAGTATCGGTTTCTTTATGAAAATCTTTAAGAGACATTGTGGTTTGTTGCGTTTTGCCAGCAGTATTTTCTAGCGGAAAAGAATAAATCGCATTTGGGTCATGAAGTGAAAGGTCACGTTCCCATTGTCGTTTTTCTCCAGCTTCTCCCGAAACGGCTTCGTAAGTTGCTTTTATAATTCCGTTAATAGTAACTACATCTTCCTTTAAAGGATATTTTTGTGCATTTGAAATTTGTGTAGACATAATAATAGTTAATATGATTTTTAAAATTACTTTCATCATTACTGAATTGTTTAATATTCAGGCAAATGAAAACAAAGTATAAAGCACATGAAACTATTTTATACAAACGTGTGTAAATACTACACACACTGCTTGTTTTTTTATGTGGGCAGTTATAACATAAATTTATCCAGAGCGATAGTAAGGCATTCTTTGTAGGTTTTGCCAATGGTAATTTTATTTCCTTTGGCCATAATATGATTGTCTTCGATACTATCAATATTGGTTAAATTAACTATCGAAGAATTGTGAACTCTCATAAATTCATTGGGTAATACATCTATTAAATCTTTCAGGGATTTGTAATAAGTGTATTTTGTATTATCTACAGTTATTATTTGTACATAATTACCTAAACCAGTAATGACAGCAATAGTATCAAAGTATAATTTGATTATCTTTTTATCGGTTTTAATGAAGGTAAATTTTTCAGATGTCATTGTTAGTTTTTGGTTTTTACGGTTTTAAAATTTAAAACTGTTTAAACATGGACTTACATCGAAATAAAATCCTTTTATTTTATATTGATTCTCTTTTAAGGTAAGAAAATCATAATGTTCAATTAGACTTTGGTTTCCTCCATACTCAAAGCCCAATGCATTTAGTAGGGCGTATTCATTAGATGTGTTGATAACATAGAAAGCTGTTTCTTTAGTTACGCCGTCTCCAGAGCTTAAAATGGTTTCAAATATAATGTTAGTTTTTATGATGTTATTTTCAAGCTCTTTTTTACGTTCTAATTTGTCTAAGCAATAAGATTTATAATTTCTTGTTCTTATGTCAAATGGATTTTCTGATAAAATTAAATTACAAAGTTCAGTTGCTTTTTCGTATTCTTTTTGGGTAAGGTTCTCTTTTTTCTGAAAGTCTTCTAGTTTTTCGGAATGTTTAGACTTAGAATATGGAGCATATTCTTTTTGAAAAGTATAGCCATAATAGTAATGTCTTTTTTCTTCAAGGGTCATTGTCGAGTCTGCAGCTTCAAACTTTAATTGTAATTTTGGATAATATAAAGTTGATTTTTTGTCTTTAATAGTGTTCTCAATTTTTTTATAATCAGGAGCTTCAAATTTAAATTCTTGAGAAAAAATAGTAAAGCAATTAAAAAGTAGAACTAATAGAATTATTCTTTTCATCGGGAGAGGGTTCAATGTGTGAAACAAAAATATTAAAAAAATCCCCACAAGCATATGCTTGTGAGGATTCTATTTGTATTGACAATTTTTAGACTGAAAAATTGAAAAACTGTGATTGATCTTGAAAGCTATCAAGATAAAAAATTATGCATTTGCAGTAACAGCTTCTTTATCAATTTTACCGATTAATCCAGCTAAAACTTTTCCTGGGCCTACTTCTGTGAATAAAGTAGCGCCATCAGCAATCATTTGCTGTACAGATTGAGTCCATTTTACAGGAGCTGTAAGCTGAATGATTAAATTCTTTCTTATTTCGTTTGCATCAGAAACGGCACTTGCAGTTACGTTTTGATATACTGGACAAATAGGAGTAGAGAAAGTTGTTGCTTCAATCGCAGCGGCTAATTCCTCTCTTGCAGGCTCCATCATTGGTGAGTGAAAAGCACCACCAACAGGAAGTATTAAAGCACGTTTAGCGCCAGCGGCTTTCATTGCTTCACAAGCTTTTTCAACAGCAGTTGTTTCACCAGAAATGACTAATTGTCCAGGACAGTTATAATTTGCAGCAACTACAATTCCGTCTATTGAAGCGCAAACTTCTTCAACAACATTATCTGCTAATCCTAAAACTGCAGCCATTGTAGATGGAGTGATTTCGCATGCTTTTTGCATTGCCAAAGCACGTTGAGAAACTAATTTTAATCCATCTTCAAAAGATAGAGTTCCATTTGCAACCAAAGCAGAAAATTCTCCTAATGAGTGTCCTGCTACCATTTCTGGTTTGAAATCTTCTCCCAAAGTTTTAGCTAAAATAACCGAATGTAAAAACACTGCAGGTTGAGTTACTTTGGTTTCTTTTAGTTCCTCGGCAGTACCTTCGAACATGATATCTGTAATTCTAAAACCTAATATTTCGTTAGCTTTCTCGAATAATTCTTTGGCTAAAGCCGAATTCTCATATAAGTCTTTACCCATTCCTGTAAACTGTGCTCCTTGACCTGGAAATACGTATGCTTTCATTTGTTTTAATTTAAAAATTTAGTGATTCTAAAATTGAAAAATTAGTTTCAATTGAAACCCACATTAGAAAAATTTTTTCCGATAAAATAAAAAGTGGGTTCCTGACCGTCAAAATTAAAACACTTTTTTGGAAGAAAGGCAAAAATAGTATTTTTTTAGCTTGAATAATTCTTAAACATATAAATCCATAGCAATCTCGAAAGTCGGATATTAAAAAAAGAAAAAGCAATGATTACTACAGCAATAATTGGAATAATTCTTAAATCGAAATTTTTTTCAAAGAAAAACTGAGCAATGCAGTAAGTAGCAATACCTTGTGCAACGGTTAGTCCATAACTCATGTACATGGCGCCAAAAAAGAAACCAGGTTCTTTCTCGAATTTAAAGCCGCATTCACTACATTCTTTGTGCATTTTTGGAAATTTGAAGGTGAAAAATATATTTTTCTCATCAAGAATTTTTCCTTTGTGACAATTAGGACATTCATTTCGTAAAACATGGGTGATCATATATGACATAATTGATTCATTTTTTATTATATACAAAGATACTTTGCTAGTTTTCAATTCAATTTTTATATCTTCGCTTATTATAGCACAATAAAGACATTTGTAACCGTGAAAAAATACCCAATTTATAGTGTTGCCAATTTTAGTTGTAATGATACTAGAAGTGATTTTTATGTAAATTCTTTTACTGAACATTTAAAAACACATAGTTTTGTCGAAAAACCACATCGCCATGACTCTTATTTAATGGTTTTTTTTACAGCTGGTTCAGGAATTCATGAGATTGATTTTGATAGATTTGATATAAAAGAGGGAAGTTTGTTTTTGCTTCAGCCTGGGCAGATTCATTTTTGGAGTCTGTCACAAGACGTAGAAGGATTTGTGGTAATCTTTTCTCAGGAAATGTACAATCTGTATTTTGGTCAAAAGAAAATCAATGATTATGCTTTTTACAGTTCAATAAATAATAAGCCACAAGTTTATTTCGATATGAAAGCGGCAAAAGGAATTACGCCTTATTTTGAATTGTTAATGCGAGAAAGTAAGCAAAAAAATAAATATCAATTGGATAAGATGCTCAATCTATTAGACTCCATCCATATTGAAATCGCAAGAAAGTATAATGATTCTGAGATCCATGAGGTTCATTCGTATAATGTAAAAATAAAAAAGTTTGAAGCGCTTTTGGAATTGCATTACAAGACAAATAAATCGCCTTCATTTTATGCACAACAATTGTATATTACTTTAAAGCATCTCAATAGAATATGTAATGATATCTTGAAAAAAACTGCAACAGAAGTAATTACAGATCGTGTTGTTTTGGAAATAAAAAGAATGTTAATCGATAAGCAACTAGCTGTAAATGAAATTGCAGAAGAAGTTGGCTATGATGATTATTCTTATTTCTCTCGAGTTTTCAAAAAATACACTAATATGTCACCAACAGAGTTTAGGAATTTGAAGAAATGAGTTTTTGTGAGAGGTGAGAAGCAAGATGAGAGAAGTAAGATTGGAATTGAAAACTAATTGCCCGGCTGTGGTGAGTCGAAGCCTTGTAATAGGAGTAGCTGACCGAATTGCAATCGTAAATCTCATGGTAAATAGAACGCAGATTAAACAAATTGACAAAAGTAAAGACACAGATAAAAACAGATTTTTTAACAATAATAAGTAATGGTTGTTAGTGTCATGTTTGTAGAGGTGCACAGTAATGCGTCTTCATAATATAATTCCACAACTTTGGGAGGCAAAAAAAAACAAAACCCCATACTTCTTTCAAAGTACAGGGCTTCTAACCAAATTAAAAGCTAAATTTATGATAGGATAATTATTGTTTTGCAAATTGTAGTTCAATGTTCAAGCGAACATCATCGCTTACTAATACGCCACCAGCTTCTATAGCAGAATTCCAGTTTAATCCCCAATCTTTACGATTGATTTTTCCTGTAATATTCATACCGATTTTTGTGTTTCCCCAAGGATCAGTCATGATTCCACTAAATTCTACTGGAAATTTTACTTCTTTTTCAACACCTCTAATGTTTAATTTACCAGTAAGTTCATAGTTTCCATCATCTATTTTTGTAAAAGAACTTGATTTGAAAGTCATTTTTGGGCTGTTTTCAATGTCAAAGAAATCGGCACTTCTTAAGTGATTGTCTCTGTCTGTGTTTCCAGTATCGATAGATTTGATATCTGCAGAAAAATTAATCGTTGCATTCTCGAAGTTATTCTCGTCGCTAATAATAGTTGCTTCGTATTCGTTAAATTTACCTGAAACATTAGTAAACATCATGTGTTTAACTTTAAAACCAATTTCTGAGTGAGTTGGGTCAATTGACCATTTTGTAGTTGCCATAATTTTTTTGTTTTTATTTAAATAATAATAATTTCATTTTGATAGTACAAAGTTACTTCGGGAGTATCGTAATTGCACTTAACCTAGATTAAGAAATGACTTTTGTTATTTAGCTTTTGTTATTTAAGTAAAATGTCAAAGCTCCTGAAGGGCATTTTTTTACTGTCTCTATAATTTTGTCAGTATTCGAATTTTCAGGCTGTATCCATGGTTTTTCTTTGGGATGAAAGACATCAGGATTGTTTTTGACGCAATTTGCAGAATGAATGCATTTTCCAGATTGCCATACTATGGTTACTTCACCATTGGTATATTCTTTTATTAGGTCGTTTGGATTCATTATAGGAAGTTTTTGCGGTTTATTTTGTTTCTGATAGATCAATTAGCCCCATCGGGAAGATTTGTTTATTATGGTTTGAATTAATAATTCATCGGAATTTCCATTAATAGAAACTCAGTGTCTGTGTTTGCTTTGATACTTACAGTTTTAAAATCTGTAATTCCAATAGCATCACGAGTGTTTAATTCTTGATCATTTATTGTTACATTTCCTTTTAAGATAAATGCATACAAGCCATTTCCTTCTTTTTTGATTGAATACTCTGTTGTAGTACCTGCATCAAAATTCCCCATGTGAAACCAAGCATCCTGATGAATCCAAACACCAGCATCATCTGGATTTGGAGATAGTACTTGTTGTAATTTATTATGTCTATCTTCTGTGTTTAAAGAAATTTGCTGGTAGCGAGGGGTAACATTACGTTTGTTTGGAAACAACCAAATTTGTAATAATTTAGTTTGTTTATCTGCATTTGGATTAAATTCGCTATGTTGAATTCCTGTTCCTGCACTCATTACCTGAATATCTCCATGTTTGATGATTTCGGTATTCCCCATACTGTCCTTATGTGCTAAATCACCTTCAAGTGGGATGGTAATAATTTCCATATTATCGTGAGGATGTGTACCAAAGCCCATTCCTGCTGCAATAGTATCATCGTTTAAAACACGAAGAGCTCCAAATTGTATGCGTTCTGAATCGTAATAAGCAGCAAAACTAAAACTGTGGTAAGCATTTAGCCAGCCGTGATTAGCATTTCCTCTTGTTTCTGCTTTGTGAATTACTATATTTTCCATGATTGTGTGTTTTAATTGTTATTTGATAGTGCAAATTTACAACCAAAGGAAAGGGAAAGCACTTAACCTAGATTAAGAAGTGATTTTTTAAGGTTCTTGTTTTTTAGGTTAAAAGTTGCAAAGGTTAAAAGTTGCAAAGGTTAAAAGTTGCAAAGGTTCAGAGGAAAATAGGCTCTGAGTTGCTGAGGTTCTAAGTTACTAAGGTTGTGTTTGAGATAATTATAACGTAGCTATAATCTTGTCATCCTGAGCGGGGTCGAAGAATTATTGCTATTTAGAAATGTATTGTGTTCGTTTCTCGTGGAGGTTCTTCGTGCCTCAGAAAGACAAGATTGACTACAAAGCTTGTCTAATGATCTAAAATCTAACAATCTAGAAAACTAGCTATACTTTGCAATATATTGCTGTACAATTAAATCAGTGTTTTCATGGCGTTTTTTACTTTCTAATTGTTTAGGAGGTGAAGCTCGCTCCATGCAATTTTTAACAGCACAGGTTTCGCAAGTAACGCCAACAATTTGTTTTATGATTGGTTTAGCTTCTATAAACTTGAATTTCTTTTTCATGGTTGGAGTAATTAAAATTCCAACCGAAATACTTCGCATACAATTTTCTACAAAGGGGTCTTTGGTGGCCGATGAAAAAACCAAATATTCGTTTCCGCTATTTTCATAACTTGAAATTTGAGCGTCAAAAAAATGAGCTTTGTTTTGTTTGATAGCTTCGTCAATTGTCTTAATAGAAACCCATCGGCGGCAATAATGCTCATTCATCTCATTGGCATGAGGTTCTTGTTGATTGGTAATATGGAGTTCTTTTTTTATCTGATATGTGCCAGAGCCTATTTGGTGTGACATTCTCAGAAAGAATAAGTTCTTTAGATGAAAATCTTTTGGTAAAAGATTGGTTAATCTTTGGTAAAAAGATTCAGGAGAAACATTAAATTTTTCGATTAATGCAACAAACTCTTCCGGTTTTGGATTCTCTTTGGTTAAAAAAAGATTGATATCATCTATTAATAGTTTTCTTGGTAATAGAAGGGCACCGGCAAAATAAGAAGCGTAAAAATTATGCAAGACCTGATCAAAATTGTCAAATTTTATCCAGCTGAATGTTAATAATCTATCGGTTATTTCTAAATAGTTGTATGCTATTTCTTTGGCTAATATAAAGGCTCTTTGAGGATCATCTATTTCTTTGGAAAGTAATAGTGTTTTGCTTTTTGGAACATAAATAGATCGTAAATCACCCAAAGCTTCCTGGTCCTTAAAGAGAAGATCCTTAATAGTGTAGCCATATTCTTCTTTTAGGATGGCACTCAATTCTAGTGTCGAAATTTGATTTTCAAGATTAATCTGAAATGATTTAGAGAAAGCAATTACTTTATTTTCTAGATCTTCAAAGTAATTGATGTGTGCTTCCTGATAAGAACGCAATGATGCTAAGAAAAAACTCTCTCGGCTTAAATTATAATGTTGGGCAATTTCTATTATGGTACTAATAAAGGCATTGACTTTTGCAGGAGCATTAGCAATAATATCAATTAAATCATTTTCATGGATGCCAAAAAGTTCTAACGGAATTTCTTTTAGAATACCAGATTTTAAAATTTCGCCTATCGGTGCCAAGTTGTTATCTAGTTTCAAAGATACCATTTGATCGTAACTAATGTCAAGATTTTCGCACAAGAGTAAAATCTTATCAGTCTTTGGATATTTCTTTCCTTTTTCTATTTCGTTCAAATAGGATTTGGAAAGATTCGTGAGTTTGGCTAAGCCAAATAACGAAAGGTTTTTTTGAGTTCGGACTTGCTTGAGTTTTAGCCCAAAAATAAGCTTGATGTAGTCTTTTTCGATATCCATAATATCAAATGTAACCAATAAAAAAATAATCGCCAAAAAAATATTTTTAATATTTAGCGAACGTTCGCTTGTTTTGTGTTAAACTTTTTTATAACATTGTAGTGTAAAACGAATTAGCTATGAAAAATCAATTAGAAACTACAGAGTCGGCAATGGAATTTTTAGCCAAAAAAAACAATTCTTATGCTGCTATTTGGACAGATGAGGCGATTGCATTTATTACAGAATTGCATTTAAAATTTGATTCTGAACGAAAATTATTGTTGGCGCAAAGAGGACAACAACAAGTTTTATTTGATAAAGGTGTCATGCCAGTTTTTCCATCCGAAACGAAATTGGTCAGAGAAGATACTTGGACGGCTGGAGCAATTCCGAAAGATTTATTAGACAGAAGAGTAGAAATTACGGGACCAGTGGATAGAAAAATGATTATCAACGCCTTGAATTCTGGAGCAAAGACTTTTATGGCTGATTTTGAAGACAGTACATCACCAACTTGGGCTAATCTAATGAGTGGACAGGTGAATTTAATTGATGCTGTTAATAAAACAATCAGTTTAACAGATGCTGTCAAAAATAAGACGTATCAGTTAAATGAAAATATAGCAACCTTAATTGTTCGCCCAAGAGGATTACATCTTACAGAAAAGCATGTTTTGGTAGAAGGTCAGGTAGTTTCGGGATCATTGGTTGATTTTGGCTTATATGTTTTTCATAATCATAAAAAATTACTTGAAAACGGAACAGCTCCATATTTCTATATTCCAAAATTAGAGCATTATTTAGAAGCGCGCTGGTGGAACAATGTTATCGAGTTTACTCAGAATTATTTAAGAATACCTCAGGGAACGATTAAAGTTACCGTGCTCATTGAAACAATAACTGCAAGTTTTCAGTTGGATGAAATTATATTCGAACTAAAAGAGCACATCGTTGGATTGAATTGTGGCAGATGGGATTATATATTTTCATACATAAAAAAATTCCACAAACATCCTTCGTTTTTGGTTCCAGACAGAGATCAGGTAAATATGACTTCGCCTTTTATGAAAGCGTATTCTAATTTGGTAATTCAGAGATGTCACAAAAGAGGAATCCATGCGATTGGCGGAATGGCTGCACAAATTCCGATAAAGAATAATGATGAGGCTAATGCTATCGCTTTCGCGAAAGTAAAAACGGATAAAGAGCGTGAAGTACGTAATGGTCACGACGGAACTTGGGTAGCGCATCCAGATTTGGTTTCATTAGCAAAAGCTGTATTTGATGCAGCAATGCCAACACCAAACCAGATTCATGTAGCAAGACCGCATCTTACTATTACTGAACAAGATTTGCTTGAAGTACCGATTGGGACTATAACTGAAGAAGGAGTTCGAAAAAATATTAATGTAGGAGTTTTGTATTTAGCTTCATGGCTTAACGGGCAAGGTGCGGCGGCGATACATAATTTAATGGAAGATGCGGCTACAGCAGAGATATCGAGATCGCAATTGTGGCAATGGTTATATAATAAAGTGGTTTTGGATAATGGGAAACAGTTGAATCTGGCATATTATCACAAATTAGCTTTAGATGAATTCAGTAAAATTAAAAAGGAATTGGGCGAAGAAGATTATGAAAAACGCTGGTTTCCTTTGGCTGAAAAAGTACTGGAAAGATTAGTTGTAACGCTCGACTTTGAAAACTTTCTTACCATTCCGTGTTATAAATATTTATAAAAATTGCTTACTAACAACCCAAATAACGATACGATGAAAACAACAGAAGACAGAATTCAGGAATTGATCAACGATTGGTTAACAAACCCAAGATGGGCAGGAGTAGAACGACCTTACACAGCAACTGAAGTGGTTACTTTACAAGGTTCTTACGAAATAGAACATTCTATTGCCAAAATGGGAGCTCAAAAATTATGGAAAAAGCTTAAAAATCAGGATTTTGTAGCAGGATTAGGAGCCTTAACAGGTAATCAGGCAATACAAGAAGTTGATGCGGGTTTAGAAGCTATTTATTTGAGTGGATGGCAAGTCGCTGCTGATGCGAATTTGGCTGGCGAAATGTATCCTGATCAATCTCTTTATCCTGTAAATAGTGTGCCTATGGTGGTTAAGAAGATAAATAATGCTTTATTAAGAGCAGATCAGATTCAGGTTGTTAATGGAGTTGAAGATAAAAAAGATTATTTAGTACCTATTGTTGCCGATGCCGAAGCTGGTTTTGGAGGAAACCTAAATGCATTCGAACTAATGAAATCTATGATTGAGTCTGGAGCTTCTGGAGTTCATTTTGAAGATCAATTGAGTTCTGCTAAAAAGTGCGGACATCTTGGAGGGAAAGTTTTAGTGCCAACTCAAGAAGCTATTAATAAATTGGTAGCGGCAAGATTAGCAGCAGATGTTATGGGAACACCAACGCTTATTGTAGCAAGAACAGATGCTGATGCAGCAAATTTATTAACAAGTGATGTAGATCCTAGAGATGCGCCGTTTATTACAGGCGAAAAAACGAATGAAGGTTTCTTTTATGTAAATAGCGGTATCGATCAAGGAATTGCTAGGGGATTGAGTTATGCGCCTTATGCTGATTTAATCTGGATGGAAACTAGCAATCCAGATTTGGTATATGCTAAAAAGTTTGCTGATGCTATGCGTGAACAATTTCCCGATAAAATGTTGGCTTATAACTGTTCTCCATCATTTAATTGGGCAGCTAAATTATCTGTTGCTGAGATGGAAACTTTTAGGGAAGACCTAGCTGCAATGGGGTATAAATTCCAATTCATCACTTTAGCTGGTTTCCACGCTTTAAATACAAGTATGTTTGAGTTGTCTAAAGCATATAAAGAAAGAGGAATGGCTGGATATTCTGAATTGCAAGAGAAAGAATTTGCTTTGCAAAGTAGCGGATTTAGAGCTGTAAAACATCAGGCTTTTGTAGGAACTTCTTATTTCGATGCAGTACAAAATACAGTAACGATAGGAAAATCAACTACCACAGCAATGAAACATTCTACTGAAGTAGAACAGTTTTAATTCAGTAAAATCAGTTTAACATTGAACGGATTTTAAAATTTAAACCATTAAGATATTAAGAAAAATTAAGCTTTGGACTTAATAAAACTTAATGTCTTAATGGTTAAGTAAAAACTATTTCTTTAAAAGTCTTGCTTTCATTTTGCTAAAAAACTCGGGTGTAACTCCGATGAAAGAAGCTATTTGTTTTTGAGGTACTTTCTGGATTAGTGTTGGATATTTGGTACAGAATTTTTCAAAGCGTTCTTCGGCAGATAAACTTAAGTTATCCATTAAACGTTGCTGATTAGCAACTAATGAATTCTCGGTTAAAATCCTGAAAAAGCGTTCTAATTTTGGAATATCAAAATATAATTGTTCTTGGTTTTCTTTGCTAAGTACTACTACTTCAGAATCTTCTATAGTTTCGATAAATAGCTGACCTGGTTTTTGTGTAATCAAGCTATACATATCGCTAATCCACCAGCCTTCACACGAAAAACTTAGTACATGTTCAACAATATTGTCATTGATGTTAAAGCTTCGAATAATTCCTGAGTTTATAAAATAAGATTCTTTGCAAACATCTCCTGCATTCAGCAAAATAGTTTTGGCTTTATAAAAGCGAGTTTCTGTTTTTGATAAAAAATGTGCCTCTTCTTCAGGTGTTAGCGAAACGTGTTTGGCAATGTTCTCTAGAATTAAAGCCATTATTTTTCTTTTATCAATGTAAATGAAGTCACTTTGTAACGGTTGTTTTCTATTTTTCCAGTAACAGCTGCTTTACGGATTGCATTACAAAAACCATCTTTTGCATGAGCATCTCCATGTTCGTCAATTTTAGTTCCGTCTACAAAATAGGGTTTTCCATCAATACGAATAGCTAAATCACAACTGTTACCTTTCATTCCAAATTGGCATTCACCACAGGCTGCTTCTACAATTTGAGGTTTTTCGGTAGTTTTTTTGTCTTGTGCATTGATTGTAATGCTCATGAATAGAAATGCTAAGAATACTATTTTTTTCATCTTTATAAATTTACGGTTATTAATTGTGCAGTTTTTTTTGCTCTTTCTACCACTTCTTCAATAGGAGTTTCTAATAGGTCATGTGATAAAATGACTCCCATACGGCGATAAGGTCTTGAAGTTGGTTTCCCAAAGATACGGAAGTCGGTTTTAGGTAATGCAGCTACTTTTTCTATTCCGGTATAAGTTGGGCTGTTTGACTCTCCTGAGGCTAGAATTACAGCACTTGCAGCTGCTTTTTCTAATGTGATTTCAAAAATTGGTAAACTTAAGATCGCTCGTAAATGCAATTCAAATTCGTTGAAGTTTTGTGTTCCTGCTAAAGTTACCATTCCGGTATCGTGTGGACGAGGAGAAAGTTCGGAGAAATAAACACCTTCATTAGTTAGAAAAAATTCTACTCCAAAAAGACCTGCTCCTCCTAAAGCTTCTGTGATTTTTTCTGCCATGTCTTGAGCTTCGTACAAATCTTTATCAGAAATTCTAGCAGGTTGCCAGCTTTCTTGATAATCGCCACGTTCTTGGCGGTGGCCAATTGGAGCACAAAAAAGTGTTGGATTGTTATTTTGTGTAATCGTTAAAAGGGTAATTTCTGAATTGAAATTTACAAAAGCTTCCACAATTACTTCGATAACGTCTCCACGAGAGCCTGCTACAGCATAATCCCAAGATTTCAGGATGTCATCTTGATTTTTTATGGTTGATTGTCCTTTTCCAGAAGATGACATTAGTGGTTTTACTACACACGGCATTCCTACTTCCTGTACGGCTTTTTGTAGTTCTTCGGCTGAGGTTGCGTATTGGTATTTGGCGGTTTTAAGTCCGAGTTCTTTAGCAGCCAAATCTCGAATTGCTTTACGATTCATAGTGAAGTTTGCTGCTTTTGCAGAAGGAACAACCGTGATACCTTGTTTCTCGTAATCGTAAAAACGTTCGGTACGAATGGCTTCTATTTCGGGAACTATAAAATCTGGTTTGTGTTTTGCAACAATGCGATCAAGTGCTTCGCCATCGAGCATATTAATGACTTCAAAGCCATGAGCAACTTGCATTGCTGGTGCATTCTCGTAATTATCAACAGCAATTATGGTTTGTCCGATTCGTTGTGCAGCGATGGTAAATTCTTTGCCTAATTCGCCTGAACCTAGAAGTAGTATTTTCATTGTGTTTAATTTAATGTTTGAGGGTCTTGACTTAGTTTTACAATTATCAAACTACTAATAAAAGTCATTATCATTAATAAAAAGGATAAAAATAATATCATTAGTATCGAAAAAACAATTTGATCGTAGATCTGAGAATGTAATACAACTGAAATTCCATTAACAAATTGTCCGATTATATAAAGTGTAAAAAGTGCTATAATGATTTTTAAGCATACAGCAAATGAGAATTGTGAACAAGCCTGAAAGTATGTTATTTGATTTAATGAATGACTTATTTTTTTACCAGAACTCCAGAATAGAAAGATTAGGTATAATGGAAATAGTACGCCCCAAAAGATAGGATTCCAAAAAACACCAAAATCAGATATTTTGATGCAAAGGTCAACAAAATAGCTTTCTGAAAATATTAATAACGGAAATATAGCACACACACAAAAGCCAGCAATAATCGAATGTTTTGTTATGCTATTGTTTAATGCCATTTGGATTTAGTTTTGAGAGTAAAGATAAAAAAATGGAATTTATTCTCACGTAGATTTTGCAGATTCGATAGATTTAATTGTTGGCTGTAGGTGATACTGTGTAGAGATAGATTTGTTTTGTATGTGTTTTAATTATTGACAATCAATGAGTGTATAGGCGCACCGCAGAGCGTCTACGTAATCAGAATCTAATAATTTATTTTTGGGATTGTGTTGATTTGCCCGTAAAGATTTCATGTGGATTTTGTAGATTCGATTATTGGTTGTATTGATTTAACCGCAAAGTTCGCAAAGATTTACACGAAGGATATAAAATTTTTATGGTGTAATTTTTTGTTAATAATTATACTTATAACTGATTTAAAACTTGTTTTAAAGCGATACTATATTTATATATTTGCCAGCTTATAAATAAAACCCCCAAAAATGAAATTTAAATTTTTTTTAGTGATGAGTGTCTTACTCATTACAGCTGTTGCAAATTGTCAGATCGTTATTTATAGATTTGGACTGGGCCAGCAGAAAGCTGAAGCTGTAATTTTTAAAAAAGACAAGCAAACAGTTAGTGGTATACTTCATTTTCCTGATTTTGAAGATAAGAAAGTGAAAATTAAAGTAGGAGATACTAATGAAAAATATACGGCTAGTGAAATAGATTCAATTCAGATTTTTGATGCAGAGAAAAAGTTGTCGTATACTTTCTTATGGACGAAAACAAAAGAATATAAAAAGAAAGGTACAGATTTTAAGGTTATTAAAGAAAGATGGTTGTGTAAAACGATTAGTGGAAAAGTATCTTTGTATTTAGGTGGTGAAGAATATGGAATAAAAGAAGTTAAGGTAAAGGATGAAGAGACAAAAGAAAAGATAAAAGAATCTAAAATGGAAGTGGTTAGCAAACAGGTTAATCATTATATGAAAAGGAATAATGAGGATTATCCTATATTGGTTTCTGTAAGTTCGAATGGAGCTTCTATTGGTTATAATGCTTTTTTTAGGCAGTTTGGTGTTTATTATTTTAGTGATAATCCGGATATAGCTAAAAAAATCGAAGAGAAGGAATATAAATATGATGACATTGAAAAAGTTGTCAATTTGTATAATGCGAAACATGCGAAGAAACGTGAACCGAAAACAGAACAAAAAGCGGATCAAAAAAACACGAAACCAAAGGCGGTAACAAAGCCAGTACCAAAAAACACGAAGAAAAAATAAATAAAAAAAAGCGATACTTGGTAAAAGTATCGCTTTTTTTAGTTTTAATGAAAATGATCTTCTTCGATTTCAAATTCGGCATCTTTCTCCCAAATTTCCATTTCGCAAGGTTTGCAGTTGAATTTCAGTTTGTATTCAAGTTCACCTTGTTTTAATACCAATGGTTCTTTTACTTTAACACCCATTATGTCTTTTTGGTGTATTGGGCATTTTTTTAATTCGTATTTAATACAATATTTGGTTGTCATTACGCGTGATTTTCCTGGATCCCATTGCAATTCAAATGCTTTTTCGATTTCGGTTACACCATGACGTTCGTAAAATTTACGTGCCGTTTTGTTTGAAACATTGTACATAAAGTCCAATTTGGTTTCTGGGTATGGATGTGATGTTTTTACCAATTGGTGTTCTTCACGCTTATAATTTGCTAAACGAATTTCAGTTAATTGATCGTAAACTGTTCTTCTCATTTCGTTGATTTTTGAAATAGGAAGGAACCAGTTTTGGGTAAACATTACATTGATTTCATCGGCTGTATAAGGTGTAAAACCTGTTTTTGCCAATTGTGTTTTGATGTTTTCTTCTATTGATTCGCCAGTTTTAGTTTGTTCTTTTGAATGTTCTAAAGTAACAACGCTTACATTTCCGTCTTCGTCGGTTGCGATTAATTCAAAACCAGTTTCGTTTTCAGTAAGTAGTAAAGTGGTGCTTAGTTTACGAACAGCACTGTCTTCTCTTTCTACAATTTTGATGAAAGCAGCGTCGTTATTACGGTAAATAAAAGTTCCGTCTTTTACTTCTTTTAAAACGTTTGGATATATTTTTCCGTTTTCGGCTTTGTTTACATAAATTCCATCGGCTTCATTGTTTTCGTTGATGAAACAAAGTCCATCACCGTTGTTTAACAATTCGCCATTTTCGATTTCGTAAGCGTTTCCGACAGTTCGGATTAGTTTACCAATATATTGTCCTTTTGATTTTGGGCTTTCCCAAGATCCAATACTATGATTTCTATCGTTTACAAAATAATCGGTGTAACCACGATTAAACGTTCTGTTTAAAGAAGAATCAAAAGTATAGGTACACTTTCCTGAAGAAGCTTTGATGTATTTGTCATTTCCTTCTGCTTCTAGAAAACTGTCTAGTTTTTGACGTAAAAAAGACACATTGTTTTTTACGTAAACTACATCTTTTAATCTTCCTTCGATTTTAAAAGAAACGATTCCTGCTTCAATTAAGTTCGGAATTTGATCTGATATATCTAAATCTTTAATCGATAGTAAGTGACTATTTTTGATTAATGTTTCTCCGTTTCCGTCGATTAAGTTATAAGGCAAACGACAGTTTTGAGCGCAAGATCCACGATTGGCACTACGTTCTCCGTTTGCCACACTCATATAGCAGTTTCCGCTAAATGATACACATAGAGCTCCAGTTACGAAAAACTCTAGTTCAACATCAGCTTCGTCATATATCGTTTTGATTTGATGTAAGTTTAATTCGCGGGCTAATACCACACGTTTTATTCCTGCATCTTTTAAGAATTTAATTTTATCAGCATCACGATTGTTAGCTTGTGTACTAGCATGAAGTACGATAGGAGGTAGCTCCATCTCCATGATAGCCATATCCTGAATGATTAATGCATCTACACCAATATCGTATAACTCATAGATCATTTGGCGACAAGTCTCAAGTTCATTATCGTACAAAATGGTATTCATTACCACAAAAACCTGAGCGTTAAATAAGTGGGCGTATTTTACTAAAGCAGCAACATCTTCAAGAGAGTTATTTGCATTAGAACGTGCTCCAAATTGTGGTGCACCAATATAAACTGCATCGGCTCCACTATTTATAGCTGCCATTCCTCCAATTAAATCTTTAGCCGGAGCTAATATTTCGATTTTCTTCTTCATTTTTAAGACTTTAACATTCTATGGTATTCACGGAAAAAAGTTTGCAAATGTCTTATAAATTATTTGAGATTGCTAGTGCTGAGGTGACTTTTTTTCGAAATAGTTAAGTAATAGCGGTTGATGATGGTTTATGTTTTTAATTTATTGATGTAAATTCTTGAAAATGTCTCTTTCCTTTTCATAAAAATAAAATTTAACTCCAGTTTGTCTTACTTCTATGTCAAAATCTCGTTTGATTGAAAAACTTGGTTCAAAAGCTACTGCAAATAAAATTTCAATAGCTAATAATGCCCCTGTAATTATGTAAATGAATATTAGTAAACTTCTTTTTATTTTAATTTCAGATATAAATCTATTTATCAAAAATAATATTGCTGATAAGACGGTAAAATAAAAAAGAAAATCAATTAAAAATTCCATTATAAAATATTGTTCTGCTAAAGAAGTATGAAATGCAGGTGATTTATAGATTAAAGGGAATCCATACATAACAGCATCTGATCCATCGACAATATCAACTATCCACCATTTTGTAAAAAGAATAAATGTGATGATTGTTAATGGTAATGTTAGATTTAATATTGCTTTTTTGTTTACCATTTTTTTAATTCAAATTTTTATTTGAGATTATCTTTCTATTAATCTATTGGAAAAGTATATCCTACAGCAAATACCCCTGTAGATTGTTTAGCCGTTGGGTGAAAGTAGCCAGAAATACCGATTTCTAGACTTTTATGTCTGCCTACAGCTAATCCGATACTAAATGGGATATGTAATAAAACAGTACTTTTATTAAAATTAACGTTGGGTGTAAACGTTTCGAATTTACCTATTGAAGCTCCAATACCACCTTCAATGAATGGGGCTACCCAAGGTATAGGTGCACAAATACGGACTTTTCCTCCCATTAAAAAGGCATTCGTCGTAACTTTATATAGCGGTTGATTTTGCACGTTTTGATTTTTATCAACAGATTCAAAAATTGCACCCGCGTATGCTCGTAAACTATACCATGATTTTATTCCTACAACATATTCACCTTGAAGGTATAGTCCTCCTCCCATAACATCTAATTCATCTTGACTTCCATAGTTCTCGATGTAATAAGAGCTGCTTGATCCATAGCCGATTGACGCTTTGATGTAATTGCCAGTTGTTTGCGATTTTGCCCGATTTGATGAAAATGTTATAAAAATGATAATGATAAATGTTTTTCGGAATAGAGAGGTCATGATTGGATAATTTTTGGTTTGCAATGTTTTGTTAAGACTAATGTCTGTAACTAATTACTATTGAGTTTTTTTAAGTGCTATAAAAGCTTTTTTTTGGCTAAAATACTAATAAAATAATCTAAAAGGCAATGCTTGCTTGAAAAGGGATGTTAGAAATTTAGAATTCATGATTTTAGATATGTTATGTTTTATGCTTTTTGTTTTGTAACCTAATGAGTTATAATGTCGTCAGAATAAGCATCAATCATTAAATTAACAATCAAATGAAATTAGTTCTTAGAATTTTTACAGTGATATTTTTAATATCTCATTCTGTTGTTTTTTCTCAAACTTTAGAGAATCGAATAGATAAATTGTTGAACGAAAACTTTAAGTTAGAAGCGCCTGGTGGAGTTTTTTTAGTTGCGAAAGGGGGTAAAGCAATATATAGGAAAGCTTTTGGTATGGCTAACTTAGAATTGAATGTTAAAATGCAACCAGATTTTGTTTTTGAAATTGGTTCAATGACTAAGCAATTTACAGCTGTTTCAATTTTGATGTTAGTTGAAAAGGGTAAGCTTAAATTGGATGATGAAATCACAAAGTTTATTCCTGATTATCCAACTAACGGGAATGGTATTACAATACATCATTTACTAACACATACTTCAGGAATTAAGGATTTTACAAGTATGAAATCAATTAAAAATATCGCTCGAAGTGATTTATCACCTAAAGAATTAGTTGATTTTTTTAAGAATGAACCAGTAGATTTTAAACCTGGGGAACAATTTAAATATTGCAATTCAGGTTACGTTTTGTTAGGATATATTATTGAGATTGCATCGGGTCAGACGTATCAAGAGTTTGTTAATCATAATATCTTTGAGAAGTTAGGAATGACTGATACTTATTATGCAAGCCATGAGAGAATAATAAAAAACAGAGTTTTTGGTTATCGAGATAAAGAGGGGTATGTAAATGCTACTTATATCAGTTTTTCTATTCCTTATGCTTCAGGTTCGATAATGTCAAATGTAGATGATATGTTAAAATGGCAAAATGCCATTGATGCTAATGTGCTACTTAATCCTATTTCTACTAAAAAAGTGTTCACCAATTATAAATTAAATAATGGTGCTAATATTGATTACGGATATGGATGGCATATAAAAGAGTTGAATGGAAAACTTGTGCGTGAGCATGGAGGTAGTATTTTTGGTTTTAAAGCTATGGGAGTTTATGAGCCAACTGAGCAGATTTATGTAATAGGTTTGAGTAATTGTGATTGCAATTCCCCAACCGCATTTACAAGAAACATAGCATCCTTATTGATTAATTAGAAGAATAAAAAAAGCCTCAAGAAAATTTCCTTGAGGCTTTAATTTGTATAATTTGAATCTTGATTAAGCTGTTAAAGCTTCTTTGATTCTGCGTAAAGCTTCTTTTAATATGTCTTCGCTTGTTGCGTAAGAAAAACGTATGCAGTTTGGATTTCCAAAAGCGTCACCTGTTACAGTTGCTACGTTAGCTTCTCCTAAAAGATACATTGATAAATCGTTTGCATCTTTAATTTCTGTTCCTCTAAGAGTTTTTCCGAAGAAAGAAGAAACGTCTGGAAATACATAAAATGCTCCTTCTGGAACGTTGATTTTTACACCTGGAATTTCTTTTAATAATCCAACTACTAAATCTCTACGTGTATGGAAAGCTTGTACCATGTGGTTTAATACACTTGGGTCAGCATCTACAGCAGTAATTGTAGCGCGTTGTGCTACAGAATTTGCTCCAGAAGTAACTTGTCCTTGAATTTTGGTACATGCTTTTGCAATGAATTCAGGGGCTCCGATGTAACCAATTCTATATCCTGTCATAGCGAATGCTTTTGCAACTCCATTTACAGTGATTGTTTTTTCTAACATTCCAGGAATTGAACCGATGCTACAGAAAGTTCCAGAAAAATTAATGTGCTCATAAATTTCGTCAGCAACAACGTATATGTTTGGATATTTTTCTAAAACTTTTGCTAGAGCTGTTAATTCCTCTCTGCTATAAACCGATCCAGAAGGATTACAAGGAGAGCTGAACCACATCATTTTTGTTTTTGGTGTGATGGCAGCCTCTAATTGCTCAGGTGTAATTTTAAAATCAGTATCTACAGATGTTGGAACTTCAACAGGAACTCCTCCAGAAAGTTTTACGATTTCAAAATAAGAAACCCAGTAAGGTGCAGGTAAAATAACCTCGTCACCATCATTAAGCATTACTTGTGCAATATTGTATAAAGATTGTTTTGCTCCTGTAGAAACTACAATTTGTGAAGGTTTATAGTCTAATCCGTTATCTCTTTTGAATTTTTTGCAGATAGCTTCTCTCAATTCTAAGTATCCTTCTACTGGAGAGTATGTGCTATAATTTTCGTCAACAGCTTTTTTAACTGCTTCTTTAATGAAATCAGGTGTATTAAAATCAGGCTCCCCTAAACTTAAACTGATAATGTCTTTTCCTTGGGCTTTTAATTCGCGTGCCAAAGCAGCCATTGCTAAAGTTTGTGATGTCGCAAGGTTGTTGATTCTGTCTGAAAGAATATGGTTCATTATAAAATTTTTGAATGTCCTTAATTTTAACTTTAATTAAGGAGGGTTAATTATTAATAGTTTTTTTTAGTTTAAGCAGATAATCCAGGTTTCATTCCTAAGTCGCGTAAATGTTTAAAGTGAGCAACAATAGCACTTCCCATTGTTTTGTATTCGTAATAAGGTAAGTTGCACTCATTTGCAGTCTCTTTTACAATTTTTGCAATTTTCCCATAATGAATGTGACATATGTTTGGGAAAATATGATGCTCGATTTGGTGATTTAATCCACCAGTGTACCAATTTACAATAGCATTTTTAGGAGCAAAATTGGTTGTAGTAAATAATTGGTGTATTGCCCAAGTGTTGTCCATTTCTCCTAATTCATTTGGAGATGGATTTGTAGTTTCTTCCACAACGTGTGCCAATTGAAACACGATGCTTAAAATTAATCCAGCTGTATAATGCATTACAAAGAATCCGATAAGTACTTTCCACCATGTAATTCCAATCAAGATTGGTAAAACAATCCAAATTGATACATATATGATTTTAGTTATAATTAGTGTTGTCCAAAGAATTTTTGGGTTTTTTGGTTCACCATAAGATAATTTTCTTTTTAAGTAGTTACGCATTTGCTTAAAATCAGTCGTAATGGCCCAATTAAATGTCAATAAGCCATATAAGAAAACGGAATAATAATGTTGAAAACGGTGAAACTTATGCCATTCTGCGTGTTTTGTAAAACGTATAATTCTTCCAGCATCAAGATCCTCATCATGTCCAGGGATATTTGTATAAGTATGGTGTAAAACATTATGTTGTACTTGCCAGTTGTAAACGTTTCCTGCCAGAACATAAATTGTTCCTCCCATGAATTTATTAATCCAGTTTTTATTAGAAAAAGAACCATGATTTCCATCATGCATTACATTCATTCCAATACCTGCCATTCCGATACCAATTACAATTGATAAAAGGAGCATTACCCAAAACGGCATGTCAAGTGTAAGGATTAAAAAATAAGGAGTTAAAAAAACAGCAAAAAGAATAACAGCTTTTAAGTGTAATTTCCAGTTTCCAGTTTTCTGAATGTTATTCTCTTTAAAGTAATTGTTTACCCGAGAGTTAAGTGTTCTGAAAAACTTCAGATTGTCTTGTCTTGCAAATGTAGGAGCAGTGTTATTCATAATGAAATTAAATAGTTTTCAAAGATAATTATTATAAATTTTCAATTTACAAAATTGAGTTAAATATTTCAATCGTAAAGTAGTACTTTTGTTAAAAAAATAGAACAATGGATGAGATATTGAAATATTTTCCTGATTTGACCGATCTTCAAATCGAACAATTTCAAAAATTAGACTTTTTATATCACGATTGGAATGAAAAAATCAATGTTATTTCTAGGAAAGACATAGATTCATTATACACAAAACATATTTTACATTCGTTAGGGATTGCAAAAATCATGAAATTTGAACCAGGAACTTATGTTCTTGATGTGGGTACTGGTGGTGGATTTCCGGGAATTCCTTTAGCGATACTTTTTCCTGAAACTCGTTTTTATTTGATTGATGTTATCGCAAAAAAAATAAAAGTGGTTCAAGGAGTTGTTGATGCTCTAGATTTAAAGAATGTTAAAGCTGAACAGCTTCGTGCTGAAAATGTGAAAGGCGATTTCGATTTTATTGTAAGTCGTGCTGTAACTAACATGCCTGATTTTGTTTCTTGGATTAAAGATAAAATCAAGAAAAAACACAAACACGAACTTAAAAACGGAATTTTATACCTTAAAGGTGGAGATTTAACTGAAGAGTTGAAAGATTTTCCTAAAGCAACAGAATATAATTTAACCGATTTCTTTGAAGATGAATTCTTTGAAACAAAAAAAGTAGTTCACCTGCCTTTGAAGTTTACAGTTTAAGATTTATCAAAATGCGATTTATAAAACCCTGTCTAGATTAGATGGGGTTTTTGCTTTTTAGATTGTTTTACTAAGTTTTGAATACAAGTATAAAGTACAAACACGAATCATACCAATCTTAATAGGTTGACTTTGTTAGAGGAATTAATTTTACATATGAATTAGTGTGAATTGGCGTCATTCGTGTTTAAATGGATTTAGAAAATTTATGATTAGGCGACAAGTTCGGTATGATAACAGAAAGATAATTTTGTTAGTTGGTGTATTTTTTTATCTTTGAAATACTTACATAAACAAAGTAATGATGGATAGAAGGAAGTTTTTTAGAAATGGCTCTTTATTTACAATTGGAGCAGCAGTTATGAGTCCTTTTCAGGGTTCGGCTAATATTTTAGATTTAGAATCGGTTAATAAAAATAAGAAAGCAAAAAATATTATTCTCTTAGTTAGTGATGGGATGAGTACTGGGACATTAAATATGGCCGATTTGTATTTGAACAGAAAAACTGGAAAAGGATCCAATTGGATACAGTTATATAAAGACAATCGAGTTTCGAGAGCATTGATGGATACTGCTTCGGCTAGTTCTATTGTAACCGATTCATCGGCAGCCAGCTCTTCATGGGGTGGTGGTTTTAGAGTAAATAATGGAGTCCTTAATGTTAGCCCTCAAGGAGAACCACATTTGCCTATTTGGCAAAAGTTCAAGAAGGCAGGAAAAATGGCTGGTTGCGTAACTACAGTTCCAATAACTCATGCTACTCCTGCTGGTTTTTGTGTTAATAGTAAAAGCAGAAATGCTCAGGATGATATTGCAGAACAATATTTAGATCTTGGTTTTGATGTTATGATGGGTGGAGGTTCAAACTATTTTAACTCTAGTGTAAGAAAAGATAAAAAGGATATGTATGCTGCTTTTAGCGCAAAAGGATATCAGGTGGTAAAAACGCGTTCTGAAATGGAAGCAGCTTCTAACGCTAAGCCTATTTTAGGGGTGTTTTCAGAAGATGGTCTTCCGTATTATGTAGATAGAAATAGCGATAAAACCTTGAAAGAAACGGTTCCGAGTTTAGCCGAAATGGCTCAGAAAGCTATTAATAGAATGAAAGACCATAAAAATGGTTTTGTTTTGCAAATAGAAAGCGGAAAGGTTGATTGGGCTGCACACGGAAATGATATTGCAGGTTTGATTAATGATCAAATTGAATTTGATGAAGCAGTGAAAATTGCAATTGATTTTGCTGAAAAAGACAAGGAAACGTTGGTTATTATTACTACTGATCATGGGAATGCCAATCCGGGAATTATTTATGGCAAGTATGCCAATGAGAATTTTGATAGTATTCAGAAATACACTCAGACAAATGAATGGATTTTAAATCAGATTAAACCTGATTCTTCAATTTCACAAGTAAAAGAAATTATTGAAAAGGCAAATGGACATTCGGTATCAGATGATGATGCAAAAACGGTTTTGAGTTATTATGATGGCTTACATAAAGAAGACGGATTGTATAACTACAAAAAATTACCATATAAAGCTTTTGCAGAAATGCAGGGTAAAATAAACTCTGTTGGTTGGATTAGTATGGATCACTCTGCTGATTATGTTGAGTTGGCCATGTTTGGTCCAGGAAGTGAACTTTTAAAACCTTTTGTAAAAAATACGGATTTGCATTATTTAATGTTGCAAGCGGCAGAAGTAGAAAATAAGTTTTAATTCACTTCATAAAGAAACAAGCCCCACAAGTTTCAGGATTATCTGAAGTTTGTGGGGGTTTATATTATTTGATTGTTTTTAAATAAGTTAGCCAGTTTTCTTTATAACTGCTTCCTATTGGGATTTCTACATTATTTATTTCGACTTCATTTTTAGAATAAGCTGTTAGTTTTTTTGTTTGAATAATAAAAGAACGATGAACTCGGACAAAATTTGAATCTAATAATTTTTCGAAGGCAGAGATGTTCTGTTTAAGATGATGTGATTTATCGTTTTCAAGATGTATTGTGATATAATCTTTTAGACTTTCGATATATAAGATTTCTCCAAGAATTATTTTGATATTCTTACTTCCACTAGATACAAAAATATGATTTTCAGGAATTGATTTTTCTTCTTTTTTGGGCGTTTGTAATTGTTTGAATTTTTCTATTGAAACAAAAAAGCGATCAAAAGTTATTGGTTTTAAAAGATAATCTATAACATTGAGTTCGTATCCTTCGATAGCGTATTCTCGGTAAGCGGTTGTGAAAATTACTTTAGGTGGATTTTTTAGTTTCTTCAAAAAATCGTTCCCTTTTAATAAAGGCATTTCGATATCCAGAAATAGTAAATCGACTGTATTTGTTTCTAGAAAAGTATAGGCTTTTAATGCGTTTTCAAATGAATCGATTAGTTCGAAATTCTCAAAATTAGCTAGATGCGATGCGATTAACTCTCTGGCCAATGGTTCATCGTCGACGATAATGCATTTATATTTCATTTGAAAAAGTTTTTTTTGTTTTTCTTTATATGTTAAAACCGCAGTAAGATGTTCGTTTTTTATAAACGGTTAATTTTAGTTCACTTTTTGTGCAACCACTTCACTTCCCATATTTAATGTAAGACTATCAATTTCTCCGTTTGCATTTTTATTAAATGTAAATTGAGCTGTTATTATTTTACTGTAAAATCTATTTTCTGATATAGGAAATACTGTTGTTATAGCTTCTCCAGTTCCCTGAATAAACAGTTGTTCCTCTTTTGAAGTAACAGTGAAGAAATAATTTTTATTCAACTGATATTTGCCTTCATAAGTTTTAAGAATTCCTGACGGAACTGTGATTTCTCGAGTCAGTTTATCAGTAGCAATTCCTAATTTAGTTAGAACTTTAATGGCATTAGAATTATTTGGATCCAGTTCGGCTGATTTTTTATAATTTTCTACAGCTTTTATTGTATCGTTTATAGCCAGGTAAACTTCACCTAAACTATCGTACGTATTTGAAGATTTTGGATTTAATTCGAGATTAAATTTAAAAAGAGATAATGCATCGTTTGTTTTCTTCTCCCTTAAATATTTATATCCTAATTCATTAATACCATCACCGTTAAGAGCAAATTCATTTGGTTTTTCTTTTATAGCTTTTCTTGTGATTTCTATAGCTGTTTCGACAGAATTATTATCGATGGCTTCTTTAAGTTTAGAAAAAACTGGAATTTTTGGAAGCATATAGGGACTTGAAGATAGGATGTTATCGATAGCAAGATTTATTTCATTAAATGCAATCGCATCACCATAATTAGTTAGTAAAATATAAGAATTATTTTTAGTTAAATCTCTCTTTATAAAAGTACGGTATCCAAACTGCCTTCCTGAATGTTCTACTGATTTTTGTTGTTTGTCTTTGCTTATTCGCCATCCAAACCCATAATTTGATACAGAACCATTCTTTATAGTTGCTGGGGTAAAAGCCTCGTCTATTGTTTTCTTTGATACAAGCTTTTCAGTATACAGTGATTGTTCCCACAAAAATAAATCATCTACATTTGAAAATATACTAGTAGAACCTGTGTGCGAAATTTTATAATCATCTATTTCTCCAATCCTGTTATAACCAATGGCTCTATTTTTTATTTTAAATCCTGGATCATTACAGACAGATGTATTTTTCATCTTCAACGGATCAAAGATGTTTTTTTTCATAAATGCAGTTAATGATACACCTGAAACTTTTTCTATAATTAATGCCAATATTACATAACCTCCGTTATTGTAAGCATATTTTTCGCCTGGCTTAAAACTTAATTGATTTCTATTTATTAATATTTTAAATATCTCAAAATTTGTCAAATTGTCTTTGTCAGAGAACTCATAATAGTTTAGTAAACCCGATGTGTGATTTAATAAATTTCGTATAGTAATATCATTTGCATAAGCAGGAAATTCTGGAAAATACTTTATGAGTTTATCATCATAAGAAAGTTTGTTCTTCTCTTTTAAAATCATAATTCCCATTGCAGTAAATTGCTTAGAAACCGAAGCAAGATCAAAACATGACTCGGGTGTTAATAGCTGTTTGGTTTCATTATTTGCGTAACCAAAAGCGTTGCGATAAATTACTTTTCCGTTTTCAGAAACTAGAATAGTTCCGTTAAAAATACCATTTGCATGGTAATGTTTCATTAACTTGTCTAGTGCGTCCGATTTAGTTTGTGCACTACCATAGAAAGGGAGCACTTGTATAATAAAACTTAAAATGATTACTTTTAATAAAGAATGATTTGATTTTTTTTTCATGTTATTCTAATGTTGATTTTTTTAAGTAATCTAGTCTATTTCTTTTGCTAAACGTTCTAAAACTTCTTTTCCGTTTTTATTCTCAGGATTGAGAGCAATAGATTTTTTATACATTGCAATAGCTTCTTCTTTTTTGTTCATTTTCAACAAAGCTTCACCATAGCTATCATAAGCGTTTGAGCTTGTAGGATTCAATAATACATTAAGTTTAAATACTTCGGATGCTTTTTCATTTTCATTTTTGTGTAATAATTCATATCCCCAATTATTTAAATCATCTTCTGAATTATTGTATGCTAATTGCTCTTTCTTCCCTTCGTTAAAAGATTGAATTGCGTATTGTAAAGTGCGCTCTTGAATTTCAGTTTTTTGTTTAGAACCATTGGCATACATTTTAGCAATTGTAGTTATTACTAATTGAGGATTGTCTATCCAGATCGCGTGGCCACAACCATAAGCAGTTATACTGGTAACATTAGAATTCTTTGTTGCATATTTTTTATGACACTCTTTCCAACGTTCAATTTCTTCAGGTATCTTTAAGAAAGGAATTTCGTTGACAAAATCAATAACAGGGATGTTTTTAGGAATAGAGAACTTACTCATTGTCTTTACAGTTTCTACGATAGTTGCTGACATATAATAAATCCCTTTGTTGTTTTTTTTCCATTGAGGTATAAGCTTGTCTTGAGTAGCAAGTACTTTTTGAATGTAGCCATCTTCATAATAGTTGTGATTAACGTCAATTAAAACAACCCCTTTAACTAGTTTAGGATGTCTTGCTGCATAAAGAGTAGAGAGATAACCACCATATGAATGCGAGACCAACATGATTTCTTTGTCATAGCCAAGTTTTTTTAAGCCAATTTCTAAGTCTTCTACACTGCTTATAATTCCGTGTTTCAAATCATCGGTTTGTAGAGTATCAATAGTACTTGTACCAAAACCAGCTCTGTCATATGTTATTAAAGTTGCATCTGTTAATTCGGAAATAGGTTTTAGAATCGAATTCCAAACAGAACCATCGTTCCCGCCACCTGCATCAAAAAGAATAGGTGTACCTTTTCCTTTCACTATTTTAAAATGAATACGGTGCTTACCGACATCAACCAAAGTATCAATTGTTTTAGATTGGCTATTTGCAGTAATAAAATAGAGAATAAAAAAAAGACTAACAATGAAGGACTGTTTTTTCATAAAATTTGTAATGATTAGTTTTTGGTGATAAGTTGATTCAAGAATGTTAAAGAGTAAGAAAAAGTTTAACGGTATATATGTTTTGTGTTTCTTCTATTTCTAATTGATGTTTTTTTGGATACAATAAATCCAATTGTTTTCGAACGTTTTTTAATCCAATTTTTGATTTGTCTGAAATTACTGCAGTATCATTTTGAGGTTTTGTGTTCTCAATACTAAAAATTATTTGTCCTTTTTTACTCTCTAAATTCAGTTTAATATTAGCTTTTTCAGTCTCATTAATAACACCATGTTTAAATGCATTTTCTATAAATGTCAATATAATAAGTGGTGAAATTTTATTGCTTTCCTGGATGTATTTGGTAAACGAAATATTTAATCTGTTTTCGTTATAACGTAGTTTTTCTAAGGCAATATAGTTATCGATTAAAGCAATTTCTTTTTCAATAGAAACATAATCTTCGTTGCATCGATACAATACAAAGTCTAAAATTTCAGATAATTTAGCAATTACTTCGGGTGCTTTATCATCTTTTTTCAGCGTTAGTGTATATAAATTATTTAGGGTATTGAAAAGGAAATGAGGATTCAGTTGATTCTTCAATACTTTTAATTCCATTGATTTTTTTTCTTCCTCCAACTTTAAAAGGCGTTGCTGCTTGCGATTAAAACTTATAAAACCCAAAATAATAATAGGATAAGTGATGAAAGAAAATTCTCTAAAGATTAATTTAAAAGAAGTTAATCTTTCGGGAACCGACATTTTATGCCCAAGCCAATCATCAAAGAATCCAGGGAATTTAGGTTCTAAATAATAGTATTTAAAGATCATTAAAAGAGCAAAAACAAAATAGAGCCAACTTGTAGCAAAAAGTATAAAAAGTAAATATTTTTTTTTGTTAAGGGTTTGTGGGATAATCCAATAAATTAATCCGTAAGCAGCGGTTGCTTGTGCTATAACTTTCCAGATATAAATAAAAGTAAAGTCGTAAGTACTAGTATCATTAGACTTGCTGGAGAGATATAATAATAAGAAGGAAATCCAATAGATGCAATGGAAGAGAATTCTTTTTAGGTCGATATTTTTTAAAAAATGCATTATAATGTTTTAAGAGGGAACAAGATAATAAAATATAGAAGTTTGCTTTGTTCTTAGCTTTAAATAAAGCGTTATCACTCCTAAAAACAGTGTTTGAGCATACGAATGAGATATTTTTTCAGTATCGATTATTTGAATGCTAAAACTGGGTTTTCAATTGCGCACTAAATAACAAATTGGCGCTGTAATTATATTCGCTTTAAATATATAAATCATGATAAAACTGATTCTTTTATTCGCATTATTTTTAGTAAATGAGCTAAAAAGTATACTTTTTTAAACAATCCAAAAATACTTAAACTTAAACAAAATGAAGACAATGATTAAAAATGCAATTGGTATTCTGATTCTTATGAATGCCGTAAATTTATTTTCACAAGAAGACAAGCAAGAAATAACTTATAGCGAAGTTTCGAAAATGATTAAACCAACTTTGTTTGCCGATTTAGGTGAAACGTGTCAAACTCCCGATGGGATGGCTCTGGATAAAAAAGGTAATCTGTATTTATCTATTACTAATCCGGAAACTTTTGAAAAGCATGGAAGTAAAATTTTGACTTTTGATAAAAATGACAAACCTGTAACATGGTTTGATAAACTCCCCGTGCATCCTGTAACAAAGAAGGTACATCCTATGGGAATGGAATTTGGTCCCGATGGGAATTTATATATAATGGATAATCAGTTTTTTGCTGATAAAGAAAATTTCTCTAGATTGTTAAGGGTTGTAGTTGAGAATGGAAAACCTAAATATGCTGAGGTATTAGCAGAGGGTTTCAATTTTGGTGAAGCAGTAAGATGGTATAAAGATAGAGTTTATATAACCGATGCTCTTTTTGAGAATAGGAGAGAAAGTGGGATTTATAGCTTCTCTCTGAAAGAATTAAATTCGGGTAAAATAACTTTAGATAAAAATACAAAACCTAATTATTTAGTAACAACATTTACTCTTAAACCCGAAGTAACAAAACGAACCATTGGTATTGACGGTATTGCTTTTGATAAAAAAGGGAATCTGTATGCGGGAAATTTTGGAGATGGTGTAATTACGAAACTTGAATTTACAAAAGAGGGTAAGCTTAAATCTAAAAAAGTAGTTTTTGACTCGGATAAATTAAAATGTTGTGATGGATTTTTTTATGATGAAAAAAGGAATTCTATTTTTATTGCCAATTACGATAATAATAGCGTTCATCAGTTAGATTTAAATACAAATACAATTCATCTAATTTGGGAAAATGGTAATGCTGATGGTTCTGATGGACAATTAGATAACCCTTGTGAAACGATAATTTATAAAGGGAAATTGTTGGTTGTAAACTACGATACTTTTAAAGGAGAGAAGAATACTGAAATAGATTCTTTTCACACGATTTCTAGTTTTGAATTAGGAAAATAGACTTGATTCATTATCATAAGTAAAACACAAGTTTCAAATTATTAGAAACTTGTGTTTTCTTATATAAAATGTTGATTTTAGTTGTTTTCGCTTGGAAAACATAAGAAAGGATTTATTTCGTAATCCAGCCTTGCAACAAAAGTCTTAATTGCAATCTCTGAAGATTTTATGGTGTATTTGTAAAATGGATCAAAGAAAAAATCACGGCATATTACAGGTTCAGCAGAAGGATTATATACATCGTTATTACTATCCAAATCATCATAAGCATATCGACAAGGGAATAAAAGGTTTAGCTCTTTTAAGGTGCTTTTAAGCCATTTGTTAAATATTTTTTTCTTAGGTGAGATGTGACGAGCAAGTAGAGCTAGACCAACAATTTCACTTTGAAGGTAATACGATCCTTTGCGACGTAGTACATCTATCATTCTCACATTCATAAGTGCAACCCATAGCGGGCCGTCTATAGGTCCAGATGCAGGCACATTCATATTGAGGTCAAATACTAATGGCTTTGTGTATTCAGGATTTGATACTGCACACCACAGTGCTTCAATACGTTGTTTCATTTCTTGTGATGCTTCGGTGTGGTTTTTATAACGCCAGTATATCCATTCGAGTAAAGCAGCTGTTAGTCCTAAAGAAGCTTTATGACTAATGCCTGTTAAGGCGAGTTCTAGTTTGTCGTGATTTTCAGCAGGATCGATAAGTTTTTCCATTATTTTTCCATTCCATTTAAAATCAATTGGATGATTGATGCTTTTGGCTTCGCGAATTATTTTTGGCGCTTTTTCTATACTTTTCATAATTACTTTATTTAATTTTTACATACGAATATTTGTTTTTTATTTCTCAAGGCTATGTTACTTGATCAAGAATATTCAAATTTACATTTGTACTTAATTTTAACTATGTCATGATAAGTTTTAAAAATAGCATAATAGGGTATTTTATCGCTTGTATGTTTTTGAAAATCAATAAAAAGCGAAAAATATTACAAATAAAAATGAATTTGTGAAAAAAACTTTATAAAAGAAAGCCCCACAAGTTTCAAAAATATTTGAAGCTTGTGGGGTTTTATGTTCTTAAACTTTGGAGACTATTCTCCTAAAAAAGGATATCTATAATCTTCTGGAGTTACAAACGTTTCTTTTATTGTTCTTGGTGAAGCCCAACGCAATAAGTTTAATGCAGAACCTGCTTTGTCATTTGTTCCTGATGCTCTTGCACCACCAAATGGTTGCATTCCTACAACAGCTCCTGTTGGTTTGTCATTAATATAGAAGTTACCTGCTGCATTTTGTAATTTTGTAGTAGCTACTTCAATAGCGTAACGATCTTGACTAAATACAGCTCCAGTAAGAGCATATTCAGAAGTAGTATCAACTAATTCTAAAGTCTCTTCCCATTTTGCATCTTCATAAACATAAATAGTAATTACTGGTCCGAATAATTCGGTTTCCATTGTAGTATATTTAGGGTTTGTAGTTACAATAATAGTTGGTTCAATAAAGTATCCAACAGATTTGTCGTAATTTCCACCAACGATTATTTCTGCATCAGCGTCTTTTTTAGCTTGGTCAATAAAACTTGCTAACTTGTCAAAAGATCCTTCGTGAATAACAGCAGTAATAAAATTACCAAAATCTTCTGGTGAACCCATTTTCATAGATTTCACGTCAGTAATTAATTGTTCTTTTATTGTTGGCCATAAACTTTGTGGGATGTAAGCTCTTGAAGCTGCAGAACATTTTTGTCCTTGAAATTCAAATGCTCCACGTACAATTCCAGTTGATACTTGTTTAGCATTAGCACTTGGATGTGCAATGATAAAATCTTTACCACCTGTTTCACCTACGATTCTTGGGTAAGTTTTGTAATTGTGAATGTTTGCACCAATTTTTGCCCAAATATCTTTAAATACATGAGTTGAACCTGTAAAGTGAACTCCTGCAAAATCACGACTTGCTAATACTGTATCAGTAATCATTAATGCATCACCAAAAACAACATTTATTACACCGTCTGGAACTCCAGCTTCTTTAAATACGTCGATGATAATTTTAGTTGAGAACACTTGGCTATCACTTGGTTTCCAGATAACAACATTCCCCATCATTGCAGCACTTGCAGGAAGATTTGCAGCAATAGCAGTAAAGTTAAAAGGAGTAATTGCATATACAAAACCTTCTAGAGGTCTGTATTCAAGACGGTTCCAAGTTGTAGAATCAGATTTTGGCTGATCTGCATAAATTTGGGTCATGAACTCAACATTGTAACGTAAGAAATCAATTAATTCACATGAAGCATCAATTTCAGCTTGGTGAATGTTTTTTGATTGTCCGATCATTGTAGCAGCATTTATTCTAGCTCTGTAAGGGCCAGCAATAAGTTCAGCAGCTTTTAAGAAAATAGCAGCACGTTGTTCCCATGCCATATTAGCCCATGCGTCTTTTGCTTCAAGCGCATTAGCAATTGCTTTTTCGATATGTGTTTTTTCGGCTAAGTGGTAGGTACCTACTACATGTTTGTGATCATGAGGAGCCGTAATATTTCTAGTGTTTCCAGTTTTAATTTCTTCACTTCCAATATATAACGGAACATCAATTTTAGAGTTCCACATTGTAGTGTAAGCTGCTTGTACTGCTGCTTTTTCTGGTGAGTTTGGAGCATATCCTTTTACGGGTTCGTTTACCGCTTTAGGTACATGAAAAAATCCTTTTAGCATATTGTTTAAAATTAGATAATTAGACAAATTAACAGTTGGATAATTCATTTTATACGAATTATCTAACGCTCTACAAAAGTACGAAGGTTAAATTAATAATCTGATAATTTTGTTATAAGTTAACTATAAAATATTTAGATGCAATAAGAATTTAGTTCAAAGCAAAAGGAGCACACATTCTAAAATTAGGTACTATAACTTTGAAAATTTTTGTAGTAGTAAAATTTACCATATTAAAATATCCTTTCATCGCTCCATAAGGAGATGATAAAAGACATCCTGAACTATAGGTATGAAATTCACCAGGCTTTAAAACTGGTTTTTTTCCAATTACGCCTTCACCATCAACTATTTCGATATCGTTAAGCGAATCGAAAATTTCCCAATGGCGAGAAGTAAGTTGTACCGAATCTTTGCTATGGTTCTCAATAGTAACTACATAGCTAAAGGCAAAATGAATCTTGTAGTTCTTGAAGTAAGTACCTTCAAAACTAGTTAAAACGGATATTTTTATGCCTCTTGTTATTTGAGAAACCATACTAAAGTGTTATATATGTGCGTAATAGAAGCAAATTTACAAAAAAAAATGATTTAAAAGAATCATTTGCTAAATGTTTTTTAGTTAATGATATTCAGTGAGTTAGCGGATCCTTTTCCGATTACATGATCATAACGGTCACTATTCTCACGATAATAAACCAGTATGGTGTATTCATTCTCGGTTTGATAAAAATTACCATCAATTGCATTTTCAAAATCGATTACCCCTTTTTTATCAGCTATTTGATATTGATAATTAGTAAATCCTTGTTTTATCATTATTGCTTTTTCATAGACTCCTTTTTCTGTATTGTAGTCCATTTTATTCTCAGGAGTTAAGCTGTAATTATCAAACATTCCATTAACATAAATGTCTTTATTGAGTCGGAAAGCAGGTGCCGAAAGGGTGAAGTAAACCCAAGCATAATCAGCTTCGATCTCATTATTTGTTGCGTTTATATTTTTTACAAGAAAGTTACCATTTATGTCTGGATAGTTGGTGTAAGGAAAGTTTCCTCGCGCTTGGTTAGTATATAGATAAGAATTGTATATGTCTTTGCTTGAATCAACTCTTCCCACATTGTTACCTGCGTTGCGAATGTCTTTATTTTCAAAATATAGAAATTCGTTTCCTGCCCAAAATTGAGTTTCATCATTGTATTTATATATTAAGTCATTCCCGATGGTATATTGTGGCGGAATGTTTTTTATTGCAGTATTGAAATTGCCATTTTGCAATAAAAGAACTTTTACATTTTGTAAAGGTGTTTGAAAGTTAAGAGAGCTAGATTTTATAGAAAAATCTAAATTATGCTTATGTTCAATATTGTTTACTGTTCGGCTTCTTTTTACCTGAGCAGGAACTGTGACTAGATTTTCGTACACAATAAACTTTCTAGAAAAAACCACTTCTTTATCTTCATTCAGAATTTTGAGAATGTAATTACCTGTAATCAATATATGAGTGAATTGATTAGGGAAAGAGAGTTTATAGTGTGAGTATATTTGTAGTGTGTTGAATGAGTTAATGTAATTAGTGATCCTCTGGCCATCAAATCCTTGTAGATATTCTGTTTTTGGAATATTTGAAGGAATCCAATTATAGTCACAGTGCGTTATTTCGTAGTAATAATCGGCTTCATTACCAAAAAGGTCATCAAATTGCAATTGAATTTCACTTCCTAATTCGAATATTGGAACAATATTTTGTCCGCTTTGTACAAAAGAAACAGTCTTTATATTATAGGGAGGGGCAATTTCAGATTGTACTTGGGCTTTTGCCGAAGTAAAAATAAGAAGGAGAACTAATTTTCGGAAGATAGATTTTAGCATAATATATTACGTTGCAAAAATGTAAATATAGGAATTTTATATAACGAAAAATGGGCCTATTTGTTAAGAACCTAATATATATTCTAAATTAATTTCGATTTCGTCGTTAATATAGCTTTCTTCTAATAGTGAATCTGATAGTAGTTTTTTGTTTTCTTGCAGTTTAATTATTTTTTCTTCAACCGTATTTTTTGAAATAAATCGAATGACATTTACTTTATTTAATTGTCCAATTCTATGAGCTCTACCTACTCCTTGTTTTTCAGCAAAAGGATTCCACCATGGATCTAAGAATAAAACATAAGAAGCTTTGGTGATATTTAAACCAACGCCACCTGCTTTGAGTGAAATAAAAAATAACAAAGGATTTTCATTTTCCTGAAACAGATTTACTTGCTGTTCTCTTTTCTTAGCAGGAGTTTCACCTGTTATCTCGCAAAAATCTATTTTGTTCTCTTTACACCAAGTTGTATAAAAACTCAAATTGGTAACAAATGAACTAAAAATGATGGTTTTTTGTTTCCCTTTTACTAAAGTTTCTAGATAGTTTGTAACTGCATTATATTTCCCAGAATCAATTTCTGATTCCTGATCTACCATTTTAGGATGATTACTCAGTTGTCTTAACTTCATCAACGTATTGATGATGCTAATTTTGTCTGGACCGGAGCCATCTGTTTTTAGTAAAAAATTACGAGCTTTTGATTTTTCTTTTTCATATAATTTCTCCTGTTCAGGATCCATGTCGCAATAATAAATCTGCTCTGTTAATTCTGGTAAGTCTTTTAATACCTGTTCTTTGGTTCTTCTTAAAATGTAAGGTTGAATAAGATTTTTTAGCTCTGTTAAACTATCTTCATCTTGCTTTTTCTCAATCGGGATTTTGAAGTTTTCTGCAAAGAAATTATAACTACCCAAAATATCAGGATTTATAAATTGCATTTGCGACCATAAATCGTCTAATGAGTTTTCGATAGGAGTACCACTTAAAGCTATTTTATGTTCTGTGTTTATTTTATTAATCGCTTTAAAAATTTTAGAATTTTTATTTTTGATGTATTGACTTTCGTCCAAAATTAAATAGCGAAAATTATACTTTTCTAAAATTGCAATATCACGGTGAATGATGCTGTAGCTGGTAAAAATCAAATCGGATGATTCTAATCTACTCGCTAATAGTTTTCTGTCGTTACCAACATACTGCATTTTTGAAAAATGCGGTGTGAATTTCTGAGATTCATTATACCAGTTAAAAACCAATGAAGAAGGTAGAACAATCAAGGTTTTTAAAGGATCTCTTTCAATAACGGTTTCGTTTTGAAACAAATCAAAATTGGTGGTTTTGGTTGTAAATCCTAGCTGTTCCTGAACGGCAACTAATACAGCCAAAGTTTGTAACGTTTTTCCAAGTCCCATATCGTCAGCCAGACAAGCCCCTAAATTGGAGTTAAAATGACTCAAAAGCCATTTAACGCCATCAATTTGATAGGGTCTTAAAGTAGCTTTTAACAAATCAGAAGAGGCGTATTCAGCTTTAAGAATAGGGTTTACATCGTTTTTGATTTCCGGAATTGCATCCAAAGCCGCAAAATTACTTTTACGCAAAAGAAGATTTCCATTTTCTGTTCTGGCTAATTTTGCCAGCGAGCTATATTTACTGAGCCATTCTAATGGAATCAAAAAATAGTTTCCGTCAGGCAATAAAAAGAGCCTTTCTTTGCTTTTTATATTCGGAATAATTTCACTAAAATTGATAGTGAAATTTCCAATTGTAAGGATTATTTTGATGTCAAACCAATCTTCTTTTGTTTCTCCTTTTGAAGCCGAAATGGTATGACTTTCTGTGATGATTTCTTTGCTTTCCAGTTGAAGTTTTTCAATTGTAAAACCTAAACTTTCTAGCTCTTCTTTCCGATTAATAACCAATTGAATATTAGTATAAGGATCATGAGCTTCAGTGTCAGTGTTCCATCCAAACAATTCATTTTTAATTTTTATGAAACCAATTTCAAGTAGTTTTTCGGTATATAAAACTTCGTCAGGACTTCGTTTAAACTGAATTATTTTTGGTTCATTAGCAATGCTGAAATCAACAAATGTATGTGTGTTTTTAGTTTTATTGGCATCAAATAAATAGCCATTATAGTCGAAATAAAGGTTGAGATAGTAGCAGTTTTTAAAGAAATCATAAACGGGTTGAATCGTACAAGAAATAATTTTATCACGAAGTTCAATTTCAAAACCAGTTGCTCCAATGTCAGTTTTTTTAGCTATTTCAGGAATGAAATTTTTAAAATAATCATCAACTAATCTTGAAGGGATTTCGATTGATTTTTTCTTTAAAAAAGGGGTGAGCTTTTTAGAATTCAACTCCTTTAGTTGCCCTAGTTTTTTATCAATAATTAACCAGCTTGGTTCGTCTAATAGTATGTCGACACTACTATTCATGGGTGAAAAAGTAGTGTTGTTTTCTTTTAAAGATAGGGTATATGTAATTCCTTCTGAGTGTTTGTCAAATTGAATTTGAGGTTCAAAATCTAGAGGTTCGATACTAATTCGGGAGCGATAAAAATCCTTTTCAACTCCCATGTTAATTGATAAAGGAAATTGTTCTTTTACAATTAGCGTGTAAAAGGTGTTTAGATTTAGTTGTAAATGCTGGCGAATTGCAAAATCAATTTTGGAATCTTTTTGTAAATCCGTAATTATTTTTGCTGATTTGATTTTTGCACTAAATTTCTTGAAAATAAATTCAGGCTTTAATACTTCACAAGCAGTTAGTATTTTTTGTGTATTCGAGTCTAAATCTTCGAAAACAATTCCGAAACTTTCTAGAACGCCTGTTGTTGCTTTTTTGTTTAAATATCTAATTTCATTGGTGTTTTCAATGATATAAGCGGTTGGGATATAAGTATTCAGATTTTTTTCAAAACTGATGTCAAAACAAAATTGAAATAATTTAGAAGGTTGCAAGATTGTAGGTTTGGTTTGGTTGTAATTTGAGGACTTGTATAAAATTAAAAAGTTTTCAAATTATTGCTATTTTGAAAACTTTTTAAATGTGATTGTATCACTTGAAGAAAAGACTATTTAGTTTTCCTGTTTAAAGCAAAGCGGGATAATTTCTCCTTTGGCTAAACAATATTTTTCGACTAGCTCTGGAGCTATTTTATTGGTGTAATCCTCTTCGATTACGATAAAGCCAATGCTTCTTAATTTATCAAAATAATCACGGCCATAAATACGTACATGATCATATTGTCCGAATATCTTAGCACGTTCTTTTTGGTCTGTAATAGTGTCATCTGCAAAAGTAACTGCTCTAGATAAATCTTGTGGGATTTGTAAAACTGCCATTCCTCCAGGTTTTAAAACACGAAACAATTCCTGCATCGCTTTGGTGTCATCCGGAATGTGTTCTAAAACATGATTACATAAGATAACGTCATATTCATTATCCTTAAAAGGTAAATTGCATATATCTGCTTTAACATCTGCTAAAGGTGAAAATAAGTCAGTTGTTGTGTAATCAAGATTTTTTTGCTTGCGAAATAGTTTGTAAAAAGCTTGTTCGGGAGCAAAGTGCAATACTTTTTTTGGTGCTGTAAAGAAATCAGTTTGATCGTTCAGGTATAGCCATAACAAACGGTGTCTTTCTAAAGATAGAGTACTTGGTGAAAGTACATTGTTACGTTGTTTTCCGTATCCGTAAGGCAAAAAACTTTTAAAACTTCTCCCATCAATAGGATCAGTAAATTTATCTCCTTTTAATGAAAAGGCTAAAATAGGACGTGCCACATAACTCAAACGAATTAATAATGGACGTGGAATGGTATTAAGAACTAGTTTGAAAAGTTTCTTCATGGGTTGTTTCACAGAGATTCACGAAGGAGGCACAGAGCTTCACAAAGTGTTTATAAATCTTTTTATGTTGTTTTTTAAAATTTTTGAGTCAAAATTAATAAGTAATCCTAAAGGATAATTTCCTAGTTTTAGATAAGTAAGAATCTGCGCAAAATGTACATCAGTAAAAGCTTCAACAGTTTTTAATTCAATTACAATTTTATTTTCTATTAGCAAATCTATTCTATATCCGTGATCTAATTTTATGTCTTTATAAATTATCGGTAATGCTTTTTGTTTTTCAACAATTAAACCAGAATTGATAAGCTCATAATATAAACATTCCTGATAAGCTGATTCTAATAAACCAGGACCTAATTGTTTGTGAACTTCGATTGCTAAACCAATAATTTTATATGAAATTGCATTTAGTTCATCTTGCGAGACTAAGTTTTCTGAATGCATTTTAAATTATGATTTTTGTGAATCTTTGCGCATATCTTTGTGAATCTTTGTGTAATAACTATAATATCAAAGGCACTTTTCTAAATTCATCTTCTTCGTTGCTCTCGATTCCTAGTGCTTTATAGATGTACTGGAAAGTGGATAAGATTTCTGGTTTACCATCGATTAAAGCTACATCATGTTCAAAATGCGCACTTGGTTTACCGTCAGCTGTTGTAATTGTCCAGCCATCTTTATGTTGTTTTATGTTTCTTGTTCCCAGGTTAATCATTGGTTCAATAGCAACAACCATTCCTTCTACAAAAAGTTTTCCTCTTCCTTTTTTACCATAATTTGGCATTTCAGGATCTTCGTGCATTTTTTGCCCAAGTCCATGTCCAACAAGTTCACGAACAACTCCGTATCCATGTGCTTCGGTATATTTTTGTATTGCACTTCCAACATCTTCTACACGGTTTCCTGCTTTAAATTCACGGATTCCAACATATAAAGATTCTTTGGTAACTTGTAGTAATTTTTTAACTTCTGGAGCAACTTCTCCTATTTCAAAGCTATAGGCATGATCTCCATGATAGCCGTTTTTGTATGCACCACAGTCTACCGAGATAACATCACCGCTTTTTAAAGGAGTGTTATTTGGAATACCGTGAACAACTTGTGAATTTGGACTCATACAAAGTGAGTTTGGGAAGTCATATAAACCTAAAAAGCTTGGAACTGCACCGTGATCACGAATGAATTCTTCGGCTAGTTTATCAAGATATAATGTGGTAACTCCTTCTTTTATCTCAGAAGCAATCATTCCTAATGTTTTTGATACGATTAAGGCACTTTCGCGCATTAATTCTATTTCTTCACGTGATTTTACAATAATCATAATTTCGGATTTTCAGTTGGCAAAAGTACAATTTTAATATTATTTTCTTTAAATAGCTTTTGTATTTAATTATATCATTTATAATTAGATTTAATAGCAGCCTATAAATATATAGAAAGTTTGTAAAATTATCTTATTAAAATGAAAACAGTTGTTGAAACAATTGAATAAATTAGCTTATTAATTAATCCTTCCTATTATGAAAAGCATTAATAATCAAGATGGAATAAGCAAAGCGGTTGGTTTGATGAAGATGAAAAGATTTGCGTTGGGTGTATTGGGTCTAGCTGTAGTTCTTTTTCTAATTTCAATTTACTTTAAAATAGGATGGCTCAAAGCTTTTAGCGAAGCGGCTATGGTTGGTGGAATTGCAGATTGGTTTGCGATAGTAGCCTTATTCAGGCATCCTTTGGGTTTGCCAATTCCACATACGGCTTTGATACCTAATAATAAAGATACTATTGGTCAAAATTTAGGAACTTTTGTTTCTGATGAGTTTCTGATTAAAGAGAAATTAGAGGTTAAAATTGAACAGTTTAATTTTGCAGGAAAAGCTGCAAACTGGTTGTCTGATAAATCCAATGCAAATACAATTGCTTGTTTGATTATTGAAGATGTAATTCCTGGTATTTTAAAAACGATTGTAGATGAGGATGTTCAGAAGTTTATTCAAGTAAAATTTGAAGCTAAATTACAAGAAATAAATTTTGGAGAATGGATTGCGATTGGATTGGAGTCTTTGAGTAAAAGTGAAAAGCAAGAGCAATTAATTTCTAATGTGCTAAAAATACTTACTGAAGAATTGCAGAATAATAGAGATGTGATTCGTGAAAAAGTAAATGAATCTACACCTTGGTATACGCTCGGAGTAGCAGATAAAAAAATTGCAGACGGTATTTTTAATGGGCTCTATGAGTTTATAGATGAAGCAAAACATACGGACAGTGGTATTCGGAGAAAAATAAATACTTATGTTCTTAATTTTATTTCTGAATTGAATAATTCACCAGAGTTGCAACAAAAAGTAAATGATTTAGTGATTGAGTTTGCTCATAAAAAAGAAGTGATAGAATATATTAGCGCTATATGGAGTCAGATAAAAGATGCAATTGCTACCGATTTAGAAAAGAAAGATGATTCTAAAATAAAAAATAGGATTATTAGTATGATTCAGAATTTCGGAATCAGTATAAAAAGTGATCCGGTAATGTTGGGCAAAATAAATGATTTTGTAAAAATAGATTTGCTAGGTATTCTTCTGAAAAATAAACAGATGATTGGTGATCTGATAGCTTCGTCAGTAAAGAGCTGGGATAAGGAAGAAATTTCTAATAAGCTAGAATTAGAAATAGGCAAAGACCTTCAATTTATACGTATTAATGGAACTGTGGTAGGAGGGTTTGTAGGTCTTTTAATTTATTTTGTAGAGCATATTATTACTTAAAAAAAAAGAGACAAGTTGTAAGACTTGTCTCTTTTTAGAATATTTTGAGTTTTGTTTTAATCTGGGTTTGCCATGATTTTAAAGAGCTCCGAATTTGAGATGTAAAATCGATTTTCTAAAGCGATAGCGGCAAGCTTAGCACTCACTAAATTATTTTCTCGTGTATTAATCAAGAATAAAGAGCTCTCTCCAAATGAAAATAATCGTTCTTCTGAGTTGAGCATTGTAATGTTATTTTCGACCAAATCTTTGGCAAGTTTCTTCTGTTTTTGCAGTGAAGTGATTTCTACTTTTTGCGCATTTATTTTATTGGTCAATTGCACTTTTTCTAAAGCCAGAGCAAATTCATTTTCTTGAACTTTGTATTTGGCTAATTTCAAGCTCCCGCGTTCTTTTCTTAAAAACAGAGGAAAATAAAACTCCACACCAAATTTGTAATCTTGAAAACGATAATTGTCAATATAACTGGGTTCCGATAGATAGGAGTAACCCAAATTTATTTTTGGTAACAGCATATTTTGCTTTAGATCTTTCTCAACATTCAGGATATCTATTTTATTTTGTAGTGCATTTATTTTTGGATGTGCATCCAAGCTAAAGTCTTTCTGTAATAGATCATTAGTTTTTAGCGTTTCTTGTAAGGTGTTTTCTAGCGCTGTTTCTGGTATAAGATTTTCTGAAACCTCTAATGGGATATTGTTTTCTAGCCAAAGAAAATTAGATAGTTCCAATTTAGATTTGGTTAGTTTTAGTTTAGAATCCTCATAGCTTAATTGTCTGTTTTTTAAACTTATTCCTGCTTCAATACTGTCAATTGCTGGTTTATCTCCGCGACTTATTAAGGATTTAATTCCTGATAAGCGTATTTGTGCATTGTTATTGTACATCTCATATAACCTCATCTCGTCGAAATTCTTCTTCCAATTAAAATAAGCAATCGAAGCATCGTATAAAATACTAATGGCTTGTAGTTTTCTCTCAGACTCGCTTAGTTTCATTTGAATTTTGGCTTTTCGAACATCTGCCATTCTTTGATTAATGAATAACCCTTGCCCGATAGGCACATTGATTCGAAAAGAAGTTAGTCCTTGATTTGGAGTAGAATTTTCGGGATTGAGATAAATACCCTCGCTATTATCGAATCCTGCTTTTAACTCAATTCCATACCAAGTGGGAATTTTAAAACTGCTATTTAAAATAGAATAGTATTCTTTGTCTTTAAATTCTTTTTTACTAAAATCGACTTCAATTTTTGGGTCAAAACCACCTCGAGCCATCATTAAATTAGCTTGAGCCTTGCTAACTTCTAAATTAGCATTTTTAACCAAAGGATGGTATTTTTTTACATATCCAAGAAATTCATTATAGGTGAATTCTTTAGAGATTGGTTCTTGGCCAAAAAGCGTAAAACCAATAAATAGAAAGACTGAATATATCGGTTTCATTATTTTTTTTCTTTAGTGGTTTTTGTCTCGCTTTTATAATAATTTGGAGGGAATCCGTTTAGGGTTCTCCATATTTCAAACCAAATGGGTACAGTATCTAATAAAGCAAGCGTTTGAGCACCAGAGCCAATACTAAGTTGTTTTGGCCATTTTGCCTCAGATGGATCTGGAGCAATAAGGACTCTGTATTTGCCATTGGGGCTAATAAAGTTTTCAATAGCTACCACTTTTCCTCCAAATGTTCCATATGAAATATCTGGCCATCCAGAAAACACAATCGTCGGCCAGCCATCAAACCAAATACGTACTTTTTCGCCTTTTGACATCAGCGGTAAATCGATTGGACTTATGTAAGTTTCAACAGCAATATCGTACTCAGATGGCATTATGGTTACAATTGGTGTTCCTTCTTTTATGGTTTCTCCTATTCCAGCTAGCAATGCTCTATTGATGTACCCATTTTGAGCGGCTTTGATGTAATACATGCCATTTCGAACGCTATAATTTACGTATTGATTTTCTAATTTATTGACTTGTGCTTCCGTGTCGAATTTATTACTTAAAGTTGTAAATTGATCACTTTTTGCTTTAGCTGTCTTCTCAGAATATTCAGCAGTAATTCTATTGATTTCTACTTTAGAATTAATGTATTCATTTTTGCTTGTTAGATACTTGTTTTCCTGAGTTACAATCTTAGCATCAACATCCTGTAATTTTAAACGTTTTTCTTCTACATCGGTTAAGGGTTTTAATCCTTCTTTGTTTAGTTGTACGGAACGATCATATTGCGTGTTTGCGATTTTTAATTGCGTTTTAACAGCGATAAGATCGATGCTGTCGCTTTTTATTTTTAAAAGAGATTGTTTTGCTTTATTTTTTGCTTGTTCTAATTTTAATTTCTGTTCATTCTCTATGAATTCAATTTGCTTAGACAGCGTATTCACTTTTGAGTCATATGATTCTAGAGAATGCTTTTTTGCAGTTACTTGATTTTTAGTATTCTCTACCAAATTTGGATCCATGTAGTCTTCTTTTACTTCAGATATGTACATGATTGTATCTCCCTTTTTTACAAAATCACCTTCTTGAACATACCATTTTTCAATTCTTCCAGAAATAACACTCTGGATAGATTGCGGTCTTTGGTTAGGCTTTAGAGTCGTTACAGCTCCTGATCCAGAAATGTTTTGTGTCCAAGGAAAGAAAAGAGCAATTATACCAAAGATAGAAGTGCCTATAATGATTTTGTTCAGAATTCTGTAATGAGGCCTATTGCTTAGGTTTTTTACAGTTTCATACTTGTCAAGGGGCTGTATTTTTGTTTTGTTGTCAGAAATGTTTAGCATAACTCTTATTTTTTTTGATCAAGTATGATATGTCCTCTTTGCATCGTTATTTTTCGAGTAGATTTTGTTTCCCAATATGGATTTTTAGAAGAAACAATAATGGTCCATTTGTTTTTGTCTGAAGTTATAAAGTCAATAATTTCATTAGCAACATTATCATCCATAGTGTCAGTTGGATCTTCATAAAAAAGAATTTTTGGCCTATGAATAATACTTCTCGCCAATAGTAATTTTTGAGCATTTGATGAAGATAGTTGTTGCCCTTCGGGGAAAATATGTGTGTCTAAACCTTTTGGTAATTGTTTGATAAATGAGCCAAGTTGAACACCTTCGATAGCCCATTTTAAATCTTCAGAGCTTACAGTAGGGTCATTAAAGGTTAGGTTTTCTAGAATAGTCCCTTCAAATGGAGTTTCATTGTAATTTATGTAGCTAATTTGTGAGCGGTATTGTTTTATATTTATTTTTTTATAGGTGTCATCATTGATGTAAAGAGAACCTGAGTTCTGTTTTAGAACTCTTGATAATAATCGAATCAGTGTTGTTTTTCCAGAGCCGTTCGTGCCATCAATTACTACTTTTTCTCCTTGTTCTATTTTAAGATTAATATTTTCTAAAATAAAATTTTCTGAATCTGGAAATTTAAAATTCAAATTTTCAGTCTCTAACGTTATGTTATTGTAGTAATTATCGTCTTTAGAGTCTGTGTATTCTTCTAATTCTAAGTCATTTATTTGTCCTATTTTCTCAACAGAACTTAAAACATCATAGAAGGTTTGAAGTCCCAAGATAATTTTCTCAACAGAGTTTATCACTAGTAAGATTATGATTTCTGCGGCTACAAACTGGCCAATGTTCATTTCTTGACCTAGTACTAGAAATCCCCCAATAGATAATAGACCAGCGGTTATTATTATTTTAAAGATAATTAATTGAGTAAATTGTTTTTTAATGACGCTAAAATGCTTCTCGCGATAAGTAACATATTCGGTTACTAAAGTATCGTTTTTTTGAAGCGCAAAATCATGAGTGAGTTCATTGATAAAACTAAAACTGTTGCGTGCTATTTCTTGTAACCAGCTTACAACGCTGTATTTAGCTTTTGATTCTTTTAGGCTGGTTTCTATTCCAGGGCTATAAGAGAATTTGAAAATAAAGAATAAAAGCAAAAGAAGGAGAACCCCGAAAATAATAAAATAAGGATGATATAAGGATAATAAAATAATCCCAAAGATGATTTGAAGTAAGGCAGCTGAGAAGTCAATTAATAATTTAGAAGTTCCTTTTTGAATAGTTAGCGTATCAAAAAAACGATTTGTTAACTCTGGCAAATAATGTCCATATATCTGATTTGATGTGATTTTAGGTAAGCGTGCTGCAAACTCAAAGGAGAATCGGACAAATATTTTTTGTTGTAAATTTTCAGTAATACGCAGCTGCATCAAAGATAAAATACCTACTAACGCTACACCAATCACTACCAGTATGATAAGTACAATCCATGAAACACTTACTCTACCTGATTGTATAAAGTTTATTATCGCCTGAATGCCCAGTGGGAGTGATAAACTGACTAATCCTGCAAAAATAGCATAAAAGAAAATTTGATAAATGTCTTTTTTATCTAGTTCGAGTAGATTGTAAAATCGTTTTATTGGAGTCATATTTTTTTCTTTTTAGCGCAAAACGTTTTCTGCAAGGTTTAAATAAAATTGAGTGGTTGTAACAGTTTCATTGCAATCTGTGATAGTCTTTAAATGATCTGTTAGAAAATGTTGGTGTAAGCTACCTTCTACAATAGAAGATACTAAAGATTTTGCAAAAGGATATTCTGGATTTACTTCTTTTACTATAGCAACAATTCGGTTAATAACTCTTTTGTATATTAAAAAAAAACCCTCTTTGTTTTCTTGATCTACTTCTTTAGTATGAAGAGTTTTGGTGAATTCAGCAATAATGATTTTATTCAATACCGCTTCATTGATATGATCTGTATTTGTGTCGTCTGTTACTTTTTCGGTAACAATTGTTATAGCTTTATTAAGTTTTTCTTTTTTGTCCGTAATGTTAGTAGTGCTAAAAACAAGTTTGTATTCCATCCAACTCCAGTACCAAGAAGACAGATAGACTAATAATTTGTGTTTGTTTTCGAAATAACGATAAATAGAACTTTCGTTTGAACCTATTTTATCACCTAATTTTTTAAATGTAAAATTATCAAAACCAATAGCATCAATGAGAAGTATACTATGTTCAATGATTTTTTTTCCTAATACAGATGTTTCAGGATCTTTTACGTAGATCTTTTCATTGACTTGGATTTTTAAATTTGATAGTATAATTTCCATATAAGTTATTTTAAATGCAAATATAATAGTATTACTTTTAACTTTGATGATTTAACTTTTATTTGTGTAAAAAAAAAGCTGCTCTTATGGTTAAGAGCAGCTTTTAGTTTTTTGTTTCAAATTACTTTATAGTAATGAATGACAAGTCATTGCAGCAGGTTGTGGTATTCCCATTAATTCAAGTATAGTAGGAGCGATGTCTCCTAAAACACCATCATGAATTGTTTTTAATTCTTTGTCAACCAAAATAATTGGTACAGGATTAGTTGTGTGTGCTGTATTAGGGCTTCCGTCAGGATTAATCATAGTTTCGCAATTTCCGTGATCAGCAATTACAATAGTGGTGTAATCATTTGCTAGAGCAGCTTCGATAACTTCTTTTACACAAGCATCTACAGCTTCACAGGCTAATATAGCGGCACTCATAATTCCTGTATGACCTACCATGTCTCCATTGGCAAAATTTAAACATACAAAATCTACTTCACCTTTATTTAATTCAGGGACAAGTGCATCTTTTAATTCAAAGGCGCTCATTTCTGGTTTTAAATCATAAGTAGCTACTTTTGGAGAATTTCTTAAGATTCTAGTTTCTCCTTCAAAAGGGACTTCTCTTCCTCCTGAGAAGAAAAAGGTTACGTGAGGATATTTCTCAGTTTCGGCAATACGAATCTGTTTTTTATTTGCTTTTTCTAAAACTTCACCTAAGGTTTCTGTGATATTGTCTTTATTGTAAACAACTTTTACGTTTTTATACGTTTCGTCATAATTGGTAAGCGTAACGTAGTATAAGTTTAGTTTGTGCATGTTTTGCTCATGAAAATCTTCTTGCGAAAGGGCTTCAGTAAGCTCACGACCTCTATCAGTTCTAAAATTGAAGAAAATAACAACATCATCTTCTTCAATAGTTGCCAAAGGTTTGTCGTTTGCGTCAACCATAGTGATTGGAGCAATAAACTCATCAGTAACATCATTTTTATAACTTTCTTTAATAGAAGCTACAGCATCTTTAGAATGTGTACCTAACCCGTTTACAATCAAATCGTAAGCAAGTTTTACACGTTCCCAACGTTTGTCACGATCCATTGCGTAATAACGACCTATAACTGATGCTATTTTAACTGGAGTATTTGCAATGTGGTTCTCTAAGTCTTGAATATAAGTTGCTCCAGATTTTGGATCTACATCACGACCATCTGTAAAAGCGTGAATGAATACTTTGTCTAGGCCATATTCTTGAGTAGCATCTATTAATCCTCTTAGGTGAGAAGTGTGTGAGTGGACACCACCATCTGAAACCAAACCTAAAAAGTGAACTTTTTTGTTGTTTTCTTTTGCGTATGTAAAAGCATCTACAAGCACTTGCTCTTTTGCTAAAGTATTGTTAGCTACTGCAAGGTTGATTTTTGCTAAATCTTGGTAAACGATTCTTCCTGCACCAAGGTTCATATGACCAACTTCACTATTTCCCATTTGACCTTCAGGTAAACCTACATTTAAACCATCGGTACGAAGTTGTGCGCTTGGGTAGTTTTTGTAAAGACTATTTATAAAAGGAACATTTGCATTGTCTATTGCAGATACTTTAGGGTCAGGAGATTTTCCCCAACCATCTAAAATCATAAGGATTACTTTTTTGTTCATCAGAATTTATTTTGTACAAAGATAAGCCATTTATAAAATGTTTAAGAGCGACTCAGTTACAATTATGCTTTATAAAGGGAACCGTATCAAAAAATAATAATTTAATTATAGAAGCTTATTTTTTTTAAAATATATGCAGATTAGATTTATTTTTGATTGCGTCCTAGTTGATGAAATAGGAAATGTTTGTTAAAAAAATGGGCGTTTAAGTATAGTAAGGGTAAGTGAGCTGTTTTTCTATATCGGAAAGATCTTTTTTTAGTAATGCATTATAAACGTTTCAGGTTGTAATAAAAATTCATAGAATAAATTATTGAATTTAAAATCAAGTAGTTAGTTTGGTGTTTGTGGGTTGGTAATTAGTTTTTAAACCGTAAGGTTTTGTTTGTATTTTATTGTTTATCAGTACTTTTAATTGTGATTTTGTTAAGAGAATGCAATAATAATTAGGTTAGATTCGTTAAAAATTGATTAAAAAGCACTTTGTTTTCTTTTCAAAATTTTGAAAACTGTAATTTTTTTATACATTTGCGAACCCAGAAATAATTTATAACCTAAACATATTCAATGATTTATAAGATTTATCCCGCACTGCTTTTCTTGTTTTTGTCATTTACCACGGATACAAAAACAACAACGGAAGTTAAAAAAGTTGAAAAGAAAAACATTGCCAGTACAGTAATTACAAACTTAGATTTAAGAGTTAAGGCCGTTTATAGTACGCTTAACGCAAATAACTTTGAGTTACCAGATGTTAAAAGTTTTACAGAAGCCTTAAAAGGTTTTTATTTATTAAAAGATAAAGGAGTTATACAAAAAGATCTGTTGACTCTAATTGATTTTAGTTTGTCTTCTAATATAAAGCGTCTTTGGGTTATTGATCTTTCTACTAATACAATTTTGTTTCAATCTTTAGTTGCTCACGGAAAAAATACTGGGGATGAATTTGCATCTAATTTCTCAAATACAAATTCTTCTTTTAAAAGTAGTCTTGGATTTTATGCAACTGCAGAGGTATACAAAGGAAAACATGGAATTTCATTGCGCTTAGATGGTTTAGAAAAAGGAGTTAATGATAATGCTCGTGAAAGAGCAGTTGTAATTCATGGAGCCAATTATGTTTCTGAATCATTTATAAGAGGCAATAAGAGGTTGGGACGTAGTCTAGGTTGTCCTGCTATTCCAGTAGAATTAACAAATGCGATCATTGAAGCAATTAAAGATAAATCATGTTTGTATATCTATCATCCGTCAAGAACTTTTACGATGGAAGAAAGGCTAATTTCTTAATTTAGCATATAAATCAGCATCTAGATTGTAAATATCGTCTCTAAATTCTAAAGAGTTATCATTGCTCCAAGCAGTCCAGTACCATTGGTAGATAGCATATTTTTTAGCAATTCTTGCGTTGGTAGTCTTTTTGGTTACAATAATAGAATCTATTTTTTCTTTAGACCATTTGTTAGAGTCTAATATATGTTGTGCTAATTCCAGTGGATTTTCAACACGAATACAGCCAGAACTTAAAGAGCGGTTGCTTCTGCCAAATAAGCCACGATGATTCGTATCATGTAAATAAACACTATGGTTGTTTGGGAATAAAATCTTCATTAATCCTAAAGAATTGTGATTTCCTGGACTTTGTACATAGCGATACCTGCCAGGGGAATTTTCGTTCCAATCACTTGGATCTACAATTGAATTGTCTTTGTCGTAAATTGTGATGTTTTTATTCTTTAAATAATTTCGATTTCGTTTCATTGCAGGAACAATATCTTCTTTTAGGATAGTTGGAGGAACGGTCCATGTAGGGTTTAAAACTACAGTTGTAAGCGTTGAGGTAAGTATTGGTGTTTTTCGACTAATAGTTCCAACAACAATTTTTCGAACTATAGTAGTGTCTTTATTCTCAACAACATTTAAGCTGTAATCAGGAATGTTTATTATAAAATAGTTTTCTGCCAATGTATCTGCGTACCATCTCCAACGCTCAATGTTAGCGATAATTTGATTTTTTCTTTTGGTTTTGGAAAAATTTAAAGCATTAACTGTTCCTTTACCTATAACACCATCGGCAGCTAAGCCATGACGCATTTGGAATTTTTTAATAGCTTCAAATGTTTTACCATCGTATATAGAGGTTAAGCTATCTCTTCCGGTTAAGTCTTTCCAGTATAGAAGTCGTTTTTTTATCGTAATCATTGCGTTATTTGTATCGTGTAAGACAACTTTGTCTTTAACATCGATTGCCTTGATATTGTCATCTGGAAATTTACTTAGTAACACAAGTGCTTTTAAGAGTCTTTTATAGGTATATGTTTTTGGTTGACATTGTTCAATTGTGAGTGCTAAATCATTATCGTTAAAAGCTTTTATAAGAATTGTATTTACATCAAATGGTTTTTCGTTTAAATCCCAATCGTTATATAATTTCTTTGGATTTAGTTTTCCTTTATATAAATGTGTTAAGTATTTCTGGAAATTATAGGTAAGTAAAACATCATAAAGCGCTAAATCGGTATCGTTTAGTCTGCTTATTTTGTTTTCAAAGTTCTTTATTTTTTTTATATTATAATCATTTGGTTCTAAGCCAAGCGCTTCGGATTTTTTTAATTCATCAATTATAAAAGTTCTCTTTTCTAGATTTCCCCAAACAGTTTCATTGTTTGAGGCGATATAAAATTTTTGAAGGTTTTCACTTTTAAAAGAATTAATCAACGAAGTGTCTAGCTGAATTTTTCGTTCATCAGTTTGGATGATTGCGGGAAGAGGTTCTGTTTTCTTTATAGGAGTTACTTTTTCTTCCTTTTTGCAACTTATAACAATAGATAATAATATAAAAAGGTAAAGTTTATTCATTTTTAAGTTTTTTAAACATTAGTAGATGTTCTCCAACATCTTTTATTTCAAAAATAGCCCCAGTTTTCTGGTAGCCCATTTTTTCATAAAAACCGACAGCTTCGGTTCTGGCGTTAAACCATATTAACTCGCAATTATTGTTAATGCAGTATTCTTCGCAGTGATTTACTAGAGCTTCTCCTAATCCTTTTTTTCTGAAATCGTCTAAAATGGCCATTCCTCGAATTTGAGATTGGGAATTTTCTGCAAATGTAATGTTAGAATTTTTGAATAGCGAAATAATTCCTACTAAACTTTTGTCTTCAAATAAGCCAAAGTGATGTGTTGTTGCTAAATCATCACCATCAAATCGACAACTTTCTATTGGTTTACCTTTTCTTAGAACAGGATTGCGTACTAAATAAGTTTCTTGGGCGGGTATTTCTTGTATGTTTGTCATAGTTTTTATAAAAAAGTAAAATTATAACTTTTTAGTTTTAAATATCTTATAGAATTAGTTTAAAATTTTATGAAATTTTAATAAAAAAAACTTGTTTTTAACTGAAGTTATTATCTATATTTGCACCACAGTAATGCGAAAGTAGCTCAGTTGGTAGAGCTCCAGCCTTCCAAGCTGGTTGTCGCGAGTTCGAGCCTCGTCTTTCGCTCTAAGAAACCGAAATTGCAAATGTTTCGGTTTCTTTTAAAAGAAAAAAAAAATTGATTTTTATTTTTTAAAATGATTTAATTTTTTTACATTTGCACCCAGTTAATGCGAAAGTAGCTCAGTTGGTAGAGCTCCAGCCTTCCAAGCTGGTTGTCGCGAGTTCGAGCCTCGTCTTTCGCTCTTTAAAAAGCCGAAACTTAATAGTTTCGGCTTTTTTATTGCACATAACTCAAATCTGTTTGAGGTTCTAATTCTTCAGGCTCTTGGTTTTGTCTAAAAAGACGAGCAGATAAATTCCCTTTCAAAATAATTTGATCTCCTTTTACATCTAACCAGCTTCCTTCACGCAATCCTAGAACAGGAAGAGTATTAAAAGCGTGGAATTCTTTTATTCTTGTTTCGCGAGTTTCGCCCATATGTTTAGATTGAGAATCTGGATCTAAATAATGAGGATTTAAATTAAACGGAATTAATCCTAAAGTTTGAAAACTTGGCGGGTAAATGATAGGCATGTCATTAGTAGTTTGCATTGACAAACCGCAAATATTACTTCCAGCGCTTGTTCCTAAATAAGGTGTTCCGTTTTTAACCGCTTCGGCAAGGGTGGTCATGATGTTGTTTTTGTACAGTTGAGTTACTAGTAAAAAAGTATTTCCGCCACCAGTAAAAATCCCTTGGGCATTGTTAATTGCGGCTGTTGTATCTTCAAATTCATGAATTCCTTTTATGTTAATGTTTATCTTTTTGAATGCTTCAGAAACAGTTTTAGTATATTGCTCGTGCGAGATTCCTCCAGGTCTTGCAAAAGGGATAAAAAGAATAGATTCGCAGTTTTTAAAATGCACTTCTAATTCGGGTAATAAATAGTCTAAATAACTGCCTCCGTGTAGTGTAGAGGTGCTGGCAATGATAATGCTTTTCATAAGTGTTTATGTTGTTTTTAATAAAGTTAAAGATATTAAATTGTAGATTTTAAAGCTGTAAAATAAAGCTTTAATTAACATATTTTTACCAAGTCATTAGTATTAAATTTAGAAGACATTAAGATACTTTTACAACTTATCCTTATAATGATTTGATGAACAAAGCGGTATGTGTTTTTTTTATTTTACTAGCTAATAATCTTTTGGCGCAGGTAGAGATGTCTACTGTTTTGAAAGGAAAAGTAGATGCTAATATAATGGATTTAGAGGGGATTTATGTTGTGAATTTTAGGACAGAAGCCTCCGTACTTACAAATTCAGATGGATCATTTTCAATACCGGCCCAAATAGGAGATACACTTATTTTTTCATCAGTACAGCTTAAGGAACGACGAATTGTTTTAGGCGGGGAGGATTTTGCTTCAACAAATTTTGTGGTTAGGGTAGAGGTAGGGATGAATCAACTGCGAGAAGTTATTATAAAAAAATACGATAATATAAATGCAGTTGCCTTAGGGATAATTCCAGCAGGGCAACGTTCGTATTCTCCTGCAGAGCGAAAACTAAAAGGAGCGACAGATTTAGATGCGTCAGTAGGCTTGGGGGCATCGGTGGCTTTAGATCCCTTACTGAATATGTTTTCAGGAAGGTCAAAAATGCTTGAAAAAGAATTAGCAGTAGAGAAAAAAGAAATTTTCATGCAACTTTTAGAAAAAATGTTTACTATAGATCATTTTGTTCGAACACTAAGCATACCTTTGGATTACGTAAAAGGATTTGAGTATTTTGCTGTAGAAAATGAAAGCTTTACGAAGATTTTGAATACCAAAAACAAAACTACAACGGAGTTTTTATTAGGAGAACTTGCAGTTAAATATAAAGAAATCATAGCTTGTGAAAATAATTAATATTTTACTTTTATTTATTTTATCTTTATTCTTCCAGGTAAGTTTCGGGCAGACTATTGTCACAAAAGAAATTTTAGGAAAAGTTACTGCCGATTCAAGTTCGGTTGAAGCCATAACAATTGTAAACAATACAACTCAGGAAACAACAATTTCAGATAATAAAGGGCAATTTTCTATACATATAAAGGAAGGAGATGTATTGGTTTTTTCAGCAGTAAATTTAGAGCCACTTCGAAAACGAATTACACCCAATGATTTAAAATTAGATTTGTTGTTGATTAAAATGACAGCTAAAAACATAGAGCTAAAAGAGGTTGTTATAAATGAGTTTTCGAATATAAATGCAGAAAATTTAGGGATTATACCTTATGGGCAAAAAAAATATACACCCGCCGAACGAAAATTATACACAGCTAAGTCTTCTATGACAGAATCTCTTTTGAATAAAATATCTGGTAGGACTGCTATGTTAAAAAAAGAAGCAGTTGTTGAGAAAAAAGAGATTTTGTATTCAAAAATTGAATATCTTTTCGAAGAAAATTATTACACTCAAAGATTAAAAATTCCACTTGAACATATAAAAGGGTTCCAACTTTATTGCATAGATGATCCAGAGTTTGTAAATTCGTTGAACGCTAAGAATAAAACAGTTTGTATGTTTTTGATTACAGGGCTGGCACAGAAATATTTAACAATTATATCGAATGAAAAATAGAATAGGAATACTCGTTTTAGGTTTATTATGTCAGCTTTGTTTCGCACAATCTATGGTAAGAAAGCCATTACATGGACGAGTAATAAATGATATTATCGCCATAGAAAATGGTTATGTAGTCAATATTAATGCAAATGTGAGAACATTTATTAATGCAAATGGATTGTTTGATATAATGGCACAACCAAAAGATACTTTGTTGTTTTCAGGTTTGGCTTTTCAGTCTAAGAAAATTGTTTTAACAGAGAAAGATTGTTCTCAAGTGTTATTCATGGTCAAATTAGATTTGGTAAATAATCAGTTAAAAGAGGTTGTTATTCCAAAAGATCTAAAAGTAAAAGTACTGCAATTAGGTTCGCAACAATATGTTGATATGCAATTTGAGGATGATAAACAATCTACAGCTAAAAATTCTGCAATGTATTCTGATCAGACTATAAAATATGGAACTGATTTTGTTCGAATATTCAAAGATGTTTCTAAATTGTTGAAGAAGAAGAAAGATAATGTTCAAGAAGATCATGTTAGTGATATCGCTTTTTCTGAATATGTAAAACTTCATTTTAGTCCAAAGTTTTTTGCAAAAGATTTAGATCTTAAGGAAGATGAGGTTGAATTATTTTTGTTGTATTGCTCTAATGATGCTCATTCTAAAGAGTATTTAAAACCACAAGATCAATTTCTGTTGATGGACTTTTTGGTTAATAAGAGTAAAGAATTTAAAAAGTTAAATGACAAATAGATGAAGAAAAGAATAGTTTTTCCTGTTCTTTTTATATTGTTTGTCTTGAGTACTGCTTTTTCTTTTCATAAATTTTATGTTGGAGTTTATCAGGTAAATTATGCTCCCGAAAAAAAAATGTTACAAATTACCTCCCGTATTTTTATAGATGATTTAAATAATGGAGTTGAGAAAAAATACAAAACGAAAACCAATATTGGCACAGGAAAAGAAACTGAAGCTGACGTTGCTCTTTTGAAAAAATACTTAGCAGAGAATTTTATTGTAAAAGTAAACGGTCAGTCAAAGCCAATTGTTTTTTTGTCAAAAGAAGTAGAGGCAAATGATGTTTTGGTTTGTTACTCCAGAATAAGCGATGTGAGTAAAATTAAAACACTAGAGATTTCAAATACAATTTTGGTAGATTGGAATTCTGATCAGCAAAATATTACACATGTTTCAGTGTTTGGAATCAAGAAAAGTGTGCTTTTTACTGCATCTTCAAGGAAAGAATTGTTAAAATATGATTAAATCGGTATAAATATTCTTTTAATTGCTATTTTCACAGCTTGACAAAACTCCAAAAACCAGTTATGAGAAGAATTTCATTTTTATTGTTTTTTCCTGCCATCCTTTTTGCACAGGAAAAAAGTACCACAAATGTAAGACAACAAGGAAAGTACGATACCAATAAATTTAGTCAGATGTACGATTTATTGGCTACTCCTAATATGTTTCGTACAGCATCAGGGGCACCAGGTCCAGCGTATTATCAGCAACAAGCCGATTATAAGATAGATGTTGAGTTGGATGATAAAAATTCAAAATTAACCGGTTCAGAAACAATTACTTATTTTAATAATTCGCCAGATACTCTAGAGTATTTATGGGTGCAATTAGATCAGAATCAAGCGAAAAAAAACACACAAACTACATTAGCCGAGAGCGAAAAAATTAGCCAGGTATTGCCAGTATCTGGTTTCTCTAATAAATATTTAAAAGAAGGATTAGAGCGAGGATTTAATATCGATTATGTTAAAGACGCTAAGGGAAATCCAATGTCATACACAGTTAATGAAACTATGATGAGGATTAATTTGGCTTCACCTTTAAAAGCGGGTGAAAAAATTTCATTCTCGATTAAGTGGTGGTACAATATCAATAATTACAGACAAGACGGCGGACGTTCTGGATATGAATTGTTCGAAAAAGATGGAAACAAATTATATGTAATTGCACAATTCTACCCAAGAATGGCAGTTTATAATGATGTAGAAGGTTGGCAGAATATGCAGTTTTGGGGAGGCGGAGAGTTTGCTTTGCCTTTTGGTAACTTCGATGTAAATATTACTGTTCCTGCAGATCACGTGATGGAAGCTACAGGAGAATTAATGAATAGAAGCGAAGTTTTTACTCCAGAGCAGGTAAAAAGATATGAGCTAGCTCAAAAATCATACGATAAACCAGTTATCATTGTTACGCAAGCAGAAGCAGAAGTGGCAGAAAAAGGATTCTCTGAAAAGAAAAAAACATGGAAATTTAGTGCTAAAAATGTACGTGATTTCGGAATTGCAACATCAAGAAAATTCATCTACGATGCAATGGCTGTAAAACTTGGAGCTAAAACTGTTATGGCAGCTTCAGTGTATCCAAAAGAAGCAAATCCGCTTTGGGAAGAAACATCAACAAGAGTAGTGGCACATACATTAAAAAGTTACTCTTCACATACATTCGATTATCCTTATCCAAAAGCAGTTTCGGTTTCGGCAGAGGATCAAGGAATGGAATACCCTATGATTTGTTGGAATTATGGACGTCCTGATGAAAATGGGGTTACGAGCAAAGAGATGAAAAACGGAATGATTGGAGTAGTGATTCACGAAGTTGGGCACAACTTTTTTCCAATGATTGTAAATTCCGATGAGCGTCAGTGGAGTTGGATGGATGAAGGTTTGAACTCTTTTTTAGAATACTTGGCAGAGCAAGAGTTAGATCCTAATTTCCCTTCAAGAAGAGGTCCAGCAAAAAACATTGTACCTTATATGAGTGGAGATCAAAAGTTTTTAGAGCCAATTATGTCAAACTCTGAAACGATTCACCAATTTGGAAATAACGCATATGGAAAACCAGCAACTGGTCTTAATATTTTAAGAGAAGTAGTTATGGGAAGAGAATTGTTTGATTATGCATTTAAGACATACGCAAACAGATGGAAGTTTAAACACCCAACACCAGAAGATTTCTTTAGAACAATGGAAGATGCTTCGGCAGTCGATTTAGATTGGTTTTTTAGAGGATGGTTTTATTCAACAGATTTTGTGGATATCGGAATTAAAGATGTAAAGCAATATTATGTAAGTGAAACGGCGACTCCTGAGTTAAAAAATGCTAAGATTAAAAAAGGACGTTTTGGTTTTGAAAAAGGGCCTTTTGTATATTTAATTGAAGGTGAAAATAAAGAAATAAAGAAATCTGATAAAAAGGCGTTGAAAATAGATGAAGTAAAATTATTATCAGATTACGTAGCAGACACATTTACGGCAGAAGAAAAAGCAAATTTAAAAGCTCCAAAATATTTCTATGAAGTTGAGTTTAATAAGCCAGGCGGAATGATTATGCCTATTCTTGTTGAAATTACATACGAAGATGAAACAAAAGAGGAGTTTAAATATCCAGCACAAATTTGGAGAAAAAATAACGATACTGCCAAAAAGGTATATGCAACAGAAAAAGCTATAAAAAGCATTCAGATTGATCCAAAATTACTTACTGCAGATATAGATGTAACTAATAATGCATGGCCAAAAGTAGAGGTAAAATCAAAATTTGACTAAATAAAAAAGGAAAAGAGACTCGTATGAGTCTTTTTTTTTAAGTAAATTTTAAAGCGGTAGGCTACAAAATTTAATATCTTTGTGGCACATAAAATAAAAAAGATATGTTTGGTATAGGAGGAGGAGAATTAGTTTTCATATTATTTGTAGTACTTATGCTTTTTGGTTCAGATAAAGTGCCAGAAATAGCTCGTACAATGGGTAAAGCAATGGCGCAACTTAAAAATGCGACTAATGATATTAAAAGCGAAATTCAAAAAGGAGCAGAGGCTAATGGCTTTGATGCAAAAACCTTGGATGATATGACAGGTAACATTAATTCTGAAATAGAGAAGGCTAAAACTAATTTATTAGGAGATGCTACCACGCAATTTGAAAAAACAAAAGAAGATATTGACTCCATTACAGGACCTATAAAACGTCAGTTATAATGCTTGAAAAATTACAAGAATTCGATGTAAATCTATTTGTATTCCTTAACGGATTAGGTTCAGAATCTTACGATAAACTTTGGTTGGTAATTACCAATCAATTGAATTGGGCTCCACTCTTTTTACTATTACTTTATCTTATCTATAAAAAAATAGGGACAAAACAAACCTTGTTTTTGCTCTTGTTTATAGCAATTCTAATAGCTTGTACTGATCAATTAACTAATGCAGTTAAATATAGCGTACAACGTTTAAGACCTTGCAACAATCCTGATATCAAATCGTTTATTCGAATTGTACAATCTCGACAATCATTCAGCTTTTTCTCAGGACATGCAGCCAATTCGATGGCGGCAGCAACCTTTTTATATTTAGCACTTAACAAGCACTTTAAATATTTTGGATTTCTATTCTTATGGCCATTAATTTTTGCTTACAGCCGTATTTACTTAGGCTTGCATTATCCATTAGATATTCTTTGTGGATATTCAGTAGGAGTAATAATGGGATTTTTAATCTATAAGATATACCAGAAAGCAAAAGTAAAGTATTTTCCGGTTTAAATTTTTGGAGCATTTTCCAGCTGTACACTTTATCTTTTCCTGACTAAAGAAGTCAGGAAAAGGATACCGTTTCCATCTGGGCTAGAAGTGCTAAGAATTATTGATGTGATTTCTAATTAATATTGGTTCTTTCGCTCCAATCTAATCCATTCGGAAGCTCAATGTTGCTGAATTCAATATGAATAACTCTTCTTCTTTCGTTATTTGTAGTCTTATTAGAAGCATGAAAAAGTAATGGTTTCATAATCATTATTCCCCCTTTTTCGACTTCACAAACTGTTTCTTTTTCATTTTTAAAGTCCATATTCTCGACTCTATAAATTCCTTTAGAATGTGAATTATTAATTACTTTTAAAGCACCATTATCTTTAGTCGTTTTGTCTATATGAATCCTTATCGTGAAATTTTTCTCAAGAATATCTTTCGGAGGTTGCACAGCAAACTGATCTTGTTTAGTAGTCCAGTTTTCAAAACTTTCTACATCTATTTTTTTATCTACCGAGATTGTTAAGTCTTGATGATACGCAACAAACCAATTTGATTTTTCGGGCTTGTCAAAATAGATTGATTTAGTTATAAAATAATCTTCGCCAAAGTTAGATTTGATGATGTTCTTTAAATTCTGATTAAAAATAGAGTCTAATGCTTCTGGGATTTCTTTATGAAATTGTCTTATAGCAAATAAATCTTCAGATTTTCTAAAGGTTGTTTTTCCTGCTTTATCTTCTGTAACGCTTTCAATTATTGAGGTCAGTTTTTCAATTTCATTTTCGTTATAGATAGCATCAATAATTATAAACCCTTCAGTGTCTATTTCGTTTATGTATTTCATTTTAAAATCAATTTCAATATGATTGCTTTATCAGATTTTTTAAAGAACTCTACTCACTGTTAATCCATCTCGAATAGGTAGTAAAACTGTTTCTACTCTTGGATCATTTTTTAAAAGCAGGTTGTACTCTAAAAGGATTTTTGTGCTAATATCATTTGGATGTAGTGGTTCTAAGACCTTACCACTCCATAAAACATTATCAGATAAAATGATACCCCCTTTATTCATTTTTGGAACTATCATTTCATAGTAATTAAGATAGTTCTCTTTATCAGCATCAATAAATACTAAATCAAATTTTACATCAATTGTAGGGATGATAGTTGTTGCCTCTCCTAGGTGCTGAAAAATTTGTTTTCCCCAAGGAGATTGGTCAAAATATTTTCGTTGAAAATCGATTAATTCTTCTTTGATGTCAATTGTATGTAGTTGTCCATTTACTTGCATTCCTTCGCATAAGCACAAGGCAGCATAACCGGTATAAGTGCCAATTTCAAGAATATTTACTGGTCGGATTAATTTAGATAACATGCTTAAAACGCGACCTTGAAAATGACCACTTAACATACGTGGTAATAGAATTTTTTGGTAGGTTTCTTTGTTTAAACGAGCTAGTAATTCTGGTTCTTTTTCAGAGTGCTGTTCTATGTAGTCTTCTAGTTCTTGTGATATAAAATGCATTGTTGTATAGTCTAAAAATGAAATACAAAAATACAAAATATCTGCTTTACTTATTTGCATAAAAAAACCATTCGCGTTGGCGAATGGTTTTAATTTTCATGTAAAATGAAAACTATTTTTTTAAAGCATCATTAACTTCTTTTGCTGTTTTCACAGTTCCGTCTTTTGCAACTTTTGCAGCTTCTTCTACTTTTTTGGCTCCTTTTTCTGTAGCATTTTTTACATCTTCAGCAGCTTTTTTAGTAGCGTCTTTTACATCTTTAGCAGCATCTTCTATTTTAGTTACTGCCGTGTCTTTTACTTCATCTATATCAGTAGCTAATGAGTCTACTTTGTTTCCAAGTGTTAATTCGTCTTCAGTAGGTTTTGGCTCTTTCTTTTCGCAAGATTGTACTCCGAATGCTAATAAAGCGATAACTGCTAAGCTTAAAATTTGTTTTTTCATAATTAATTTTTTTTGGGTTGATACAATGTTAATATATGTTTCTAAGAAAGAACAATTTACATAAAAAAAACGTGACATTTTGTTTTTTTGTAGGACTATCTTTCTTTTGAGTGTAATTACAATTCTTGTACCAAACTTTTCAAATTTCGGATTATTATATGAAAAGTTTTTTAAGCTATATGACTAGTTTTTATATAAACTAAAATCTATTATTATTTGATCTTTTACCTTTATAAGCCCAGCCATCTTTACAGGAGGTTCAAGACCAATATCAGAAAAATTCAAATTAAAGGTTCCTTGGATTTTGTTACCAGTGGTATTTAATATAAAATCTTTGTATTTAAGCGTTTTGTCTGTTATTAAAAAAGTAAGATTGCATTTGTAGTTTTTACCACAAGGTCTAATTTCAGATAAGGTTACATAGCTATTAGGGTATATTTTTGTTTTTACCGTAGTTTGTAAATCCTTGGTCATTATTTTGTTTTTACAATCAAATTTAGACATAGGAATTTCTGCTGAAATACTATTTTTTTTATTTAAGTTTAAAAAGATACTGTCTTTTTTAATTAATGAGTTACCACAGTTATAATCACCAACAGTTGATTTTCCGCTAATTTTAATTTCAATTTTATTAATAATTAAAATTGAATCGTCAGGGGAAAAAGTGGGCTTAGCACTTCCTAAACAGAGGAATAATGCTAAACCCAACAATCCAATTGTAAATAAATTTTTCATTGTTTAAATTAGAATGTAATAACAGCTTCAAACATTACACCGTTAAATTTTCCTTTATATAAATCATTTGGGTTTCCAGCGGCATTAAATTGGCTATAATTTTTGTAGCGCTGATCTACATAACCAACTTTTGCTAAAATGTTTTTAGTCATAAACCAACCAGCACTAGTTTCAAATCTTGTTATGTTAACGGCTTCAGCGTCTGAGTTTCTTAATTTACCATCAACTAAATTATATTTAGCTCCAATAAATAAATTTTCGTTAGTACCAAATCGGTATACTAAATCTCCTGCATATTGGTTTACTGAGCGTGAAGTTTCAACTCCTTTCGCATCTCCACCTGAAGTAAATTCTAAAGTACCAAAGAATTCAAATCCTTTATATTTTACAAATGGGTTAATCATGTATGATGTCGCCCAGTTTCCGTATCCAGGATTAAAACGCCCAGTATCTTTATTAGCAGTTGGGTCAAAGTTGTCAGCAACAGGAGCCCCATTGGCGCCAGTATAATCACTGTGACTCATTACACCATAAAAACGGCTTCCTGCTCTATCAGATGCGTATAAGTTTCCACTTGAATTTGCAGTGTGGTATAAAGATCCTGTTAATCTTATTCTCAAATCTGGATCAAGTTGTTTATCGAAACCAATTTTTGCCAAGATAGTAGGGCTAACAGTTGTATTATGCGTAGGACTAGCTTGTTTTACTTCTTTAACATCTTGGTCTAGTTTAGAGTTTGTAACTCCAATCATACCTACAAAACCACTTCGGTTATAGTAAAGTTCGGCACCCATTTCTGTAATAAAGGCATCCATAATATTATTCCCAATAAAAGGATTCATTAGTGCATTACCATTGTCAGATCTTCTAAAGTGAGCATCACCGTAGTTGTTCTCCATTTGACCAATTTTAATAGTAGCATATTTCATGAAATCTGCTAAGAAATCTTTCTTAATGAAATCTAATTTGTCAATTTGTAAATATCCTCCTTTTACCCAAGTTTCATGATGGTGTCTAGAAGCAAGATAAACATCTAGATTTACACGTACTCCATCAAATAATTGTGCACCAATTGTAAAGTTAGCAGTAGGTAGGTTAAAATTGTTTTCAAGATTATTTAACCTGTAGCCAGAAATTGGAGCGGGTAGATTTTCTTGTCCGTTAAAAGAATTTACTCCTTGGAATTGTAATGCAAATGCCGCTCCAATATCTATACTTAGCCCTTTGTACTGAACTGTATCTTTTTTTACGTCAAATTGATTAATTCCGTTTTTGTCTCGTGAAATTTGGTTCTGAATCTGCCCAAATCCAACTTGAGCTGTTGCTGTAGCCATTCCTAATAAAACTGTAGCTATGAGATAGATTTTTTTCATGTGGTATTTATTTTAATATGATATTGAAATTTAATGTAAGGTCTTTTCCTGTTTTGATGGTTCCAAGTAATGCTTTTGGAGGAGTCATTCCGAAATCAGCAAACGTTATTTTATTAGATCCTTGAAGAGTTACAACTCCATTGTTAACAGTAGTTTTTACCTGAGTTTTAAAATCTTTACTAACTCCTGCTATTGTGTACGTTCCTGTTAAGTTCCAAGTCGTTTCATTTACTTTTTCGGCAGATTTTAAAACGTACTTAATGTTTTTGTGAGTTTTAGTATTTAAAGTTTCGTAAGCTACCTTATCCATACTTGTTTTGTGACTTTTTATGCTTTCTGCCAAAAGAGTAATGGTTAGGTTGTTAATGTCTGTTAGTTTAGCATCTGTAACAGTTAAATTTGCTGTACCAGTTCCAGAGTTAGATTTCATTTCCCAATCGTGCATTGTAGATGTTCCTGTTACCAAAAAAGTCGATTTTGTATCTACAGTATAGTTTCTTTGTGCACTCATGTATGTTGACATTGCTAAACAAGCTACTGTTAAAAAAATTGATTTAAGTGTTTTCATTTTTATTGATTTATTCGTTACTCATTAATAAGATACTGTTTGAGAGTCGTCGTGGAAGCTGGACTTACAAGCAATTCTTAATTTCTTTTCATCAAATTTAATATGCATGCATAGTAAAAAGCATGATAATAATCATTGTTAAAACTTTATTAAAGTGTTATATTAATAGTGAGTAGGATAGCTTATTAAAATAAGGCGCAATTAGTAATAAAATGTCGTTTTGTAAAATAGTGTTTGTTAGTTCGTTGTGGTTTAATTGTAAGAACTGTCTGTTTATTTTTTATTCGAAATTTTAAATGTGAATTTCAGTTAAAAAATATTTTTTAGTTTAAATGACAAAAAGTGAGTGTTTATAGGCTTTTGCACGGTATATAACGATTGAAATTTTCATAAAAAAAATTTCATGAAATTGTACTTTTTAGCAAGAATGCATTTAAAAAACATTAAAAAACAACAAAAGTCATTAAATTTGCAGCATGCAAATGGAGAAAAAAGACATACGAGCCTTATCAAAAGAAGAATTACGCGAATTTTTTGTCACAAATAATGACAAAGCATTTCGTGGTAATCAAGTTTATGAATGGTTATGGAGTAAAGGAGCACATAGTTTTGATGATATGACGAATGTTGCAAAAGCAACACGTTCTATGCTTGAGGATAATTTTGTTATCAATCATATTAAGGTTGATACAATGCAACGCAGTAGTGATGGTACAGTAAAGAATGCCGTTCGATTACATGACGGATTAGTTGTAGAGTCGGTTTTAATTCCTACTCAAACAAGAACTACGGCTTGTGTATCTAGTCAAGTAGGATGTAGCTTGGATTGTAATTTTTGTGCAACGGCAAGATTAAAAAGAATGCGTAATCTAGAACCTGCTGAAATTTACGATCAAGTAATTGCTATAGATAAAGAGAGTCGTTTGTATTATAATCATCCGTTGTCGAATATTGTTTTTATGGGTATGGGAGAACCGCTTATGAACTATAACAATGTTATGAAGGCTATTGATATGATAACTTCTACAGAAGGTTTAGGAATGTCGCCAAAACGTATTATGGTATCAACATCGGGGATACCAAAAATGATTAAAAAAATGGCAGATGATGATGTTAAATTCAAATTAGCAGTTTCATTACATTCGGCAATCGATGAAATTCGTTCACGAATTATGCCTTTTAGCAAAAATTTTCCTTTAGCTGATTTACGTGAGTCATTAGAGTATTGGTACAGAAAGACTAAATGTAAAGTTTCGTACGAGTATGTAGTATGGAAAGGAATTAACGATGACAAAGCATCGGTTGATGCTTTGGTGAAGTTTTGTAAATACGTGCCATGTAAAGTTAATTTAATCGAATATAATCCAATTGATGACGGAGAGTTTCAACAAGCTTCAGAAGAATCAATTAATGCATACATAAAAGCACTTGAAAATATTGGAGTTGTAGTAAAAGTACGTCGAAGCAGAGGAAAGGATATTGATGCAGCATGTGGGCAATTAGCAAATAAAGAAGCTGAAGCTTAAATAAATTTAAATATAAAATTAAAAGCATTAAAGACGGGATTATTACTCGTTTTTAATGCTTTTCTTTTGATAAAAAGAGTTGTTATTTTTTTAAATGAATTTCTTCTGAAACACCATCTCTTGTAACAATTGCAAGGTCATCGCATGTACCATTTCCAAAATCAATTAAAGCCTTAGCTTCATTTTTGGTAATAGAGATAGAGCCTTTTAGAGGGAATGTTTTTTTGCAAGCCATAGAAAACTCTAATGGGAGTATGATTTCGGTCGAAATTTTATCGCCATTAGGGAATGTAGTTTCTCCAGTTCCAGTAATAATAAAAATATTATCATCCCAATTAGACCAGGTATCAAAACCAGCAGTCATTTCTTTTGTTAAAGTACCAGTTCTTTTGTAAATTTTTCCATCTCCAAATGTAATTGTCATATCTATAGTTGAAGTAGATACAGGATGGACAGTTGCTAATAAATCAGTTGCTTTTTGTGTGAGGATTATACTTTTGCTACCATCGATTTTATTGCTATTATGGTAAAAATTTTCAAAACTGTACGCAATAGTATGTTCAGAACTAGAGAAATCATTTGTAAACGAAATGATAATTTTTCCTTTCAGTATATTTCCGTTAGATAACGCACAACCTTCAGTACCAAAATCGATAGTTCTTGTCCATGTATTATTTGTTAATACAGTTGTGATGATGGCACATTCGGGTAAAAAGCTTTTAATAGTACCAGTTGCTTTTCTTGAACTATTTTGTTGTGCACCAAATTGGTCTTCTGCAATATTTGAAACATCATCAATTGATGCATCAATTTTTGAATTTGTAGCTATTTCATCGTTTGAAATAGTTTTCGAAGAAACATCTTGTCTTGTTTCATCTGAATTACAACTAATAAAAAACGAAAAAGTTGCAATGACTCCCAATAATAAAATCTTTGTTTTCATAATAAGTAATTTAGATTTCTTGTAATTAATGAATTAAATTAGAGTGGAGATTATATTGTAGATTATTGAGTTAATGCTATTTTATGAAGGGGAGAATAAAATAGTAACGAGACAATTAGACTTAAGCTAATATTGAGCTTTCGAGTAAATAAGGTTCACTTGAATGTAGATAGTGTATAAAAAGTTCTAAATGTTGATATACTTCTATAAAATACACAACGTTTTTTTATTTAAAATAGTATATTTGGAATCGAAATGAATATTACTTCTCAAATAAAACAGCCCATCTTTAGCGAGATGGAACTTTTTGAAAAAAAGTTCCATGAATCGATGACTTCAAAGGTGGCTTTGCTCAACAGAATTACCTATTATATTGTAAATAGAAAAGGAAAACAAATGCGTCCTATGTTTGTTTTCTTGACAGCAAAAATGGTGTCAGAGGGAATTGTGAACGAGCGTACTTATCGAGGAGCATCAGTTATAGAATTAATTCATACTGCAACTTTGGTTCATGATGATGTTGTTGATGATAGTAACCGCCGTCGTGGGTTTTTCTCGATCAATGCACTTTGGAAAAATAAAATAGCAGTTTTGGTTGGAGATTATTTACTCTCTAAAGGATTATTACTTTCTATAGATAATGGTGATTTTGATTTACTTAAAATAATATCTGTTGCCGTTCGTGAAATGAGCGAAGGCGAATTACTTCAAATAGAAAAAGCCAGAAGGCTTGATATTACTGAGGATGTTTATTACGAAATCATCCGAAAAAAGACAGCAACACTTATTGCAGCTTGTTGTGCACTTGGCGCAAAATCGGTTATTGAAGATGAAGTTCAAGTAGAGAACATGCGAAAATTTGGAGAGCTTATAGGAATGGCTTTTCAGATAAAAGATGACTTATTCGATTATAGCGAAGAAGCTATTGGTAAACCTACAGGAATAGATATTAAAGAACAAAAAATGACTTTGCCTTTAATTCATGTTCTGAACAATTGTACTTCAAAAGAAAAAAGCTGGCTTATAAATTCTATCAAAAACCATAATAAAGACAAAAAGCGAGTAAAAGAAGTTATTGCTTTTGTAAAAGATAACAATGGTTTGGCTTACGCCGAAAATAAAATGGTAGAATTTCAGCAAGAAGCACTCGCTTTACTTAATAATTATTCAGATTCAGATTTCAAAGCAGCCTTGACTTTGATGGTGAACTACGTTATCGAAAGAAAAAAATAATAAATAATTTGCATACTTTTTTGTGTTTTAAATAGCTGTATTTTAGTTGTTTAATTGTGTTTTTTTGATTGCTGAATATTTTAAGCGTTATTTTTTTTCGTCCTCATGCAACCTTTTTTAATCGTAAAGCGTCTATGCTAATAGAAGTCGGTTTGATTTTAAGCAGACATTTATAATAGTATTATTTGAGTTAATTTTTACCGAATCATTTTTTTTGAAATTTCTATTACGTTTTTATGAAAGTAATCCATTTACATCAAGAAGAAACTGAAATTATTCAGTTGGCAATCGATAATAATCGACAGGCACAACAGCTTATATACAGTAAGTTTTCTTCAAAAATGCTAAGTGTTTGCCGACAGTATATTAAAGATGTTCAATTAGCCGAAGATGTAATGATTACCTCATTTATGAAAGTTTTTACGAATCTTAAAAAATTTGAAAATAAAGGAAGTTTTGAAGGATGGATTCGAAGAATAATGGTTAATGAATGTATTTCGTATTTACGAGTTCAAAAAAAAATAAAGTTTGTAGAAGATGAGAATTATACCGAAGAAAGCTTTAATGGTATTGAAAGTCAATTATCAACAGATCAAATTCAGTTTTTAATAGATGGGTTGCCAGATGGCTATAAGATGGTTTTTAATTTATATGCTATCGAAGGGTATAAGCATAACGAAATTGCGACAATGTTAGGCATTAATGAAGGAACATCAAAATCACAATTATCGCATGCCCGTAAAATGCTGCAAAAGCAAATAATTACATTAAAAAGACAAGAAAATGGAACCGAATAAGTTAGAAAAAGAGTTTCGTGAAAAACTAAATGCAAGAGAGATTAATCCAAGTGATAAGGCTTGGGATCGATTGGATGCGATGTTGAATGTTGCTGAAGAAGCTAAACCAAAGCAAAAATATAGTTGGATGTATGTTGCTGCAGGTTTTATAGGTTTTTTATTGATAGGTACGGTTTATTTGAGTCAAAAAGAGATCTCTAATAAAGATTTAAACAATACTGTAGTTACTAAAGAGGAGCAACCAATAGATTCTGTAGCGACAGTTAATAGTAATCACGACAAAATAATTTTAAAATCTTTAAATACTGAGGCAGTTGTGCTAAAAGAAACAGAGAAAGTATTTGAAGAAAAAAAAGAAAAGTATAATAAAGCAAATCACAATCAAGTAGCGGAGTATTCAATCATCAAAGAATCCAATAAAGAGAATTGGAAAAACAATCAAAAAACAGAATCAAAAATCAATCAAACAGCAATCGCAGATAATTCAAAAAATGCAACAGTTGATCAATTGTTAATTTCAGCAGAAAAAACATTAGCAATGGATAAAGGAGTTCAGCAAAAAAACAAAGTGAAGATAAATGCTAACGATTTACTCTCACAAGTCGATGGGGAGTTAGAACTTTCATTTAGAGAAAAAGTAATTAATAAAGTTAATAAAAATTACCAAACTGTTAAAGTAGCTTTAGCAAACAGAAATGTGGAAGAATAAGCTTCGGTATGTATTAAAATCATTTAAATTAAAAATCATCATCAATCAATCTTAAAAAAAATCATCATGAGAAATTTTACCATTTACTTAGTCCTAATCTTATTTTTGTTTGTTAGTAAAATGATAGGTCAGGAAACATTCGAATCGAGAGCGAAACTGATTGCTAATAATATAGAGAAAGTAACTAAGGAAGAAAAAGCAGCTCTTAAGGAAGAAGTTGAAGTTGTGAATGTGCAACTTTCAGAAGGGAAAATTACAAAAGAAGAGGCAGATAAAAAGAAAAAGCAATTAGCAGAAGCAAGAGCAATTATAATCGAACAAAAAGTTACAGTTGCTCAAAATGAATTAAATGATTTAGTACAACAAAAAGTAGATGGAAAAATAAAAGAAAAAGATTCTACAAAAACGTATAAGATTAGTTTTAAATTCAATAGATGTGGAAAAGAGAAAGATTCGATTTGTAGAGAAAAAAGAACTACATCGCAATTTGTTTTTGCAACCGGATTAAATAATTTGGTAACAGATGGTAGCTTAAAAAACTCAGATTATAAATTTATGGGATCGCATTTTTACGAATGGGGTTTTACATTTAATTCAAGAATCTTGAAAGATCATAATTTATTGCATGCTAAATATGGATTGTCATTGATGTATAATAATCTTCGACCTACTGAGAATCGTAATTTTGTGGTAGATGGAAAGCAAACAGTTTTAGAAGTTAATCCGGTAAATTTAGATGAATCTCGTTTTAGAAATGTTTATTTAGTGGTGCCACTACATTTAGAATTTGATTTTTCTGGAAGTAAGACAGATAACGGGAAAACCTATTTTAGAACACATAAAAGCTTCCGTTTTGGAATTGGAGGTTATGCAGGAATCAATGTTAAGTCAAAACAAATTCTGAAATACGATCAAGACGATATAAAGGATAAAGTAATTTCTAAAGGCGATTATAACGTAAATAATTTCATTTACGGATTAAGTACATATGTGGGGTATAGAGAGATGAGTTTGTATTTAAAATATGATTTGAATCCTTTATTTGCTGATAATGAAATTAAGCAAAACAATGTTTCATTAGGATTGCGTTTTGATTTAAATTAATAAATTGAGTTAGTTTTTTAGTAATGAAGCACTTCGGAAGGAGTGCTTTTTTTGTTTCATATAATTCAAATATGAAGTTTGATTTGTGTAATTTTACAGGCTTCAATCTTTAAAAAATAAATACGTTTTGATTTCACAAAATACCATAGACACCGTTTTTGAAACTGCTCGAGTAGAGGAGGTAATTGGCGATTTTGTTAATTTAAAACGAGCAGGAAGTAATTTTAAGGGTTTGAGTCCATTCTCAGATGAGCGATCTCCGTCGTTTATGGTATCGCCAGTAAAAGGAATTTGGAAAGATTTTAGTACTGGAAAAGGAGGGAATTCAGTTAAGTTTCTTATGGAACATTCCCAATTTACTTATCCTGAAGCCATTCGTTATTTGGCTAGAAAATATAATATTGAGATTGAAGAAACAGAGCAATCAGAGGCAGAAAAAGCCATAACTGATGTTCGTGAGAGCATGTATCTAGTATCAGAATTTGCCAAAAAATATTTTCATAATGTTCTTTTAAATACAGATGAAGGCCAGGCAATAGGGTATTCATATTTTAAAGAAAGAGGTTTTACTAACGAGACAATTAAAAAATTCGAATTAGGATATTCTCCTGAAACTTGGGACGCTTTTACTAAAGAAGCACTTGGGCAAGGGTATAAATTAGAGTTCTTGCAAAGTACCGGATTGACAATTCCAAAAGAGGATCGTCCATTTGATAGATTTAAAGGAAGGGTTATGTTTCCGATACAAAGTATGTCGGGACGTGTTTTAGGTTTTGGAGGTAGAATCCTTACGAATGATAAAAAAGCAGCAAAATATTTAAACTCACCCGAGAGTGATCTTTACCATAAGAGTAAAGTATTATATGGTATTTTTCAAGCTAAGCAATCTATTGCAAAACAAGATAACTGTTTTTTAGTGGAAGGATATACCGATGTAATCCAGTTTAATCAAGCAGGAATAGAAAATGTTGTTGCTTCTTCGGGAACGGCATTGACACCTGATCAAATTCGATTGGTAAACAGGTTGACAAAAAATATCACTGTGCTTTTTGATGGAGATGCTGCAGGATTACGAGCTTCTATTCGAGGAATCGATTTGATTCTTGAAGAAGGGATGAATGTAAGAGTGTGTACTTTTCCTGATGGTGATGATCCAGACAGTTTTGCTAGAAAAACTTCATATGAAGATTTAGTTAAATACTTAGAGGAGAATGCTAAAGACTTCATTCAGTTTAAGGCTTCGTTATTAATGGATGAGGCTAAAAATGACCCTATAAAGAAAGCCGATTTGATTCGGGATATGGTTACGAGTATTTCTAAAATTCCAGATAGAATTCAGCGTGAGGTTTATGTTCAGGAATGTGCACGAATTATGGATATTTCAGAGCAGGTGCTTGTGAGTACTTTGGCACAGCTGATTCAGAAAGATATTGCAGAGGTTAGTAAAAAGCAAAAGCAGGAACATAAACCTTTTGAAGTTTATAGAAACCAAAAACCTCAAAATACAGGGTATTCAGGAGGAGATCCAGAAGATCCAAGAAACGGACCACCTGAGGATTATCCAGGAGAACCAGGGTATTTTGAACCACAACAGGCAGAAAAAGTTGATATTTTATATGATTTAGAACGAAAAGTTATTGAGATCTTATTGCTTTATGGAGATAAAGTAGAAGTGTTTGAAGACGTCTTCATGAAAACAAATGATGAAGGAGAGATTGAACTTGTTACTGAAAAAAAAGAATATAAAGTATATCAAAGAATCTACTTGAGTTTGCAAGAGGATGAGGTAGAATTATCGAATGAATTGTTTAGAGCTATTTTTAAAAATCTAACTGACTTTTATCTTCAGAATGAAAAGTTTAATCTAGAGCAATATTTGATGCGTTTAGAGCCTGATTTTGCTCAGGAGGTAACAGATATTTTAATGGAAGATGAAAAAGTGAGTCTTCATGATTGGGAAGGACAGAATATTTTTACCAAAGGGAAATCAGAAACAATAAGCCAATATGTTACTGAAACCATTATGTCAATGCGTTGGTTTTTGGTGGATAAGATCATTGAAGAACTAAAAAGCTCCATAGTATCAGACCCTAAGGAAGATAATATGGAGCTTTTGATGATGGTTATGGACTACTCAAAATTAATTAATTCTTTTTCAAGAAAATTAGGAAGAGTGATGTCTCGTTACCATACTTAAATAATTTCTAATGTCTTAGCTTTATTAACTAAGTCAACTAAATTAGTAACGTTTAATTTCGTTAGTAACCTTAATTTGTAAGTACTAATTGTTTTTTCGTTAAGATTTAAAATTTTAGAAATCTCATTGTTTTTCTTACCATCGCTTAAGTAGCGTAATACCTCAATTTCTCTGTTTGATAGTTTTCGGTATAAACGTTCACTTTTGCTTTGTTTTGCAATCAATGCCATGTTTTTACGTACGGTTTCATTGATGATAATTTTCCCTTCGTGTACTTTGATAATCGAAATCCCCAGAGTTTCCAATTTTTCTGTTTTGTGAATGTAACCAGAAACACCAGCTTTTATGGCATTTGGAGCATACATTTGTTCAGAAAGATTACTGAAGATGATAATTTTCGTTTTAGGAAAATTTTTAAGAATAGACTTCACTTCAAAAATACTTGCAAGACCTTCTAATTCTAAATCTAGGATAAGAATATCAATGTCTTTAGTTTGAAGAATGTCTTTTACCATCGTAAAGTTACCTACATTTGCCACGATTGAAATATCATCATGGTCTTTAAAATACGACTTAACGCCAAAGTGCGTCACAGGGTGGTTGTCTGCTAAACATACTTTAATCATAGTTTTACCTTTTTAAGAATTGTTCATTTTTTTTTGGAATTGTAAAATTAATAAATAAATTCTGTAATTTATTGCAAATCAACATAAAAATGATTATTTTAACTTTTTAGGTAAAGAACACACGGGTATAGGGTTCATTTTGTGCTGGTTGGCTGTGTTTAATTTCTTGTATATTTCGAAAACAATTTTTTCTCTTCCTGTGAAGTCAGTAGCTGATTTTCCTAGCTCATCTGCTAACATTGCCCATTCTAATTCATCGTAACTTGCACCCAATTGATCTTCATCAGTTCTGTCATCTCCAAATAAACCATCAGTAGGGGCAGCTGTTAAAATTGAGTCCGGAATTTTAAGAAATTCCCCTAAAGCGTACACATCAGATTTCATTAAATCGGCAATTGGACTCAAATCTACGCCACCATCTCCGTATTTTGTATAAAAACCTACTCCAAAATCTTCAACTTTGTTTCCTGTTCCAACAACTAATAAACCGTAAATGCCTGCTAAATAGTATAGGCTAGTCATGCGCAAGCGAGCACGAGTGTTGGCTAATGATAGATTAACCTTTGCAATATCGGCATCATCAGGAGTTGCCGCTTTAAAAGCTTCAAATGTACTTGTTAAATCCGTTTCTATATTGGAAACATTTGGGAAGCGTTTTTTTAATTGATCAATATGTTCTTTTCCTCTGGAAACTTGATTTGGAGCTTGGTGTATAGGCATTTCTACACATAAAAGTTTTAATCCAGTTTGAGCACATAATGTTGAGGTTACAGCAGAGTCGACACCACCAGAAATTCCTATAATAAAACCATTCACTTTAGCATTGGTGGCATAATCTTTTAACCACTCTACAATGTAGGTATTTACTTTTTCTGTTTGAATAGTGCTTTTTTTAGCCATAATAGTTTAAGTTTTAAAATACAGGAATGTATATTTGCACAATTATATTTAAGTAGTCATTACTTAATAGAATTTGCAACACAAACTTAATTAAAATAAAATGAAAATATATCGGTTTGCTATCGCTCTATGTGTCTTTTTTTTGTCATGTGATAAAAAAAGCAAAATTGAAAAAGCAGTAGAAGAAATTCCAGTAGATATTAAAGTGGAGCGTTTTGATAAAGTGTTTTTTGAGACCCAGCCCAAAGATTTAGCTAAAATAAAAAAAGAATACCCTTTTTTCTTTCCAGCAGGTAATGATGACTCGGTATGGTTAGAAAAAATGCAAAACCCGCTTTGGAGAGAGTTGTATGCTGAAGTTCAGAAGAAGTATGGAGACTTTGAGCCAGTTCGTAAAGAATTCAATAGTTTGTTTCAGCATATAGAGTATTATTTTCCTAAAACAAAAACACCGAAAGTAATTACTATAATATCCGAAATGGATTATAATAATAAAGCGATTTATGCGGATAGTTTGGTTATTGTTGCACTTGAATTGTATTTAGGGAAAGAACATAAGTTTTATCAATTTCCGAATTATATAAAGGAGAATTTTGAAGAGAAGCAAATTATGCCAGATGTAGTTTCTAGTTTCTCGCTAAAGAAAATTTCGCCAATCACAGATAAGAATTTGATAAGCAAAATGGTGTATTATGGAAAGCAATTGTATTTAAAAGATTTACTTTTGCCTGATTATACCGATGCGGATAAAATAGGATATACACCAGAACATATTAAATGGTGTGAGGAAAATGAAGGCTATATGTGGCGCTATTTTATAGAAAAAGAGATGTTGTATAGTGATGATGCAAAACTTACATCACGATTTATAAATACAGCACCATTTTCTAAGTTTTACCTCGAAATAGATAACGAATCACCAGGACGCGTTGGAACCTGGATTGGATGGCAAATTGTACGTTCGTATATGAAGAACAACGATGTGTCAATAGAAGAATTGTTAAAAACCAACGCAAAAGAAATTTTTGAAAAGTCAAAATATAAACCTAAGAAGTAATGTCAGATAATAAACAAACCTCAGAAATTAAATTCCTTATAGAGTTAGATGAGAATCGAGTACCAGAAAAATTAAAATGGTCTGCAAAAGATGGAGGAGTCGAAGCTCAAGATGCAAAAGCAATTATGCTTTCTATTTGGGATAGTAAAGTGCAGGAAACTATGCGTATTGATTTATGGACAAAAGATATGCCGGTAGATGAAATGAAAATTTTCTTTCATCAAACTTTAGTAGCAATGGCAGATACGTTTAAGCGCGCTACAGACGATGAGAAAATGTCAGATACAATGAAAGATTTCTGTGATTATTTTGCAGAGAAATTAGAATTGAAAAAGTCATAAGTAGTACAAACAAAAAAATCCCGAAATTTTTAATTTTGGGATTTTTTTTATCTCTGAAAAGAGAATATTTAAAATTGGCTATTGTTTTTAAATACCTCTTGGTTTACTCCGTCAATGTAATCTAGAACAGCATCTTTACCAATAGATTCCGTTGCTGATGTTACAAAATAATGAGGCATTTCGGCCCAGTTATTGGCAAACATTTTCTTTTTGTAAGCAGCGATATGAGAATCAATTTTTGTTTTACTTATTTTATCGGCTTTCGTAAAAATAATGCAAAACGGAATTTCGCTTTCACCCATATATGACATAAATTCAATATCGATAGCTTGGGCTTCATGACGAATATCGATTAATACAAAGGCACAAACTAATTGTTCGCGCGTTTCAAAGTAATCGGTGATGAATTGTTGGAAAACAGATTTTGTTTTTTTAGAAACTTTAGCATAACCATACCCTGGTAAGTCGACAAGGAACCAATTGTTGTTAATCAGGAAATGATTTATCAATTGTGTTTTTCCAGGACGACCAGAAGTTTTTGCTAAGTTTTTATGATTGGTCAACATGTTGATCAAAGAAGACTTTCCTACGTTTGATCTTCCTATAAAAGCATATTCAGGCAAGAAGTCCTTAGGACATTTGCTAACATCTGAATTACTGATTATAAATTCGGCGGTATTTATTTTCATATCTATACTATTTCTAAAACCTCCTCAAATTCGAAAGTGTTTATTATAAATTGGTTTTTTTCAACCATTCTTCAAGGATTTTATTAAACTCTTCTGGGTGTTCCATCATGGCAGCATGTCCACATTTGTCAATCCAATATAAAGAAGAGTTGGGAAGTAATTTGTTAAACTCTTCGGCTACGTCCGGTGGAGTTACTTTATCATTTTTACCCCAGATGATACAAGTTTCAACTTGCATTTTTGGTAAATCTTTTGCCATGTTATGACGAATGGCGCTTTTTGCAATGGTAAGTGTCTTTATTAATTTTATGCGATCATTTACAGAAGCATAAACTTCATCAATAAGCTCCGGAGTTGCAATCTTTGGATCATAAAATACATCTTCAGCTTTTCTTCTTATGTATTCGTAATCTCCTCTTTTAGGATAACTATCACCCATTGCGCTTTCATAGAGTCCTGAACTACCTGTTATTACAAGTCCAATTACTTTCTCTGGATATAATTTTGTGTGATATAGTGCAATATGGCCACCTAACGAATTTCCTAGTAAAATGACTTTATCAAATCCTTTGAATGTGATAAAGTCTTTAACGTATTTGGCAAAGCTTTTTACGTTAGTTTTTAAGATGCTTTGTGTGTATATCGGTAAATCGGGGATTACTATTTTGTACCCTCTATTTGAAAAATATTCGGCTACGGCATCGAAGTTACTAAGTCCTCCCATGAGGCCATGTAATATAACAATAGGTGTCCCTTCTCCAGCTTCATAATAGCTGTATCTGCCTTCTTTTTTGTAATGTTTATCCATCTAACTAAATACCGATTTCAATTTGGACAAATATAGGGTTTAATACATAAATATGGATTCTTGAAAACATTTTTTAACTAGATAATTTTAGTAGATGAAATAAATAGCTAAAAATCAGTTGCTAGATGTTTTAATTTTTTTCTTTTTTCTCATCAAAATTGCCAAAAAAAGGCTGAAATTTTTCAATATGCTTATTTCATTTTTTGTTATGTAGAATCATTCTTACAGCTAATTTTTCAAATAGCTAACGATCTGACTGTGCATAATTTAAGAGTTTTTGGGTAAAAGTGGTTAAACTTATCAACAAAGTGGTATATAGTGGTAAATTGTGGTAATATTTTTTATATTTTTGCTGTATAACATAACCATACTTTTTTTTGAACACAATTGTAGGAACATATGAGTGTAAGGTTGATGCTAAAGGGAGGCTGCTAATGCCTGCTCCCTTGAAAAAGCAGTTGGCTACCTCACTTCAAAACGGATTTGTTTTGAAGCGTTCCGTATTTCAGACATGTCTGGAGTTGTATCCGATGGAAGAATGGGATTTGATGATGCAGAAAATTAATAAACTGAATCGTTTTGTAAAGAAAAACAATGATTTTATCAGAAGGTTTACCGCTGGAGTTAAGATTGTTGAGATTGATACATTAGGACGTTTATTAGTTCCGAAGGATCTGATGGTATTTTCTGGTATTTCGAAAGACGTAGTGTTTTCATCTGCGGTGAATATTGTTGAAATATGGGATAAAGAGTTATACGAAAAATCAATTAGCGGCGAAGATATGGATTTTGCAGATTTAGCCGAAGAAGTAATGGGAAATATAAATGACGACGACAATGGAATATCATAATCCGGTTTTGCTTCATCCAACAGTAGATGGCTTGAATATTAAGCCTGACGGCATTTATGTAGATGTGACGTTTGGTGGTGGGGGACATTCAAAAGAGATTTTAAACAGGCTAGGACCAAACGGAAAATTATTTGCTTTTGATCAAGATGAAGATGCTTTGGCAAATGCTTTGCCAGATGAGAGGTTTACTTTGATAAATGAAAATTTTAGGTTTATTAAAAGATTCTTGCGTTTTCATGGTGTAAGAGGAGTAGATGGAATTTTGGCAGATTTAGGTGTTTCATCGCATCAGTTTGATGTTGCCGAAAGAGGTTTCTCTACCCGTTTTGATGCCGAGCTGGATATGCGAATGAGTCAGAAGAATGATTTGAATGCGTATCGTGTAGTAAATGAATACGACGAACAAGATTTGAGAAGAGTTTTTCTAGATTATGGAGAATTGAAAAATGCTCCTGTTTTGGCAAGAACAATTGTAGAGGCTAGAGAAAATAAGATTATCAAGACTACCGATGAATTGAAAGAAGTTTTGGCAAAATATTTACCTGAAAGAGTTCGTAATAAAATACTAGCTCAGATTTATCAGGCAATACGCATCGAGGTAAATCAAGAAATGGATGTATTGAAAGAATTTATCGAGCAATCGTTAGAGATATTAAACCCAGGCGGAAGATTAAGTGTTATTTCATACCACTCATTAGAAGATAGATTGGTAAAACGTTTTATCAAAAACGGAATGTTTGAAGGAGAGCCAGAACGTGATTTTTATGGAAATTTTTCAGTTCCATTTAAAACTATCGGAAAGCTAATAGTTCCGGATGACGCAGAGATTAAAATAAATAACAGAGCTAGAAGTGCCAAGCTAAGAATTGCTGAAAAAATATAGTACTATAATAAGGTATAATGAAAAACGGAGTATTTGACATATTAAAAGCAAGATTTCTTATTAATGATGACGCTGTGAAGAATTGGCGTTTTATCGTTTTTATAATTCTGCTGGCAATAATTATGATTGCAAATACACAACGATACGAACAAAAAGTTTTTGAAATTGCAAAATTGAATAATGAAGTAAAGGAATTGCGATCAGAGTTTGTAGACAGGAGATCGGAATTGATGAAGTTAAAAATGGAGTCGACAGTATCGGAAAAAATGCTTGCCAAAGAAATTTATCCATCGACAGTTCCTCCAATTAAAATTGAAGTAAAGAAAGAAAAAGAAAAAAGCTTTTTTAAACGCATATGGCAGTAGACGACAAAAATATATCCTACAGAGTTTATCTGGTAGCAGCCTTCATTTTCTTGATGGCAATTGGTATTGTCGTAAAGTTAACTAATATTCAGTGGGTTGAAGGAGATTATTATCGAAAATTAGCGAAGCAACGTACGGTAAAAAACTTTGTTATTCCCGCAAATAAAGGGAATATTTATTCGGCAGACGGAAGCCTTTTGGCAACCTCTATTCCTAATTACGAAATTCGATTTGATGCTGTAGCTCCTAAAACAGAAGCCTTTGAAAAGAATGTAAAATTACTTGCAGATTCACTGTCGATAGTCTTAGGAAGACCTAGTGGTTATTATCAAAATGAATTAAGAAAAGCAAGAGCCAATAAAAACAGGTATTTCTTAATAGCTCGTAAATTGAGTTATACGGATTACATGAAAATAAAAGGGTTTCCGTTGTTTAAATTAGGACCTTATAAAGGAGGTATTATCATTGAGCAGGAAACGGTGAGAGAACATCCTATCGGAAAAATTGCTGAACGTACTATCGGTTATGACAAAGGTGGTGTTAATGGAGAGTCAACGGGGAAAGGAATCGAATGGGCGTTTAGAAATTATTTGAACGGGAAAGATGGTAAAATCCTAAAACAAAAAATTGCAAAAGGCCAATGGAAACCTATTCGTGATGTAAATGAAGTAGATCCTCAAGACGGATATGATGTAATATCGACTATAGATGTTTTTATTCAAGATATTGCACATCATGCCTTGCTCAAGCAATTAGAAGATTATGAGGCAGATCATGGTTGTGTAGTGGTAATGGAAACAAAAACGGGACATATTAAAGCAATCTCTAATTTAGGGAGAGCTGATGATGGTTCTTATTATGAAACAACAAATTATGCTATAGCCGAATCGCATGAGCCGGGGTCAACTTTTAAATTGGTTGATTTAATGACGCTTTTAGAAGATAAAGTAGCTGATACCAGTACAGTTTTCGATAGTAATGGTGGAGAAGTTCGTTATTACGGAAGAGTAGTTCGTGACTCTCGTAAAGGTGGTTACGGTAAAGTATCATTGGCAAGAGGTTTTGAATTGTCATCTAATACTGTTATGGTTCAGGCGGTGTATAATAATTATAAAAACAACCCGTCTAGATATGTAAATCATATTAATGGGTATGGATTAAATAAGACTTTGGGATTGCCTTTTGAAGGAGAAGGAAAGCCTTATATTCCACAGCCTGGAGATAAACATTGGTCGGGAGTTACTTTACCATGGATGGCTTTTGGATATAATGTTTTAGTAACGCCATTACAAACTTTGACTTATTATAATTCGGTTGCGAATAATGGTGTAATGGTTAAGCCACAGTTTGTTTCGGAAATAAAAGAATGGAACAGAACTATTAAGAAATTCGATGTTGAAGTTTTAAATCCTAAAATATGTTCGCCAGCAACGATTAATAAGCTAAAAGCAGTTTTAGAAAATGTAGTAAAAAGGGGGACTGGATCTAAGTTATATTCTAAAGATTTTTCTATGGCAGGAAAAACAGGGACGGCTATGGTAAATTATGGAAATGCAGGTAGAGCAGGGATGTATTATGCTTCCTCTTTTGTTGGGTATTTTCCGGCCGATCATCCTAAGTATTCGTGTATTGTAGTAGTACATAAGCCAAACACCTCACGTAATAATTATTATGGAGCCGATGTTGCTGGTCCAGTTTTTAAAAGAATCGCTCAAAAGATTTTTACTGATGCACCATCTACAAATGAAATAAAAACATTGGATGCTAAGATTTCTAAACAAGAAAATAATTATAACGCTTACTATACTCAGGTGCAGAAAAAGCAATCTATCCCAGATGTAAAAGGGATGTCGGGTATGGATGCAATTGCCTTACTCGAAAATTTAGGGCTTAAAGTGAAAGCTGTTGGAATAGGAAAAGTGAAAAAACAATCGCTTCAGGCGGGAGAAAATATAGCTAAAAACACAACTATAGTATTAGAATTATCGTGAATATATTAAAAGACATATTATACAAAGTAGCTATTGAATCGGTGACGGGTTCAACGGATATTGCTATTCATAAAATAGATTTTGATTCTAGAAAAATAGAAGCAAATGATGTTTTTGTTGCCATTCGTGGTACACTATCAGATGGTCATGATTATATTCAGAAAGCTATTGAACTTGGAGCAACTGCTGTTATTTGTGACACATTGCCAGAAGTTTTAGTAAAAGAAGTTACTTATATTAAAGTTAAAGACACTAATTCGGCTTTGGCTTTTATGGCTGCTAATTACTTTGATAATCCATCAGAGAAAATAAAATTAGTAGGTATTACAGGAACAAATGGTAAAACCACAATTGCTTCATTGTTGTACCAATTATTTAAAAAAGCAGGATTTAAAGTAGGATTGTTATCTACTGTAAAGATATTAGTCGACGAGACAGAATATAAAGCAACGCATACAACACCAGATTCTATTACAATTAATCATTATTTAAATGAAATGATTGAAGCTGGAGTTACGTATTGTTTTATGGAAGTTAGTTCACACGGAATTCATCAAAAACGTACTGAAGCCTTGCATTTTGTAGGTGGAATTTTTACAAATTTATCTCATGATCATTTGGATTATCATCCAACTTTTGCTGAGTACAGAGATGTGAAAAAATCTTTTTTTGATTCATTACCAAAAACAGCATTTGCATTATCAAATATCGATGATAAAAATGGGCCAGTAATGTTGCAAAATACAGTTGCTAGAAAACGTACTTATGCTTTAAAATCGTATGCTGATTATAAAGCGCAAATTTTAGAAAATCAATTATCAGGATTATTATTAAAAATTAATGATAATGAAGTTTGGGTAAAATTAATAGGAACATTTAATGCCTACAATCTATTAGCTATCTACGGAACGGCTATTGAGTTAGGGATTGATAGTCTTGAAGCGTTACGTTTATTATCAGATTTAGAAAGTGTTTCTGGGCGTTTTCAATTTATTGTATCAGATTCTAATATCACAGCAATTGTAGATTATGCACATACGCCAGATGCGTTAGAAAACGTATTGAAAACCATAAATGATATTCGTACTAAAAATGAGCAATTAATTACAGTTGTAGGTTGTGGTGGAAATAGAGATAAAACCAAGCGCCCTATTATGGCACAAATTGGATCAGAGTTAAGCGATAAAGCAATATTTACATCTGATAATCCTAGAAATGAAGATCCTGAAACTATAATTAGTGAGATGGAAAAAGGTGTTGAACCACAAAATTATAAAAAAACATTGGCAATTACAGATAGAAAACAAGCAATAAAAACAGCTTGTCAATTGGCACAGCCCAACGATATTATTTTAATAGCAGGTAAAGGACATGAAACGTATCAAGAAGTAAATGGCGTACGTCATGATTTTGATGATATGCAGATTGTAAAGGAAATTTTAGCACAACTAAACAAATAAAACCAGATATATGCTATACTATTTATTTGAATATTTAGACAAAACATTAGATGTGCCAGGAACAGGAGTTTTTCAGTACATTACTTTTAGATCAGCTTTAGCTTTCTTGCTTTCGTTGCTTTTATCAACAATCTACGGAAAGAGAATTATCAATTTCCTAAGAAATCAACAAGTTGGTGAAACCGTTCGTGAGCTTGGACTTGCAGGTCAAAATGAAAAAGCCGGTACACCAACAATGGGAGGTTTAATTATCATATTTGCTACCCTTGTGCCTGTTTTGTTGTTTGCTAAACTGCAAAATATTTATATCGTATTGCTAATTGTGACCACGCTTTGGATGGGGGTAATTGGTTTTGTTGATGATTATATTAAGATTTTCAAAAAAGATAAACAAGGACTTAAAGGAATTTTTAAGGTTATAGGTCAAGTAGGTTTGGGTTTAATTGTAGGCTCAGTGCTTTATTTTAGTCCAAATGTTACAGTAAGAACAGACATTGGGACTAGTGAAGTATATAGAGTACAATCGACAACTAGTGTTATTGTTCCGGCATTAGTAGAAGAAAAATCTACTGTAACAACAATTCCCTTTTTTAAAAATAATGAGTTTGATTATGCCGAGTTACTAGCTTGGACAGGTGAAGGGTATGAAAAATGGGCATGGTTAATTTTTATACCAGTTGTGATTTTTATTATTACAGCAGTTTCTAATGGAGCTAATTTAACCGATGGAATCGATGGTCTTGCTGCAGGAACTTCGGCAGTGTCTGTCCTTGCGCTGGGGATATTTACGTTTCTATCTGGAAATATTATTTTCTCGAATTACCTCAATATAATGTATATACCCAATTCGGGTGAGATGACCGTTTTTATCTCCGCCTTTGTAGGAGCATTAATTGGATTTCTCTGGTATAATTCTTATCCAGCATCTGTTTTTATGGGAGATACGGGAAGTTTAACAATAGGAGGAATCATAGCTGTTTTGGCAATTGCAGTTCGTAAAGAAATGCTGATTGTTTTATTCTGTGGTATTTTCTTAGCAGAAAGTGCTTCGGTAATTATTCAGGTGGCTTATTTTAAGTATACAAAAAAACGATTTGGTGAAGGACGAAGGGTTTTCCTGATGTCACCACTTCATCATCATTACCAGAAAAAAGGGTATCATGAAAGTAAAATTGTAACACGATTTTGGATTGTTGCAATCATGTTAGCCATATTGTCTATTGTAACATTAAAACTAAGATAATATGAGGTTAGTTGTTTTAGGTGGGGGAGAAAGTGGTGTTGGTACTGCTATTCTTGGGAAAAAGAAAGGATATGATGTTTTTGTTTCTGATTACGGAAAGATAAACGAGAGTTATAAAGAAGTTCTTATTATTAACGGAATTGCCTGGGAAGAAGGTAAGCATACTGAAGACTTGATCTTAAATGCCGATGTAGTAATGAAGAGTCCTGGTATTCCTGAAAAGTCACCAATAGTAAAGAAGCTTATAGAAAAGAAAATTAAAGTAATCTCCGAAATTGAGTTTGCGAAGCCTTTCACCGAAGCCTTAACAGTTGGTATTACAGGAAGTAATGGTAAGACAACGACAACAATGTTAACCTATCATTTGCTAAAGTCAGCAGGATTAAACGTAGGGCTTGGAGGAAATATCGGAAAGAGTTTTGCATGGCAGGTAGCCGAAAATAAATTCGATTTTTATGTATTAGAATTGAGCAGTTTTCAATTGGATGGGATCATAGATTACAGGCCAGATATTGCTATCATAACCAATATTAGTCCAGACCATTTAGATAGATATGATTATAAGTATGAGAATTACATTAACTCGAAGTTTCGAGTAACAATGAATCAAACAGAAAGTGATTATTTAATTTATGATGGCGATGATGAAGCATCAGCCGAATGGCTTAAAAATAATACAACAAAAGCAAAACTAATTCCTTTTTCATTGACGAAAGAATTCGATGAAGGAGCATTTATAAAAAACAACAAAATGGAAATTAAGATTAACCAAGAAGAGTTTACAATGGATACTGAGTACATTGCTTTAGAAGGAAAACATAATTTGAAAAACGCAATGGCAGCAAGTTCAGTAGCTAAATTGATGCAAATAAGAAATGCAACAATTCGTGAGAGTTTATCTAATTTTCAAGGTGTTGAGCACCGCTTAGAAAAAGTTCTGAAAATTCAGAACGTACAATATATCAATGATTCAAAAGCAACAAATGTAAATGCTACATTTTTTGCATTAGATAGTATGAATGCACCAACAGTTTGGATAGTTGGTGGAGTTGATAAAGGAAATGATTACAACGAATTGATGTCATTGGTTCGTGAAAAAGTAAAAGCTATTATTTGTCTTGGTGTTGATAACCGAAAAATAATCGATGCTTTTGGTAATGTAGTTGATATTATGGTTGAAGTTAATAATATGGCTGATGCTGTTAAAACAGCGCAACGTTTAACTGAGAAAGGTGATGCAGTTTTATTGTCTCCAGCTTGTGCAAGTTTTGATTTATTTGAAAACTACGAAGACAGAGGAAAACAATTTAAACAAGCAGTACATAATTTATAGTTAACGGGCTAAGGTTTAAGCTTTAATCAAAAAATATTTTTATAGAGATGACGACAGACGGAATGAAAGTAAGAACAAAGAAGTTTTCTTTGATGGTGATAAATTTGGCAGAGAAATTACCAAATTTTGGTTCAAGTGAAATAATTGCAAGTCAAATTATTAAAAGCGGTACTTCGGTAGGAGCAGATTATAGAGCGGTTTGTAGATCAAAAAGCGATGAAGAATTTGCATCAAAAATGGAGATTGTTTTAGAGAAAGCTGATGAAACTTTATTTTGGATCGAAATTATAGCAGAAAAAAAATGGATTGGCATATCTGAATTAGAAACAATTTGGAAGGAAGGAAATGAGTTAACTGCTATTTTAGTGAATAGTTTAAAGGCAGTGAATAATAGAATTAGTGTAATGAGCTAGAATTAAGAATTTATAAAAATCTAAATTCATAAATCTAAAATTAAAATGAAAGAACTAGTAAACAAATTAAAAGGAGATAGAGTAATATGGTCATTCGTGGCTTTATTGGCTTTGTTTTCGTTTATGCCTGTTTTTAGTGCGAGTAGTAATTTGGCCTACATAGGTCATGGAACTGGGAATACGTTGGGATATTTGGTAAAACATTTAGCTCATATTTGTATAGGGTTCGTAATTATTTACTGTGTACACAAGGTGCCGTACCATTATTTTAGAGCAATCTCAAAAGTTGCTTTACCGGTGGTTTGGATATTATTAGCGTACACGCTTTTAAAAGGAACTGTTATTGCTGGAGCGAATGCAAGTCGTTGGATCCAGGTTCCGTTTATCGGAATCACATTCCAGACATCTACATTGGCATCGATGGTGTTATTTATTTTTGTGGCTCGATATTTATCAAAGACCAGAGATGAAGACGAACCTTTCCAAACTTCGTTAATGCAGCTTTGGATGCCTGTTTTTATTACGTTGATGCTTATTTTGCCAGCGAATTTTTCGACAACAGCGCTAATCTTTTCGATGGTATTGATGCTAACTTTTATAGGTAAATATCCTTTAAAATATATCGGATTAATTATTGGTTCAGGGGTAGTTATGTTTTTGTTTTTTCTTCTCTTGGCTAAAGCTTTTCCAGAATCTCGCTTTTTTAGCAGGGTAGGAACATGGGGAAGTCGAATCGAGAATTTTACAACCGATAAACCAGATGAAGATGATTATCAGATAGAAAAAGCAAAAATTGCTATTGCTTCTGGAAAATTAGGGGGTTTAGGACCAGGAAAAAGTGTTCAGAAGAACTTTTTGCCACAATCATCTTCCGATTTTATTTACGCAATTATTGTTGAAGAATACGGGTTGATTGGTGGACTTACAATATTAGGCTTGTATTTATTGCTGATGTTTAGATTTGTAATCGCATCACATAAAGCCAATACGCTATTTGGGAAGTTAGTCGTCGTCGGGCTCGGTTTTCCGATGATATTTCAGGCGATGATTAATATGGCTGTAGCAGTCGAATTGTTGCCAGTAACAGGACAAACCTTGCCGCTTATTAGTAGTGGAGGTAGTTCAATTTGGATGACTTGTTTTGCGCTTGGAATCATTATTAGTGTTACTAAAAAAGACGAAGAAATAGAAGAAGAGCTAAAAGAGAAGGAGAAAAGAGAAGAAGTGCTTCAGCGATTAATCGATAGACGATTAGAAGAAGAGAGTGAATTAGAGCATGAAGAAGCTGGAGGATATTCAATCGAGGACAATGCTAAGAATCCAATGGATGCGGTGATGAAATGATTGGAGTTAAAAAGAGAAAATATAATAATTTTTAAAGTGTAGTAACATTTAAAAATATGACAAAATATAAATTCATATTAAGCGGTGGAGGAACAGGAGGGCATATTTATCCTGCAATTGCAATTGCCAATGAATTAAAAATACAATATCCCGATGCTGAATTTCTTTTTGTTGGTGCTAAAGACAAAATGGAAATGCAGAAAGTACCACAAGCAGGATATGAAATAAAAGGACTTTGGATTGCTGGATTACAACGAAAAATTACGTTCCAGAATGCTATGTTTCCTTTTAAGTTGTTAAGTAGTTTATTGCAATCACGAAAAATAATTAAAGCATTTAAGCCAAACGTAGTTATTGGTACAGGAGGTTTTGCTAGTGGTCCCTTGTTACAAATGGCAGGATCAGCAGGAATTCCAACAGTGATTCAAGAACAAAATTCATTTCCAGGTATCACTAATAAATTGCTTAGTAGTAAAGCGAGCGCAATTTGTGTAGCGTATGAAAATCTGGAACGTTTTTTTCCTGCGGATAAAATTGTTTTAACAGGTAATCCAGTTCGCCAGGATTTAATAGATATCGATAGCAAAAGAGATGAAGCAATCGTATTTTATAATCTAGATGTAAATAAAAAAACTTTATTGGTGCTTGGAGGGAGTCTTGGCGCTCGAAGAGTAAACCAATTAATAGAAAAAGAATTACCTAATATGCTTTCTCAAAATGTTCAGATTATCTGGCAATGTGGAAAGTTGTATTTTGAAGATTATAAAAAACACAATCAGCCAAATGTAAAGGTGGTTGATTTTATAGAGCGAATGGATTTTGTTTATGCTGCTGCAGATATTATCATTTCAAGAGCAGGAGCATCGTCGGTTTCGGAATTATGTATCGTTGGGAAACCAGTTATTTTTATTCCATCGCCAAATGTGGCTGAAGATCATCAAACAAAAAATGCGCAAGCAATTGTAGATCAGAAGGGTGCAGTTTTATTGAAAGAATCTGAGCTAGAGAGCGAGTTTAGCATTGTTTTTGAAGCATTGCTGAAGGATGAAGGAAAGCAAAAACAGCTTAGTGAAAATATAAAGCGATTAGCAAGACCAGGTGCAACAAAGGCAATTGTTGCAGAAATTATAAAGTTGATTAAATAAAAAAAATAGTCCAGAGTCGGAAGATATAAAGACAATAAGAATTAATTATGAATTTAAACCAAATACAGAACGTCTATTTTATAGGAATTGGAGGCATCGGAATGAGTGCTCTGGCTCGTTATTTCAAGAATATTGGAAAACAAGTTTCAGGTTACGACAAAACGCCTTCAACGCTTACGAATGAGCTAATTGAAAGTGGAATTAAGATTCATTTTGAAGATAATATTAGTTTAATTCCAAGTGATTTTTTTGTCGAGAATACATTGGTTATAATCACGCCAGCAGTTCCAAATACACATTCGGAGTGGAATTATTTTTTAGAAAGAAGTTATGTAGTAAAGAAAAGAGCCGAGGTCTTAGGAATTATTACAAAAGACACCTTCTCATTTGCTGTAGCAGGTACGCATGGTAAAACAACGACATCTAGTATTTTAGGGCATATCCTTTACGAAAGTGAAGCAGATGTTACTGCTTTTGTAGGTGGAATTGTTGAGAATTATAATTCGAATTTAATAGGAAGCGGGAAAACAGTTACTGTTGTTGAAGCAGATGAGTTTGATCGTTCATTCTTGCATTTACATCCAAATATAGCTTGTATTACATCAATGGATGCAGACCACTTGGATATTTATGGAACAAGCGAAGCGATAGAAGAATCTTTTGTAGAATTTGCTTCAAAAGTGGAGGATAAAAATAATCTGTTTATTACCAAAGAATTGCCTTTGTCAGGTGTTCAATGTGCTATCAATGAAGATGCTCCGTTTAAGGCTTTCAATGTTAGAATTGCAAATGGAAGTTATGTTTTTGATGTACAAACACCGTCAGAAATCATGAAAGATTTGCATTTTGGATTACCAGGTAAACATAATTTAATGAATGCGCTTATGGCTATTGCTATGGCAAAAACATACGGAACCTCGACTGATGCAATTGTAAAAGCTTTGGCTTCATTTAAAGGAATAAGAAGACGTTTTTCATATCAAATAAAAAAAGATAATATTGTTTATATAGATGATTATGCACATCATCCAACAGAAATAAATGCAGTAAATCAAGCGGTTAGGGAGTTGTATCCAGGGAAAAAAGTACTAGCTATTTTTCAGCCACATTTGTTTAGCAGAACGAGAGATTTTGTTGATGGATTTGCTAAAAGCTTATCTGCTTTTGATGAAGTAATTTTATTGGATATTTATCCAGCAAGAGAATTGCCGATGGAAGGAATTACATCGCAATGGCTAATGGATAAAATGAGTAATTCTAATAAGAAAATAGTTGCTAAAAATGATTTAATAGCCTCAATTAAAGCGAGTGATGCTAGGATAATTGTAACTATTGGAGCTGGTGATTTAGGAGAATTAGTGCCATCAATTAAAAATGCTTTAAATGAAATTAATTAATTGGACAAATATTCGATTAATCCTCATGTTTGGGGTAGTTATCGTTTTATTTTCGTTTACTTCACATAGAAATGGAGAACGAAAATTAAAGAAATCTACTGTTGTTTTTGTAGGGGAAAACGCTATTTTTGTCAAGCCAGAATCGGTTAATAAATTGTTAATAGAAAATAAAAGAGATGCTTCTAGCATTAAAAAAGAAGGGTTAGATTTGAATAAGATAGAGAAAGCCCTTAATACGCAAGAGATGATTGAAGAATCGGATGTATTTGTGAGTATTGATGGTGTTCTAAAAGCAGTAGTAAAACAAAAAACGCCAATAGCCCGCATTATGAACGGGAATGAGTCGTTTTATATTGATTATGAGGGAGGTAAAATGCCTTTGTCTGACAATTTTACAGCTAGAGTTCCTCTTGTTTCAGGGGATTTAAATAAAGAAAATAACGAAGAAATAGCTAAGTTATTCCGCATTATTTATGACGATGCTTTTTTGAAAAAAAACATCATTGCGATTGAAATTATGCCCAATGGTAGCTTAAAAATGCTGAACAGAAATTTTAATTACGAGATAGATTTCGGAAGAATGATAAATGTTGAGCGAAAATTTAATAATTATAAAGCCTTTTTTCAAAAGGCAGTTTTAGATAGTTCGTTATATAAATACAAAAAAATAGATCTTAGGTTTACGGAACAAGTAGTTTGCACAAAATAATAGATAATGGGAAAAGATAATATTGCAGTAGGTCTAGATATTGGTACTACCAAAATTGTTGCCATGATAGGCAAGAAGAATGAATACGGTAAGCTTGAGATCCTAGGAATAGGAAAATCAAAAAGCTTAGGTGTAGCGAGAGGAGTTGTGAACAATATTACTCAAACAATACAGTCTATTCAGCAAGCGATACATGAAGCTGAGAATAATTCGGGTTACAAGATTAAAGACGTAGTAGTAGGTATTGCAGGACAGCACATTCGTAGCATTCAGCATACAGATTATATTAGCAGAAGCAATCCTGAGGAAGTGATTGGTGAAGGGGATATTCAACTTTTAATAGACCAGGTTAATAAATTGGCGATGTTACCAGGTGAAGAAATTATTCATGTTTTACCACAGGAATTTAAAATTGATGGACAATCGGAGATTAAAGAACCGATTGGAATGTACGGTGGAAGATTAGAATCTAGTTTTCATGTTGTAGTTGGACAAGCTTCATCTATTAGAAACGTAGGAAGATGTATTCAAAGTTCAGGAATTGAATTATCAGGCTTAACATTAGAGCCATTGGCTTCGGCAGATGCAGTATTAAGTCAAGAAGAAAAAGAAGCAGGAGTAGCACTTATAGATATAGGTGGCGGTACAACAGATTTAGCAATTTTTAAAGACGGAATCATTCGTCATACAGCTGTAATTCCTTTTGGAGGAAACGTAATTACAGATGATATAAAAGAAGGTTGTTCGATTATCGAAAAGCAAGCTGAATTAATGAAGATTAAATTCGGATCGGCATGGCCAGGAGAAAACAAGGATAATGAAATTGTTTCGATTCCAGGATTAAGAGGAAGAGAGCCAAAAGAAATTTCTTTGAAGAATTTATCAAAAATAATTCATGCACGTGTAGTCGAAATTGTTGATCAGGTTTTTACAGAAGTAAAAGCATATGGACATGAAGATCCTCGTAAAAAATTAATTGCAGGAATCGTTCTTACAGGTGGTGGAGCTCAACTAAAGCACATTAAGCAATTGGTAGAGTACATTACAGGAATGGATACCAGAATTGGATATCCTAATGAGCATTTAGCAGGTAATTCAGACGAAGAAATATCTAGCCCATTATATGCGACTGCTGTAGGTTTAGTAATGAATAGTATTGAGAACAGTACTCAAAGCGCCGTAAGAATGGATGTTGTAGAACAACCAAAGGCACCAATTTATAGAGCCCCGGTACAACAGCAACAACATGTGGTTGAAGAAACTTATGTAGAAACTGTTGAAGAAGTGAAGAAAGCAGTTAAAGAAGAATCGACTGAAACAAAAATAAGAAGATCATTTTTTGACCGCTACGTCGATAAAATCAAAGATTTTCTAGACAACGCTGAGTAAGCGATTATAAAACAAGACAAGAATTAATATTTAATATCAAAAAACCAAAAATATGATGGGCAACTCAGAATTTGGAAGTATTTCATTTGATTTACCAAAAAATCAATCAAATGTAATAAAAGTTATCGGTGTAGGAGGTGGAGGTAGTAATGCTATTAACCACATGTTTAAACAAGGAATTAAAGGAGTAGACTTTATCGTTTGTAATACCGATTCGCAAGCACTACAAAATAGTTCTGTGCCTAATAAAATTCAGTTAGGTGTTAATCTAACAGAAGGTTTAGGAGCAGGTGCTAACCCAGATGTAGGACAACAGTCGGCTATCGAAAGTATTGCAGACATCGAAAAGATGTTGGATCGCAATACAAAGATGGTATTTATTACTGCAGGTATGGGGGGAGGTACTGGAACAGGTGCTGCACCAGTTATTGCTCAATTATCTAAGGAAAGAGAGATTCTTACAGTTGGAATCGTTACTATTCCGTTTCTTTTCGAAGGAAAAGTACGTCAGGAGCAAGCGCTTTTGGGTATCGAAAAGTTACGTAAGCAAGTCGATTCATTAATTGTAATCAACAATAATAAATTAAGAGAAGTATACGGAAATCTTGGATTTAAAGCAGGATTCTCTAAAGCAGATGAAGTTTTAGCAACAGCCTCAAGAGGTATTGCTGAAGTAATTACGCATCACTATACTCAAAATATCGATTTACGTGATGCTAAAACGGTATTGTCAAATAGTGGAACTGCTATAATGGGATCATCTACTGCATCTGGTGAAAGCAGAGCAAAAGAGGCTATTATTTCTGCATTGGATTCTCCATTGTTAAATGATAATAAAATTACTGGAGCTAAAAACGTATTGTTGCTTATCGTTTCAGGTTCTAATGAGATTACACTTGATGAAATAGGTGAAATCAATGATCATATTCAGGTAGAAGCTGGTTTTAATGCCAACATCATTATGGGGGTTGGTGAAGACGAAACCCTAGGTGATGCTATTGCAGTTACAATTATTGCAACTGGTTTTGATGTTGAACAACAAAACGAAATAGTAAATACTGAGCCTAAAAAAATTATACATACGTTAGAAGATGAGCAAAGAAGCGTTCATAATTTGACGAATAAAACGCTTACTTCTTTTGATTTAAATGCTGAAACACCATCAACACCAAAAGCAGAAGAAAAAGTAATTTTTGAATTAATTGACGATACTCCTGAACCTACAGCAGTGGCGCCAATAGTTCAATCACCAGTAATTAACGAAGATGAATTAGTGGTAATGTCTGAATTTATTAAAAATTTGGATGTGACTTTTGAAATCGTTTCTCCAATTACAGATATTGATTTTACTATCTCAGCTCCAGAAGTTGCCCCTGTAAGAGCTGTTCAACATAAAATCGTAGAAAAAGAGGAACAAACTACTTTTTCTTTTGACTTACCTATTTTTAGAACTGAGCCAGAAGTAAAAGCAGAACCAGTAGTAGAAGATACTAGAGTTTTATTTGAATTATCAAATGAAACACGTGAAATGAAAGTTAATCAACCAGTTCAATTTGTACCAGTTACTGAACTTTCTGATAACGGAATCATCAAGTATTCTCTAGAAGAGTATATGGAACTTGAAAATGATTTAACATCATCAAAACCTGCTGCAAAAGTAGTTGAAGAAGTTATTCCAGAAGAGCTAAATATTACGGTTCACCAAAGAGCAGTAGTGCAAGAAACTAATTTTTCTGAAGAAGTTTCTCCGATGGAGTTAACTATTGAAGAAACATTACGCATGAGAGCTGATGAAAGAAGAAAAAAATTAAAAGAATTTAATTATAAGTTCCATAATAATGTTTCTAGAGTTGAAGAACTAGAGAAAGAACCAGCCTACAAAAGATTAGGTATTGATCTTTCAAACAGTTCACAAAACAATACAAATTCTAGAATCTCTGTAGGAACAGATAGTAATAATGATTTACAGTTGCGTTCTAATAATTCATTTTTGCACGACAACGTAGATTAATTCGCTAAAATCAAAATGAGGTAACCCGAAAATTGAATTTAATTTTCGGGTTATTTTTTTTATCTTCGCACAGAATTTAGAAATTTGACTTTCTTTTGGAGTTTTAAAAGAATTTTTAATTTCATGGAGATGTAAAGTGCCCTATAATAAAATGTCAATCAATAAGCCTAGCTTATTTAAAAATAGAACTAAGATGAGTTTACAAACAACAATCATGGACGAAATTAAAAACGCCATGAGAGCAAAAGATACTGTAGCGTTAGAAGCTTTAAGAGCTATTAAATCAGAAATGTTATTGGCAGCTACAGCTTCTGGAACAAAAGAAGAATTAACAGAAGACGACGAAATTAAGTTACTTCAAAGACTCGTGAAAACTCGTAAAGAAAGCGCTAGAATTTTTACAGAACAAAACCGTCCTGATTTAGCTGAGCCAGAATTAGCACAAGTAGCTGTAATCGAAAAATTCTTACCAGCTCAATTGAGCGAAGAAGAAATTGAAGCTGTAATTGCTAAAATTATTGCTGAAACTGGAGCTTCTGGAATTGCATCAATGGGGAAAGTTATGGGGTTAGCTTCTGCACAATTAGGCGGAACTGCTGAAGGAAAAACTATCTCTGCAATCGTAAAAAAATTATTAGTATAAAAAATAGATTGTAGCATTTTGATTTTAGGTTTAAAATCGGAATGCTATAATTAAAATGACTGCGTAGTTCAACTGGATAGAATATCAGATTTCGACTCTGAGGGTTGTAGGTTCGAACCCTACCGTGGTCACTTAATGGGACAAAGAAGAATTTTTCTTCTTTGTCCCATTTTTATTTACCTTTATGATTCTGTTTATGAGGTGAATAAAATTAATTCTGTTTAGCAATTACAATGAAATTATCTAAAGAAGAAAAAAAGTTTTGGCAACGCCATTTTCGTATTGACAAAGCAGAAAATATCCCTTCAAAATTGAATATCTTTAAAGAGGTTGATTCTGATTGTGATGATGAGTTTTTCTATTTTTTAAGTTTAAGAATTGCATCCATAACAGAAATTCATCTCAAAGAATCTCAGATTACTGATCAAGGAGTGAAATACATTAGTATTTTTAAAGGGCTAACGACTCTTTATTTAAGAAAACATGATGAAATTACTAAGACAAGTATTTCTTATTTTAATCAAATGATGGATTTGAGAAGTTTGAATATTACTAAAACAAAAATCACCCTATCTGATTTATGTGAAAATTTGAATAATCAAACTCTTAGAGAAATCTTTTTAAGTTCAGAAGATACAAAAGAGAACATACTCGAAAAAGGTTTTATTATGAAAGAACGTATGCCAGAATGTAACATTTATTTGAATACTTCTTTTACTACTGATGTATTTGATAATCCTATTAAACCTATTTTTTGATTAAAGAAATACTACTAACTGTTCTATTTTATAAAATGTAATTTAATATAGACTTCCATTCGAAAGGGGGAGATTATAAAAAAAACGTATTTATAACTTAAATATTAAAGGGAAAGCTTCTTCATATCCTATCTGACTACTGGGATTTTGCTTAAACGGTATTCTACATCATCAACACTATTAATCCAATCTAGTTCATCTTTTTTATCTAAGGAAATATAAAGTATTTTTTTGTTTCTAATGCAATTAGCAGATTGATGATTTTAAATGTAGATGCTGGTAACGTTTCTTTTCTTGTGTTAATTGTATCAGATAGAATCCATGTGTGGTTGTTATTGTCGTAGATAGCAATCGCCCCTTCTACATTTCAATTGTCAAAGTATTTTTTAAAATCCTTCCGTATCAAAACCTTTTCATTGCTTGATGTAATTAAAGAGTTGTTTCTTTTCTTGTTTGAGGAACAGGAAAAAAGAAGTCCGATAAATACAAATGCAAAGAATAATTGTTTTAATTTCATTTTGTAGCTGTTGTAAGTTATAATCAAACGCTTCAGCGGAGCGAAATGTGTCATTATGCTCTATGCCACCCCGATGGGGTTTCTTTTCAAAAAAACAAAAATTCTACAAATTAGGATGTCCCGCTGGGACTGATTTTATTTGTATGACTTAAAAAGGTTTGCCACAAATTACGCGGTTCTACACTAATTTTTATGTCAATTGAATATAGTGAATATTCTGATTTGTGAAAATCTGTGCAATTACTTCGTCTGTTCCCTTCGGTCGGGTCATGGCGTTCCAAAAAAATAAAAAACTTTTTGTTGGTTTTATACTTTAAAAATTAGTTTCTTTTTATAGAAAACCCAAAGTATAAGAGACCAAAAAATGGCATATGATATGGCATAAGCTAATGACGAATTTAACGGATTTTCAAAACAAGGTACAATTCCAAATTTATAAATTAAGGTTTGAAGATTGATTTGTTCTGTAGTTATTTCTGGGTTTTGTACTTTAATTGAGCTTAAAACTCTTGGAATTATTCCTGAAAAGAAAAATACAATCATTGGATTTACTCCCCATATTAAAAACAGCTTCGTCCATTTTTTGTAGTTTGCCACATCTATAATGTAGTACAATATTGTTAAACATACAGTTGCTATACCAGCGGTATATAAAACGTAAGAGCTAGACCACAATGATTTGTTTATTGGAAATATAATGTTACAAAGTAAACCAGTTATCACTAGAAGAATTCCTGTAATTGCTAATTTTTTTACAATTTCAATTTTAGGGATTTGTAGGTTTAGTATTTGTCCTATAAACATTCCTAGAATTCCTGTACCTATGGCTGGTAAAGTACTCAAAATCCCTTCAGGATCCCAAGTTTTAGAGGCACTCCATAAATGTCCATTTAGTACTAAATTGTCTAACCAAGCAGCTAGATTTGTTCCTTTTTCAAAATTAGGAGCACCAAATCCTGGAACTGGTACAAAAGCCATTAGGATCCAATAGCCTAATAATATTGTAGCTACAACTAGAAGTTGTGTTTTTAGATTTGTTTTTAAATATAATAGGGATGTAAAGAAATATACAATTCCTATTCGTTGTAAAACACCAGGGATTCTTACGTCCTGATAGGCCTCGATTTGGCTGTATGCTAAGAATAGTAATATGGCAAAGATTCCTAATACAAGATAGGTTTTAATCTTTAAAGTGAAATTTCCTAAGAGGGCATAAGCTACTCCAAAGGTTATTGCTAGTCTAAGTAGTAATAACGGAATTCCTTCTAATCCAAACAATTGAATTCTGCTGAAATAAGCCAAAAATAATCCTAAACAGAAAATTCGTAATGAACGAACCAAGATTTTATTAAAAACATTAAAGTCTAAATGCTTTGTAGGCATTGCAAATGGTATTGCTGTTCCCATTATAAAAACAAAAAAAGGAAAAACTAAATCGGTAGGGGTACAACCATTCCATTCAGCGTGTTCTAATGGCGGATATATAGAGGCCCAGCTTCCTGGATTGTTAACTATTGTCATTAATAAAATAGTAAATCCTCTAAATACATCTAGCGATATTAAACGTTCTTTTGTCATTGGTTTGTTTTTTTGGTTTCGTTATTTATTTAAATAAGGAATTTTTAAATGGTTTTCTTTAGCTAGGAAAAGAGATTTTGCCCATCGATACAGATGGAATTCCTTTGCGTGTTCCAAAATCTGAAGTGCCTCCTGAAACAGTTTCATTTGCTAAAATGGCAAATAGTATGGCTTCTTTTGCATCTCCTGAAATTCCTAAAGTATCAGTGTTAGAAAAAGTACATGGCAGTAGTTCTTTCAGCCAACTTACTAATAATGGATTGTGTGCACCTCCGCCTGACATATAAATAGTAAAATTGACGATAGGATACGTTGTATTGTTTATAGCTAAATGTATTGCTTCGGCAATAGTTTCAGCACTAAAGCGCGTTAATGTTGCCAGTAGGTCTTCAGTTGTAATAGCTGAAGTGTTACTTTTAGTTTGTGCTTTTCTAACATATTCTATATTGAAAAGTTCAGGTCCTGTTGTTTTTGGAAATGATGCAAGGAAGAATTCATCTTCTTTTAAAGCTCCTAAAAGAGCATTATTTACGGTGCCTTGTTTTGCAATTTCGGCATCTTTATCATAGGCTTTATCAGGAAACGAAAGTCTGGTAAAAGTATCAATTAGGGTGTTTCCTGTTCCTGTATCAGTAACAAAAACTTCCTCCGGATTACAACTTGATGGCAAGTAAGTAAAATTTGCAATACCTCCCATATTAAGCATAATACGATTTTCGCCTTTTTTCCCAAAAAGGAAATAATCACCATAAACAGCAAGTGGAGCACCTTCACCACCTGCAGCTAGGTGTTTTTGTCGAAAGTCAGACAGCGTTATAATTCCGGTTTTTACTGCAATATGATCTCCGTCACCAATTTGTAAAGTAGCATTTGGAAATTTTTCTTGCTGATGTAAAATCTTCGGAGCATGAAAAACAGTTTGTCCATGAGACGCTATTAAATCGACTTGCTCTGTTGGGACTCCCCAACGTTTTAAACATTCTAAAATCATATTGGCATGAAGAACTCCAATCCATTCATTTAGTAATGCTAGTTTCTGAAATTCGATTGTTTGCTTTGCAAATATGTTTCTGATTTCTGATTTTATTTCTTCTGAATAATCTACAGTATCAAATTGAATTAATTGAACTTCTGTGTTTTCTCCTGAACCTGAGATTTTACATAAAGCTACATCTAGACCGTCTAAAGAAGTACCTGACATTAATCCGATAATAGTTCGGGATGGTTTTTGAGCAATTTGATATAGTGATTCCAGATTTGCGTTCATGATTTTGTTTTTAAAAGTTCATCTTAATATACTTTCAAACCATATAAAAAATATAAGTTCATTGAAGCAGTATTTTGAGAAGACCCTAATATGGACTTATATTTTTTATTTTATAATAGCATCCTGAATTATTTGCTGAATATCTTCTCGGATTTTTCCTCGAGATAATTTATTCTCTTCGTTAATAACTTCGGGGTAGCTTCTATTGGATAAAAATACATAAACAATTTCTGTTTCTGGATCAACCCAAGCGATGTTTCCTGTAAATCCAGTATGCCCAAAACTAGATGGAGAAACACAAACACAAGTTGGACCTCCTTTTTCTATTCTTTTATCAAAACCTAAACCTCTTTGAACTCCTTTATCAGCATAATAACAAGTATTGAATGCATCAAATGTTTGCCCAGAAAAATATTGCTTATTACCATAATTCCCTTTTTGTAAAAATAGTTGCATCATTTTGGCAACATCCATAGCATTAGAGAAAATCCCTGCATGCCCAGCTACGCCGCCTTCCATTGCAGCTGCCATGTCATGAACATATCCTTGAATAACCTGATGTCTAAAATAATTATCTATTTCGGTAGGAGCAATGTTACTTCTGTCAAATTTGTCTAAAGGATTGTAAAGGGTATTATTCATTCCGAGTGTGCTGTAAAAATTTTGTTGACTCAGCTCTTCTAATTTTTTGTGGGTTTTTCTCTCTAAGTATTCTTTCAGGATGATAAAGGTAAAATCACTATATCTGTACTCTTTTTTTAAGGATAGTGGACTATCTGCAATGATTTTCATGATGGTATCATGATAGTCATTTCTAATAAAAAGACCATCTGCAACTTTAGTCGAAAAGTCAGATTCGGCTACTCTACGATAATATTTCGCAGAAGGCTTTCCTTCGCTGTCTAGCGTTGCTTTGTAGAACGGAATCCATGCTTGTAGCCCTGCATAATGAGTTAGTAAATCCTTGAAGCTGATATTCTCTTTGTTTGTTTTTGCAAAAAGGGGTACCATATCTTTTAATTTGGTATCCAGATTTACTTTTTCATTATCATACAACTGCATTACATTAGGCAGGGTCGATATCATTTTTGAAATCGAGGCAACATCGTACAAATCTGAATTAGTAACTTTTCGGGTAGTATCATAAGTTTGACTGCCGTATGATTTCTGGAAAATAACACTTCCTTTTCGTGCTACAAGGACTTGCATTCCAGGAGTCATTTTACCATCAATTGCTTTTTGGGCTATAGCATCGATTTTAGATAAAATTTGTGGATTCATACCTACATTTTCTGGTGTTGTAAAACCCAAACGATTTATTTTTTCAGTCGATAATCCATCATTTATATTAAACGAAGTATTAATAGATACAGGTAGTTTTCCTTTGGCAGAAATGGCTCCAAACAGTAATTCTGCCGAAACGATCTGGCTAATATCTGAGTTTTGATAAGATACTACTAATCCTTCGATATCATCAAAGTTAGTGATTGGTAATAAAGAATAAGGTTTTGTGAAAATATCTAAAATCACTTTGTTGTGTTTTGCAATTTCTTGCAACCAAACCAATTCTGTATCAGTGAAATTTTGCTTTTCCCAAGTTTTGTTTACTTTATGAAAACCTATGATAACAATATCATATTTTTTTAATTCTTTGTTTAGGCTGTCAATATTAGTGTTTGCTACTTCTGTAATGTTTGTATATTTTTTTAATGTGGTTACAAAATCACTGTTTACATCTTCTCCTAGTTTTACATAGGCAATCTTTTGATTTAAATCTTTGATAGGAAGTATTTCCTTTTCATTTTTTAAAACTGTAATAGCATTTTCATATAATTTATAGTGCAAAGCATCATTTTGTGATGGATTAAGATCATTGTAGATGTTTGACATATTTATTGGCTTGTAATTATTTAGCCCAATTTTAAATTTATAATGCAATATTTTTTTTACCGAATGTGCTAAGCGTTCCTCAGTAATAATACCTTCGTTATAAGCTACTTCTAGTTTTTGTACTGCTACGGGTACATTTTCTGGGCAAAGTAAAATGTCATTTCCAGCAAGAATCACAGCTATTTCCAGATCACCAGGACCCTTGAAATTGCTAGCCCCTTTCATTGCTAAACCATCTGTAAATATCAAACCCTCGAAACCTAATTCTTTTTGAAGCAAGTTAGTTACTACATTATATGATGCCGAAGAAGGAACATTTGGCGTAGGCTCTAAACTCGGAATATTAAGGTGGGCAACCATAACAGAAGCTAAGCCTTCATTGAAGATTCGTTTGTATGGATATAGTTCGACTAACTCAAGTCTATCTTTTGAGAAATTAACCAGAGGCAAAGCATAGTGAGAATCAGTTGATGTGTCTCCATGTCCTGGGAAATGTTTTCCGGTACTAAAAACACCTTGACTTTGTACTCCTTTCATTAATGCAATAGCTTTGTCGCTAACATTAACTTTATCTTCACCAAATGAGCGGTTTCCAATAATAGGGTTTTTAGGATTGGTATTGATATCAAGTACAGGAGCAAAATTAAAATGAATCCCGATTCGCTTGTTTTCATTGGCCATGTTTCTTCCAACATTCTCAATTAAACTCAAATCTTTAATAGCTCCCAAAGTCATATTCCAAGGGTAACGATACGTTGAATCTAATCGCATACCTAATCCCCATTCGCCATCAATAGCGATGAATAAAGGTACTTTTGCTTTCGATTGGTATTGATTAGTCAATTTTGCTTGACGAACTGGCCCCCCTTGAAAGAATATTACTCCACCTACTTTATAGTCTTGAACTAATGCATTAACTTGATTTGTATGAATTGAATCTTTATTAGAATAGGCAGAAATCATAAACAGTTGTCCTATTTTTTCTCGAAGTGACATTTTGTTGTAAATGCTATCAACCCAATTGGTTTCTTTGTCTGAATCCTTGAAAAAAGTTTTCTTTTTCGATTTATTGGGAGTAATACTAGCTACTGTATCTTTTGTAAAAGAGTCTTTACTTGTATCTAGAATTGTATTGTTTTTTTTGCTAGCACAATTGATAATTAAAAATAAAAAAATGGCGTATAGGCTAATTTTTATGAAGGATTTTTTCATATAATTATTTTTAGAATCAATTAGAAACTACTCATAGTAGTTTCTAATTGACTTGTCGATTAGTTATGTTTTAACGTGGTTTAAAAACTTATTTTTTCACTGCTACGAGAGCTCGTTAGGTATAATCCAAGGTAAGTTATTAATCCATTTAATACTATTAATTCATTATCAAAAACGTACCCTGCAAATAACACTTTTGAATTTTCATTTATCAAATAGGTAAAGAAAGGGGATAGCAGGCATATAAAAGGAACTAGTTTATCATTTACATTTCTTGATTTCTGAAATAGTCCAAAAGCATACAATCCTAGCAAGGGGCCATAAGTATATGACGCAACCTTAAAGATCATTCCGACAACAGAACTATCATTGATAGAATTAAATATGAGTATTACAAAGAAAATTAATGCTGAAAAACTAATATGAACTAAATGTCTGATGCGTACCGTATTTTTTTTGTTGTTTTCGGCTTTGTCCATACCTAAGAAATCAACACAAAAAGAAGTTGTTAAAGCAGTTAATGCCGAGTCGGTAGTAGCAAAAGTTGCTGCAATAATTCCTAGTAAAAATACAATTGCAGGAATTGTAGCCAAATGATTTAAAGCAATTTCAGGGAAAAGCAAATCAGTTCTAGGTTTACCTGTAATTAAATCAGTAGGGATTGCAATTCCGTTTTTGTTTGCATAAATGTATAGTAAAGCCCCAACGCTTAAAAAGAAAATATTAATAATAACGAAGATCCCTGTAAAGGTGAACATGTTTTTTTGTGCTTCGCCAATGTTTTTACAGCTCAGATTTTTTTGCATTAAATCTTGATCTAATCCGGTCATTGCAATAGTTACAAACATTCCTCCTAATATTTGTTTTATAAAATGGAACTTACTTCCTAGAAAATCTTCAAAGAAAAATATTTTAGAATAGTTGCTGTTCTTTACTTCTTCAAAAGCGCCAATTGCGCTTAAATCCATTCGATCGCAAATAAAATAGATAGTAAGAAATACCGAAGTAACTAAGAAAAAAGTCTGTAAAGTATCCGTTATAATAATTGTTTTTAAACCGCCTCTATAAGTATAAGAAAAGATAAGAAGTAAAGAAATCAATACAGTAAACGCAAAAGGGATATTGTAATAATCAAATACAAAACGCTGCAATACTATTACGACTAAGTAGAGTCGGAATGCAGAGCTTACGGTTCTACTAATCAAGAAAATAGAAGCTGCCGTTTTATAGCTATAAAACCCCATTCTTTGTTCTATATATCCATAAATAGAGGTTAAGTTCATTCGGTAATATAAGGGTAATAACAATTTTGTAATTATTATAAATCCGATAGCATTACCTAATACAAACTGAAAATATTTAAATTGTTCTCCACTTGCAGCACCTACTTCTCCAGGAACAGATATAAAAGTTACTCCCGAAAGAGCCGTTCCGATCATCCCAAAGGCTACTAAATACCATTTTGAGTTTTTATTAGCGGTAAAAAAAGCTTCGTTTCCGTCATCTTTCCTGCTGACTCTGTGCGAGATATAGAATAAGGTTCCGAAATAAACGATGATTAGGATTAGGATTGTACTTGGTGTCATTTTATAACTTTTGTGGTTTAGTATTTTATAAATCTATAAAAGATTTTGATTAGTTAGGTTGTTAAATTTCCAGATTTTTATTTTCTGCTAATAAAACAGCTCTTACGCTTTTGTGTTTTTTTAATAATTCAGAAGCTAGTTTTTCATCAATCTTAAGTTCTTCTACAATCATTTCAATCCCTCTTTGTACTAATTTCTTGTTAGACAATTGCATGTCTATCATTTTGTTGCCGTAAATTCTTCCTAGTTTTATCATGACAGATGTCGAAATCATGTTTAAGACTAGTTTTTGAGATGTTCCAGCTTTCATTCTTGTGCTTCCAGTAAGGAATTCCGGGCCTACAATCAATTCAATAGGGTGGTCTGCTTGTTTTGATATCAGACTCGCGCTATTGCATGATATGCTACCCGTAACGATATTGTTTTCTCTTGCTTTTTTTAGTCCACCAATAACATAAGGAGTATTTCCTGAAGCGGCAATTCCTAGAACTACATCTAAGCTCGAAATATCATAAGCAGATAAATCTCTCCAGGCTTGATTAATGTCGTCTTCAGCATTTTCTACTGCTTTTCTAATAGCCGAATCTCCACCAGCTATAATACCAATAATCCAATTGTCAGGAACTCCAAAAGTCGGAGGACATTCAGAAGCGTCAAGAATACCGATTCTTCCAGAAGTTCCAGCTCCTATGTAAAATAATCTTCCACCAAGTTTCATTTTAGAAACAATAGTATCTACTAATTTTTCAATATTAGGAATTTGTTTTTCAATTATAGCTGCTATTTTTTTATCTTCATTATTTATGTTTGTGAGCAATTCATTAGTACTCATTTTATCTAAATTCGAGTAAAGAGATTCTCTTTCTGTATCTGGATTTACCTTTGCCATTTTTATTTTTTTAACTGATTTTTTTAATTTTTAATTTTTTGTAGACCTACTCAATGTTTGAATTTTGTTTGATTTCAGTCTGATTTTATTCGATAATAAATAGGGCAATGATTTAATAGATTAAATATGTCATGCGCATTTTTTTAAATGATTCTAAATCCTTCTGCCATGTTTTTCTAATTTTACTTTCGGAAATTCCGCTTTCAATTTGCTGTTGTAATTTTTTTGTTCCAGCAAGTTTTGTAAAAAAAGGATTGAAGAATTTAGTTTTATCACTCGTATTTTGATAGGCTTTAATTAGCCATTTTAGTTCTAATTTTGTGAGCTTAGGATAAGCTGTTAAATCTTCTCCAAAACATTCTTTTCCATTATATAATGGATCTTTGGCTCCAAAATTTGGTTTAGGTGTAAAACTAAAATTTGTTTTTGCTAAAAAAGGAGAACCATAAATTTGGAATTGTTTTTCAGTTCCGCGTCCCATACTCACATTAGTTCCTTCAAAAAGACACAAACTTGCATATAGATTTATAGATTGGTCATTTGGCAAATTAGGAGATGGTTTTGCAAGTAAGCTATATTCCATTTTTCGATTATAGTCTAGACAAGGAATAACGGTTAATTTGCATTGAATTTCGTTTTTAAGCCATTTTTCTCCATTTATCATCTGAGCATATTCACCGATGGTCATTCCGTGAAGAAGAGGGATAGGGTGCATGCCTACAAAACTTGTGTATTCTTTTTCTAAAAGAGGCCCATCTATAATGGCTCCATTAGGATTAGGTCTGTCAAGTATCATAAGTGGAATTCCATTTTCTGCACAAGCTTCCATAACATAGTGTAAAGAAGAGATGTAGGTGTAAAAACGTGCTCCAACATCTTGCAGGTCAAATATCATAACATCGATTCCGGCTAATTGTGTTGCTTTTGGTTTTTTATTGTCTCCATAAAGAGAGATAATTGGTAGTCCTGTTTTAGGATCTTTTGCATCTACTACATGTTCGCCAGCATCGGCCGTTCCTCTAAATCCGTGCTCAGGGGCAAAAATGGTTTGAACAGCAATTTTTTTCTCTAATAAGAAATCTACCAAGTGCATTTTGTTAGATAAAATTCCTGTTTGATTCGTAACGATTCCTACTTTTTTATCTTTTAATAAAGGCAGGTATTTTTCATAATTATCAGCTCCAGTTTTAATAATAGGATTATTGATTTCTATCGTATTGTTTTTTACAACGGGCTGAAATGAATTTGAATAGGATGGAATATAAAATACAGTTGCTATAAAAAGAGCACTTTTTGCTATGAATTTTATCATTTTAATTTGCTGTTTAAAAGTTAGAAGGCTGAAATTGACTAAATAAAATTTTTAATTATTGTTTGATTAGTATTCAGTATTTTTTGATTGTTGTTGTTGGTTGTAGTTAATTAAAGATAGTGTTTATCTGAGATTTCAGATTACGATTTTATTTTAGTCAGCTTAATTCATTTATATTTTCGATGTACGAATATATAATTTTTAAAACACTACCTCTGGATATTTATGTCCAGAGGTAGTTTGTTATTTTATCAGATTTTGTAATTACGAATTACCAACCTGGGTTTTGTTTTAATTCTACACCTTGAGCTTTGTATAAATCAATATCATTAGTAGGGATATTCATTAAGTAGTGTTTTGCTTCAAAGTTTCTTGTACTTGTTGGGTATATTTTTACATATCCGTTTGCATCTACAGTTGTTTGTGTTCCTGTAGGAGTACCAATTCTCGCTCCAAGATTTACATCTAAATTTTTATTAGTATCTAGATAATCTCCTTTTTTCCAACGGTAAATATCCATTTGTCTTAGCGTCGTCCAGCTCATGAATTCAATTTGGCGTTCACGACGAACTTCCCAGATTAGTGGATTAACAGCTCCGGAAATTTGCTCTAAGGTAGCGGTTCTTCTTGGATCGTTAATTTGTATTCCTCCAGCAGAAGCATTAGTTCCATCGGTAGTTAAAAGAGCAATTCCAGCACGAGCACGTACTTTATTGATAGACATATCGAGATCTGTATTTGTAGCAGTACCAAGTTCAGCACAAGCTTCAGCATAATTTAAATATACTTCACTTAATGTAAATATAGGTGCATCAGTATAATTTCTTCCACCTGTTGTAACGTCTGGACCAGTTGTCGCAGGGTTGTTGTATAACTCAAACACATATCCAGACATAGAGGCCAATGCAGCTGTACTATAAGGTTTTCCTCTATATCCATAATTGGCAGGGTTAACCGTTTTTCCAAAGCGAGGATCTCTATTTGCAAAAGTTTTAGTAACATCATCATCACCAGTGTACTGGGTGTTTCCAGCTTGTTGTATAGGTAATCCATTTGTGGTTACATAACTTTCTGCGGCCCATTTTGTTAAACCATATTGAGTAGTTGATGTATTCGTATAATTTTGAAGAGAGTGCATTAATACGTTTGTTAAATAACGTTTTGTAAGTATCACCTCAGTATTACCAGCTAGTTCAACAGAATTATAAAGCGATTTCCAATCTGTGTTTAATTTATACCCTCCATTATTCATTATAACTAATGATGCAGTTTTGGCTTTGTTAAGGTAAGCGCTTCCGTCTTGACCTAAATGGTATTTTCTGTAAGTTCCTTCATAAATATAAAGGTTACTTAAAGCTGCGTAAGCAGTGTATTTGTTAACTGTAGTGTTTTTATCATCTACAGGAAGTAACAATTCTGCCGCTTCTTCTAAATCTTTAATGGCTTTATCGATAACTTCTGCTCTTGGCATAGCAGGCGAATATACAGCTGGATCATTTTGAGCTAAATATTTATCGATATATGGAACATTTCCCATTTTTTGTACTAAACGAAAGTAAGTGTATCCTCTGAAAAATTTTGCAACTCCGATATAATGATTCTTTTTTACCTCAGGCATAGAAATACTAGGTATTTTTTCCAGTAATAAGTTACAACGACGAATAAGCGTGTAATATTCATTCCAAGAGGTCGTATTAGTTGGAGATGTGGTAACTGGCATTTGAAAGAAATTATAAGCAGTTAAGTTATCATCTACTTTGCTATCACTACCGTGAAAATAGAACGAAGAAAGTCCGATTCCTGTACCGTTTCCATATCCATAAAAGGTATCGTAATTAACCCATGAGAATGTCTTTACGTTGTCTTCTGATTGCCAAAAGTTCTCGTTTGTAAATTTATCTGCTGGTTCGTCTGTTAAGTAATCGTCGCAACTAACTGAAGTTGTTGCTACAAAAGCGGTAGCGAACATCAGTAGTAATTTAGATTTTATATTTGAATTTTTCATTTTAATTTTTTTGAATAGTTAATATTAGAAAGATAGCTCAATACCAAAAGACCATGTTTTAGTAAAAGGATAAGATCTTCCCCAGAAAATTTCTGATTCGTCGATTTCTGGATCAACAGGAAGGCGACTATCTGCCCAGGTCACTAAGTTTTCACCCGAAGTGTATATTCTTAGTTTTTCTAAACCAGCTTTTTTGATAAAATCTTTTGGCAAGCTGTATCCTAAACTAAAGTTTTTAAGACGTAGGTAAGACATATCAAGTAAATATCTTGATTGCGTAATAAAGTTATTCATACCGTTAGTACCACCTCCAAAAGCAACTGATTCGCTACCAGCATGTGGATTTGGCCAATACGCATCTGTGTTTTCTGGTGTCCAATAGTCAGCTTGGTTGGCATACATTTGTTGTGGATGACGATAGAAAGGTAATACAGCATCAGAAGCAGCCCAATAGTCACGTTTAGCGACTCCTTGGAAGAATGCCGACACATCAAACCCATGAAACTTTCCACCTAAAGTTATTCCGTATTTGTAACGAGGTGTTGAATTCCCAATTTTACTTAAATCCCCATGATCATCTGCAGTTCCTGCTCCACGTGAAATAACACCGTCACCATTAGTGTCTACATAATGCACATCTCCAGGGCCGTATTTAAAATTACCAAGCATTGTTTTAGAATAGTCTACTCCATTTACCGTTTTACCATTATTAGTAAATACGTCAGTAGATTGTAGCAATCTGTCACTTGTTAAGCCCCAAATCTGACCAACTTCGTATCCATCATAATAAGGATGTGTACCAGCTGAAACTAAACCTAGTAGTTTAGAAGTATTATTCCATTTTGTAATTACAGATTTGTAATCTGATAAAGCCACATCAACAAATACAGAAGCGTTTTCGTTTATTTGTTTGTTAAAATTTAAAGCCAATTCCCATCCTCTTGTTCTCATGTTTCCTGAGTTGGTTTGAGCTGCATTCTGGCCAAACGACCCCGGAAGTGTTATACCAGGAGCTAGCATTCCTTTGGTGTCACGTTGGTACCAGTCAAATGAAGCACCAAACATATTAAATATTCTAATATCGATACCAATATCTTTTGTATATACTTTTTCCCAAGTTAATGATGGGTCAACATTAGTTGGTAAATCAGTAGAAGGAGGTAAAACAGCCCCACCATTAATCCAAGAAGGATTTTTAGAGTTTAATACTGCTAAGAAAGCGTTGTTTCCAATATTCTGGTTTCCAATAGCCCCCATAGAAGCACGTAATTTAAGGTCATTTAACCAATCACGTGTATTTTCCATGAATTTTTCATTGCTAATTCTGTATCCTACAGAAGCTGATGGGAAGAATCCCCATTGTTGATCTGTTGGGAATTTAGAAGAACCATCATAACGACCATTTAATTCTAATAAATAAATTCCCTTATAATCATAATTTACACGAGCAAAGAAACCTGCAATTGAATAGTCTGTTTCTGCTGGATTTAAATCTTTATTAGCAGCTCCAGAAACAAATTGTTCGCCTACTGCAAGATTAAATTCTGGTTTAGATTTGTCTAAAAGGGTATTTCTTCTTGCATAAGTACGAGAGAAATTTTGCCACTCTGAGTTAAAACCTCCTAAGAATTTTAAATTATGATTGTTAAATTGTTTCTTGTAGTTAGCATAGATGTTTACGACATTTGTTTTTGATTGTGATTTTGATTGCGCTACAAAATCATTTCCTGCTTCAAGAGTAGCAGGAATAGCTGTTTGTATAGTTGTAGCATCATAAGGCATAGCTGACCAGTTATCCCATGCTTGAAATTTCCCTCCGTTTTGTTTTCTTGTATAATAATCAGTAACACTGCTTATTTCTGTTATTAAATTAAGGTCTTTTGCAATTTGCGCAGTAAATTTAGCACTTAATCTGTTGTTGTTTTTTTCATCTTCATTCACAGAAGCATTAGATAAATATCCTCCCGCAGTACGGAAATTATATCCTCTGTACGTACCAAAATTAGGTGTGTATTGTCCCCAACGAAGTGCATAGCCAAGATAATTTGTATAGGTTGTATCATCTGTGCCAGCACCACCATAATAATTAAATGGATATTCGTAAGTACTACTAATATTCATTACTCTGAAATCAGCAGTAAGCCAATCGGCTAATTTTGTTGTAAAACCTAAATTTATATTTGTTCTTTTTCTAGTCTCTTGATTTACTCTTAGCATTCCTTTTTGATCAGAAAGCGCAAATGAAGCGAAGAAAGAACTGTTGTCGCCTAAGTTACCTTGTGCAGAAAAATTGTGGGTAGTTTGTATCGCATTTTTTGCGTACAATTCTTTATTAGTATCCCATACTCTGTAGAAATAAGGATTTCCTCCTATAATTTCCCAGTCTTCACCATAAATCATTTCATTACTAGTACGGTTATTTGCGTATTTTTCTTTCCATTCTACAATTTTTGGAAGTAAGATATTGTAATTTGCACCAAAAAATTCAGGAGAAAGCGCAGTACGGTCTGCTGCAGCAATTAAGCCTGGAATTTCTTCTGTTGGATCTAAGAATTTTAAAGTAGAAATAGGATTACTTATAGCAGTGTTTCCGCTATAAGAAAATCTAACTTTTCCTTCACCTGTTTTGCCTCCTTTTGTGGTAATAAGGATTACACCAAAGGCTGCACGAGCTCCATAGATAGAAGCCGAAGCAGCATCTTTTAGTACAGATATTGATTCTACATCATTTGGATTAATAAGAGACATATCAGTTGGAACACCATCTACTAAAACAAGAGGAGCATCAGAAGCATTAGTATTGACAGTTCCAGCACCACGGATGTTTATGTTTGCTGGACGATTAAGGTTTCCTGAGTTAAAATTGATGTTTACACCTGGAGTAGTACCTTGTAGTGCTTTGGTAACATCTGTTAAAGGTCGGGTTCCTAGTGTTTTACTAACATCGATGGAGGCAACAGCGCCAGTTAAGTTGGCTTTTTTCTGAGAAGAAAACCCTACGACGACTACTTCATCTAATTTGGAAATACTTTCTGAAAGGTCAACATTGAGCTTTTGTTGTCCCTCAAATTTGATCACTTTAGTTTCAAATCCCATATAGCTAAAGCTAAGGCTTTGTCCCGGTGATACAGCAATACTGTAGTTTCCATCAAAATCTGTTGAGCTACCATTTGCAGTTCCTTGAATAAGGACGCTAACTCCAGGTATAGGAATCCCATCCGCTTTGTTTTTTACAGTTCCGGTAATTGTTTTTGTTTGCCCAAATGTTACTTGAATGAACAAAACCAACAATGAAATAAGGAATAATTTTTTCATGATTATTTGGTTTTTTTAATGGTTGTTGAGCAAATATATTTATTTATTGCATATAAATGCGGTATATTGTAATTATTTTCAAAAATAAATTAAAATAATGCAAAATAACGCATATTTTTATTGTACTAGCCCTAGTTTTGGTTTTTTGAAATAAAATACGCAAACTATTGCATTTGTTGAGGTGTTCTCCAATTTTGAATTGAATTATTTGATATATTTGTGCTAAATCTTATTAATTTATAAAAAATGCTAAAAGCCGAAAGACATAAATATATAATGACTAGACTCTTTGAAGATCAAAAAGTCGTTACAACAGACTTGGCTTTGGCTTTAGATTTGTCTGAGGACACGATAAGAAGAGATTTGAACGAACTGGACAGTAAGAATCTTCTTGAGAAAGTTTATGGTGGAGCAATACTGCCTACAGAAAAGCCTGCTAATGTTTTTGATATTGCTATAACAGCAGAAGAAGAGAAGAAAGAAATCGTAACAAAGGCATTGTCATTATTGCACGATGGACAAGTTATTATAATGAGTGGAGGAAGCACTAATTTAGTTTTTGCAAAGCTAATTCCCTCGGATTTGAAGGCTACTATTTATACGTATAGTTTGCCAATAGCTATGCAGCTATCACAACACCCAAACATTGATTTGATATTCATAGGTGGAAAAATGCAGAAAAATGCAATGGTTACCATAGGTATGGATGTGATACAGGTTTTGTCTAAGATTAAAGCAGATATTTGTTTTATTGGCGCCAGTAGTATCAATGTTAAACAAGGCTTAACAGAGGTAGGTTATGAAATCTCTATTGTTAAAAAAGCAATGATAGAATCCTCAGATAGAGTTGTTTCTATGTTTTCTTCAAATAAATTAAATACAAAAATGCCGCATGTTGTTTGCGAATTAAGCCAGTTAGATACTATTGTTACTAATTTAGATCCAGAAGATTTAAGGCTGGAAGAATATAGAAAATCTGGAGTTTTTGTGTTGTAATTTGAAATTCAATCAATAAATTATGCGTTATTTTACGGTATTTGAATTTATTTTTGTTAAATAATGTAAAATAACGCATCCGTTTTGTTTTTTGTATATATTTGTTAAACTAATTTTTTAACTAAGAGATATATTATGAAAACCAATACTTCTTTGGCTTACGACATACCAGGTAAATTTGAAGAAACCCGATTTGAGAAAAACCATAATGTGATTTTTGATAACTCAATTGTAGGTTCTAAAGCAGTTGCCCAGGAAATGGCCGAATTAATACGTTCAAAACAAGCTAAAAACAAAACGTGTGTACTTGGTCTGGCAACAGGCTCATCACCTATAAAAGTATACGAAGAGTTAGTTCGAATGCACAAAGAAGAAGGACTTAGTTTTTACAATGTAATATCTTTTAATTTGGATGAATATTATCCAATGACCAAAGAAAATCGTCAGAGTTACCATTATTTCATGCATCAGTATCTGTTTAATCATATAGATATTAAACCTGAAAATGTAAATATTCCAGACGGAACAGTTGTTTTAGAAGAACTTAATCAATATTGTGTTGATTATGAAATGAAAATAAAAGAAGCTGGAGGGCTTGATTTTCAGTTATTAGGAATTGGACGTACAGGACATGTAGGTTTTAATGAACCTGGTTCTCATATTAATTCAGGAACTAGAATTATAACATTAGATCATATCACTAGAGTCGACGCTTCATCAGATTTTAATGGTATTGATAACGTTCCAAAAAGAGCGATTACAATGGGAGTTTCAACAATTCTTAGATCAAAAAGAATTGTTTTGATGGCTTGGGGGCAAAATAAAGCCGCAATTATCAAGAGAACTATCCAAGGAGATATAAGTTCAGAAGTTCCTGCCACATTTCTACAAAATCATTCCAATGCGACTTTTGTGTTAGATCAGTCTTCGGCATCTGAATTAACTCGTTTTGAAACGCCATGGCTAGTTGGTGGATGTACTTGGACACAAGAATTAAAAAGCAAAGCAATCGTTTGGCTTTGTAAAGAAACCAAACAATCGATATTAAAACTTACCGATAGAGACTATAATAATAATGGAATGTCAGACCTTTTAGCTCAAGAAGGTTCTGCCTATGATTTGAATATTAATATGTTCAATGTTTTGCAACACACCATTACAGGTTGGCCAGGAGGGAAACCTAATACTTCAGATTCGCATAGACCTGAAAGAGCTAATCCAGCAAAGAAAAGAGTAATCCTTTTTAGTCCACATCCAGATGATGATGTGATTTCTATGGGAGGAACATTCTCAAAATTAATAAAACAAGGACATGATGTACATGTGGTGTATCAAACTTCAGGAAATATAGCAGTTACAGATGATGAAGCATTAAAATTTGCAGAAGTATGTAACGATTTTATTGGAAAAGATATCGATGGAGTAAACTTCTCATCAGTTATTGATTTTCTAAATAATAAGACTGAGAATCAGGTAGATTCATTAGAAGTTCGAAAGTTGAAAGGGTTGATAAGAAGACGCGAATCGTATGCAGCTACAAGATATATTGGTTTAAAAGATGAGAATACGCATTTTTTAGATCTGCCTTTTTATGAAACGGGTCAAATAAAGAAAAATCCTTTAGGATTAGAAGATATTGCAATTGTTAAAGATATTATAGCAAAAATAAAACCACATCAGGTATTTGCAGCAGGAGACTTGGCAGATCCGCATGGAACTCATGAAGTATGCCTGAATGCTATATTTGCAGCAATGAAGGAATTAAAAACAGAAGCGTATATGTACGATTGTTGGCTATGGTTGTACAGAGGCGCTTGGCATGAGTGGGATATTCATGAGATAGACATGGCTGTGCCGTTGAGTCCAGACGAAGTAACTATTAAAAGACATGCTATTTTGTATCATCAATCTCAAAAAGACAGAGTAATGTTTCAAGGAAATGACTCAAGAGAATTTTGGGTACGAGCAGAAGAACGTAATAAAAATACAGCAAGGTTATACGATGATTTAGGTCTTGCAGAATATGAAGCTATCGAAGCCTTTAAACGTTTTTATTACTAATTACCCGATTTCGATTAACAAAAACTAATTTCCAAAATAAAGTCCTAATCCCGCAAGATTTATTACCGCGAACCTAACAAGTTTTAAAGACGAGTTAGGTTTAATCTTGCAAATTTTTAAGATCAAAAAAAGACCTTGAAAGACGATAATAGAGATTAATTATTTTGTATTTTTAAAAAAACAATAGCACCAATTAAATGTCCGATTCTCTTCAATTACAACACTTATCCGATTCATTAGAAGGAACTCTTTTTTATGATGAGCTTCATAAAAAAATATATGCTACTGATGCTTCTGCTTATAGAATAATGCCAGTAGCAGTAGCAGTTCCAAAGACAGAAGAAGATATTGTTAAAATTATTCGCTTTGCAGCAAAAAATAAAATTTCAATAACCCCTAGGACAGCAGGAACTTCTTTGGCTGGACAAACGGTGGGTAACGGAATAATTGTAGATGTTTCTAAGCATTTTACCAAAATTGTAGCATTTGATCCTATAAAAAAAACGGTAACAGTTCAACCTGGAGTAATTCGAGATGAACTGAATTTGTATTTAAAGCCGCATGGTTTATTTTTTGGCCCCAACACATCGACAACAAATCGATGCATGATTGGAGGAATGGTAGGAAATAATTCATCTGGAACGACATCTATACGATATGGAGTTACCCGAGATAAAATAATCGAGATAAAGGCTATTTTAAGTGATGGCAGTACTGTTGTATTCAAAGAAATGTCTTCAGCAGAATTTATAGAGAAGACAAAAGGGGATTCGCTTGAAAGTAAAATTTACAAAGCAATTTATGAGGAACTTTCAAATAAAGAAAATCAGGAAGAGATTGTAAAAGAATTTCCAAAGCCAGAAATTCACCGAAGAAATACAGGCTATGCGATTGATTTATTATTAAAATCGGAGCTCTTCTCAGGGACAGAAAACAAAATAAATTTAGGGAAATTACTTTGTGGAAGCGAAGGAACTTTAGCATTTACCACAGAAATTACACTTAAAGTAGATGATTTGCCACCAACAAATAATGTTATGGTTGTGGCACATTTTCATACTATTCAAGAAAGTTTAGAAGCTGTAGTTACTGCTATGAAGCATCATTTGTACACCTGTGAAATGATGGATGATACGATATTAGATTGTACCAAAACAAATAGAGAACAAGCAAAAAATAGGTTTTTTATTGTAGGAGAACCTAAGGCAGTTATCATGCTCGAAGTAGGATCGCATCATAGTATGGAAGATGCCGAATTACAGGCAGATGCCTTGATAAAAGACCTTGAGGAAAATAATTTTGGGTACGCTTTGCCTAAAATTTATGGAGCCGATATTTATAAAATAAACGAATTACGAAAAGCAGGACTTGGACTTTTAGGAAGTATTGTAGGTGATGATAAAGCAGCCGACTCTATTGAAGATACTGCAGTAGAACTAAGTGATTTGCCTAATTATATCGCTGATTTCTCTGCCATGATGGAAAGTCATGGACAAAGTGCTATTTATTATGCACATGCAGGTGCAGGAGAAATTCACTTGCGTCCAGTTTTAAATTTAAAAACAAAAGAAGGATTACACCAATTTAGAAACATTGCTACCGAAGTGGCTATTTTGGTAAAAAAATATAGAGGTTCATTGAGTGGAGAGCATGGAGACGGAATAGTTCGTGGAGAGTTTTTACCTTTTATGATAGGAGAAAAAAATTATGAATTATTAAAACGAATCAAAAGCGCTTTTGATCCAGATACAATTTTGAATGTTGGAAAAATTGTGAACGCTTTTAAGATGGATGAAAACCTTCGTGTAGAAGCGGGTAGAGTAGAGCCAGATATAAAAACAATTCAGGATTTCTCGGATAGCATGGGGATTTTGCGTGCTGCCGAAAAATGCAATGGTTCAGGTGATTGTAGAAAATTACCTTCAGCGGGAGGAACTTTATGTCCGAGTTATCGAGCTACTAGAAATGAAAAAGATACTACTCGTGCCAGAGCCAATGCGTTGAGAGAATATCTAACTCATTCAGAGAAAGATAATAAATTTGATCACGAAGAATTATATAAGGTATTTGAGTTGTGTGTGAGCTGTAAAGCCTGTGCAAGCGAGTGTCCAAGTAACGTAGATGTAGCGACTTTAAAATCGGAGTTTTTATACCAATATCAAAAAGCAAATGGATTTTCTGTTCGAAATAAAATATTCGCTTTCAATTCAAAACTTAATAAACTCGGGAGTATAGCACCGTCTATGACTAATTTTGTAGCTAATCTAGCTTTGGTTAAAAAAAGTATGGGAATTGCATCCCAAAGACAGGTTCCATTATTAGCACCAACGACTTTTAGAAAGTGGTACGAAAAAAATAAAAAAACAGCAGGAAGTAATTCTTTTACAAACGGAAAAGTCTATCTTTTTTGCGATGAGTTTACCAATTATTATGATGTTTCTGTTGGGATAGATGCTTATGAATTACTGACAGGATTAGGTTATGAAGTGATTGTAATAGATCACGAGGAAAGCGGAAGAGCTTTTATATCAAAAGGATTCTTGGAAGAAGCACAAGATATAGCCAATAAAAACGTGGGTATCTTCAAGGATTTAATTTCAGAAAATACACCGTTAATAGGAATTGAACCCTCTGCAATATTAACTTTTAGAGACGAATACATTCGATTGGCAAAAGATAAAGAAAGTGCTGAAAAATTATCGAAAAATACATTTACTATCGAAGAGTTCTTTAAGAGAGAAATTGCAACAGGAAAAATCCATTCTGGACAATTTTCGGATGTAGAGAAAACAATTAAAATTCACGGACATTGTCACCAAAAATCATTGAGTACTGTTGAAGCTTCATTTGCAATGCTAAACGTGCCTAAAAATAGTTCAGTTACCATTTATAATTCAGGCTGTTGTGGTATGGCAGGTTCTTTTGGATATGAAAAAGAGCATTACGAAATCAGTATGCAAATGGGTGAAGATACTTTGTTCCCAAAGATACGTTCAACCGAAGCAACAACTGCAATTGCAGCTGCAGGAACGAGTTGTCGCCATCAGATTTTTGACGGAACCAATAGAAAAGCAATGCATCCAGTGACGATTTTGAGGGATTGTTTGAAATAAATTTCTCGAATATAAATTTTATATTTTTTGTCAAAAGGTATCAGAAATAAAAAATCTCATACATTTTGAAGAAAAGTTATTGCCTCTTTTTAACCAAAAGAAACTATAATTCTATGAAAAAAACAATCTATATAGCCCTCTTAGTTTTCGCATTTTTTTCTGCCAAAGCAGCCAAGATTGATACTATACAAGTGTTTAGTACTTCGATGAATAAAAATATAAAGACGTGTGTAATAGTTCCTGATAATTATAAAAAAAGCAAGAAGAAATTACCAGTAGTTTATCTGCTTCATGGGTATAGCGGAAATTATGCAACTTGGGTAAAAAGCTTTAAAGAGGTTGGGCAACAGGTTGATAAATATGAATTTATAGTAATAGGCGTTGATGGAAATTTTTCAAGCTGGTATTTTGATAGTCCGATTGACACAACTTTTAAATATGAAACTTATGTCATTGATGAGCTAGTTCCTTTCATAGACAAAAATTACAAAACGATTGCAAGTCGTGAAGGCCGTGCTATATCAGGTCTTAGCATGGGAGGACATGGAGCATTGTATCTTTCGTTTAAGCATCAAGAAGTGTTTGGAGCTGCAGGGAGTATGAGCGGAGGAGTAGATTTTCGTCCATTTCCTGAAAAATGGGATATAAAAAAACGGTTGGGTTCTATAACAGAATTTCCTGAAAATTGGGAAAAGAACACAGTGGTAAATATGCTGGAATTAGTAGAAAGTAATAAGCTAAATCTTATTATTGATTGTGGTGTTGATGATTTTTTTATTGACGTAAACAGAGAACTTCATACAAAGATGCTCAGTCTAAAAATAAATCATGACTATATAGAACGTCCAGGGAAACATAATATTGAATATTGGGAAAACTCCTTAAAATTTCAATTACTGTTTTTTAATAATTTTTTCAATAGCATAAAGTAGGTCCAAAGGTCCTGAGAAACAAAGGTTCAAAGGTTTCCTATTGATATGCATATAAACGCATCGCAGTACGTCTAACATAAAGGATTAAAAGATTTTTTTTTACCACGAATTCAATCTGCTAAATCTGCTGAATCTGCGTGAGAAAAAGGTTCAAGGGTTTCCTATAGATACACATATTAGGTGGACAGCGTAGATACCCACCGCAGTGCGTCTAACACAATAATAACAACCAATAGATTTAATAATTGCTTATGAAACATTCACTTTCCATAATATTATTGCTTTTTATAATTGCATCAGGGTTTTCTCAAAAGACAGAAAAATCAGAAAATATTAAGTTTGTACAGCTTACAGATTTGCATGTTTCAGTAGGGAACGAAAATGATTTTTTACTGCAAAATATTATAAAAGAAATTAATAATTCGGATAATGAATTTGTTGTAGTAACGGGGGATTTAACAAATCGTGGTGCAGATGATGAACTAAAACAAGTACATTCTATTTTGGGCAATTTAAAAATTCCGTATTATGTAATTTCTGGAAATCATGAAACAAATTGGAGCGAAAGTGCTGGTTTGACTCATAAAAAAATATGGGGCGACGATCGATTTGTTTTCTCAAAAGGAGATTACCTTTTTATAGGATTTCCATGTGGACCATATATGAAAATGGGAGATGGTTTTGTAAAACACGAAGATGTTCTTTGGTTAGATAAAACACTAAAAGACAGTCTTAAAAATAGCAATAAAAAAGTTCTGAATTTCGCTCATTATCCACTAGATAATAGTGTTAGTAATTATAAAGAAGTTCTTTCAGTTTTAGAAAAATACCCAACAGTTGCAAGTTTCTGTGGTCATGGACATACCTTAAAAAAATATGATTTTTCAGGATTGAGTGGTATCATGGGAGCATCGATTACTTCTCGCGATGGTAAAACAAGAAGTTATAACGAGGTAATCATCAGTAGTGATAGTATTAGTATTTATCAGAAAGAGATAGCAAAACAAGGTGTTTTTAAATTTTCAGTTCCTACTAAGCCTTCAAAAATTGAAATTCCAAAAGATAATTTAGAAACTAATTTCTCTCCATTCATAAAAGATATTGCATCAGTTTATAGTGTTCCATGTTTTGATAAAAAAAGCCTTTATTTTACTAATTCTATTGGTGAGATACAATCGATTAATTTGAAAAATAAAGTGCTGAATTGGAAAACAGAAACAGGAAACGCAATCTATTTCTCACCAATTATTGTAAAAAATATTCTTGTTATTGGTACGATAGAAGGAAACTTGTTAGGATTTGATGCAGCGTCTGGTAAACAAAAATGGAACATACCAGTTGGCGGAGTATTGGTAGGTTCACCAATTGTAGAAAACAATAAAATTTATACAGCAAGTTCAACAGCTTTTATTTGCATAGATGCTGTTAGTGGTAAGGTAATTTGGAAGAATAACTTGCCACAATCGTATTCGCAAGGAACTCCTTTAATACAAGATGATAAAATTATTTTTGGAGCATGGGATACTAATCTTTATTGTCTAAATAAAATTACAGGAGAACTTATTTGGAAATGGAATAATGGAAATGAAAAGCAAGTTTTGTATTCAGCAGGAAACGTAAATGTAGTCTCATCAAAAAATAGACTTTATTTTGTTACACCCGAACGATTCTTAACAATTCTAGAACTGCAAACAGGCAAAACACTTTTAAGAACCTCCAAATGGAAAGTTAGAGAATCGATGGGGAAAAGTCAAGATGGAAAGTGGTTTTATGCAAAAACAATGAATGGGGAACTTTTGAGATTGCCCCTTAATGATAATTTAGAATTAACGGAAGAAAATTTGATTAATCAAAGTAAAGTTTTGGACTTAAAGCTTGGATATGAACACAATCCTGCACCAATATTTGAAAACAACAATAAGATATACATAGGAAGCCGAAAGGGAGAAGTTGTTATTGTAGATGCAGGGAAATTTGAGATTCTAAAACAAATTAATTTAGGAAGCTCCAGCATAAATGGATTTTCAATTGATGATCAAGGAAGAGTATGGACATCGCTTATAGAAGGAGGAATATATTTATTAGAGTAAGTTGTTTCGTCGAAATGACAATATTGGGGAAAAACTTTCGAAAGTTGCGGTTGTTTTTTTATCATGACCCGAGTGAAAGCAAACAGGATAAGCAATTACATGAATTAAATCTGCTTAATCTGCCAAATCTGCGAGAGAGAAAATAAAAGATTATATAGATTAAATGAAACCTTTGCGAGCTCTGCGGTTAATTTTTTGCCACAGATTAAAGGATTAAATAGATTAAAAGTCTTTGCGAGCTTTGCGGTTAAATCCTCCGCTAAAGAAATATATATTAACAAACCAAAAATAGAATTTATGAAAACCTTAAAAATTTTAATTCTAGTATTGCTGATTCAAGCCAATCTTTTTGGACAACAACCAGCAAAAAGAGAAATGCGGGCCGCTTGGATATCTACCGTCGATAATATAGATTGGCCATCAAAACCAGGGCTTTCAGATAAAGAAATGAAAGCTGAAATGATAACAATTTTAGATAATTTACGATCATATAATCTAAATACAGTAGTTTTTCAAATTCGTCCTACGGCCGATGCTTATTATAAATCTACAAAAGAGCCAGCGTCACATTGGATAACTGGAACGCAAGGAGTGGCACCCGGGTTTGATCCGTTACAGTTAATGATAGATGAAGCAGGAAAAAGAGGGATGAGTGTTCACGTTTGGCTAAATCCGTATCGTGTGCAAAAAGACACTACCAAGGATGTACTTGCAAAAACACATTTGTATTTTAAGAAGCCAGAGCTATTTCTTACCTACGGAAAAACTAGATATTTTAATCCCGGTTACAAAGAAACCAGAGATTTTGTAGCTTCAGTAGTGGGCGAAATAGTTCGGAATTATGATATTCAGGCAATACATATGGATGATTATTTTTATCCATATAAAATTGCTGGACAAGAATTTCCTGATCAAGTTGCATTTGCTAAAGAACCTAGACAATTTAAAGATAAAGACGACTGGAGAAGAGACAACGTAGATTTGATAATTAAGCAAATCAGAGATACCATAATTGCAAATAAACCCGAAGTTGAATTTGGAATTTCACCTTTTGGAGTATGGCGAAATAAAGCAAAAGATTCAGAAGGATCAAATACAATGGCAGGAGCTACAAATTATGATGATTTATATGCTAATATTTTAAAATGGCAGAAAGAAAACTGGATTGATTATGTAACACCTCAACTATATTGGCATATTGGTTTTGATAGAGCAAATTTTGAAGTTTTAGCAAAATGGTGGGCAGAACACAAATATGGAGCAAATGTGTATATCGGTCATGGAGAGTATAAGATTTCCAAAACATCAAAAGAAGTAGAATGGAGAAGTCCTAATCAAATTGTAAAACAAATAGAAATGATTAGAGCCTTACCATTGATAGATGGTTCTATGCATTTTACGGCAAATGTATTTAAAAGGATGGGAGATACACTTAGAAAACCTATTATCGAAAAACAATATAAATATATCGCATTAACACCCGAAGCAAATAGAATCACTAGAATAAAACCAGAACCGCCAATAAGTGCTTCGATTACTCAAAGAGGAGAAAAAGGACAGCTTACTTGGAAGGCAGGATTAAACAATAAAAAGTTTGTGATTTATAGATTTCCAAAAGGGAAAATAACCGATTTCTCTAATCCAGAGAATATTTACTACGTAACCACAGCTACAAAATTAGAAATACCAAATGCTAATTTTGAAAACTATATCTATGCTATTACCGCTTTGAGTACCACACAAACGGAAAGCATTCCAATACAATTTTAACAAAACAAAAAACCAGAAAAGATGAAAAAAAACATGCTACTAATTGCCGTTTTCTTGAGTTCCTTGAATGTATTACAAGCTCAGAAACTGGATATAATTCCGCAGCCAGTAAAAATAGAACAGAAAGAAGGAACATTTGTAATTCCATCATCGGTACAAATTGTTGTAGATAAAAAAATACAAAAGAGTGCAGATTATATAGGAAGTAATTTTCTTAAAAATACAGGAATTAAACCGATTGTTTCTATTGGGAAAGGTAATAAAAGAGACGGAATATCATTTTTAGTAGATGAAAAAATAAATCTTCCTAATGACGGTTATGAATTGAGCGTAACTAAAAAAGGAGTTCTTATAAAAGGAAAATCCACAAATGGAGTCTTAAATGGTCTTCAAACTTTATTGCAGATTTGTTCAGCCAAAGAGGTAAAAAAAGGAACAATACCATTTGTGAAAATAGAAGATTATCCTCGTTTTGAATGGCGCGGAATGATGCTTGATGTATCAAGACAGTTTTTTGATAAGGAAACAGTTAAGAACTACATTGACTGGTTGGCAGCACATAAGATGAATGTTTTTCATTGGCATCTTACTGATGATAATGGTTGGAGAGCCGAAATTAAATCAATGCCAGATTTAACTTTAAAAGGAGCTTGGAGAGGGCCAGGCGAAGTATTGTTGCCATCGTACGGTTCAGGAAACAAACGTTATGGCGGTTATTATACCCAAGCCGATATGAAAGAAGTTGTGGCGTATGCAGCAACTCGTGGAATCTCAATTATGCCAGAAATTGAAATCCCTGGACATTCTCGTGCAGTAACAGCAGCGTATCCAGAAATAGGATGTGTTACAACTCAGGAAACAAAAAGTGTTCAGGGAGAAGTAAAAAATGTATGGTGTGTAGGACGCGAAGAAAACTATCAAATTTTAGATTCTATTATTAGGGAGGTCTCAGAAATATTTCCTTTTGATTATATTCATGTTGCAGGAGATGAGGTAAACAGAGCCAATTGGGAACATTGCCCAAAATGCCAGGCTTTGATGACGAAAGAAGGATTTACAGATAGTTTTCAGCTTCAGAATTATTTCTTTAGAAGAGTTCAAACCATTGTCGATAAATATCATAAAAAAACAAATGGCTGGAATGAAATTTTAAAAGGTGGAGAGATAAATCCAAATACTTTAATTAGTGCTTGGCAAGGAATAAACTACGGAATCGAATCGGCTAAAAGAGGTTATGAAACCATTATGATGCCCGGACAATATTTATATTTTGATATGGCACAATCGGAAAACGAGCGAGGTCATCGCTGGGCCGCAATCACAGATACAAAAAGAGCTTATTCATTCGAGCCAATTCCTGATAGCGATTTAACTCCCGATCAGCAAAAATTGATAAAAGGAGTACAAGGAGCTTTGTGGAGTGAATATCTTGATCGCCCAACACGATTTGTAGAATACCAAAGTTATCCTAGGATTAGTGCGTTGTCAGAAATTGGATGGTCTAAAAAAGAAGATAAAAATTGGGATAATTTTTACGGAAGACTAACTAATAGCCATTTACAACGATTGGCTAATATGGGAATTGCTTTTAGAGATTTTCCCCCAACAGCAATTTATAAAAATGGAATCATTACTGTAACGCCACCTTATGAAGGGGCAGTTGTACGATATGATGCGCAAGGTAATGAACCAACAAGACAATCGCCTTTATATACAAATCCAATTCAGACAAAAGATTATGAGCAATACCAATTTCGTACTTTTTTTAATGAAGATTCAGCAAGTCCAGCAGTAAAAGTAGAGAAGTTACCAGTCGCAAATTGGAATACATCGAAAGTTGAAACTTTAACTATTTCAGAGGATATTTCAGAGCATGTTGATAAAAGTGGAATTTGGTATCTAACTTTTAACCCAATAGCTGATGGAACAGCAAACGGGACAGTAAAATCAGTTTCTCTTTTTGAAAATGATAAATTAATACAAACTTATTCAGAGGAAAAGATGTTGAAGTCTAAACCTCGTTTACGATTTGTGATTGAAAATTACAATGATAAAAATAAGTATCGTTTAGATTTTACTGTTGAAAACAAAGAAGCAAAAGAATCTGCAGCGAAAGTAAATTTCAATTGTTCGCCTTATATGGAACCAGAGGTAAAAGTGACCTCATCGATGGTCGAAAATCCAAAATTTCCATTCTCAAGACTCGAAGATTATAATATAGAAACCTATTTGCGTACCGATGCTCCATGTGCAAATGGAGACTGGATTTTATATACGTTTACCAATCCTGTTGTTTCTTCAAAAATTGATGTACTGACAGGAATTCCGCATCATCCAAGATTTATTGTTAATGATGGTTATGTCGAGTATTCATATAACGGAGTTGATTTTGAAAAAGGAGATAGTTTTGATTATGGGAATGCCTCAATCTACCCTAAAAAGCCTGTTAAGGCAGTCAGAATTATGATTACAGGAACAAACAACGAGCCTATTATGGCTGGGCAGGATTTAAGAATTATCCCTTAAAAAAATGAAAAAAATAGGAGTTAGAATCGTACTTGTTTTTTTGATCCTTTTAGGGATTAGTTGCCATTCCCTAAAAAATTCAAAAAAGTCTTTCGATACAAAGCAAAATGAAATTTATATCGATTCGATGGTAAATAATGCGCTCGAAAAAGAATTTTTTCCGGGAGCACAAATTGTTGTGGGGAGTAAAGACTCTATTTTAATATTAAAAAATTATGGATATCATGATTATTCAAAAACTGAATTAGTAAAAATAGAGGACGTGTACGATCTAGCTTCTATGTCTAAAGTTTTAGGCGCAACTCTAGTAGCAATGCATTTGGTAGGAGAAGATAAAATAAAGTTAGAAGATAAATTGGGAGATGTCGTTTCCGTGTACAAAAATACAGCCATTTCCGATTTAACCCTTTTTGAATTACTGACACATACTACGGGATTAAAATCAGGGATTGTTTTTTATCAAAGCTTACTTTCTACTTCAGATGGATTACCGCTATTAAGTAATCAAAAATCAGATAATTATCCTGATTTATTTGATAATATGTATGTAAACAAGAATATAGTTTATGATACAAAATACCTTTCTTTCAAACCAAAAGACAATTATGTGCAAGTCTATAAAAATATGTGGTTGAATCCTGAATTTTATAAAACAGTATATGAGAAAATAGCTGTTGCCAATACGAATCCTAGAGGTAAGTATCTATATAGCGATTTAAACTTAATTCTTGTACAGCAAATGATGGAAACAAAGACAGGATTAAAACTCGATCAACTGGCAAAAGCAATTTATGATGAATTAGGTATTTCAAAAATTGGATATAATCCTTTAAAATGGACTTCAGAACAAAATGTGATACCAACAGAAATTGATAATTTTTTTAGAAAAGATACGATTAAAGGGTATGTGCATGATGAAGCAGCAACCATTTTAGGAGGGATTTCTGGAAATGCAGGATTATTTGCCAATGCACAATCTATTTCGGTAATATGCCAAATGTTGCTTAATAAAGGAAAGTATCAGGGAAAGCAAATTTTAAAAGCAAAGGTAGTTGCCACGTTTACAAAATCACCTCTTGCTAAAAAGGGAATTTATCGAGGACTTGGTTTTGATAAACGAAAACCAGATGAGTTTTATGAGAAAAACAATTTTGGGCATACAGGATTTACAGGAACGTTTTTCTTTTTAAATCCCAATAATGATAGGTTTTTGATTATCCTTACCAATCGCGTAAATCCTACCAGAACCAATAAATTAATGTATAAAGATGATTTTAGCCCGAAGATCTGGAAACAAATAAATAATTAAGAAAGATTAGCCACAGATTATAAAATTTAAATTAAATCTGCCAGAATCTGTAAAATTTGCATGATACAATTTATTATAATGTAAATCTCCAAAATCTGCGAGAGGCAAAAATTAGTGATAAAAAATAATCCTTTACTCTCGATAGCTATCGGGAGTAGCAAAAAAATAAATAAACTCTATGAAAAAACTAACCATAATATGCGTACTAATTACAACTGTTTCTTTTGCGCAAAAAATAAAGACAGGAGCAGAAAATTATACTGAATATTTGCCTTTACTAAAAGGGAAGACTATCGGTATAGTAACCAATCAAACAGGAATTATTGACAAGAAAACCCATCTTGTTGATTTTTTGGTTGAGAAAAAAGTAAAGATAAAAACCATTTTTGCACCAGAGCACGGCTTTCGAGGGACAGCCGATGCAGGCGAACACGTATCTGATGAAATCGATTCAAAAACAGGTTTGTCGATTGTTTCCCTTTACGGAAAAAACAACAAACCAAGTGGAGAACAATTAAAAGGAATTGATGTCATGATTTTTGATTTACAGGATGTGGGGACAAGGTTATACACATACGTTTCTACAATGCACAGAATAATGGAAGCATGTGCAGAGAATAATGTCCCGTTGATAGTAATGGATCGGCCAAATCCAAATATTGGTATTGTAGATGGACCAGTTTTGGATATTGTTTTTAAAAGTGGGATTGGGATGCATCCAACACCTTTGCTTCACGGAATGACTCTGGGTGAAGAAGCCAAAATGATTAATGGAGAAAAATGGTTAAAAGATGGGATTCAATGTGAACTTACGGTTATTCCGTGCTTAAATTATGACAGAAGTATGAGTTATAGTTTGCCTGTACGACCTTCTCCAAACTTGCCTAACGACCAATCGATTAATTTATATGTTAGTTTGTGTCTTTTTGAAGGAACTAATGTGAGTATGGGACGCGGAACCGAAAAGCAATTTCAGATTTATGGATCTCCATACTTGCCCAAAAGTGACTTTGCATTTACTCCCAAGCCTAATTTTGGGGATAAAGACCCTCTATATAATGGAGTAGAGTGTAATGGAGAGGATTTATCGGCAATACCTAAAATAGATAAACTAGAAATCAAATGGTTGATTAAAGCATACCAAATAACATCGGATAAATCTAAATTTTTTGATAAAAGAAAGTTCTCAATACGAGCAGGAAATGAAAAATTACAACAGCAGATAGAAGCAGGAACCTCCGAAGAAGAGATAAGAAATAGTTGGAAAGAAGGTTTACAAGCCTTTAAAAAAATGAGAAAGCAGTACTTAATTTATAAATAAAAATAATAAAGCCTATAAAAAATGTTTTTTAGTTTTTAATTTTTTGTTGGTAAATAAATACCGCCTCTAACCATGAGGCGGTATTTTGCTTTTAATCAAATCTTTATTTATCTATTCGGATAAAATTTCCTTCAAGATCAAATACAAGTTCCAGATTATTAGAAAGTTCTATTTCGATATGAGTTTTTTCGTTGTCTATAGCTGTTACAGATTGATTAGGATAATTTTCCTTTACATAAGTATTGATTTTTTCAGGAATTAATTCAACAGGAATTGCTTGGTTATTTCCATCGATATCAACCCATTTTCCGTTTATATCAAAATCAATTTCAAAATTATTACTCAATAAAACATCATATACAGAACCATCAGAATCAGGAATGTTTTGCTTTTTTATTAGTTTATAAGTAGCAGTAGGGAAATATGAGGTAACAAATGTTGTTGCTGGTTGAGGTAAGTCTTTAGCGCTAATTACAGATTCGTAGTCATTATCATTATCATCATCACTACTACAAGATGTTGCTGAGAATAAAAGCGTTAAAGCAATAAAGCCTGATAAGATTATTTTTTTCATGATTAAAGTATTAAATTATTGATTCTTAATTATCGATTCTTATAAAATTACCTTTAGAGTTAAATTCTAGCTCTAAACCGTTACTTAAGTTTACTTCGTAACCCCAAGTACCTTTGTCAATTTTGGTTATTGTTGTATTGGCAAAATTGGTATTTATGTAAGATACAATTTTTTTTGGAATTACAGATATAGGAATAGCCTGATGATTTCCATCTACTTCTTCCCAATTTCCTTTTCCATCAAATTCAACTTCTAAATTATTAGCAAACTGAACTTTGTAGTCTTTAGAGAACATTTCTTTGTCCTCAATTATATAAGTAGGCTCTTGTCCTGCAAAATGGGTTTTTAAAAAAGATTGAGCATTTGCAGGTAGTGCAGTTTTAGTGATTACTGTTTTTTGTGCATTTGCAGAAAGTCCAAATGCTAATCCTGCTATTAGGCACATAGCCAAGTTTAATTTAGTTTTCATAATTATTTATTTTTAATTCTAATGCAAGTGTACAACTAGAATTTGGAAACAATTAGGAAAAACATAGAAAAAAGACTACTTTTTAGGAAAGTTGATTTTGAATTGATGATTTCCCGTAAATGAATATTCTATAGTAATCGAATAGTTATTTATGATTGATTTTACAATAGATAAACCTAAACCAGTAGATTCATTTGTTGTGGTATGGCGATAGAATCTTCCGAAAATTAATTCAGAATTTAAAGGAGGATTATTTCCAGTGTTCGAAATTATGATGTCATTCTTATTTATTATGAAATTCACAAAACCATCTGGATGATTATGTATTATGGCATTTTTTAATAAATTACTAATCAATGCAATTGCCAATCCTTTGTTCATCATAAAATATAACGAATCATTTTCTACGACTGTTATTTTTACTTTTTTGAAATCAGCCAAATCTGTGTAGTCGTCAATTAGTAATAAAATGAGTTCATTAAAGTTAACATTTTCTTCTTCCGAATACTGTTGATTCTCTATTTTGGATAACATTAATAACGATTTATTCAACCTTGTTAAGCGAGTTAAGGTATCGGTTATTTTTCCTATTTCCATCATTTGTTCATCAGGAAGAACGGTATTTTCGGCAAATAACTCGAGTTTGTTAATGCTAATTGCTAGTGGTGTTTGTAGTTCATGAGAAGCATTCTCTATAAATTGTTTTTGACTAGAATAAATTGTTTCATTGCGATTTAGCATTTTTTCTACTTCTTTTGCTAAGATATTGAATTCATCGATAGGAGAATTTATAGGTTTTAATCGGCTGCCAGTTCCTAATTTAATTTCTTTAAGATTATCTAAAATGATATGAAACGATTTCCATATTTTTTTTAACAACAAGTGGTTTACTGCCAATATACTAATTACGAGCATAACATATAAACCAATTAAAGCAAGCAGTAAATCTTCTAGTAATTCATCTTCTTCAACGATTGATGCTTTTATAATTAGTTCATGAGGATTGCCTTTATCATCATTAAATATAGTTTTTAATGTCCTGATAGGTTCGTTATCATTATCATATTCCATGAATTCCTTAGAAGTAGAAAACTCATCTTTTCGAGAATAATTACCTTTTGGTAATGGTTTTATAGTAAACTTGTTGATACCAAATTCTGGAGAATTTAATAATTTTTTGTCGGCAAAAGTGTGACGGATAATAATAATCTTAGAGTTTTTTAAATCATCATCGATATTATCATGTACTTCATCTAAAATCAGCATATAAAAAATCCCTGCCCAGATTGGGATTACAATAAGAAGCGTAAGTGCCAGATAACGAAGGGTATAATTTTGTAATTTCATTAATTCATTTTGTATCCAATTCCGTAAACTGCTTGAATATCAATTTCGGCATTACTGTCTTTTAGTTTTTTTCGCAAATTTTTAATTTGTGAATATACAAAATCTAAATTGTCTGCCTGATCGGTGTGGTCGCCCCAAACATATTCGGCTATCGCAGTTTTATTAATTAATCGGTTTGGATTTATTATAAAATAGTAGAGTAAGTCAAATTCTTTTCTGTTTAAGATTAGTTCATTATTATCTATGGTAACGGTTCGTTGTTCAGGGCAAAGAGTTACGTTCTTCCAAGTAATAAAATTATCTCCATTATAATTATTTCTGCGAATAGCTGATTTTATTCGTGCATGTAATTCTGACAAATGAAAAGGCTTACTTAAATAATCATCAGCTCCTAAGTTTAAACCTTTTACTTTATCATCAACAGCATCTTTTGCTGAAATAATAATAACTGCACTTTGTTTTTTTTGTCTTTTTACTTCCAGAAGTAAGTCAAGGCCATTCCCGTTTGGTAGCATGATATCAATTAGAATACAATCGTAATCATATGCGCCTAGTTTGTCTAATCCAGAAATATAATCATATGCCGTTTCGACAATATATTTTTCTTTTTCAAGTGATTGTTGTACCACTTCACGTAAACCAGCCTCATCTTCTATTATTAAAATTTTCATGTTCTCTCTGTTTTATGTAATTCAAAAGTATGAATACCAATCAAAATAAAACTGGATTTCTGGAAACATTTAGGAATAAATAGTTTTGTTAACTTCCTTTTTTAAAATAATGCAAGACATAATAATACTGATTTATACTTTTATAGAAGTGTGTAATTTATTAATTAATATCTATGTCGACTCGATGTTTGTGTAAAAAACCATGTTTGTTGTCTTTTAAGAGTTTTTTTACAGACTCTGGAGTTTTATAAATAGTTTTGACATCTTTAGTGTCGAATTCAATATTATATACTGAATTTGCAAATTCTTCAATTACAGGATCTGACCAAACTCCAACTCCAAAAAATATTCCGATAGTATTATTTTGTTTTAAATTAAATACAATGGAATCTCCATTTGATTTGTCTTTTATAACACTCGAAGTGTAACTTTTAGCTTCTGGATTTAGATTGATTTTAATTTTAACATCTGAATCGGTTTTGTTTATGAAATTAAGATTTCTTATTGGATCACAACTGGTTAATAGAAGACAAAAAAATAATAGAATTATTGATTTAATCATAATGTAAGTATTTAAGATGCTAATTTAATTGTAATATGAAAATAAAACGAGTTCAATAAATTATAAAAGTATAATGATAAGCTGTTTTTTGAGTAAAGTTGAATTCATTTATTAAATTATTGCAGTGTTTAATTCGCAGAAATCACATATTTAAAGTATGTATAAAAGATATATGATTTAATTAAGAGGTGTAGTTTTTATATTTTCTAAAGAATACTTTTGCGTAATAATAAGGGGCAATAAATTCCGTTTTATAGCATAATGAAAACATATTTTTATTTTTTACTTTTATTTATTCTTCCTTATTTTAGTCAAGCTCAGGTTAAGGTTGATACTTCTTATATTAAACCATTTGAAAATCATCTTTCTATTCGAATATATCAGTCGATGAAGTTTATTTCTATGGAACAAAACATAGGAGGCGAGACAAAGAAATTTATGCCAAATACACCAATGAATTTAGGTTTTGGAGTGTCTGTAAATAACACTATAATTAATTTAAGTTATGGATACGGCTTAAATTTTATGAAGGATAAAGATAAAGGGAAAACGAAAGCATTAGATTTTCAAATTCATAATTATGGGCGAAAGTTTATAATTGACCTTTTTGTTCAAAAGTATCGTGGATTTTATACTGCTGATGATAATGATAAAAACATACAGCTATACCCAGATTTAAAAATTCAGCAATATGGAGCATTTGGGCAGTATGTTTTTAATAACAAGAAATTCTCTTATAAAGCAGCTTTTAATCAAAATGAAAGGCAATTAAAAACCGCAGGAAGTTTTCTCCTTGGAGGTGGAATTTATTTTACAAAAATAGATTCAGATAGTTCTTTTGTACACAAGGATAAGAACTCATTACGGAATTTTCAGTTTGGTGTAAGTGGAGGTTATGCTTATACTTGGGCGATTAATGAAAAGTGGTTTGCTAGTGGTTCAGCAACAATGGGAGTTAATTTTGGGACTGAAAAAATAAATGATTTTGGTAAAAAAAAGATAGAAGTCTATCCTACATTCTTTCCAAGAGTTGCAATAGGATATAATAAAGAAAAATGGTCGCTAGGCTTATCCTATGTTAATAATCTTATCTTTTCTTCATTTTCTGATAATAATACTAGTAACATAGGATTGTCCTCTGGAAATTTTCAGATTGCCTACATATGGAGGCTTGATTCTAATCCTTTTTGGGGTAACAAAAAGGCAGATTAAGTTATCTGTCACTATTCCTAGGATTGAAAAGTTTATAACTCATTAATGCTAAAATCCATACACCAAAACCTCCATATAATAAGACTAGGTCAAAGCCATGAGCAAGAGCGTCATGTACAATTTTCCCTGAAGAATCTAAGGTTGCAAGCTCAGGAAAATCTTGATTGAGAGAAGAAAAATTTCCTACTAATTCACAACGCCAAGTAAATTCATACAAAAGCCGAAGAGATTTTATCTTCGGCTTTTGTATTTTTATTTGTTTTTGAAAATTTAAAAAGAAGTCAGTGCTTTTAAATCGGCAATTGTTGCAGTTGGATTTTCTGCTTTAAAAACAAAACTTCCAGCTACTAGAACATCAGCTCCAGCTTCTACCAATTGTTTTGCATTTTTATTGGTTACACCACCATCGATTTCTATAATAGTTGATGCTTTTTTTCTAGTAATTAAATCTTTTAGTTTTTTTACTTTAGCGTAGGTATTTTCGATAAATGATTGTCCACCAAAACCAGGATTTACACTCATGATGCAAACCAAATCAATGTCGTTTATAATATCTTCTAATAAGTCAATGTTTGTATGTGGATTTATCGCTACTCCAGCTTTCATGCCTTCAGCTTTTATGGCTTGTAAGGTTCTGTGAAGATGTGTACAAGCTTCATAATGCACGCTTAATATATTAGCTCCTAAGTCTGCAAAAGTTTTAATGTATCGATCAGGATCAATGATCATTAAGTGAACATCGATGGTTTTTTTAGCATGTTTGTTAATTGCTTCTAAAACTGGCATTCCAAAAGAAATGTTTGGAACAAAAACGCCATCCATAATGTCAATATGAAACCAGTCGGCTTGACTGTTGTTAATCATTTCGATATCACGTTGTAAGTTTGCAAAATCGGCTGCAAGAACTGATGGTGCTATTAGTGTATTTTTCATTGTGTAGTTGTGTTGTTTTTGCAAAAGTAAAATTTTAACCGCAAAGTTCACAAGCTTTTATACTAAGTTAGTGAAGAAAATTATTTTTTGAAGATAGAAGGTGTTTTGCGTGAAGGATTGAGTATTTGTTTGAGCTCTTTTTTTAATGATGTAACGCAGTGTAATTATTTAAAAAAAGCGAGTACGAAAGCCTGACCTGTAGTTTTTACGGAAGGGCACTCCCAATTATAAAATGCAGTAGGGCTAGTACAAAAAAAATAAAACTCCGGTAATCAGCCGGAGTTTCAATCATCAATCAAAAAACGAACAGTCAATCAAACTGTTGTTTGCGTTAAAAACATTTCAAGTTTAAACTTTCAGGTTACTCAAAGCAACTTGAAATCTTAAATCTGAAAATATATATTATTATCCTAAGTAAGTTTTAAGAATTTTACTTCTTGAAGTATGTTTTAATCTACGGATTGCTTTTTCTTTAATCTGACGTACACGCTCACGAGTTAAGTCGAAAGTTTCTCCAATTTCTTCTAGAGTCATTGGGTGTTGGTCTCCAAGACCAAAGTATAAACGAACTACATCTGCCTCTCTTGGAGTTAATGTTTCTAATGAACGTTCGATTTCTGTACGTAATGATTCGTGAATTAACTCTCTGTCTGGGTTTGGTGACTCACCTGAACGTAATACATCGTAAAGGTTTGAATCTTCTCCTTCTACAAGAGGTGCATCCATTGATAAGTGACGACCAGAGTTTTTCATAGACTCTTTTACGTCATTAACAGTCATGTCTAGTTCTTTTGCAATTTCTTCAGCAGACGGTGGGCGCTCATTAGATTGCTCTAATAATGCATACATCTTGTTGATTTTATTGATAGAACCAATTTTATTTAACGGTAAACGAACGATACGTGATTGTTCTGCAAGTGCTTGAAGAATCGATTGACGAATCCACCAAACTGCGTATGATATAAATTTGAAACCACGTGTTTCATCAAAACGTTGTGCTGCTTTGATCAAACCTAAATTTCCTTCGTTTATTAAATCAGGAAGTGTTAACCCTTGATTTTGATATTGTTTTGCCACTGATACTACGAAACGTAAATTGGCTTTTGTTAATTTCTCTAATGCTCTTTGATCACCGGCTTTAATCTTCTGTGCTAACTCTACTTCTTCGTCAGCGGTAATTAGGTCAACTTTTCCAATTTCTTGTAAATATTTGTCTAATGAAGCAGTCTCACGATTGGTTACCTGCTTGGTGATTTTAAGTTGTCTCATGTTTTTGTCTCCTCAATTTTTAAGTGTACAGTTGTTATACGTATAGAGTTGCAAAAAAGTTACAATTAAATTAAAAATATTTTAGAATAATTAATCTACGGGTTAAATTAGTTCTAAAAAAAAAGAATAAAACTCCAGTAATCAGCCGGAGTTTCAATCATCAATCAAAAAACGAATAGTCAGTCAAACTGTTGTTTGAGTTAAAAAAAGTTTCAGGTTACTCCAAACAACATGAAACTTTAAACTAAATTGTATTACCCCAAATAAGTTTTAAGAATTTTACATCTTGAAGAATGTTTTAATCTACGGATTGCTTTTTCTCTAATCTGGCGTACACGCTCACGGGTTAAATCAAAGGTTCCTCCAATTTCTTCTAATGTCATTGGGTTTTGATTTCCAAGACCAAAGTACAAACGAACAACATCTGCCTCTCTTGGAGTTAGAGTGTCTAATGAGCGTTCTATTTCGGTGCTCAATGATTCGTGGATTAATTTTTTATCTGGATTTGGAGATTCATCAGAACGTAATACGTCGTAAAGATTGGAATCTTCTCCATCAACAAGAGGAGCGTCCATTGACAAGTGACGGCCCGAGTTTTTCATAGAGTCCTTTACGTCATGTATTGTCATATCTAGTTCTTTTGCAATTTCTTCGACAGACGGTGCACGCTCATTAGTTTGTTCTAATATTGCATACATTTTGTTGATTTTATTGATAGAACCAATTTTATTTAGTGGCAAACGAACAATACGAGATTGTTCCGCTAATGCTTGAAGAATTGCTTGTCGAATCCACCAAACTGCATAGGATATAAATTTGAAACCGCGTGTTTCATCAAAACGCTGTCCTGCTTTGATTAAACCTAAATTTCCTTCGTTTATTAAATCAGGAAGTGTTAAGCCTTGATTTTGATACTGTTTTGCTACCGAAACGACAAAACGCAAGTTGGCTTTTGTTAATTTTTCTAATGCATGATGATCACCGGTTTTAATCCTCTGTGCTAATTCTACTTCTTCTTCAGCGGTAATTAGGTTAACTTTTCCAATTTCCTGTAAATATTTGTCTAATGAAGCAGTCTCTCGATTGGTTACTTGCTTGGTAATTTTAAGTTGTCTCATATTTTCTCTTCTCAATTTTTAAAAGTGTACATAATGCTATGCATATGGAGTTGTAAAAAAATTACAATAATTTAGATTGCAAAAAAGTTGTTACCGCAATGAAAACCGCAGTAATTGAATATAATTGTAATCGTTAAATAATGGGATAAAAGACTTGTGTCTGTAGTTTTTTGTTTTAATAAGTAAGGGGGATTACTCTAAATTAACAAAAAACAATTTATGCAGAATTAGAATTTATTCTGAGAAAATGAGACCAAAGTTTTTTAAAAACAGCTGTTATAGAATTATATTCTATTGATGGCTATAACCCAAATATACTAATAAAAGGAGGGTGTTCCTAATGGATCGTGTAATCTGGGGTTTTAAATGGTTAAAAATCAAGTGAGTGAAAAATGATTGTGACAATGAAGTAACAAGGTTTTTTAGGAAACCATAAGATAGCAGCTTAAATCATTCGGAAAGCTTAGTAATTACATATATAATTATGTTTTTGATAAAAGAGCCAATTATGTAAAAGGGTATGAGGATATTATGCTTATTATTAGTTTTGTACTAGCAGTTTTAGTTTTATTTATCTAAAATCGAGTCCCTTATTTAAGTATAATTTGCTTTTTTTACACGAAAAACCCCAATTCAAATAAATGAATTGGGGTTTACTAGACACTTAAATCTGATAAGAATCTCTTTTTCTATCGTATTTAAATTAGAATACTAAATGCGGTTATAAAGAATTTTTTACTTCAATGATTTCTTTTAATGAAATTGGAGTTCCAGTTTTAGTAAAACCTTCAAGTCTTACTTCAAACGTTCCAGAAATGTCAGATGTATAAAATGAATTATTACTATCAGTATTTAGTTTCACATCAGGATTCCAAAACAATTGATTTCTGAAGTCTGGGATACGTTCGTTATCTGCTGAATCAGCATAAGTTATGTTGTTGTATGTTTTTTTGGGCTGTGGTCTCAAAACTGAGGCTTTTACAATATAACTTCCTGTTTGGTTGCTTTTGAAATCTTTATCGAATGTTGTAAAATTAATTAATCCATTAAAAGATTTTGGGCCCATATAATATCTTCCAATAACGACATCAATTTTATAAATATTTTTCATGTTGTATGTCATCAGTTCATTTTGATTCTCTAAGTATAAACCATCAACTAGAACTAAAGCAGATTCAGGTAACTGTGGGAAATAAAGTGGATCAGAAACATATAGATAGGTTTTGTCTCCTTTTTGTTTATGATATATTTCTGTAGCAATTTCAGTCATTGTTTCTTTTAGTGTTCTGAATCTAGTAAAATCATCTAATACATATTCTTTTGCAAGAGGGAAATAAAAAGGTTCTAATGTTGGCGTTTTTATTATGTTGTCTAACTTTTTATGATAATATGCATTTTCAATCTGGGCAGAAATAGATCTGTCCAAAAGACTTTCTTTTATGGAATATGATAAAGTAGCATTTGGATTAAAAGATAAATTTGAATAATCTATTTCTGGAGCATTGTTTATTTTTAGATCGTAATTACTAGCTTTATCATCAATGATCTGAATAATAACGTCTGGTGTATAATACGTTTTGTTTACATAGAAAATAAAATTACCATTAGAATCTGTTTTTACAATTTTAAATGCAAAAGATTTTCCAGGTATTGATAATCCAACTGCTATGTTATTGGTGTTGTCAGTGCTGTTTTTTGCTAAAATTTTTCCAGAAATGATTTCTCCTCTAATTTCAGGTAGGATTATTTTTTTATCTTGATTTTGTAAATCAAAAACTAGTGGGTATGATTGTTTAGAAGAAAAATCTACAGCAGAAATTTGATCGTTTGCTGGTATATTGTCAAGTTTTCGAACTGATAAAGAGTACTCACCATCTTTGAGAATGGTATTTTCAGATTCGATTTTCAAATCTACTAATTCACGATTTGTAAACGTTTTTTTATTGAATTTAAAGGCAATGTTTTCATTTGTAATACTAGTCGATGAATCTTCAGTATTATTTTTTGATGAAGCTATTAGGCTATTCTCAGTTGTTTTCTTATCTACAACTTTGTACGGATTAACAATGTTAATGTCTAATTGGAATAGCTCTGAAATAGGTTTGTTTAACATCCAATTTGTGTAGCCAATTAGTTTGTAATTTCCAGTTTTTAAAGTGGTAGGGATAAAATAATCCCCTTGTCCAGTTGCATTTTCTAATGCAATTTTTGTTTTAAAAACGGATTTCTTATCATTATCTACTAACTCAACATAAGCAATTTTGCTTATGTTGCTAGGAATCTTGTCAGTCGATTTTAGGCAGTAAATTTTATACTGTAAGGTTTCTCCAGACACAAACGATGAACCATTTGTGTGAATAAAAATGGTTTCATCTAAATTGATGATTTGTGGCGCTTGTGCTGTTATTATTTGTATTTTAATAAATACTAATAATAAAATGATTTTTTTTAATTTGTCCAAAACGAAGGTATTACGTTAGATGAAAATGATGTGCAGTCTCCACATTCTATGTTTGTGGCATAATAAAGAATCCTGTCTGTGTTGTATAAATAAGATATTTTGTTTGCACTAATACGATCTATTAAAACATCGCCTCGACAAGGGATAGGGGCGCTTATACCAAAACAAAATTTATATTCCTCGATATCGCAATCTGTGATATAAGGGGGTAATAGTTCACCAGGGAATAAATCAGAATAATTAAAAAATATCCTTTTTGAAGAAACAGATGACACTTCAAAAAAGCCGATTGCTTTTTCATCGATATTAGATGTACATTTGATATTTCCATTAATAAAACCAGGTTGTTTTGGGGACAAAATACTAGAAGAACTTGATATGTCTTTCATTGTTTTTCGAAATGTATAAGATTGTAAGTTTTGAACATACTGTCTTACAAGTATACTGTAACGATGGCTAATAATATAGTTTTGATCACTAATAAAGCGAATTTGATAATTCACACGGTCTTCTTGTAAATTTGCAGTCGATGTTAAAATAATGTCATTAGATGTTTTTGTACTATAACATATTCTAGTGTCTGTTGAATTTTTGACGACATCTATAGATTCAGGACCTGTAAGTATAAGCTTACTGCCCGTCCAACGTGGAGCAATAATCTTGTATGTTTCTTCGTATTCGTATCTGTAATATTTTGAGGTATTAGCAGGGTCGTAGCTGTGTACTTTTATTTGAACTCCTCTACCTTCTTTGCTGTCGGTTACAACAGTAGGTATTATGTTTTCAATTTCATTCTCGGTAGTTAAAACTTCATTTGAAGATTTATATTTCTTCCCGTTAGAGGTGGTAATCTCAAGTGTGTATTCTGTTTTTGGATCAGCTTTAAATTCAGTTTCAGAAATGTATTTTCCTGATTCTTCCTTGAATTGAAATGTATTTCCTTTATTGTCAAATACAGTGACATTTGCACCAGTTTCAATCTTTAATCCATCTTCTTCTAATCGTGAAGTCTTTGTGAGTTTTATTTCTTGTTTTTTTAATTCATTTGTAATAGTTGCTTCAACTACTAAAGCTTCTTCGTAAGTATCGCTTTGAAGGTTAAACGACTCTGTGCAACTACTTATAATTAAGCTTAGTAGTAGAATAAAGCATATTTTATTTTGATAGATGGTTTTCATGACTTTTGAATCCATTTAGATTGATATTTAAAATTTAAAATTATAAGTGATGCTAGGAACAGGTATTGAAAAAATCGATGATTTATACCCTTTTACTGATCCATTTTTATCAGTAACAAAATAAATAGAATAAGGATTGTTTCTGCCTAAAACGTTATAAATAGAAATATTCCAGAAGCTATGAGCTAGTTTTTTTATTTTATGGTTTCCTTCAATGTTGATTCCGATATCTAAACGGATATAATCTGGTATTCTATATGCATTTCTGTCGCTATAAAGTGTGTATTCAGCATTTCCATAGTTAAAAGTTCCAATTGGATAAGTAATTGGTCTTCCAGTTTGGTATAAGAAATTGGTTGATAAGCTATAACGTTTTGTGAATTTGTAATTTAAGATCGCACTTAAATCATGTGGTTTGTCAAAATTTGAAGGGAAAAAGTTTCCGTTGTTTACCGTTTCAGAACTAAATTTGCTATCAAGTTTAATAAGCGATTTAGAATAAGTATAGCCAACCCATCCGTTTAATCTTCCTGTCGTTTTCTTTAGTAATAACTCTATTCCATAGGCTTTTCCTTCTCCTTGCAATAATTCAGTTTCAACTTTTTGATTTAATAAAAGCTGTGCTCCAACCTTATAATCAAGAATGTTTTTAGATGTTTTATAATACCCTTCAAGGCTTATTTCATATTCTTCATCTTTTAAAGTTTTGAAAAGACCTAAAGAAACTTGCTGTGCGCTTTGAGGTGCTACATTTGAGTCGGATAATTTCCAAGTATCAGTTGGTGATTGTGTTACATTACTAGATAAAAGATGAATATATTGCCTAGTAAAATCGTATCCAGCCTTTACTGATAAATCTTCAGTAATAAAATAACGTGCTGCTAAACGAGGTTCTAGGCCTCCGTAAGTTTTTATAACTTCGTTATTCGAATATTTTTCTGTCCCAATAAGTGTTTCATCGCTTAAAGGTAATCCAGGCTGATATTTGTTTACATCTGAGGGGCCTAGTGAAGCATAAAACGAGTATCGCAATCCTAAATCAATCAATAGTTTGTCGCTTAATTTATAGCTGTCTGCTAAATAAATTGCTGACTCTAGCGCTCTTTCTTTTGCAATTTCTATAGGTACTAGAGTTGCTTCTGGATTTGTAGGATGTTGATATCCGGGTGAAATATTGTACAGTTTACTAGCAACACCATATGATAAATTGTGCTTTTTATTAAGTTGATAGTTCATTTTTAACTGTAACTGAGATTCATTTACTTTGTAGCCAAAATCAAATGAATTGATGTTTTCTGTGTTATAGTCAATATTAAATTTGTATTCGCTATTGGTAAATATTAATGCTCCTTTACTTTTTTCGTTGAAAGTATGATCCCATTTTACCGAAGCGAGTCTGTTACTGTATTTGTAAATAGAGTCAGAGCTTAAGCTAAAACGGTCATGACTATAGTACAAAGTAGCTTCAATCGAGTTGTTTTTGTTTATGTTGTTATTGTATTTTAGAATACCATCGTAAAAACCTGCTTGGCTGTTTTTTAGATTTTCATCATCTAAAGACTTCAAAATCCAATCAGAATATGTTGCACGAACTCCAAAAATGATACTGGATTTGTTTTTTTTAATTGGAGTGCTAATGGTAAGATTTGATGTGATAGGGCCTACAGCTCCTTCTCCAGAAAATTTCTCTAGATTACCATTCTTTGTTGTAATGTCAAATACAGATGACAAACGGCCTCCAAAATCAGCAGGAATACTTCCTTTGTAAATATCTGCTTTTTTTGCTGTGTAAGGATTTATCGCTGAGAAAAAGCCTAAAAAGTGTTGTGGATTATATAAGACAGCATTGTCTAAAAGAATTAAATTTTGGTCATCTTTTCCTCCTCTAACGTTAAACCCTGCAGATCCTTCTCCTGTAGTTTTAACGCCCGGAAATGTAGTTGCAACTTTTAAGATGTCTCGTTCTCCAAGAATTAAAGGAACATTTTTTATTCCTTCAATGTCAATAGAAACTAAACCAGAAACAGTTGTTTCAATTGTCTTTTTACCTTTCTTCTTAATAACGATTTCATCTAGTTGGTTTGATTTTTCATTGATATTAACATCAAATACACCATCCTCATAAACCATTAAAGTTTTTACAATTTCTTTGTGGCTTAATGATTTTATTTCAATAATATTTATCCCTCTTGGAAGTTGTAAGCTATAGTATCCGTCTGGATTGCTTGAGGTACTAATGTTTTTATTTTTTACTTTGATAAAAATATTTGCTTCAGGTTTACCAGTCTCTTCATTCTTTATAGTACCTGATACAACAAAGTTTTTTTTCGTTACCTCTTTGTTTTCCTTTCCTATAAAAACGATTGATGCTTTTTTTGTAACACTATAATTATTTAAGGTGTCATATTGTTGATAAAATACGGGATTATTGGAGTTGTTTTCACCATTGTTCCTGTCGTTAGTTACTGGAGTATCTGCAAAATAATTAGCTGGTAAATCATCGTGAATAGTATTGTTAAGTGTTAGTATCACTTTGTTTTTTATAACAATAAAATTTAACTCAGTTTTATTTAATAGTTTCTCTAATAAATCATCGATTTTTATATCGGTATACGTTCCGGTTATAAGCTTATTATTAGATCTAATCCAAGTTGGATCAAAATAAAATTTGTAAGGGGTAGATGATTCTATAGATTTTAAAGCATTTTCTAAAGTTTCGTCATTGAAATTAATAGATAGTTTTTCATTAGAATTTTGTGCTATAGATAATTGAAATGAAAATAAAATAAATAAGGCGAGTATAATTCTTTTCATTTGTCTTATATAGTTTGAATTGTAAGAGAGTTGTTAATGTATTTCATCAAGTTTCTCATGAATAGATTTGAGTTTGTTTTTTTAAGTTCTCTGTTCATTAAATAAAATTCGCTAATCTGTTTCTTTTGTTCAGGAAATAGTTTGATTAAGTCATTTTTGGATTTTATATGGTATACTGTGTTCTTGAGGTCAATGAAATAAGAAGGACTTTCTTTGTATAAATAAAATATCCCTTCGTCATTAGTAATCTTTTTTTGATCTTTATAATGTTTAATGTAAAATGTAAAATAAGGATGATGTTTATTCTCCTCATAATACCCGTTTGATAATTTTAAATCTTTATTGTTTTGATTGTTGATATTAACAAAGTTTATATCTTTTATTGAGAATGATTTGACTTTATTTTTGATAATGTTAATTCCTATATTTTGTGCTTGGTCGGAAGGGCTAAGTACTAGAATGTCTCTAAATATGTCGTATTTTAAATTTACATTGTAATAAATTTGTCCGTCATAAGTAAGGTTACCTAATTCGTACGTGTTTATGTAATATAAATTGATGGACTCTTTAGCTGTTTTGTAAGGATTTGTGTGAGGGACACCATTGATTATGTCTAAATTTTCTTTGCCAATTGTATTGTCAAACCAGTTGTATGTATTGACGTCGTTGACTTGGCTTCTAATTATATGAATGTTTAGTATTAATCCAAATAAAATAAAGAATGATTTTTTTTTATGATAATTTTTCAAAGGATTGTTTGTTTTAGCGTTTTTTTGTTGATGTTTCAGCAAATATTAAAAAAAAATATGTTAAAAAAAAATATTTATTGTGAAATATATCATAGTAGCATAAAAACGAAAAAGCCCCAATTCATTTATTTGAATTGTGGCTTTTTCTATAAATAAACCTTTAGTAGGCTAAAATCTGTTTACTCTTTTAAAATAGTAAATCGACTTGAGAGTTGATTTTTTCGATATAATAATCTATTTTTCGAATGGCTCGATTATAAAATAAATTTTGCTCTTTGATTCCAGAGGCACCCAAAGCCTTTGAGTTGATTATTTGTTGCTTGAAGAATTGATGTACATTTTTACAACTGTCTATGTTATCAGTAATAAAATAACCGAGTAACGTATAAGGAACAAACATCGTTAGTTTTTCTTCTGTTTCTATGAGCATATTATTGTTTAACAATATTAACTCATTGTAGTATATGGTGAAATTAGAATTTGGTCTATTGCCTTTTTCTTGGATGGAATTGATGATCCTTTTTAAGTCTTTACAAAGTGCATTTGCATTTTTTAGGTTAAGTAAACCGGCCTCATAAAAATATAAAATCTGTTGTAAGCTACTGTTTATTGTAGTGTCATTCCATACCTCATTTACAATAGCATTATCATAAACATTTTTCAATTTTTGCATGTATTCTGTAAAGGATTCTTCGATTACAAAATTTTCAAAAGCAACTTTTTTTTGGTCCGTATTTAAAAGATTAAGCCATACAAAAGCTTTGAATTTTGATAAAATAGTTCCATCCATAAAATAGAATAACGGAATATCCTTGGCAGAATAAAAAAGGGTCGTTTTTGGATTTTTAGTTAAAAGCTCAATTTGTTCTGAAGAAGTTTTAAAATATTGAAGCATATCTTTTAATGTCTCTATTTCAATTGTTTTCTCGACAATAACTTTTTCTTTTTTTGAGAATAAATTATCTAATGAAATATTAAAATGATCTGCGAGTTTGATAGTTTCATCTATGGAAAATTTACTTTTTTCAGATATTCTCCGATGTGATGCATCGTAGCTAATTTCTAATACAGAAGCTACTTCATCTATTAAAGAAATTGATTTTGAAACTTTACTTCGAATGGCTTTTAAAAATGATTCTTGATATTTCATAATTTGCGATAATCGCAAATATAAGAAATAGTTTTATTCATTTAAGCAAATATACGTGTGATAATTGCAATAGGTTTGCCTTGTAATTTTAAAATAATGATTTATGAAAACGTCAATTTTAGTATTCCTGTTTTTAACATTTGGATTTATTCATGCTCAGGACGTAATCCAGATTCATACAGTTGATTCTGTAAAAACACATTCGCAGATTTTTAGTCTTTCGCCAATTTCTAAAAAAGTTGACCAAGTAAATGGACTTGTGTTTGGTCTTGGACATATCAATAATAAAAATATAGAGCATCAAACAATTAATGGGATAAATATAGAAGTAAATCCAGCACCTGCTGCTGGAGCATTATATGCTTTTATGTCATTAGTATATCTACCAGAAATCATTAAGAATAATAAAAAGAACAATCTTGCCAAAGAGCCGAATGAGGTTTGTAAAATTAAGAATATGAGTTATGCTCCTTATTTAAAATTGAATGGTTTAAATCTTAGTTCTGGGTGCTTTTTTACCACAACAAGTATGAATGGCTTAAATATTTCGGCTGGAAACAAGTTCAACGATTTTAATGGCCTTTCAGTAACTGTTTTGGGAACAATTGCAGGTCATCAAAATGGATTTTCAATAGGTGTTTATAATGCTAATAATGATTTAATTGGTTCGACAATTGGAGTTTATAATCAATCTTATGAGTTGAAGGGATTGCATTTGGGAGTTTTCAATCAAGTACAAATTAATAAAGGATTGCAGATTGGGATTTTTAATAAATCAAATTCAAGAGGTTTTCAGTTAGGACTTTGGAATGTGAATAATAAAAGGTCAATGCCTTTTTTAAATTGGTGATTATGAGAAGTTTTTTATATCTATTAATTCTTTTGTTTTCGGAATTTGCATTTTGTCAAAATGAATCTCAAGATACGTCTGATGATTATGAAAGAATTTATGTTGAAGCTGGCTTTGTTCAGCCAATCGGGAAACTTTCGGGTAAGTTTGATTTATCGCCATCATTTGGTTTTTGGTTTAGAAATAAATTGAATCGGGAAGATTTTATAGATTTTGGTTTTAATTTTTTTATACCTAAAAAACCCGTAGGGCCTAATTTTGAATATAGAGATACTATAGTTCAATATAAATCAAGTCATTTTGCAATAAATATCGGAACTCGTTTTGCAAAAGTTGTTCCTTTATCTTTGCGAAAAAAAGATTTTAATTTAGAATGGAATTCTGGAATTGGTTTGGCTCTAGATTTTTATAAAGCTCCAGACGAATTAGAATTTGAAGATGGAGAGCATACAAAAGAAGTTTTGACCTCATTTTATCTGTCGCAAGGAATTAAGCTCAATTATAAAAATGTTGGTTTACAATGTCATTATCAATGGTCTCCTTATGGATTATTTAATGATAAGGTCGAGAAAGATTTTGGATCACAGAGTTTGATGTTCGGAATTGTTTATCGACAATAGCTAAAAACGAAAAACCCCAATTCAAATAAATGAATTGGGGTTTTTTCTATAAATAAACCTTTAGTAAACTAAGATCTGATTACTCTTTTTTCTCCTCACGTGGAGGTCTTGGAAGAAGTGCTTTTCTTGACACTTTTTCTTTTCTAGTTTTAGGATCAAGTCCAAGATATTTAACTTGAAAAACATCTCCCATGTTTACTACGTCAGTAACGTTTTCAGTACGTTCCCAAGCTAGCTCAGATACGTGAAGTAAAACTTCATTTCCTGGTGCAGCAGTATATTCTACTACAGCTCCAAAATCAAGCAATTTAATTACTTTAACTTCATAAGCTTCGCCCATTTGAGGTTTGAAAGTAATAGATTGAATTTTAGCTAAAACAGCTTCAATTCCTGCAGGATCTGTACCTAATATTTCGATAACACCTTGTTCATCAACTTCATTGATTACAATAGTTGTTCCAGTAGCTTTTTGTAATTCTTGAATTACTTTTCCTCCAGGTCCAATTAATGCTCCAATAAAGTTTCCAGGGATAGTTCTAGTGATGATTTTTGGAGAGTGTGCTTTAACGTCTGCTCTTGGAGCAGCAATAGTCTCAGTTAATTTTCCTAAAATGTGTAAACGTCCTTCACGTGCTTGCCCTAAAGCTTGCTCCATGATGTCGTAACGTAAACCATCAATTTTGATATCCATCTGACAAGCTGTGATACCATCAGCAGTTCCAGTTACTTTAAAGTCCATATCTCCTAAGTGATCTTCATCACCTAAAATATCAGATAATACAGCAAACTTTTCACCGTCAGTAATTAATCCCATAGCAATTCCAGAAACTGGTTTTACCATTTGAACCCCAGCATCCATCAAAGCCATTGTACCAGCACAAACTGTAGCCATAGAAGAAGAACCGTTAGATTCTAAAACCTCAGATACAATACGGATAGTGTAAGGACAATCAGCAGGAATCATGTTTTTCAACGCTCTTTGAGCTAAGTTACCGTGACCAACTTCTCTTCTTGAAGTTCCTCTTAGAGGTTTTGCTTCACCAGTAGAGAAAGGAGGGAAGTTATAGTGTAAGTAGAATTTCTCTTCACCTTGTTCAGATGGAGAATCAATTTGGTTAGCTTCTCTAGATGTTCCTAAAGTTACTGTAGCCAATGCTTGAGTTTCTCCACGTGTAAATAAAGAAGAACCGTGTACTCTTGGTAAATAATCAGTTTCACACCAGATTGGTCTGATGTCTGTTGTTTTTCTACCATCTAAACGAACGCCTAATTCTAATACTACATTACGAACAGCTTCTTTGTTTGTTTTGTAGAAATATTTAGAAACTAAATCTCCATCAGCAGCTAATTCTTCTTCAGTAAATAAAGCTTTTACTTCTTCTTTTACTTCGGCAAATGCAGCAGTTCTTTCGTGTTTAGCTGAACCAACTTTTGCAATAGCATATATTTTATCGTATGCAGCAGCTTTTACTTTTTTGTAAATTTCTTCGTTTTCTTTCTCACCTTCGTAAGTACGAATTTCTTTTTTACCAAAAGCAGCTTGTAAGCGCAATTGAGCCTGAATTTGAACTTTAATAGCTTCGTGAGCAAATTTGATAGCTTCTACCATTTCAGCTTCTGAAATTTCTTTCATTTCTCCTTCAACCATTGCAACTGAATCCATAGAAGCTCCAATCATCATGTCGATGTCAGATTTTGCTAAGTCTTCTCTACTTGGGTTGATTACAAATTTTCCATCGATACGTGCTACACGTACTTCAGAAATTAAGTTGTAAAAAGGAATGTCTGAAACTGCTAATGCTGCAGATGCAGCTAAACCAGCTAATGCATCAGGCATTACTTCTTCGTCATGAGACATTAATTGAATCATAACTTGCGTTTCAGCATGGTAATCATCTGGGAAAAGCGGACGTAAAACACGGTCTACTAATCTCATTGTTAATACTTCGCTATCGCTAGGACGAGCTTCTCTCTTGAAGAAACCTCCTGGAAAACGACCAGCTGCCGCAAATTTTTCGCGATAATCTACCGTTAATGGTAAGAAATCAACATTTGGGTTAGCGGTACGAGCTGAAACTGCTGTTGCAAGTATCATCGTGTCGCCCATTCTTACTACTACAGAACCATCAGCTTGTTTAGCTAAACGTCCTGTCTCGATTGTGATGCTTCTGCCATCACCTAAATCGATTTTTTCTACAAATAATTGTGGAATCATAAATTTTTTTCCTTATTGATTATACAATGGGTTTTAGTTGTGTTGTAGTTGTTGTTGTGCGTAGTTAATGCCTAAAACCCAATGAAAAACCAAACTTTTTTCTTTGTTTGTTTAAAAAACAAAAAGAGGCACTCTCGCACCTCTTTTTTATATTGATTATTTTCTGATATTCAATACTTTGATAATCTCACGATATCTGTTGATTTCTTTTTTCTTCAAGTAATCTAACAATGATCTTCTTTTTCCTACTAGTAGTACTAATGAACGTTCTGTGTTATAATCGTGACGATTTTTTTTCAAGTGCTCAGTTAAGTGTGAAATTCTGTAAGTGAACAATGCAATTTGAGCTTCTGCTTTTCCAGTGTTTGTTGCTTCACCGTGTTTTGCGAAAATCTCTTCTTTAATTTCTTTAGTTAAATACATTCCAATATTATTTAATGATTTTTATGTATGTCATACATCTCTTGTAAGACGGGTGCAAAAATAGTATTTTTTTTCTCTAAAAATAAATTTTATTGAGTCTTTTTTGCAATTGTTATGGGTAATGAATAAATAAACCTTGTCGGAATGCCTCTTTCTAATCCTGGGTTCCATTTTTTACACCCTTTAATTACGCTAATTGCGCTCTCGTCTAATCCGTAACCAATCCCTTTTACTATTTTTGGTTCAATTAGATTTCCTTCCTTATCCACAACAAAAGTCATGTATATTTTTCCAAAAACTTTATTTCTAACGTCTATCGGAATAAACATTTCTCGTGCTATATATCTATAAAATGTCTCTATTCCGTTTTTAGGACTTGGTTTTTCAGATACAACTTTGTAAGGGTGTTCAATGTTTAAGGAATCGATGCTTATGCCAGAGATTAATTTGCCGTTTTTATAGCTCTCGGTAAAAGTATAATTAGCTTTTAGGTTTTTCCCTTTCCAGATACCGTCAGGAAAGCCATTCTTTATTTTACCGCTTCCTTCATAGTTTTCGTCTTCTACTTTACAGTCACCATTTCCTGATGTTACTTTTTGCTCGTTTTGCTTGTTCCAATAATTATTAACTTTAAAAATAACCTCTCTGTTTTTGTCTTTAAAATATTCAAGCTCCGATTTTAAATAGCCATTGTCGTACCAGTTAAATTCTTTGCCGTCCTTTTTTGTATCGATATAACTAACTGCTGACTTTTTTTTACCGTTTTCATGGTAGTAAACAAATTGTCCGTCTCTTCTTAAAAAATCTCTATCTTTTGATGTTCCAATCATTTTGAGAGTCTTAGACTTGTAGTAATCTTTAAAAACATAAGATGTTCTGTTTTGATAATATCCCTCGACAATCCTAATGTATTTATAGTTTTCTGCTGTGGTTTCTGTATATGTAGAATCCATGTAAATCATTTTGTTAAGGTCTAAGGAGCCTTGTGAGAATAATTTTGTCGTTACTAATAGAAAAAAGGCAATTGTAAAATAAGAAGGAAAGCTAAATTTCATGTTTTTACATTTTTAAAACTGAAGAGATGTAATTGTGTTTCTAATACAGTTTGGCAACTTCTTGATTAACAAATTCTAAAAACTTTTCATCAGCTTCAGTAAATGGGTCAAGTACGTGACTATCAATATCAATTTGACCAATATTTACTCCATCAACAAATAAAGGAACAACAATTTCTGATTTTACAGTAAAGCTACAAGCAATATAATTATCCTGAGCAGCTACATCTGGGACTACAAAGTTTTCGTTAGAAACGGCAACTTGTCCGCAAATTCCTTTGCCAAAAGGAATAACAGTATGATCCGTTTCGGCTCCTACATAAGGGCCTAAATGCAATGTTTTGTTTTCATGATTAGCAAAATAAAAGCCAACCCAGTTGTAGTAATCTATATTGTCACTTAATAATTGACAAATGTTTAATAGTTTCTCATCTCTTGAGTGATTTGTGTCTGCTACAATCGCAGTTATTTTTGGTTGTAATTCTTGAAATGTCATCTTATTTTGTTTTTATACAAAAGTATTTAAAGCCAAATCAAAAAATACATAAATTTGTTAAAAATTTGTCTTGAAAAAATATTTAATTGAGTATAAGCCCTTTCTTCTTTTTATAGGTGCATTTTTTGCAACTTATATTATATTGACATTGGTTTATCAATTTTATTTGAGCAGTTTTGGAACTACAGGTAAGTTAGACGGAATAACAAATTTAGTTGCGTATCATACGGAGCAATTATTGCGATTGTTTAAAGATGATGTTGAATTCGTGAAAATCCCTTCAGAGCCGTATGTAAGGATATTGTATAATCAAAAAACAGTTGCTTCAATTGTGGAAGGTTGTAATGCAATTAGTGTTATTATTTTATTTGTATCTTTTATAGTTGCCTTTTCAGGGAAATTAAAACCAACGTTACTTTATATTTTAGGAGGTTGTCTTTTTATTTATGTCCTTAATATTTTTAGAATAGCATCATTGTGCACATTGTTATATTATTTTCCAGAGAAATCACATATTTTGCATGGGGTTCTTTTTCCATTGGTGATTTATGGATTGGTTTTTATTCTGTGGATTATTTGGGTAAGTAAATTTTCTAAATATGCTAAATAATATTCTTGAAAATAAGTTGAGAATTTTTCTCCTAATTGTTTTTGTGCTTCTTTTAGTAGGTGTAAGGGCTTTTGAAAGTCAGTTGTTTTATGATCCTTTTCTAGTTTATTTTGAAAGAGATTATGAAGTGCTTCCTTTGCCTGAATTTGATTCGCTTCGTTTATTTTTCGGATTGCTGTTTCGATACACATTAAATACGATTCTATCATTGGGAATTATTTATGTGCTTTTTGAAGAAATTGAAATGATGAAATTCGCTTCGATTTTATATGTTGTTTTTTTTCTGGTTTTAATTATTATTTTTTCTGGTGTTATTTATTTCTACGCTAATCATAATAATTTGATGCTTTTTTATGTGCGTCGATTTTTAATCCAACCTATTTTTATGCTGTTGTTTATTCCGGGATTTTATTATCAAAAGCTAAGTAAATAGCTCTTTTTTTTCGTATCTTTATTAGTCGGTTTGTTTTTGTTTTAATGATCAAGTTAAGGAACGGATGAAAGTTGTAAAAAAATCAGGAGATTTTGTTGTTTTTGACAGGAAGAAATTAGAGAAGTCTCTGTTGAATTCGGGTGCAAACCAATTAATTGTTCAAGAAGTTTTACAAACAATAGAAAAAGAAATTTACGAAGGTATTTCTACCAAGAGAATTTATAAGATGGCCTTTAATCTGCTGCGAAAAAAATCTCATTCTCATGCTGCACGTTATAACTTAAAAGAAGCCATTCAGTTATTAGGACCTGCAGGTTTTTACTTCGAAAAATACATCGCTAGACTTTTCTCCATTGAAAATTATGAAACGAGAACTAATTTAACGCTACAAGGAAAGTGTGTTTCGCACGAAGTAGATGTCTTGGTAAAGAAAAATAATGTTATTGGAATGATTGAGTGTAAATTTCATATGGGAAAAGAAGCATCTACAGATGTAAAAGTACCGATGTATATTTTGTCTAGATTTAATGATCTTAAAGAAAGAAAACATCTTGTTTTTGCAGAGAAAGATGTTATTTCAGAATGCTGGATAGTTACCAATAATAGATTTACATTAGATGCAATGACTTTTGGAACATGTTCTGGATTGAATTTATTAAGTTGGGATTATCCTGCAAATAATAATTTGAGAACAAAAAATGAGAATAATAATTTGTATCCTATAACTTGTTTGACCACCCTGACACTTGCCGAAAAAGATAAGTTATTGGCTTTGGATGTGATTTTGGTTAGAGAGTTGTTAAATAATCGCTATTGCTTAGAAGAAATAGGATTGAGTTCTCAAAGAATAAAAGGTATTATAAAAGAAGCATCGGAGTTGTGTAGGTATTCTTAAAAGTATAGTTTTTTATTTTATGTAATTTAAATTTGAATCAAATGAAAGTTAAATTCATTGGTGGTGCGGGAACTGTTACGGGCTCTAAAACATTAATTGAGAGTAATGGTGTTAGGATTTTAATTGATTGCGGACAGTTTCAAGGGATAAAACCTTTACGAGAACTTAATTGGGAGCCTTTGTCGGTTGAGCCTTCAACTATAGATTTTGTATTACTTACCCATGGGCACTTAGATCATTGTGGTTTGTTACCAAGATTGGTGTATCAGGGGTTTAAAGGAAAGATATATTGTTCAGGTCCAACAAAAGAAATAGCTAAACTTATTCTTTTAGACAGTGCAAAGATTCAGGAAGAAGAGGCAAATAAGGCCAACGAAGAGCAATATTCAAGTCATGAAATTGCAGAACCGCTTTATACGGTAGATCAGGCTAAGAAAGTTTTTCCACTTTTTAGAGTAGTCAAAATTAATGAACCCTTTCTTCTAGAAACAGATATTTCAGCAGTTTTTTCTACTGCAGGACATATTGTGGGAGCGTGTAGTATTGCGTTGACAGTTGAGAAAAAAACGTTAGTTTTTTCAGGAGATATTGGTCGAGATGATGATGTATTATTGTTTCCTCCTGAAAAACCCAAAAAAGGAGATTATATATTTTTAGAAAGTACGTACGGAAACCGATTGCATCCTGATACAGATCCAAAAGAAGAGCTTGAGAAGCATATTAATACTACTTTCCAGAAAAAAGGAACGGTAATTATCCCCAGTTTTGCTGTAGAACGAGCACAGAGTATCATGTTTTTATTATGGCAACTAAAGAAGGAAAATCGGATTCCGAATATCCCATATATTATAGATACCCCTATGGGAATTAGTGCTCTGGAAATATTTATTAATAATAAAGAATGGCATAAACTTACGATGGAGGAATGCATAGGAATGTCTAAAATGTTTTCTTTAGTTTCGGATTATCAGGAAACAATGGATGTTATTTATAACAAAAGTCCAAAAGTTATTATTGCGGCGAGCGGAATGGCTACAGGAGGAAGAGTTTTGAATTATTTTGAGCATTATATAGGAATGCGAGAAACTACAGTAATTATTGTAGGTTACCAAGCCGAAGGGACTCGTGGTAGGAAATTATTAGAAGGTGCGGATGAGATTAAAATACGTGGAAAATATTTTCCAGTTAAAGCAAAAATTTTAGAAATAGGAGGGCTTTCGGCTCATGGAGATCAGGATGATTTACTTGCATGGCTTTCTGTATTAGATAATAAACCTAAAAAAGTTTTTTTGGTTCATGGAGAAAATGTTCCAGCAGATGCTCTTCGTATAAAAATTAAAGAGAAATATGGTTTCAATTGTGTTATTCCTTTGATGGGGCAGGAGTTTGAATTATAAAAAAAGTAATTTTTAATTTTTTAACAAGAATTTCATTTGTGTAATTGATTATAATGCTAATTTTACAAACGATATGAATATAAAAAGATGTACTAGTTTGTTTTTAGCATTTCTACTATTGGTCTCCAATGTAGGATTAGCTTTTGATGTACATTATTGTGGAGGTAAGCTAGCCTCGATTTCATTGAATAAAACTTTAGAAGCACCTCCAGTTAAGAAATGTTGTGAGATTGCTACCAAAAAGAAAGCATCATGCTGTAAGGATAAAGTAGTTCATTTTGAGAAAAAATCAGATACAGCTACTATTAAAACATTTTTATTTCAGCTTGATTTTCCTTTTACCTTTCAAGAATTTAAAGCAGTTGTTTTTTTATTTATTCCAAAATTTAAGAGCAAACAGTTAAACACTTATTATAGCGATGCTCATGCACCTCCGCTATTTAAGCTCTATCAACAATATATATTTTACGCCTGATTTTAATGTTTTTTAAAGTCAAATCATTTGTTATGGTTTGAATCTATTTATTTAAATATTAAAATTATACTCATGAAAAAAAATATAGCATTTTTCGCTATACTTTTACTTTGTATTCCTGCTCTTGCTCAAGAGAATTTGGACGAAGTAAAAATTGTAAAGAAGCAAAAAGGAATTAAAAAATCATATACTCTTACAGGAAATACGTCACTTATAACAAGTAAAGAATTGCTTAAAGCTGCTTGTTGTAATCTGGCCGAAAGTTTCGAAACAAATCCATCTATTGATGTAAGCTTTTCGGATGCGTTAACTGGAACAAAACAAATTAAAATGCTGGGGCTTACGAGTCCGTATTTGATGATTACCGAAGAAAATGTTCCTTCTGTTCGAGGGGCTTCTCAAGCCTATGGATTATCATTTACCCCTGGAACTTGGGTTGAAAGTATCCAGATTACCAAAGGAGCAGGTAGTGTTGTAAATGGGTATGAAAGTATCTCGGGACAAATAAATACTGAGTTGTTAAAACCAATGAATGATATTCCATTTTTCTTAAATGCATATGGTTCTACTGATTCTCGTTTCGAATTAAACACTCATTTTACTAAACAGCTTTCTGATAAATGGGCAACAAGTTTATTAGTTCATGGTAATGCACGAGTTGCAAAAACAGATATGAACGATGATGGGTTTTTGGATAATCCATTAGGGAAACAAATCAATATTTTGAACCGTTATCAATATACGAATGCTGAGAAAGGCTGGGTTGGTTTTGTTAATCTTAGATACATGAATGATAAAAAGCAAACCGGCGAGCTAGATTTTGATAAGGATCGTGATAAAGGGACAATGAATTATTGGGGGTCAGAAATTAACACGGAACGAATTGATGTAGCTACTAAAATTGGTTATGTTTTTCCAGATATGCCTTATCAGAGTATTGGTTTTCAGAATGCGTTTAATAGTCACAATCAGAGATCTTATTTTGGTTTAAATCAATATGATATCAAACAGAATAGTTACTATTCTAATTTGATTTTTAATTCAATTATTGATAACACTAAGAATAAATTTGCTGCAGGGTTAAATTTTACATACGATCAATATCAGGAGTTTGTAAATGTAAATGATTATAGCCGAATCGATAATTCTGTTGGAGCTTTCTTTGAATATACATATGATAATACGGATAATTTTAGTGTTATTTTAGGAGGGAGAATTGATAATCATAATCGTTTAGGGACTTTTGTAACTCCACGTTTACATGTACGATATAATCCTTGGGAGAAAGCAGTTTTGAGATTTTCAGCAGGAAGAGGGAAGCGTTCTGCTAATGTTTTTGCCGAAAATCAACAGTTGTTTGCTCGTTCAAGAGTGTTTTCTATTTTGGATAATAACGGAAAAATTTATGGAATGAATCCGGAAATTGCTTGGAATTACGGATTGAGTTTTTCGCAAAAGTTTTCTCTTTTTAATAAGCATGCCGAAGTGGTTTTTGATTTATACAGAACTGATTTCCAGAATCAGGTTGTTGTAGATGTAATGCAAAGCCCGCAAGAAGTTCTATTTTATAATTTAAATGGGAAATCATATGCTAATAGTTTACAAGTTGAATTTAACTATGAATTACTAAAGAATTTTAATTTCCGTTCAGCTTATAAATATTATGATATTCGAACCGATTATTTATCTGGAAATTTTGAAAGACCATTACAAGCAAAACATCGTTTTTTTGGTAATCTAGAATACGAAACTAATCTTGTTGATGGAAAACAATGGAAAATAGATTATACTTTTAATTGGATTGGAGAGCAACAATTGCCAAATACAGCTTCAAATCCAGAGAAAGATAGATTGCCTGAGTTTTCACCTTCGTATTCTTTAATGAATGCACAAGTAACAAGAGTCTTCTCTGATGTTTTTGAAGTGTATGTAGGAGGGGAGAATATTGGGAATTACCGACAAAACAAAGCGATTTTAGGTAGTGACAATCCGTTTGGACCAAATTTTGACGCATCGATTGTATATGCTCCAGTTTTTGGACAAATGTATTACGCGGGATTACGTTTTAAAATAAAATAAAAAACTTAAATAAATTTAATAAACCTTTAAAATAAAGCAAAATGAAACCGAAGACTCACGAATTCCAAAAAAAGAATAGAAAAATGATGAATAAGAATGTAATAATAGTTCTACTGCTTACTTTTTTCTCATTTGCTGCTCAGGCACAAGATAAAAAGAATAAAAATGCAAAGTATGATACAGAGGTAAATGGTAATTGCGAGGATTGTAAAAAACGAATAGAAAAAGCAGCTTTTAGTGTTTCGGGAGTGAAATCGGCAACATGGGATATTGGTACGCATAAACTAAATTTAATCCTGAATGAAGAGAAAACTTCTCTTGTAGATGTAAAAAATGCTATTGCTAAAGTAGGTCATGATACTGATGCTGCGAAGACTACACAAGATGTTTATGATGGACTTCCTGCGTGCTGTCAATATGAAAGAAAATAATATTGATGCTTAACTGAGGGTTGGGGCTTTTTTTAGCGTTAATAAAACTTTAAAATATCCCAATTTATTGTGGTTAAACTAATTTATTATTACTTTCACCAACTTATAAATTTAACGAATAAATCGCTTATATGAATAATTTTGATTGGACTCAATTAATTAATCCAGAGTTTTATATTACCCTTACCTTAGGTGGAGTTCAAATTGGTTTATACATTGTTATATTTATAGTTTTTGCCGAAACAGGACTTTTTGCAGGTTTCTTTTTACCTGGTGATAGCTTACTTTTTTTAGCTGGAATTTATAGCCGTGAATTAATTCAGAACATGGTTTATATAGAAAATGATTTTATAAATGTTTTTCTTCTTTCTTTAATGGTAGCTATTTCAGGAATTTTAGGTAATATGACTGGATATTGGTTTGGAGCCAAAAGCGGTTATTATTTATTTAAAAAAGAAGATACTTTTTGGTTTAAGAAGAAATACTTATTGCAGTCAAAAGATTTCTTTGAAAAATATGGAGGTAAAGCTATAATCTATGCACGTTTTTTACCAATTTTTAGAACATTTGCACCTATAGTTGCAGGAATTGTGTCTATGGATAAAAAGAAATTTATGTTTTATAATATATTAAGTTCATTTTTATGGGCTTTTATCTTAATCTTTTCAGGACATTACCTTTATGGGATATTTTTGAAACAAGGAGTTGATTTAAAACAACATATCGAATACATTATTATAATTATTGTTATCATAACGACTTTTCCAGTTTTAATGAAGTTACTAAAGAAAAGACCGGCAGATAAAATAGAGTAGTAGATGTTTAAATAAAAAATCCGAAGTGTATAACTTCGGATTTTTTATTTCTATATTTTGTCAGGGACAAGATTGGGTTCTTCATTATATGGTAATCTGTTTGATTGCTACTTAGATTATCTTTCTTGACAGTATAAAAAGATTGCATTACAACAGGCTATTTAGTTGTGTTTTGAGCTAAATAGTTGTTTTTAAAATATAGAAATAAAAGGGAAATAGATTTTCAAATCAAAGCAAAAAAAATCCGAAGCTATAAAAAAACTTCGGATTTTATTTTTAGACTTAAGTCTGGAATAGTATTACATCATTCCTGGCATACCTCCACCCATTGGGTTTCCGCCTGCATTGTCTTCTTTAATATCAATCAAAGCGCATTCAGTAGTTAAGATCATACCTGCTACAGAAGCGGCATTTTCTAAAGCTACACGAGTTACTTTTTTAGGATCGATAATACCTGCTTTAAGCATATCTACATACTCGTCAGTTTTTGCATTGTATCCAAAATCACCAGTACCTTCAGCAACTTTAGCAACAACTACAGAACCTTCAAGACCAGCGTTTTCAACGATAGTTCTTAATGGAGCTTCTACTGCGCGAGAAACGATTTGAATTCCAGTTGCTTCATCAGCATTGTCAGCTTTTATTTCGCTTAAAGCGTTTTTAGCTCTTAACAATGCAACTCCACCACCTGCAACAATTCCTTCTTCAACTGCAGCACGAGTAGCATGTAATGCATCATCAACTCTGTCTTTTTTCTCTTTCATTTCTACTTCAGATGCAGCACCAACATAAAGTACAGCAACACCACCAGCTAATTTAGCCAAACGTTCCTGTAATTTTTCTTTGTCATAATCAGAAGTTGTAGCTTCCATTTGACCTTTAATTTGGTTTACACGATTTTTAATCATGTCTGCTTCACCAGCGCCACTTACAATTGTAGTGTTGTCTTTATCGATAGTTACTTTTTTAGAAGTACCTAACATTTCGATTGTAGTGTTTTCTAATGTATAACCTCTTTCTTCAGAGATTACGGTTCCACCAGTTAAGATAGCAATATCTTCAAGCATTGCTTTTCTTCTATCACCAAAACCTGGTGCTTTTACAGCAGCAATTTTTAATGCTCCACGTAATTTATTTACTACTAGAGTTGATAAAGCTTCTCCATCAACATCTTCAGCAATAATTAATAATGGTTTTCCTGATTGAGCTACTGGCTCTAGAACTGGTAAAAGTTCTTTTAAAGAAGAAACTTTTTTGTCATACAAAAGGATGTATGGGCTCTCTAGTTCTACTTCCATTTTTTCAGGATTTGTAACGAAATATGGAGATAAGTATCCTCTGTCAAACTGCATTCCTTCAACAACATCTACGAATGTATCTGTTCCTTTTGCTTCTTCAACAGTAATAACACCTTCTTTTCCAACTTTTGCGAAAGCAGTAGCGATTAATTCACCAATTACTTCGTCGTTATTTGCAGAGATAGATGCAATTTGTTTTATTTTTTCTGAATCACTTCCAACAACTTTAGCTTGTTTAGCTAAGTCTGCAACGATAGTTTCAACAGCTTTATCAATTCCACGTTTTAAATCCATTGGATTAGCTCCTGCAGCTACGTTTTTCAAACCTTCTTTTACGATTGCTTGTGCTAAAACCGTAGCAGTTGTAGTACCGTCTCCAGCTAAATCATTAGTTTTTGAAGCTACTTCTTTAACCATTTGAGCTCCCATATTTTCTAATGGGTCTTTTAATTCGATTTCTTTTGCAACTGTAACACCATCTTTAGTTACGTTTGGTCCACCAAAAGATTTTCCAATGATTACGTTACGTCCTTTTGGTCCTAAAGTTACTTTTACTGCATTTGCCAATGCATCAACACCACGCTTTAATCCGTCACGTGCTTCAATATCAAATTTTATATCTTTTGCCATTTCTTTTAATTTAGTTTAAGGTTTGAGTTGTTTCAGGTTTTACCTGATACTTAATTCTAGAGACTTATGCTTTTTAGATTATCGCTAAGATATCGTCTTCACGCATAATCAAATAATCAGTTCCTTCATGTTTTAATTCAGTCCCTGCATATTTACCATAAAGTACTGTATCTCCAATTTTAACAGTCATAGTATGGTCTTTAGTACCATTTCCTACAGCTACAACAGTCCCTTTTTGCGGTTTTTCTTTGGCAGTATCTGGAATAAAAATCCCTGACGCAGTTTTAGTCTCTGCTGCAACTGGCTCAATAAGTACGCGATCTGAAAGCGGTTTAATGTTTAAAGTCATGATTTTATAATTATGTTATGTTTATAATTTTTGTTTGTTTATAAACTTTCAGAAACTGTGCCACCTTGAATAAACTGACATTATTTCTTATAAAAAATGCCAGCTTTGACAGGCTGGCATTTTTGTATTCTATAAAGAATGTATTATTTTGCTGGGTTAGTCGCAGCAGGTGTTTCTTGAACTGGAGCAGCAGGCGTTGTGCTTGGAGCTGTAGTAGCAGATTTCTCGATAAGTTTAGATTCTACATCACTTAAAGATCCTGTGAAACTTAAACTAGAAAGCAAGATTAATGCAATTAAGATTGTTGCTAATGTCCAAGTACTTTTGTCTAAAAAGTCAGTTGTTTTTTGTACACCACCTAACATTTGAGATCCACTAATTGTTGAAGATAATCCTCCACCTTTAGGGTTTTGAACCATGATTACTACGATCAATAGAAAACAAACTATTGTGATTAAAACTAAAAAAATTGAAAATGTGCTCATTGTTTAATTATTATTGTTATTTTGTTGTAATGTCTTAATATCCGATATACGGTCTGCAAAGAAACTAATTTTTTCTGGATATTTCAAAATTAATATTTCATATGCTTGTATTGCTTTAGTGTATTTTTTTTGTTCTAAATATACCTTAGCTAAAGTCTCAGTCATTAAGTAAGAATTGTCATCTCTATTGATGTCTATCTGAATGTTAGCTGCAACTGTTGTAGTAGATTTTACAGGAGAAATTTTTGGACTAGTTTCGATGAATTTATCGATTAATTCCGCTTTTTTCTTTTTTTCTTCGTTGATTTCGATTAAAGAATTGTCTATTTCAATAGGAGGAACTTCTTGTTTTTCTTCTTTGTTTTCTTTCTTCTTTTCCTCTTTTCGTTCAATAGGTTCTGTTCTAGAAAGTTGAAGCCATTCTTGGAAGGAATGTTTTTCTTTTGCAGTAAAATCCAGAGGTTTCCCTAATTCTAGATTTTGTTCTGCAATTTCTATGGCCTGTTCAGTACTTTCTAAATTTACTTCGATAGTAGGAATTGAAGCTTCTTTTATAGAAGTAAGGATAGATTGTTCGATAGGATCTATAATTTTTATAGGTTCTACTTTTTCTATCACTTCTATTGTTTCGTCTTCAATTAGAACTTCAGGTAAAAGATGTTCGCTATCAATAACATTTATATCCAAAAGAGCTAAAGCTTTCTTGTCGTAATATTCTTTTTGAATGGTTGAAAAAGTTTCAGATGTTATAAAGTCAAATAAAATAGCTCTATCTGTTGTATGTGCAGCAGTAACTTTTAAGGCATAATTATACTTAAAACTGTTTTGACTATAAAGTCCTTTTAATCGCAATGCTCTTGCACTTTGGAAATAAGGAAATTCATTCAATACATTACCTAATTCATCCGTTTGCTTTTCGGAAATAGCATCGGGTCTATTTATTAGGTAAGTATAATCGTTAACATTCATTATATTCTGTTATTTAATCGTTTAAATTGTTTATTTGTATACTCGTCTTTTTTTGAATCGAATTAACGATTAACCAATTAAACGAATTAACCTTTTTACCATTTTGCTAATGACTCATTAAATATATCTTGGGTAATACGGTCAAGAATTTCTTTTATAGCTGTATCTTTTATTGGCCCTATAAGTTGATCTCGTGCCGGGTAGTCATAATAAAATTCGAATGATTTTTCAAAATCATCTGTTTCTTTCTTTCTATTAGTGAATCGTACGTTTACACGAATTTTTAATCTGTTTTGTGATGCCTGTTGATCTGCAGTTGCAGTCATCGGACTAATTCTGTAATCTGTAATCTCTCCTTCGTACATTAAATCCGCACCTGAACTCACTAAGTTTAAGTTGGTTTGGTTTTGGATTAAATCTTGTAATTGTAAAGTAAAAGTACGATCTAATCCTGGTTCAATTAAATCAGCGTTGTTCTGGAAGTAATTTACTTGAAATGTTTTTGCATCTATTTTACCCGTTCCTGTAAAGTTGTAAACGGAACAGCTACTAAAAGTAAAAACAATTACAATTATAATTAGGTACTGTATATTTCTCATTTTATTTTTTAAAAGCCCCAAAGGTATTTATTTTAGTTGTCAATTTTTACACAATTTGAATGTGTTATTTTACAAATCAAATTGTTTTATTTTTCTATACAAAGTTCGTTCCGAAATCCCTAGTTCGTCTGCTGCGGCTTTTCGTTTTCCTTTGTTTTTTTCTAATGATTTTTTAATCATTTCGATTTCTTTTTGCTCCAATCGTAAAACCTCTTCTTCTTCGATTGTTTCTGCAAATAAATAATTATCTTCATTAGAAGACTGGTATTGTTCCTCCCGACTAGGAGTGGTCATAACAGCAGTTCTTGGTTCTTCTTCAAAATCAATTTCACTATCATTTTCTTGTGAACCATATATTTTTTTGATTAAGTTTTTATTGGCTTCTTGTACATTTGCATTACCATTTTGCATTAACTCAAGTGTAAGTTTTTTTAAGTCATGCAAATCACTTTTCATGTCAAAAAGAACTTTGTATAAAATCTCTCTTTCGGTATTAAAGTCGCTATCATTTTTCTTCTCATTAATTACGGAAGGTAAATTTGGACCTTCTGTTGGTAGATAAGATTGTAATGTTGCAAGAGTGATATCCCGATTCGTTTCTAGAACTGAAATTTGCTCGGCTACATTTCGTAATTGACGAACGTTACCGTTCCATCTAAATTTTTGTAATAGTTGAACTGCATCATCATCCAGTTTTAATGGAGGCATTTTGTATTTATGAGCAAAATCAGATACGAATTTTCTAAACAATAAGTGAATGTCCTCTTTACGCTCACGTAATGGAGGTAAAGTGATTTCAACTGTACTCAGACGGTAGTATAAATCCTCACGGAATTTACCTTTTTCGATAGCGTTGAATAGGTTTACGTTAGTTGCGGCTACAATTCTTACATTAGTTTTTTGTACTTGTGATGAACCTACTTTTATAAATTCACCATTTTCAAGCACACGAAGTAATCTTACTTGTGTTGTTAGTGGTAATTCTCCAACTTCATCCAGGAATATAGTTCCACCATCAGCAACTTCAAAATAACCTTCACGTGTACTTGTAGCACCAGTAAAAGCTCCTTTTTCGTGGCCAAATAATTCACTATCAATAGTTCCTTCGGGAATTGCACCACAGTTTACAGCGATATATTTTCCGTGTTTTCTATGTGAAAGTGAATGTATAATTTTTGGAATACTTTCTTTACCAACACCACTTTCTCCAGTTACCATTACCGAAATATCGGTTGGTGCTACCTGAATTGCTTTTTCTATGGCGCGATTAAGCTTAGGATCATTTCCAATAATTTCAAAACGTTGTTTTATAGCTTGAACTGTCTCCATTTATATTTTTGTTTTTTTGCCACAGATTAAAATGATTTTCACAGATTTTTTAAGTGTTTTATGAAATATATCTTTTGTATTGAAGGGATTTTGTTTGGAAATTAACAAGTAATCCTATTTCTGAGCTAGATAACTTCATGTAATTTATAATCTGAGCTATATGTTCATTTGAAAATTCCTTTATTGCTTTTACCTCTAAAACGATATCTTCATTAATAATAAAATCTGCATAAAATTTATGAGGCAAAACTTTGCCTTTGTATTCAATTGAATATTCCTTTTCTCTTTCAAAAGGAATATTATTTTCTTTAAATTCTATTTCTAAAGCGTCTTTGTAAACTATTTCTAATAAGCCTGGTCCAAGATTTCGGTGTACTTCCATACAAATGCCAATAATTTTATAAGTCTCACTTTCTTTATAATGTCGCATAAATTAATTTGTTCTCCATGATTAAATGTAGGTAAAATAATATAAAAATCATTTAAAATCCTATTAATCTGTGGCAAAAAAAGTAATCAATTCATGTTGCTCAATCCTACCGCTTCACCTTTTAATGTACCACTGGTGCAACTTGTGATTTTGACATTTACAAAATCACCAATTTTATAATCTTCTTTAGGAAAAACTACAGTAATACTTTGTGAATTTCTTCCAGAGAATTCTTCTTTAGATTTTTTAGAAACTTTTTCAACTAAAACTTCTACAGTTTGACCGATAAATTCTTCAGAACGAAACCAAGCGTGTTTTTGTTGTAAATCAACAATTTCTTGTAATCTTCTAGCTTTAGTTTCTTCGGTAACATCATCTTCCATTTTTCTTCCGGCCAAAGTTCCAGGACGTTCAGAATACGAATACATATAACCAAAATTATACTTTACATATTCCATTAAGCTCATTGTATCTTGGTGATCTTGCTCTGTTTCTGTTGGGAAACCAGCAATCATATCTTGTGATATTGAACTATTTGGAATTATTGTTTTGATTTTGTCAATCAAAGTCATGTATTCTTCACGTGTATGCAGTCGGTTCATCTCTTTTAGGATTCTGTTACTTCCAGACTGAACCGGTAAATGGATGTGTTTACAAATGTTAGGATATTTTGCAATAATATGTAAAACACTTTCGTGCATATCTTGTGGATTCGAGGTCGAGAAACGAATACGCATTTTAGGATAAGTCACGGCTACCATTTCTAATAATTGGTCGAAATTTACTGCCGTTGCCTTTTGCATATCTGATGCACTAACAAAGTCTTTTTTTAATCCACCACCGTACCATAAGTAACTATCTACGTTCTGGCCTAATAGTGTAATTTCTTTAAAGCCTTTGTTCCATAGATCTTGAATTTCATTCATAATACTCTGAGGTTCACGGCTACGCTCGCGTCCGCGGGTAAAAGGTACCACGCAAAAGGTGCACATATTATCACAGCCACGGGTTATCGAAACTAATGCTGTGATTCCGTTGCTCATTAATCGAACAGGCGAAATATCACCATAAGTTTCATCTTTGGATAAAATTACGTTTATAGCATCGCGTCCTTCTTCGACTTCGCTTAATAAATTAGGTAAATCTTTGTAAGCATCAGGGCCAACAACAAGATCTACTATTTTTTCTTCTTCTAGAAACTGACTTTTTAAACGTTCAGCCATACATCCCAAAACTCCAACTTTCATTTTTGGGTTAATACGTTTTACAGCATTGTATTTTTCCAAACGTTTACGAATAGTTTGCTCAGCTTTGTCACGAATAGAACAGGTGTTTACTAGAACCAAATCAGCTTCTTCAAGAACCGAAGTTGTGTTGTAGCCACCATCAGATAAAATTGAAGCTACAATTTCGCTATCTGAAAAATTCATCGCGCAACCATAACTTTCTATAAAGAGTTTTTTAGTATTCTCAGGTTTATTTTCTAAAACAAGACTTTCGCCTTGTTTGCTTTCTTCAATAATCTTTTCCATAAGTCACTTTCAAAAGTGTATTTTAATAAGGACACAAATGTACGATTATTTGAGTGATTATGACAAGATGTCAGATGAAGATTTAACATTGTTTTTGTATTTTTACTTAACATGAAAAAACTCTCTTTGTTTTAAAGAGAGTTTTAACAAACAAATTAAAAACCTAAAATGAGTTTAGAACAGATTGACTTCTAGTTGCAATCTGGCAATTTTGTTTTCAGGATTCCACATTGCGGTTGCTGAAACAGGTAATTTATAATTAAAAACAGAAATTTCTTTGGTTGCCTTTATTCCCGTATTTACAATACCGAAACTGCTTTCTGTTTTATTTGAGTATAGAAAAGTATCTCCATTAAGCGCATAGCCTGCTCCTAAGAAAACGTCTAAATTTACTTTTTGGTTTCTGATAGCGGGATAACTGAATTCGGTATAAGTTGTGTATTTACTTTTGTAGCTGTTATTGTTATTAAGTTGTCTGTCCTTTAAACCGCTGTAAAGTATTATATCAACTTCTACTCGCAATGGAAAAGATTTCGGGAAACGATACGAAGTTCTTAAGTCTATAAGATGCGTCGATGTGAGTTTGTTGTAATTAAATACTTCAGGGTTTTCTATACCAGTAGTATTAAACAAATCCCATAATCCAATTGAAAAATTATTTTTTTGATATTGAATGTAGTAGTTTATTTCACGGTATTTCCCGTCAAATCCTGCACCACCCCATATTCCGACTGTAAAATTTCTTTTTTTATCAAATGTGTAATGAATATTTCCAGTAGCAGTCATACCGTCATTAATGACAAGTCCTCTCCATAGGTGGCTTGTTTTTAAGTCAACATTAAAGTCTAAACGGGATGGTTCTGTGTTTTCTGTTGAAACGAAACTACTATCCGAATCCGCTGTTTTTTGAGCGTATCCAGTTAGCCCTATAATTGAGATTATAGAGAAAAATAGTGTTTTTTTCATGATTTCTTATTTTATAAAAGAGATATTTAAAGTAATGTCATATATAAGAGTGCTGCTAAACCTGATCCTATGATTGGTCCTATAATCGGAATCCATGCATAGTCCCAATTGCTACTTCCTTTAAAAAGAAGGGCGTGTGTGATACGAGGGCCCAAATCTCTCGCAGGATTAATAGCGTAACCTGTAGTACCACCTAAAGAGAGTCCAATTGCCCATACTAAAATAGCAACTGGTAAAGCTCCAATAGAGCCTAGACCTATTTTGACATCTGTGGCTGAGTTAAAGCTAAGCTCTGGACCCGCAATGTAGAATATTACGAAAATAAGAACGAAAGCTCCGATTATTTCGCTAATTAAATTTGATACGTTGTTTCTAATTGCTGGTATAGTACTAAAACAGGCTAATTTCGAGCCTTCATCCTCGGTGATAGAGAAGTGATCTTTATGGAATAGCCAAACTAAGAATGCGCCGAGCATAGCTCCTAGTAATTGTGCGATGATGTAGGAAGCAACTTGACTCCAAGCAAATTTTCCTATAATGGCTAATCCAAGTGTTACTGCAGGGTTTAGATGCGCGCCACTAATTGGTCCTGAAACGGTTACGCCTACAAAGACTGCAAATGCCCATCCGGTAGTAATTACTATCCATCCAGAGTTGTTTCCTTTTGTTCCTTTAAGAACCACGTTTGCTACAACTCCGTTACCTAATAAGATAACGAGCATTGTGCCGATAATTTCTGCGATAAATGGTGACATCTTCTTGTTTTTTAATGGTTTGTTTCCTAGTCTTCAATCCAGTTTGTAGTGCGACCTACAGCTTTGTTCCAGTTGTGTACCAATTTGTCTACTTCGGCTTTTGGCATTTCTGGAGAGAATTCGCGGTCAATTGACCATTGCTCTTGAAGTTCGTCTATGCTTTTCCAGTATCCTACAGCTAATCCTGCTAAGTATGCAGCTCCTAATGCAGTTGTTTCTAAAGTTTTAGGTCTGATTACTTTAAATCCGAATAAATCTGATTGAAATTGCAACATTAAATTATTGACAACAGCTCCGCCATCAACTCTTAGTTCTTTTCCTTCGTTACCAAAGTCGGCCTCCATTGATTTTGCTAGATCAAATACTTGATATGCAATTCCTTCTATAGTAGCACGTGCTATGTGTGCATTTGTTGTTCCTCTGGTAATACCAAAAATTGCTCCTCTTGCATATTGATCCCAATGAGGTGCGCCTAATCCTGTTAAAGCAGGGACAAAATATACACCACCATTATCAGGTACGCTTGCTGCTAAACTTTCGATTTCATCAGATGAATCGATCATTTTCGCACCATCTCTTAGCCATTGTACTGCTGCGCCACCAACAAATACACTTCCTTCTAGTGCATAAGTTGTTTTGCCGTTTATTTTCCAAGCAACTGTTGTAAGTAAATTGTTTTTAGAATAAACAGGCTTGTCGCCAGTATTCATTAGCATAAAACAACCAGTACCATATGTGTTTTTTACCATTCCTGGTTCTGTGCATAGTTGTCCAAAAAGAGCAGCTTGTTGGTCACCAGCTACACCAGCAATTGGAATTTTTGTAGAAAATAATGTTGTACAAGTTTCACCATATATTTCGCTACTTTGTTTTATTTCAGGTAGCATTGCTTTTGGAATATTAAATAATTCCAATAATTCGTTATCCCATTCTAATGTGTGAATGTTCATTAGTAAGGTTCTACTTGCGTTAGAAACATCTGTCATAAACATCTTGCCTCTGGTTAGTTTCCAGATTAGCCATGTGTCTACAGTTCCAAAGCATAGTTTTCCTTGTTCTGCTTTTTCGCGTGCACCTTTAACGTTATCTAAGATCCATTTTAACTTAGTTCCAGAAAAATAAGCATCTAGTTTTAATCCAGTTTTTTCTTGGATCATGTCTGTAAGGCCTTGTGCTTTTAATTCGTCACAATATTTTGCTGTTCGACGATCTTGCCAAACAATAGCGTTGTATAATGGTTCGCTAGTTTCTCTGTCCCAGACAATTGTTGTTTCACGTTGGTTAGTAATTCCGATTGCAGCAATTTCTTTTCCTGAAATCCCCATCTTTGCAATAACTTCGGCAGCAACGCTAATTTGTGAATACCAGATTTCATTAGGATCATGTTCAACCCATCCCGGTTTTGGGAAGATTTGTTCATAAGGTTTTTGTGAAATACTTGCTATTTTGCCATCATGGTTGAATATGATGGCTCGAGAGGAGGTGGTACCTTGATCTAGTGTTAGGATAAATTTGTTTTCCATAATGGTGTATTTTTAATGGTGTTTTTCTTGAAAATCTGACAAAATAAATCCGTTTGCAAGATGTTTAAATTCTGATATTTGTCTTTGAGCCCATGTCTCGTCGTGGCCTAGTTCTTTAGCTAATAAATGAGCTACTTTTTCGCATGAAGCAATTGCAGCTCGTGCATCTAAAAATAACAAACGAACCCTTCTAGCTAATACGTCATCAATGGTTCTAGCCATTTCATAGCGAATTGCCCAAGCTACTTCTGCCATCGTATATTCGTAATCTGGATGTAGCTTTTCTTTTAATTCAGGCTCTTTTTCTTGTAATTCTAATATTTTAGGAATATCAGTTCCGTATATATATAAATGATTTTCTCTAGCTTTTGCATCGGTTTGTTTGTTTCCGTGAATTGCAATATGCTCAGTTTTACATTTTAATTTTGGTAAATGATGTACAGTAATTGCTTTGTCTATAATGTCTTCTGCAATTTTTCTGTAGGTAGTCCATTTTCCTCCAGTAATGGTTATTAATCCAGTTTCAGAAACAATGATTTTGTGACTTCTAGAAACTTCTTTGGTGCTTTTTCCTTCTTTTTCTGGTGCAGCCAAAGGTCTTAACCCAGCAAAAACAGATAAAACATCAGCGCGAGTAGGTTTTTTTACTAAGAATCTTTGTGCAGTTTCTAATACGAATTCAATTTCTGTTTCTAATGCAATTGGCTCTAAGCTATGTTTTTTAATTAAAGTATCAGTTGTTCCAACTACTACTTTATTATGCCATGGCACAGCAAATAGCACTCTTCCATCACTTGTTTTAGGAATCATTAATGCTTGGTCGCTAGGTAAAAATGATTTGTCGAATACAAGATGAATTCCTTGGCTCGGAACAATATATTTTTTGTACACAGTGTCGTTTAGTTTCATTATTGCATTAGTGAAAACTCCAGTTGCATTTATGACAGCTTTACCTTTTATTTCGTGTTTTTCTCCAGATTCATGATCTATTATCTCAACACCTGTAACTTGGTTTTTGTCATTTTTTAATAAGCCAATAACTTTGGCGTAGTTTAAAAGGCAAGCGCCATTTTCTACTGCAGTTTGTGCAATGTTTATAGCTAGACGAGAATCATCAAATTGACCATCTTGGTAAACAACTCCGCTTACTAGACCTTTTGGTTCTACAGTAGGAAGTAATTCAATAGTTTTTTTCTTTGAAATATATTTAGATCGCCCTAAACTTAGTCTTCCTGCTAGCAAGTCGTAAATTGTAAGGCCTATAGTGTAGAAGTAGCCTCCCCACCAATTATAATTAGGTATAACGAAAGATTGATTTTTAACTAGGTGACCTGCATTTTGAGCCATTAGTCCTCTTTCTTTTAAAGCTTCTGTTACTAGAGAAATATCACCTTGCTCTAGATAACGAACACCTCCATGAACTAATTTAGTACTTCTGCTAGAAGTTCCTTTGGCAAAATCTACTGCTTCAATTAAAACAGTTTTGTATCCTCTGCTTGCGGCATCAAGAGCTGTCCCTAGTCCGCTAGCACCTCCTCCAATAATGATTACATCCCATTCGGAGGTTTGTTTTAGTTTTGCTAATTGTTCTATTCGTTTCATTGTTCAGTTTTATTTGTTTCGTATTTCTTTAAAATGCTTTCGAATAACAAACTTAATGAAATTAAACGAAACTAAATAAAATAAAGTGAAATTTATTTTATTATTTAATTTTTGTATCTTTCGCCATGAAGAATCTTAATATTAAAGCGACATTATGACCATTATCAACAGAAGACAAGAGGATATACTTAAAGAATTAGATCAAAAAGGATATGTAAATGTGGTTGATTTGTGTGAATTGTTTAATGTTTCAACCGTAACTATACGAAAGGACCTGAATTTTTTAGAAAATGAAAAGTTACTGCATCGTACACATGGAGGTGCGAGCAAAAAGCCAATTTATGCTTTTGAAAGAGATGTTAGTGATAAGGAAACGTTACAGGTCGAGCAAAAAAAGCAAATAGCTAAAGAAGCCTTAAAATATATTAGTGAACATGATTACATTATATTGGGGTCAGGTTCGAATATTCATTATTTGTCTCGAATAATTACAGGATTCCAAAAACTAACAGTGCTTACTCCTTCATTAAAAGTATCTTTAGAGCTTAGTAAAGAAATTAATATTGATACGATACAATTAGGTGGAGATATTCGAAATAGTTCTACTTCTGCGGTTGGTCCAATTGCTGAAGCGACTTTGAGTCAATTTTCATGTAATAAATTATTTCTGGGTACAGACGGAGTTCATTTAGAATTCGGACTTAGCACATCTAATGCTTTAGAAGCACATTTAAATCAAGCTATGATCGAAGTAGCTGAAAAGGTTATAGTATTAGCGGATTCTACGAAAATGAATATTAGAGGTTTTGGTAAAATTTGTAATTTAAATAAAATAGATGTGTTAATTACTGATGAAGGTATCGATCCAGAGTTGAAAATAAAATTGGAAGAAATTGGAATAGACGTGGTTATCGCTAGTAAACTTTAGTTTAGAGGGGGCACATATAAATTCGATTATTTTATAAGATAAATGGGTGGGTATATTTGAATTTTATATTGTAGGAAAATTATATTATTTTACATTTGTGTTTGTATACTTATAAGTAGTATAAAATATTTTTAAAATTTAGTAAAGTGCAATATTTAAAAAAAATAGATACTTTTGTTCCAGAAAAATAGAGTAATGGCAAAGAATTTAGTGATAGTTGAGTCACCTGCAAAGGCAAAAACGATAGAGAAATTTTTAGGAAGTGATTTTCAAGTAGAGTCAAGTTATGGGCATATTGCCGACTTGCCTTCAAAAGAAATCGGTGTAGATGTAGAGAATGGTTTTAAACCTAAATATGAAGTTTCTCCGGATAAAAAAGCTTTGGTGAGCAAGCTAAAAACATTATCTAAGAATGCCGAAATGGTTTGGTTGGCGAGTGATGAGGATCGCGAGGGTGAGGCTATTTCATGGCATCTTGCTGAGGAATTGAAGTTAGATAGAAAGAAAACCAAACGAATTGTTTTTCATGAGATTACTAAAACTGCAATCTTAAAAGCAATTGAAAATCCAAGAGAGATAGATTATAACTTAGTTAATGCGCAACAGGCACGTCGTGTATTAGATAGATTAGTTGGTTATGAATTATCTCCAGTTTTATGGAGAAAAATAAAAGGAGGTTTATCAGCAGGACGTGTGCAATCAGTTTCTGTGCGTTTAATTGTTGAAAGAGAACGTGAGATTCAGAATTTTAAAGCTGTTGCGACATATTCTGTTGTTGCAGAGTTTACTAATGAAAGTGGTAAAACATTCAAGGCTAAATTGCCTAAAAATTTTAATACAAAAAAAGAAGCCGAAGATTTTTTAAATAAAAATATAGGTTCTTCGTATAAGGTTTCAGACTTAGAAACGAAACCTACTAAAAAATCACCAACAGCACCGTTTACAACTTCTACCTTGCAACAAGAGGCAGCGAGAAAATTGTATTTGCCAGTTGGAATCACAATGCAGTTAGCACAACGTTTATACGAAGCGGGACTTATTACTTATATGAGAACCGATAGTGTTAATCTTTCTAAAGATGCAATGGATGCTGCTCAGGCAGAAATTATCAAATCATACGGGAAAGAATTCTCAAAACCGAGAACCTTTACAAATAAAAGCAAAGGAGCTCAGGAAGCGCATGAGGCGATTCGACCTACTGATATGTCGCGTCATACCGTAAATATCGACAGAGATCAAGCGCGTTTGTATGATTTGATTTGGAAAAGAACATTGGCTTCACAAATGAGTGATGCACAATTGGAAAGAACCAATGTGAAAATTGAAGCTAATAATCATAGCGAAATATTTACTGCATCTGGTGAGGTTTTGCTTTTTGAAGGATTCTTAAAGGTATATCTTGAAGGTCATGACGATGATGAAGAGGAGCAAGAAGGAATGTTGCCTGCAATGAAAGTGAATGAGAAATTAATAAATAACTACATCACGGCAACAGAAAGATATTCAAGACCACCAGCGCGTTATACAGAAGCATCTTTGGTTAAGAAATTAGAGGAACTTGGTATTGGACGTCCTTCTACTTATGCGCCAACAATTTCTACAATCATTAATAGAAATTATGTTGAGAAAGGTAATCTTGATGGGCAAGAACGTAATTATACACAACTTACGCTACAATCTAACAAGGTAGGAGAGAAGTTGCTTAAAGAAAATACAGGTTCGGATAAAGGGAAGTTGGTTCCGACTGATATCGGAACAATTGTTACTGATTTCTTGGTTAAGAATTTTGGGACGATATTAGATTATAACTTTACGGCAAAAGTAGAGCAAGATTTTGATGAAATTGCTGAAGGAAATATTGATTGGGCACAAATGATGCAGGAGTTTTATGATAAATTTCATCCAAATGTAAAAGATGTTGAGGCAAATGCTGAAAGAGAAAGTGGAGAAAGAATATTAGGTAAAGATCCAGTTTCAGGAAGACCAGTGTCAGTTCGTTTAGGGAAATTTGGTCCAATGGCGCAAATTGGAGAGCCGGATGACGAAGATAAAAAGTTTGCTAGTTTAATGGCAGACCAAAATATTGGGAATATAACTTTAGAGGAAGCTTTAAATTTGTTTTTATTGCCTAAAAAATTAGGTGAATATAAAGGAGAAGAAGTTGAAGTAAGTAATGGACGTTACGGACCTTATGTTCGTCATGGAAGCGTGTTTATTTCGTTGCCAAAAGGAGAAGATCCTTTGGATGTGACAATTACTAGGGCTCAAGAATTAATAGATGAAAAAGCACTTGCTGATGCGCCTATCGCTGTTTATAAAGGTGAAGGTGTACAAAAAGGAGTAGGGCGTTTTGGTCCGTTCATTAAGTGGAATGGATTGTTTATTAATGTAAGTAAGAAATACGATTTTGATAATTTGTCACAATCAGATATAGAGGCGTTAATTGAAGATAAGCTTCAGAAAAATATTGATAAAGTACTTCATAACTGGGAAGAAGAAGGAATCTTGGTTGAAAAAGCACGTTGGGGGCGTTCAGTTATCACAAAAGGTAAAATTAAAATTGAACTAAGTAAAGATGTTGATGCTACAAAATTAACATTGGCCGAAGTTCAAGAAATGATTGCGAAGAAAACCCCAGTTAAAAAGACAGCTGCTAAAAAAGCGCCAGCAACCAAAAAAGCTGTTGCGAAAAAAACAGTAGTAAAAAAGAAATAAAAAATGGAATTTGATTTTCTACAACCAGTTAACGAAGAAATTCTAAACTACGTTGATACATTGTCTTCTCAAGAATTGGGAAGTAAGATAGTTTTACATACTAAAGAACAATTTCCTGATATAACTAAAATTAATATTGCTATAATAGGAGTTTTGGATAATCGTGGAGATACAACTGCGATTAATGATGTAAATCTAAATCCATTTCGTAAAAAACTATATGGTATGTTTCCTGGAAATTGGGATATGTCTATCGCTGATTTAGGAGATGTTGTACAAGGGGATTCAGTAGATGATACTTACTATCTTTTAAAGAAAATAACAGCCGCTTTAATAAAAAATAGAATAGTGCCTATAGTAATAGGTGGTTCTCAAGATTTGACTTATGCTTTGTATCGTGCTTACGATGATTTAGAGCAGATGGTTAATTTAGTTGCGGTCGATAATAAATTTGATTTTGGAAAAGAGAGTGAAGATTCTTCAGCAACTTCATATTTGACTAAAATTATAGTAGATGCTCCTAATAACTTATTCAATTATTGTAATATAGGGTATCAGACCTATTATAATTCTCAAGAAGAAATAGATTTAATCGAAAAATTATTTTTTGATGCATATCGTTTAGGAGAGATTTCAAATAAAATTGCGCTTGCTGAGCCAGTTTTTAGAGATGCTGATTTAGTGAGTTTTGATTTGAATTCAGTTAAATCTGCTGATTCAGGAAATACTATTGCTTTTGAGCCTAATGGTTTTGATGGTAAAGAGATTTGTTCGTTGGCAAGGTATGCTGGAATTAGTGATAAAGTGTCTGCTTTTGGTTTGTTTAATCAGAATAGTACATTGCAAGAAGCTCCTTTAATGGCGCAAATAGTTTGGTATTTTATTGAGGGGTATCATTACCGTTCAAATGAGTATCCTTATGGTAGTCGAAAAAACTATCTAAAATATATAGTTCCGTTAGAAGAAGAAGAATTAGTTTTTTATAAAAGTGACAAAACAGATCGTTGGTGGATAGAGATACCTTTTATTTCAAATGGGAATAATAAATTGAAGAGAAATACGTTGTTATCTTGTTCTTACGATGAATATTTGATAGCGTGTAATCAGGAATTACCTGAAAGATGGTGGAAGGCACAGCGGAAAAACACGGTGTAATCGTTTTCGTAATAAGATGTTAATGATTGAGGGTTTTTTTTAAATGATTGATTTTGTTTTCATTAATAAGGTTATACTTATAGATATTAAAATTTAACGTTTTTAAGCGGTATTTTGTGGCAGTTTATCGACTAAATATTTTTTTTTTATTTTTTTTAACTTTAATTTTGGACCGTGAAAGAAATTACACAAAAAGCTATTGTTTTTTAGAAAAATAATAAATAGGTTTACGGACTTATAATAATGAATAGATAATCCAAATATATATGAAGAAGTTTATTGCATTTGCGGCATTTTTAACACTAATAGTTAGTTGTGGTAGGTCAAGTGACAAAGGAGAATTAGTAGGTGTTAAAGGCGGGAAATGGTATCCAGAAAAACCTTACGGAATGACTTTGATTCCAGGAGGGTCTTTTATCATGGGTAAGTCAGATGATGACTTGGCACAAGTAGAGGATGCACCAACAAAAACAGTTACAGTTCGTTCTTTTTATATGGATGAAACAGAGATAACAAATAGTGAATACCGTCAATTTGTAGAATGGGTTAAGGATTCTACAATGAGAGTTCGTTTGGCAATTATGGCTGATGAAATGGGTCAAAAACCTGGTGGTGGAGCTGATGCTAAAGGTAAAAAAAGTGGAAGCATAGGCGATTATGCTTTTAATGATTCTGATCCTGAAAAAATGACTGCTTACGATAAGTACATGTATGATAATTACTACAGTATTGGTACCGCTGATGATCCTTATGCAGGAAGAAAATTAAACAGAAAAGTTAAGTTAGCAAAAGGAACACAAGCCTATCCAGATGAGTATTACGCTGAGGTTATGGATTCTATGTATATCCCTGTTGAAGAGTCTTACAATGGATTAAGAACTATAGATGTAAATAAATTAAAATTCAGATATTCTTGGATGGATATTCAAGCTGCAGCTAAAGCTAAAGTAGGAAAAAGAAAAGAATTTGTTAAGACAGAAGAAGTTAAGGTTTATCCTGATACAACAGTTTGGATTAAAGACTTTACATACTCGTATAATGAGCCAATGCACAATGATTATTTCTGGCATAAAGCGTATGGAGATTATCCAGTTGTAGGGGTAAAATGGACTCAGGCAAAAGCATTCTGTGCTTGGAGAACTTTAAATAAAAATACTTACATAAAAGCTAAAAAGAAAGGACATGATTTAGTAAACTCTTTCAGATTGCCTACAGAGGCAGAATGGGAGTATGCTGCTAGAGGAGGTCTAGAGTCAGGAACTTATCCATGGGGAGGTCCTTATATTAGAAACGATAGAGGTTGTTTTATGGCAAACTTTAAACCAAATAGAGGAGATTATGCTGCAGATAATGCTTTGTACACTGTAGAAGCAAAATCATATGACCCAAATGGTTATAATTTGTATAATATGGCTGGTAACGTTGCTGAGTGGACAGATTCTTCATATAGTCCAAATGCTTACGAATATGTGTCTACAATGAATCCTAATGTGCAAGATGGCTCTAATAAGCGTAAGGTAGTACGTGGAGGTTCGTGGAAAGATGTTGCTTATTTCTTACAAGTAAGTACTAGAGATTTTGAATATGCAGATTCTGCAAGAAGTTTTATCGGTTTTAGAACTGTTCAAGATTATATGGGAACACAATCAACTGGAAATAAGAAATAATCAAAATATTAAAAAGAAAGAAAATTAAATTCAATAACCAAATCCTTATTTTAAAACCTAAAACAAAACAAACAGAATTATGGCATTATTAAGTAAAAAAGCGATGAATTTCGCTTACGGTATGGGAGCAGCAGTAGTAATCATTGGAGCTTTATTCAAAATTACTCACTTTGAAATTGGACCGTTAACAGGAACCTTGATGCTTTCAATCGGATTAGTAACAGAAGCATTAATCTTTGCTTTATCTGCTTTTGAACCAGTTGACGAAGAATTAGACTGGACATTAGTATACCCAGAATTGGCTAACGGACAGGCAAAAGCAAAAGTTGCAAAAGCTGAAAAAACTTCAGATGCGCAAGGTTTACTTTCTCAAAAATTAGACGTTATGCTTAAAGAAGCTAAAATTGATGGAGAGTTAATGTCAAGCTTAGGTAATAGTATTAAAAACTTTGAGTCTGCTGCTAAAGGTATTGCTCCAACTGTTGATTCAATCGCTTCTACTAAAAAATACAGCGAAGAGTTATCTACTGCCGCTGCACAAATGGAATCATTAAATAGTTTATACAAAGTTCAATTAGAAAGTGCTTCTAGAAATGCAGAAGCTAATAAAGAGATTGCTGAAAATGCAACTAAATTAAAAGAACAAATGCAATCAATGACTGCAAATATTGCTTCTTTAAACAATGTATATGGTGGTATGCTTTCAGCTATGAATAATAAAGGATAATTAGTTAAAGACAATTATTATTAATAAAAAACTAATTATTTAGAAAATATGGCAGGAGGAAAATTAACCCCTAGACAGAAGATGATAAACCTGATGTATCTGGTTTTTATCGCAATGTTAGCAATGAATATGTCAAAAGAAGTTTTGTCTGCTTTTGGCTTAATGAATGAAAAATTTGAAAGTGCAAATGAGTCAGCTAAAATGACAAATGAGCAATTATTGTCTTCGTTAGATCAGAAAGCTGCTGAGGCTAAAGGAGAATTTGAAACAGCTGCTCAAACAGCTCACAAAGTAGAAGCAATATCAAAAGATTTTTATAGCTATATCGAAACTTTAAAAGGAGATGTTTTAAAAGGATTCGAAAAAGACAAAGAGACTGGAAAATTACCTTATGAGTCTATGGACAAAGGTGATAATATCGACAACTGGTTTACAGGTGAAGGTTATACTGCAAAAGGTAACGAAATCGTTGCTAAAATCGATAAGTACAAAGCTGATATGAAAGCTGTATTGGGTGATAAAAAGTATAGTGCAATTGTAGCTGAGATTGATAATAAATTTAATACTTCTGACGTTAAAAACAAAGAAGGTTTAAAAGATAAGTTTTTAGCTTACCATTTTAAAGGTTTTCCAGCTGTAGCTTCAGTTGCAAAATTATCAGCTTGGCAAAGTGATGTTAAAAAAGCAGAATCAGATGTTTATAGTTCAGCTTTAGGAAAAGCGGCAGTAGCAGCAGCTTCTTATAGTAATTATAAAGCAATTGTAGTTCTTGATAAAAACGCATATTTCCAAGGAGAAACTGTTACAGGTAAAGTAGTTTTAGGTCGTTATGACGAAAACACAAAACCTACTTCATTCTCAGGACCAGGTAAAATTGTTAACGGGCAAGCTGTTATCTCGATGACTGCTGGTGGAATTGGAGAACAAAGTATTAACGGACAATTTACATTCTTAGAAGACGGAAAAACTATTCCGCTTAAATTTGAAGGTAAATATGTTGTAGTACCAAAACCAAATTCGGCTACTATCTCTGCAGATAAAATGAATGTAGTTTATAGAGGTGTTGTTAACCCTATCTCAGTTTCATTCGCTGGAGTTGCTGATAATAAAGTTGTAGCAAGTGCTCCAGGATTGTCTTCAGCAGGTAAGCCAGGAAAATATAATATGAGTCCAGGTACAGGTACAGAAACTACAATTTCTGTTACAGGTACATTACCAAATGGTACTACAGTTTCTGATAAGAAAACTTTCAGAATTAAAGGTATCCCTGGGCCAAGTGGAACTATTAGAGGAGAAATGGGTATCGTAAAAGGACCTAAATCAAACCTTGAAGTAGCTACAATTGGAGCTAAATTAGTTGATTTTGATTTTGAAGTTGGATTAGATGTTGTTGGATTTAATTTAAAAGTTACTGGACAACCTACAGTTGTAGTTTCTGGTAATAAATTAAATGCACAATGTAAATCAGTTCTTTCAAAAGCAGGTAGAGGTGACCAAGTCACTATTTCTGAGATTAAAACTAAACTTGTTGGAGCAGGAAGTTATTTATTACCTAGAACTTCTCCAGTAATTTTTGAAATACAATAATAAGTAGTTCTATAAAGTAAACTACTTCAATATCTTATACTGATAGATACCATGATGAATGTAAGAAATTTTTTAATAGCTATTGTCTCTGTTGCAGGGAGTTTTACCACATTTGCACAGTCGAATTTGCTTAATGCAAAAACACCAGCAGAAATTGGTTTAAAAACACCAGCTCAACTTATTTCAGACAATGACAAACCATTAGCTTATGGTTATGTACACGATAGAGATGTTTTGATGGGGAAAACTGTTTGGGAAATCATTGATTTGAATGAAAAAATCAACTTCTCATTGTATTTTCCTATTGACACTGCCAATATTGGTTCAGACAGACGTTCTATGTACGATGTTTTGACAAAAGCAATTAAAAATGGTAAAATTACTGAAGTTTATACTGATAGTTATTTCAATACCAAAAAGTCTATGAAAGATATTCAGGCTTCTTTATCACGCATTGATACAACTGATGCAGGTAGAGAGCAATTGAATCAAGATCCAGGTGCATATGTTGCGCAAACGATCCAAAAAAAGAAGACTACAGGTAAAGGGAAAAACAAAGTAACTACAACTGAAACAGTAGACGTTCCTGCATCTAAAACTATATCTTCTGAGTATATCTTGAAAACTGATTTAACAGCTCAAGATGTTACAGAATATAAAATTAAAGGGTATTGGTATTTTGATAAACGTCAAAGTGAATTAAAGTATCGTCTATTAGGGATTTGTCCTGTAACTCCAGATGTTTACACTATTAATAGTGAAGAGAAGGACTATATAGAATTGTTCTGGGTATTCTTCCCAGATGCTAGAAATGTTTTGCATGAAGCTAAAGCTTTTAATGACAAAAACTCTGCAATGCCAATTTCTTTTGATCAAATCTTGAACTCTAGACGTTTTAACAGCACAATCTATAAAGAAGAAAATGTTTATGGAGATAGAGCTATCGATGAATACATGAAGGATAATGCTCAGAATCAATTATTAGAATCTGAGAGAGTGAAAGAAAAAATTAGAAATTTCGAATCAGATATGTGGAATTACTAATAAAATAATTTACTTCTTTAATATAAACTCTTACCATTAATGGTAAGAGTTTTTTTTTATTTAAGTTTGATGACTGTAACAGTTTAATTTATTTTTTCATGATTGACTATTTAATTATTGGCTCAGGTTTGGCTGGGATTTCTTTTTCAGAAAAAGCGTTGACGCACAATAAATCTATATTGGTGGTAGATGATAAATCACAAAACTCATCAAAAATTGCTGGCGGATTATATAATCCAGTAATTTTAAAAAGATTTAGTGAAGTGTGGCAAGCACAAGCGCAGTTAGTTTTAATGGATTCGTTTTATGGAGAAATTGAAGCTAAGCTAGCTACAAAATTCAACTATCAGCTTCCGATTTTGAGAAAATTTTTCTCGATTGAAGAACAGAACAATTGGTTTAGTGCTTCTGATAAAAAGAACTTAGCTCCTTTTTTGTCTACTAAGTTAGTTTCTAAAAAATACAATAGCATAGATTCCCCATACGATTATGGAGAAGTTTTACACACTGGTTATGTTGATACCGCTTTATTGTTAGAAAAGTATAGAGAATATTTACTAGCTAATAATTTGTTGCTACAAGAATCGTTTGATTATGATCAAATAGAGTTTTTAGATTCAGGTATTCAATATAAAAATATCCAAGCACGTCATGTGATTTTTGCAGAGGGGTTTGGGTTACATAAGAACCCGTTTTTTAATGATTTGCCTTTAGATGGAACAAAAGGAGAATTATTTATTATAAAAGCAGTTGGTTTAAATATAGATGTGATTGTGAATACAAGTGTGTTTATACTGCCTTTAGGAGATGATTTGTTTAAAGTAGGAGCTACTTATAATTGGAAGGATAAAACCGATTTGCCTACTGAGGAAGCTAAACAAGAGCTTCTAGAGCGTATCCGTGAAATTATCACTTGTGATTTTGAAATAGTTGAACATTTTGCTGGGGTTCGTCCTACAGTAAAAGATAGAAGACCATTGGTAGGGACACATCATGCTCACAAGTCACTTCATGTTCTTAACGGATTAGGAACACGAGGGGTCATGCTCGGACCAGCAATGGCAAAAGCTTTATTTGAAAATATTGAAAATGACATCCCTCTGGATAGTGAGATAAATATCCAGCGATTTTATAAAAAGAATAAAAAGTAATTTATTTTATATTGTTGTTAGGGTCGTAAGAAACAAACATATTGATGTATATATTTCTCGACCATCTTAATACAAAAGGAAATAATAAAACTAGAGTTATTACAATTGCTATAAAAGAAGTTTCAATACTTGAATTAAATAAAACATAAGATATAATAAAGGCAGCAATTCCTAAAGCAACATTTAGTCCGTAGCTTACATACATTGCTCCATAAAAAAACGAAGGTTCAATTTGGTACACAAATCCACAATGACTGCAAGATTCATTCATTTTTAGAACCTTACTTAAATGGAATGGATTCTTGTCTTCGTACATACTTTCGTTTTGGCACTTAGGACAAGTTCCTTTTAAAATACTATTTAGTTTAGATCCCTTTTTGAACATTTTGAGTAGGTTTTTGTGAAATGTAAAATAGCTACCTGTTATTTTGAGTTAAGACAGAGTAATTATTTTAAATAATAAGATATGATTTTAATTCAAAGATAATCATTGATTGCCACATTCACAATTTTCCTATTCTTAATAACCGAAAAGATGTAAAAAAGAAGCTTTTAGTACGCTGTAATTAGGTTTTTTAACTTTATAGTATAATACATTCCTTTTCACTACCTTTGCATTTTTAAAATCATAAGCAAAATGCAATATTTATTGCTTTATATTTTAGAAAATCAAGAATTAAAAATACGGATTAGAGGTTAGTTAAGCACATAAATAAAGTTTTTGTAAGCTCAATAAATGTTTAATTACTTAGAGAAAAGTATTTCAATGTCTACAAAAATTGATTTTCATTAATTTGAAGCTATCAATTTACACAATCAATTAGTTAAAAATAACAATAATAAATGCTTAATATACATAATTTATCTGTTTCGTTTGGGGGGTCTTATTTATTTGAGGAAGTTACTTTTCGTTTAGGTGCTGGAGATCGAGTAGGTCTTGTTGGGAAAAATGGTGCTGGAAAATCAACAATGTTAAAAATTCTTGCAGGAGATTTTAAACCAGATTCTGGTCAGATTGCAACAGAGAAAGAAGTAAGAATGGGATTCCTACGTCAGGATATCGATTTCGAACAAGGAAGAACAGTACTCGAAGAGGCCTACGAAGCTTTTACAGATATAAAAGTTGTAGAGAAAAAATTAGAGCAAATCAATCATCAATTGGTAACCAGAACCGATTATGAAAGTGAAGAATACAGTCAGATTATCGAAGATTTATCTGATTATACACACCGTTTTGATTTATTAGGTGGATATAATTATGTAGGAGACACTGAAAAAATCCTTATAGGTTTAGGTTTTAAAAGAGAAGTTTTTAATAACCAAACCGAAACTTTTTCGGGAGGATGGAGAATGCGTATCGAGTTGGCAAAATTATTATTACAGTCTAATGATATTTTGTTGCTGGATGAGCCTACGAATCACTTGGATATTGAGAGTATCATTTGGTTAGAAAGTTTTTTACGTAATTATCCTGGTGTTGTGGTAATTGTTTCCCACGATAAAATGTTCTTGGATAATGTAACCAACAGAACAATCGAAATTTCATTAGGTAAGGCATACGATTTTAATAAGCCATATTCAGAATACTTATTGTTACGTCATGAAATTCGTGAAAAACAATTGGCTACACAAAAAAATCAAGCTAAGAAAATTGAAGAAACAGAGAAGCTAATTGAGAAATTCCGTGCCAAAGCTTCAAAAGCATCTATGGCGCAATCGCTTATCAAAAAATTAGATAAAGTAGAACGTATCGAGGTTGACGAAGATGATAATTCGGTAATGAATATTTCCTTCCCAGTTTCTAAAGAACCTGGTAGAGTAGTAGTCGAAGCTGATCATGTTACAAAAGCTTATGGAGATAAAGTTATACTTAAAGATATCAATCTGTTGGTAGAACGTGGAAGCAAAATTGCTTTTGTGGGACAGAATGGGCAAGGAAAATCAACTTTTATTAAAGCGATTGTTGATGAATTTGAATATCAAGGAAGTATAAAATTAGGACATAATGTTCAGTTGGGTTATTTTGCACAAAATCAAGCAGAATATCTAGATGGTGAAATTACATTGTTACAAACAATGGAAGATGCTGCAATGGATACCAACCGATCTAAGGTTCGTGACATGTTGGGGTCATTTTTGTTTCGTGGAGATGATGTAGAGAAAAAGGTAAAAGTTCTTTCGGGAGGAGAAAGAAACCGTTTAGCATTATGTAAGTTGTTGTTACAGCCTATAAATGTTTTGCTAATGGATGAGCCTACGAATCACTTGGACATTAAATCTAAGAATGTACTGAAAGCAGCACTTCAAAAATTTGGAGGAACATTGTTACTAGTTTCTCACGATAGAGATTTTCTTCAGGGAATGTCTAATTTAGTATATGAATTCAAGGATCAAAAGATAAAAGAATATTTAGGAGACATCAATTATTTCTTAGAACAGCGTAATTTAGAAAATATGCGTGAAGTTGAGAAAAAAGATGCTACAAAAGCGGGAGCTCCTAAAGAAAGTAATAAAGCTTCATACGAAGATCAAAAGAAAAATAAAGCATTGCAGAATCGCTTGAGTAAAGTAGAAAGTCAAATCAAGCAATTAGAAAAAGACATTCAGCATGACGATAAAATGTTAGCTTCAAATTATGACAAGCATATCGAAGATGCGTCATTCTTTATGGCTTACAATAAAAAGAAAGCCGAATTAGATAAATTACTTTCAGAATGGGAAGTAGTTCAGGAAGAAATAGATAATCTATAACTCAATAGTTAGGAGCTAATCCAGCTTTCGCTACAAGTCCTCATAAAAAATCTACATTTCTAATGTTATAAAAAGAGCTTCTAAAGTCGCTTTTTTAAAACAGGAAATGCAGATTTTTTTATTCCGGGCTTTTTGCTCTATCTGGGCTATTTTTTAGTATTCAGTATTTAGTATTCAATATTTAGTATCAGTCGAATGTTATACTGAGCGGAGACGAAGGGCAATCTCAGTCAAAGAGTTAGTCTTGGTTTTTTGCTTTTCATCTTGCATCTAACACATTTTACAGCCCGCATTTCACAGATCACATTATAATACCAATCCTTTTAGAATGTTCAATAGCCTCGCTGCTATGCTTGAAATAACAAACAGAAACTTCAAGGTTTTCTAAATTTTTCAGAATAGTTTCTGTTGCTACTTTTTTATACTTGCCAGTTTGCCTTATATAAACTGCTTTTACTGTTACAGGAAATATTTTGCAAATTCTTTCATATAATATTGGATCATGTTGAGAGTCATCGCCTAGTAAAACATATTTTAGGTTTGGATAAAACTCCAAAACATGCTTTATTTTTTCAAACTTATGGTCATGATTTCCTCTGCCACTCATAAAAAAGTCAGACATTCCAGTTTTAATATCTTTTAATAATATTACAGCCCTTGGTAAATCATGGATTTTTGTAAACTGAATAATAAATCGATATAAATTCCATTCGCTGCTTGAAATATAGAAAAAAGCATTTTTTTCATTTTTATTGTTTCTCCCAGCTGAGCTTAGTGCTTGATAATGAGGTACGACATCATCAAATATTTTGCGATCATTTACGTTTCTAAAGAGTAGAATGTATAATTTTCTAAAAAAGTTCTTTGTGTGCGAGATTAGGAAAGTATCATCAATATCTGATATAATTCCTAAATTTCCTTCATGTGGTCTAATGAAAGATGCCGAAGAAGTTATTGTTTCACTTTTATGAGTAATACTAACTTCATAGTCCATCCATCCAAAACCAGTTTCTTGTTTTAGAGGGATACAAAATTTAAAAAAACCATCATCAAGGGTTTTTGTGTGGATTTGTCTATCACCATGTTTTAAATAAACATCGTAGTTGGGAATCGTTTTTATTTGAAAAAGTTTAAGAACCGAAGTAGCATTTTTGAAATTTTTCTTTTGAAAATCATAATCATTAGCCGTTGATGGTTTAAAAATGTGTCCCATCACAATTAGTTCCTGATCATTAGCATATCCGCGATATAATTTTAAAATAGGTTTCATTAATTGTGTACTTTTGGAATAACTAGTGTAAATTACTTTTGAATAAATATAAAGATAAAATTTTGAAACGAAATATCTTATTTGTTGTAAACCCTATTTCGGGTGATTTGGATAAGTCTGAGCTTATCGAAACAGTAAAATCCTATGCAGTAACCTGTCATATTAATTTAAAAGTTTATGAAACGACAGGAAAGAATGATGTTACTAAAATACAAGCGCTCTATAAAGAGCACTTGCCTAATCGGGTTATTGTTGCAGGCGGAGATGGTACTGTAAAGATGGTTGCCGAAGCAATGGAGCAATATGATGTTGTTATTGGAATATTACCTGCAGGATCAGCCAATGGCTTGTCTGTTGATTTAAATTTGCCAAAAACACTTGAAGAGAATTTAAGTATAGCTTTTCATAGTAATTATATCGAGATGGATATGATTTCTATTAATGGTAAAAAAAGTATTCATTTAAGCGATATTGGACTGAATGCCGATTTAATTAAGAACTATGAAGAAAGTAATATAAGAGGATTTTGGGGTTATGCATCACAAGCTTACACGACTATAAAAGAATCAGGAGATCCGTTTGTTGTAGCCATTACAGCAAATAACCAAACGGTAGAACATGAAGCAAGAATGGTTGTAATTGCTAATTCTCAAAAATATGGAACAGGGGTTGTAATTAATCCAAAAGGAACGGTTAATGATGGTAAATTTGAATTGGTAGTTTTAAAAAATTTAGATTTGATAATTCTTGGAAAAATAATCACAGGAAACATGCCTATTGACTCAGATGATATTGTTATTATTTCGACAGATAAAGCAGTAATGAAAACAAATTATCCAGTAAGTTTTCAGATTGATGGAGAGTATTGTGGAGCACAAACAGAACTTGATATTCATATTTTGCATAAGCAAATGAAAATTGCCATTCCTTAAGAATTTTAGATTGGTTTTGTCTTTTTATTAAAGAAGAAATATGTTTATTTAAACGGATTTCGTTCCTTCCAATCACTTTTTGGTTCTAGATAATTAAAAAGTTTGGCAATATTATGATTGATTAAAGCGTTGCTGTGTGTGATAAGTCCGTACATTTTAACAGGTTTTGCACCCACAGAACTTTTTATTTCCAGAGCAGTTCTGGCGAAAATAATTTCTTTAAAATCTTTGTTTATAGAAAATGCTATCATATCGTAAAGCATGTTTAAGTACAGCATTTTTTCGCGCTGGATGCTTTCGTCGTAACCTAAAAAATATGTATCCATGAGGGTTCCATTCATGATTAAGGTGTTGAAACCAATTAATTTTCCGTCGATAAAATAGCCGTAAAAAAGAAACTTATCTTGTAATGTTTCTTTAAAAACTCTAAAGTGATTTTTTGCTAAGAAAAAGGTGTTGAATGGAGCATTTTTGGCAACATGGTAATACAAGTCATAAATAGTATCTTCAAAAGCTATGATGTCATTTAGATCCATTTTCTTTTTCTCGATTCCCAAGGCTTTTTTACGAGTACGTTTGTATTGGTCACGATATTTTTTAGACAAAGCATCAATATAATCGGTTTCAGTTTTCCAGTTTTCATTGATCTTAAAAATCATGTTTGGCTGAATAGAAAATGTGTATCCTTTTTTAAATTCGGTAGAGAGGATCTCAATTTCTTTTGCCGAAAAATCTTTAATAGTTGTAATATGAATCTTCTTTCCTTTGGATTTAAAATCTTTTTTTAATGCATTAATAGCTTTGTGTATTAATTTAATTGCTTTTGGCTGGCTTATTTTCTCAGAAAAAGAAAATGCATTTTGTCCAGTAAGCATATTATTTCCAACAAATAAAACATGCGAAGCAAATTTTTTAAAAGCAAAATTACGAACTGTAGTTTTTACACATTGATCACGTTCTCCAAACGATTCTAATTTATTAGAATCTAAAAATTGCGTGAGAGCAATACCAACTAATTCAGAGTCTTTAAAAAGTCCAATATAATGGCACAGCATATTAGTTGGGGCAGATTTTTCTAATACCTCTAAATATTCTTTGGATAAAAAAATATTATGGTTAGCTAAATCATTCCATGATATAGGAAGTGACGCAGTGTTGTTGTAAATCTGGAAGGAATAAGATGCATTCAAGGTATGGGTACTATATTTTTCAAATTTACTTAATAATAACAGAATATTATAATTTATAGCTTATTTAGCTACAGTATACTTAAAAAAGAAATCCGTTTGATTTTTTATCTTTCAAACGGATTTTTATATTTCTATTTTATGCCCAAGCGCAAATAATTCCACCCATTATGGTTAAGGTAAGAATCCAGTATCCGGCATGAACGAAAATATATTTCCAAGATTTTCTTTCAAATAAACCGTTAATAGCAAGCATTGGAAAAGCAAAAAAGACTCCAGTTAGAAACCCATGAAGCGAACCGTGTTTAAAAGTGCGATAAGCAGTTCCATAATCGGCCATAAAAGCTGCAAAAGATGGTTTAGCACTTTCTAGCATCGGAGGACCTCCTACCATTCCTAGTGCTCCCGATTGATGAATAGTTAATGCCGAAACAATTATTGAGATCATTAAGGAAAAGATATAAGTTAATCCGAAAATTTTCAGCATGCTTCCTTTTTTAAGATCATCTGGAGTTATTCTGGCTTCTCTCATCCAGATTGTTCCAAAGACTTTAGGATTATACCAGATAAAACCAGTAACAAGAGTGGTTAGTGCTGAAGCAAAAAATGCTAAGATATTCATTTCCATAAAATTAGGTTTTAAGGTTAGTTGTTCAAATTTAATAAAATATTAAATACTAATTACATCGATTGAAATCATCTTAAAAAATTAGGTTTTTTGTGTTTAATATGTGTTTTTTGTGAAGTATTGATAATTAGGTGTTAAGGAAGTTTTGAATAAAGCAGTAATGAACTAACTGTAGTTATGCTTTTAAAATTTCAGAATTAATTATGAATGTAAAAGATTTTTATTAGTAAATTTATATTTCAAAAGGCTAGGGAAGCCTTATAAATGAAATTATACTTAATTTAAATTGATAAACTATGAGAGTACAATATCAGGGAGAACATAACGGAAAACCTACAACATTCGAAATAAGAATAATAGGTAATAATCTTTCAAAATCTAGTTCTAATTATCAAATTGATTTATTGGTAGGAGATAATAAATTGCCAATAACTTCATCAATGATTCATCAGAGTTTATCAAATTGTTTAAAAGATATTTACTTATTCCGAAAAGCAAATAATATTAAGTTTGATGCCACTTCAGAAAAAGTTTTACCAAATATAGTACCATATGATTTAGTACTCTATAACTATAATAAGAATATGCTGTTTATGGCATGAGGAAGGCGCTAAGGCTTTTAGAGGTAAAGGTTTAAAGTTTTAGTTTGAACATGATATTGTCATTCTGAGCGGAGTCGAAGAATCCCACGAATAGCTCCTCAAACTGTGTTGAGCTACTTGCGGTTCTTTTACTCTACTTAGGATGAAAGCATTAAGAAGCAGTTTTGTGTTTTTATGATTAAACTAAACTTTGTTTCTTTGGAACTTTAGCCCTTTCATTTCAATAAATATCAAAGAGACTATAATAATTATTTCAAGGATAAAATAAGTTAATCCCAATATTGTTAGCGTTTGAAAGTGATAGAATATAAGCCCAGTTGTGAGGCAACAATATAGGATATTAGCGACTACAATTACGCTAAGAAAGTTATTCCATTTGCTAGAAATAAAGTAATAACAGCATAAAGAATATAGTGCGAAAGCCAATGCTAAAGCAGATAAAAAGTAAAGAGTTTTTTGCGGCATGCCAAAAGCATTTTGAAATCGTATCAAGATAAATCCCAATAAGAAAGCAGTTAGAAATGCACCAATACTATCTAAAATAAAAATATTTTTTGGTTTAGAAATCAGTTTGGTTATTATTAATTGGATGCTGTTAATCATGTGTTTATAGTTTTTTTTACCTGTTCTTGGTGTTTATGAACTTCTGAAAAAAATATAGTATTGTTTTTAGGAAGATTTTACCATAATGACTTCGCTAAGAATACATGTATAGCTTTGTATCTTTGTTGCTCAGAATTTTTTAGAATCTTTAATTTCTTCAATAATTCGTTTATTAATATCAGTTTTTGCATCAGTAAATACAAAAATAGTTGTTTTGTACTCTCTGGCATTTTTGTTAGTGATAGAGCCAGCTATTTTAGATGTATTAAAATAGGGGCTAGTTTCTGCAAGTTCATTGTCTTTTTCATGGTATTCTTTCACGCGTATTAAGTTGGTATATTGTATGTCAAGCTTAAACCAATTTATATAATCGGCATTAAAAGAAACCGCTTTAATTCCTTTTTTTGTATAATAATTTATAGCACCAGCCTGACCATAATTATCACAAAGAATCAATGTTTTTTCGGGATTAGCAATGGTTGCATAAGCCGAATCGGTTTTACTGGCGAGTTCTTTCCATCCCAACATGTCGGCATAATCTTGTGGTAAATTATGGTCTTTTCCGTCTTCCCATCTAAGCATACCTAGTTTTTTATAGCCCTCAGGGTGTTTTATTATATATTCGGGACTTTTATTTGGGAATGATAAATTGTACATAGGGACAAAAAATAATAGCGGAATAGCGATGAATACTGGTTGCAGATAACGTTTCCAGCCTGATTTTAAAATTTCAGAAAGATATACACTACCAAAAGCGATATAAATAGGATATAGGCCTATGGCGTAATAAGCTTTGGCTTTGAAGTATAAGAAAACAAGTAGTGTGAAAATTATAGAAGCGAAAAAGAATCTATATTTTTTAAAAGGTTTATAAAACAATAGTGCATATAAAGATGAAAGAAGCACAAAGAAGGAGCCTATGAAATAAAGCAATTGCTTTTTTAAAAAGTCAAAACGATCCATATTAACTAATTGTGTCTCGGCTAGTTCTTTCATATGGTGAATAACTGGGAAATGGTTATTGTATTGCCATAAAAGATTGGGTAGTATCAGTACTAATCCTATAGCCAAGGCGATGTAAAGTTTTTTTTCTGTTAGCATTCGCCTTTGTTTAGACAATAAAAGAGCGGGAAGCAAACCTATAAGCAGGAAAAGTATATTGTATTTGTTAAGGAAGCCAAGGGCAAATACGATTGCTCCTATAAAGAGCCATTTTGTTTTTTCGGTATTGATGTATTGAATTATAATGTAATAAAAAGTAGTCCAGCATAATACATCTAATGAGTTGGGTTGATAAAGTATGTTTATTCGCAACAATGACGAAAATAGAATACAAGTTGCACCAAGAATCAAAGCGTACAAATTTCCGTTGAGTTTTTCAATAGTTTTCCAAACAATTAAGAGTGTCAAAACGCCAAAAAGGGCAGGGAAGAATTTAACCCAGAAAACAGAATTGCCTAATAATAGTATGATATAAGAAATCCAGGAGGTAGCAGGTGGTACTGATAAATAGCCCCAAGCCAAGTGATGCGCCTGATCGAGATGCAGGTATTCGTCACGTTGCAAATCATATTCAGGACTTATAAGTGAATATTGTAAGATAAATTTTAAAAGGATAAATCCGAGTAAGATTATAGTTTTTTTAGACATAGGTTTTGGGGGCTAAAAAAGGTTCTGTTAATTCTTTAGCTAATATATAATTTATTTAAATTTATAATATAGAGCTGTAAATTAATAAGTTATGGCTTATGTATTTATGCGTTTTGCTTTAATTCGTATTCGATATGATTATCCGCTAAATCGGCAATTTTGATAAAGTTAAGACGCTCCAAAAGTTTTATTGCATTCCTATTATCTTGAGATGTTTCGGCCCATATGCGGTTTAAACCAATTTGGCTGATACCGAATTCTATGGCCAAAGTCATTGCTAAAGACATATAGCCTTGACCGCGGTATCTAGGTAACAAAACACAGCCAAGTTCGCCAGCTCCACTGTCAAGACCGCGATAATAACCACAAGTTCCGACAATTTTATTTGTACTATTTTCTACAATGCCCCAATGAATTGAATTACCATCGCTGTAGTCTTTGTTAATTTTAGCCTGCATTTCTGCTGCTTGTTCCGCTGTTGTTGCTTGAACGGCATCATAATATGAAATTTCGATAATGTCTTTAATGTCTGTGGGAATGATTTGTCGCAACGAAATTGTAACGTCAGCAATATTTGGAAAACTAGAGTAGGGAGGTAAATTCATTATTTTTGGTTTTAACAGTTTGGTTCTTATAGTGTTTAGCTAATATATGATTTATTTTAATTTAGTTTTATATAGGAATGGTATGAAATAAGAAAGCTTCAGATTTCTCTGAAGCTTTCTTATTCTAGGACGTACTGTGAAGGAAAGAGATTAACTCTTAAATGTATTGTTATGTGACTTTAATTTAATGTGTAGCATTTATTCTAATAGATGCTTTAACCAGGGCTAGTTCTTTAATATTTGTAAAAAGAACTTCTTTAGGTTGGTGTTGCGTATTTTCGCTTACTAATTTTATCCAATCATCCCCTTTATCAGATTTCTGTATCCATTTAATCATTACTAATTCTTCAAGATCATCGGTTATTAGATAAACCAAATACATTTCGCCCCAAAAGATGTTCTGGATAACATTTTTCATTCTTTTATACATAATAATATCTCCGCTCTTTAAAAGAGGGTACATGCTGTCACCATTTACATGAATGGCGCCATCACATTTAGGTAAATAAGGTATTGATATAAAGTCTATTGGATCTTGATTTGCATCTTGAAATATTGAAGCAATTCCTGCAGGAGTTTGTATGTTATATAAAGGAACTTGTTGGTTTTGAATAGCCTCTTTATTTTCAGGATTGTAAGAATTAGTACCGGGTTCGTGAACGGAACCATTTTTTATATTGGATCGGTCTCCAAACTTATGAGATTTTAATATCATATCCCCATTACCAGTTAAAAGCCATTCCATGCTAACCTCAGGATAGGCGTTGAGTATATGCTCTATTTTTGATACGCCAATGTCTTTTACCTTATCTAAAAAACCATTAGAAAGCCCAGTTTCGATATAAAATTTTCTTCTGCTAATTCGTTTGTATTTAATAAGTTGTAGTATTCTATCGGTTATCATTTTATTTTTTTTGTAGATTATTTACTCAATTAGTTGTGATATGTAGGATATACTCTATATATTTGTAATATTATAAGAAAAGTATTAGGTAAATAACAAACGTACAAAAAAAAAGTACAAATATGATTAAGAAGCAGGGACATTAATACTTTGATTGACAAAAAGGATTGACAAACTTTTAAGTTTCGCAGTATTTAGAAGATCAAAAAAAATAATATTAGGTAGACATTAGAAAATGAGTTGTTTTAACATGTAAAAATGAATTATGGAATATCCGATTAAAATAGCAAAAAGTACCCCCCATTATGAACAATTAGTAAAAGCAATTTCAGACTTGCTTCAGTTTATTGAAGCAGGAGCAGTTTATGTGTCATATAAAGGCAATAATGATGCAGTTATAGTAACATTTATACTCAAAGAAAATTGCCGTCAGGACGGAGATGTATTGGGGGAAACTGCATTTAAGATTATTAAGTTATATCCCGATTTTGTTTTTAAATTCATTAATTCTAAATGGGCCGATTACGGATTTAGAAAAGGAAAACTATTTTTTATTCAGCATTGTACTTATAAGGAATTGGTTTATTTTGAGCCAGATTCAAAAGTGTTCTATCCAAGGTTAGCTATTTCAAAACATATAACTAAAAAAGCCAAAAGACGATTTGAGTTAGATATTGAATCAGCAGTGGTGATATTTCGGAATGTGTCGATTTATAGAAGAAGTAATAAGAGTATAGATACAGCCTTTGCAATGCATCAAACGTTGCGTTATATCTTTATATGTGCTTCAGAGTTTCTTATGCCAGAGTTTATTAGTTCGACCTGTTTATTAGTACACTACGATTATATTATTGATTTTGCACCCACATTTAAAGCCATATTAAATAAAGATATTCAAGAAGATAAAGAAATCTTAATTATGCTAAATACTGCATATAATAGTGTACAGCAAAATCTTGATATGGTAGCTATAGATCTTACACTGATAGATGTAGCAAAAGCCAAAATCGAATTAATGCATAGAGAGATTAACAGGCTCTTTTATGAATATATAAAAACGTGTAAGCAAAAAGTAAGAGCGTTAAATAATCAGGACTTTTTAGGAAGATCTATTTTTAATATTAAGATTCAGTCTAATTACATTATGAACGATGCTCTCTCCGGAATAAGTGATGTAATTACAGGATCCTTTAAGAAAGTAAGAGCAATATATTGTTTTGGATACACTACAATTCATGGGGATAATGGAGACAGAAGTGCAAATTATAGCAAGCAACTCCCTAGTTATCATTTTTATTTACTGGTACTTAATTTAGAACATATCGAAAATGGTGTAACACCATTGGAAACTCTGATACAAGAAAAATTTGGGGATAAGTACAAAGTGACTATTCTTAATCATAGTGTTAATTATTTGCGCAAGAAAAATCATAATCAGAAATATTTTTTTAATGCAATTATATCAAATGGACTTTTGATATATAACAATCCTTTATTTCTTATTTATTCTAAAACTTTTGAATTAGAAAGGGAGATTGATTTTGTTAAAAAATTTTATGATAGTAAAATGGTACTGGCGCAACAATTTCTTAGTCTTGGAAAAGATTGTCTTAGTGATGATGCGACAACTATGGAAAATGAATTTTTGCATAAAGCGATGAAGCAAATTGCAATTGCACATATTCATTTGTTTTTAGGATATCATACAGGTAGGTTTTCAATGAGTACTTTATTTCATTTGTTGAAATATATACAAGAAATTGAGCTTCCTTTTGCTTATGCAGATAATGAAGAGAATTTAATATTTCAATTCCTGTCTTTTAATTCAGAAAGGGTAAAGTATAAAGAAGTACTAAGGAACGCTACAGAATATAATAACTTTCTCAAAGAGATTTGTGTTGGTTTTTTTGAGCAGGCAGAGTTAATGGCCAAAAAGGAATTTATAAGACTAGAGAATGAAAGCAAGTAATACTTTTAGATTTGAGTTTTTTGTCTAGATGATAAGATTTAAAATAATTATGTCTCAAAAAAAAACAAAAGCTTCAGGTTTCCCTGAAGCTTTTGTTTAGTATAGTTTAACGTGTTTTGTTAAAATATTGTGTATCCTATAATTACAGAAAATGAATTATAGTCTGCTTGCCAAAAAGAATACTTAGATAGTAGTTGTCTGTTTGTTTGTAGTCTTACTTCTAAGCTGTATTTATTCATAAATTTATAACCAGCTCCAATTCCGAAATTACCTCTAGATCGATCTTCTGCAGAGCCAAATCTTGCTCCGTCTGCTCGGGTGTACTCAAAAGATTTATTTAAGGTAATATTAAAAACGTATGAAAGATTAGCAAAAAGTTTCGATTTGTCATTAAGGAATAAATAATGTCTTAAACTTAACGGAACCTCAATCGAAGAGTATTCAATTTTTCCATATAACTTGCCTCCATATATTTGGGTGACATCAATCGAATTTTCACTGCTGAAACTCTGATAAGTTGGCTCAATTGCAATAGCCCATTTGTTTCTATTATAAGGCAATATGAATTCAGCCTCAAGTCCAATACCAAAGCCTAATTTATTTCCGAAATCAATTTTTTTTGGGTTAGAAATATAATTTTGTGAAGATGCAGAAGTGTTGTTCAAACGAGGTCTGATAGATAAATTGAATAGATCTTGTTTTGTCTTTTTTTCATAATTAATATAACTTGAATTGTTACATTTATTATATTCAGTAAAAAATTTAACTAAATCCTTTTCTCTATATTGTAAATTTCTAACATCAGTTATTTCAATTGAAGAACATTGTAAATCATTCCATAGTTGTTGTCTAAAATGATTATTTTGAGCTATTTTATCGATTGAACTTAGGTATTTTTTATAAACTAGTTGTTCCAGATTAGCGTTGTCTACACTGTAAAAGAACTTGAGAGCGTTACCGTTGTCATATAAATATAAATTAGCTTTTCCTTCAACTAATACGTTTAAAAAAAGTTGTTCTTCAACAAAAACTGGATTTTTGTCAGTATTCAAGTCATCAAGTTTTGTGCTTGATTTGTCTATTTTTACAGTTCTACGGATGTATTTTATATTATTGTATATCGAAAATTCTTTAATCGAATTAATAGACGCAATTTCTAGCTCACCATCTTCAGATAATTTATATTCAAATGTAGTTGGGTTGCTTCTCCAATCTACGTTTTTAATTAAACAATCGATTTTTTGTCCTGAATTATCTACATAGTACCCTTTTTCGAAAATAATTTGAGAGTAGGCATTGAAGCCTAAGAACATGATTAAGAGTAATAAAAGGTGTTTTTTCATTTTTGTTTTTAGTTAATTGTTAAAGTGGTTTGGTTTTTTAAATGATGTTAATGTAAAAGGGTTTTAGGTTAAAAAAAGTACAACTACTGATCCATATAATTAAGCCTCTAATAGTGAGATTAAACTTAGTTTTATTAGAAGTTGTATCTATATTAAGGTGTCTCTTAAAACGATGGCGAATATATAATTTTAGTTGTAAATTCTTATGTTTTAAAAGATTATTTGCAAATAAAAAACTTACTTAGTTATATATTTAAGAATTGTTAGTTGCTTACGAAGCATGCTCATGTTTACGTACACAAGTACATATCTAAGTTTTTTATGATGCAGTATTAGGGTAGCTTTGATAGTATTAAATTGACTACATTTTGCGGTTCAGACGCTTTATTCTTAATCTTATAACTTGAGGTACAAAGCAAACGAAAAGCTGAGCACGTCTCCATCGATAGCATTTCTGGAAAAAGAACATGGCTACAAATAGAAATACGCCTGTTCCAATAGCTACCTGAAAAGGATAGGAAAGTATATTTTCTTGGGGAATAATCATCGGGACAAGAGCAATTGCGCAGGCAGGAGCAAAAGGTTTACCGACAATTTCAAAAAGTATAAAAAGGCATGAAAATAGTAATAATACCGTATGTACTAGAGGTAAACCCAATTTTGAATGAAGGTAATATTGAAAAAGAGTTCCTAAAACAGCAGAAATTACCATTATTGAATAAACCTGAACTGGACGATTACGAAAACCAGCTTTAGATGAACTAAATTCTATAAACATCACCACCAACGGAGGTACTATAAGATATATTTGACCAGTAGATACTGGAATTACAGCTATAAGCAGTAACCAAAAAAATAACTTGATCCAGTGTTTCGGATTATGGATGTACTGTTTTTTGTTGTGTAAAAGGGGAGTTTGGCGTAATTTATTTTTCTCTAGAAACCACTGCCCTGTAACCACTAAGATACTCATGATAAAAACAGAAATAGGGTACACCAATGAATGAGTTCCCATTAACACAGGTAACATTGCTGCAGATGTTATAGGAATTAGCGTGGTACGTGAAGTAATAAGACATAGCGAAGTGAAGACAAAGGAAATGGCAATATTAGCCAGTAACGGAAACGGAGAATAACGAACAAGCAGGATTCCGAAAACGGCACAAACAGTCATTAGTACAATTAGCATGGGTCTGCTTACAGTCCATATTTTTTTATCTATAACCCATAAACCAAGAACTAATGCGGCCATTTCGGGAAATAGAATTTCTTTTTCATCTAGCCATTCCGAAACTCCTATCATTAAGCCAATCATGATGAGTGCAAATAGGTATCGGATTAATTTATGTTTGTCCATTTGAGTTGCTATAATAAAAAAAAGTCTTGTTTGTATGCAAAATTAAGATGTTCAGCATACAGAAGCAATGGACAAATATGGATATTACCTAGACAAATCTGCTATTGAGGATGACTTTTATTTGTATTATAGTCTTTCTCAAAAGAGTCATTTCGAAAAACCAAGAATTTAGTTAAGTAGCTATAAAGTAGTATGTAATTTTTATTTTACTTTCTGTATTCAGTAGGAGTCATATTTGTGTATCTTTTAAAGTAACGGCAAAATAGTGAAATATCAGGAAAGTTAAGTAAGTCGGTAATTTCTTGAATGCTTGTATCTGTTGTTTTAAGAATAGATTTAGCATGAGTAATAACAGCTTCAGTTATCCATTCTGAAATCGTTTTTTTTGTTTGTTTACGTATCGCAGTCGTTAGATATTTAGGAGTCAAATTCATTTTATCTGCATAGAAAGTAATGCTTCTTTCTTTTTTGTAGTATTTCAGCAGACATTGAAAAAACTCGTTGGTTAATTGTTCAGGTCTGCTTATCTTTTTTGTAGTATAATTTCTTTCGGTATATAAAGTTCTTATATCTATAATTAAGGCACAAAGCAGATAGCTAAGAACATCTTCTTTTCCTTTTTCTTGTTTTCTATAATAATGTGTAGCAATAGAACTATGATGAGCTTGAAACAGGTTGAGGTATTCATCGCCTAGTAACTGGCATGGATTACTATTTATTTTCTCTAAAAGATTGAAATCGTTAGCAAATTCAATTTTTGAAATAAGATCATATGAAAAAAAGATAGTGTCAATATGTAAATCGTTAGAAATCTCAATTGGATCCATCATCGAATCGGGTAAAACAACCATAAGAGTGCCTGGCTTTAATTCTTTTTCCTGAAAGTTGATTTTTAGTTTAGCATATCCTTTTACACATATCGCACAAATAATTCCATCTACTAGATGAGGATGATCTGTTAGGCCTATTCGTACTGCATCTGAGGATCTGTTTACTGCAATTCCTTTTATCTCTTGTAAACCAACTTCTTTGGCTACAGCAGCAACATCATAAGATCTTATTTTTTCTTTCATAATAAGGTGTATTTGCACTTTATAAGTCTAAATATAAACTATTAATGTTAAAATAAAGAACATATTGCACAATTTATCTCCGTTTTTGTTAAGAGTATTTGGTTCAGCTTGCTTTTACTTTGTAATAGTTAAATTAAAAGATTACAGTTATGAAAACAAAATTGAATATTCCGGCACCTTTGACATTGAAGGAACGTGATCGTCGTTGGCAAATAGCTCGCACTATTATGGCAAATAATGGCTTAGATACCCTTATTATTTATGGAGATCGTGAGTCGGCAGCACCAGCCCCGTTTTGTATCGATCATTATTTTACAAATGACAGACTTGGTTCTGTGGTTGTGTTTTATAAAGATAAAAGTCCTGTTGTTATTACTTTTGCTCCAATGATGATTGCCGACCATATGCAAGCCGAATTACGCGGCGATCAGCAGTGGATCGCACCAGAGCAAATTTATGTCGGGAAAACAGGGGAGAACATTGGGCGAATGCTTAAAGAAATAGGATTGCCTGAAAATCCCAAAATCGGAATCATAGGATTAGAGCCATATCCACCGTTTTATTTTGATGGTGCACTTCCACATCGTACATGGAAAGGAATAATGGAAGCATTCCCTAAAGCAGAACTCAAGCCAGTATTTTTAGATTTCTTTAAACTTGCAGCACCCAAAAGTGAAGAAGAATTAGCATTAGTGAAATATGCAGCTATGATTGGAGAAGCGATGAGTGAAGCCATGCGAATGACTGTAAAACCGGGAGTAAGTGAAGCAGAAATTGCAGCCGCAATAACTTCTACTTGTATTTCTATGGGGGGATTTACTGCAGAAATATTGATGGGATCAGGACCTGAATATATGGGATGGGGGCCACCAGCATGGCAATATCGCTCACAAGCTCCTCGTATTATTCAAGAAGGGGATATTGTATTATCAGAAATATTTGCCCTTTATGGAATGTATGAAACGCAACATCAAGCAGCAGTTGCTGTTGGAGAAATTCATCCCGATTTAGAATGTGCAGCACAAGTGGCTCGTGAATGCTACGAATTAGGCGTTGCTAGCTTAAAGGCAGGGACTACTTTTGGAGAAGTGGTTGATTGTATGGAGAAACCGCTGTTAGACTCTAAAGGATGGCATGTACATCCGCTTATTCATAGTATTAATCCGTATGGGCCAATCGGATTTGGTACAGCTCCAGGTATTGAGATTTTGCCTCAAGCTAAAAGATATGGTAATGTAGGAAGACTGCCTAATCCGGGAAGAGACATTGTTTTGCAGTCTGGAATGACCTTTGCTTTTGAGCCTAATTGTGCTTTTGGAAAACATCTAGTAAATTTAGGAGGAACAGTCGTTGTCGGAGAAAATGGAGGGATAGAATTGAATCATAATGCTACACATTTGATGCGTGCCGAATATTAAAAGTAGATTTTTACTTATAAGCGCAGGTTAAGATAAAACCTATTGCATAAAAAAGCTTCAGATTTCTCTGAAGCTTTGTTTTTAGTAGCCCGTAGCGGAATCGAACCGCTCTTACATGGATGAAAACCATGCGTCCTAACCGATAGACGAACGGGCCTGCTTTTGTATTGCGAGTGCAAAATTAGAACTAATTTTAAGATATACAAGTAAGATCTAAAAAAAACTTTTTTAATTATTTTGGAAATATTGCATTTAGAGATAATCAATCGAAAATAAATTTAATTAATCAAGATGTATTTATTTGATTAATAATGGTTTGTTTTGGATGGAAAAAAGGGTAAGGAGTATTTATCTCTTCTTAATATCAAATGAAATTTTTTTTATAAAATTGAAATTTATTTATTTTGAAAGAATAATCTTGTGGTTTTTGCATTGTGTTTTTTTAAGATGTTCACTATCTAAAGGGATTTAATGAGAGGTTACACTACTATTTCCCGACTTCGTTTCAGTAATCTATCATGTAAATAAAATTTATATTTTCTAAACTGAGTAGTAAAGCAGTCTAAAAAAACAAGAAAGCTTCAGAGAAATCTGAAGCTTTGTTTTAGTAGTTATAACGGAACACTACTTTATTTTATCCTGCTTACTTTATCCTCCCAACCGCTTTCGGCTAAAAATTTTCTATAATCTTGAATATTTAGTATTTCAGAAATGGCTTTCTTTTTGTCTTTTGCATTTTCGTAATATGCTTTACAAATTTGGTAACCGATCCAATAACCTTGGTCTGGTGGATTGTTTTTTGAAGATTGTTTTGAATTTGCAATCCAATTATTGTATCTGTTAAAATACATGTCTTTTGTGAACTTTTCCCAAATTGCCTTTTCTTTTCCTTTTGCCCAATTCATTAAATCTGGATTTGCAGTGTCTCCACTTATCAATTCACCAATAAAATCTGCCGCTCCCTCAACTATTACATAACCTAAGGTAATGGTGTCTCTCTTTGTTTCTTGTTGAAAGTGAATAAGCTCATGTGCAATTAAGTTGGGTAAATATTTAATTTTGTTTAATCTTGTTTTTAGCCCTTCACTTAATTCATCTGTTGGTATTTCGTCACTTTGACTTGTTTGATTTAAGCCAATTAATAAGCCATTTTTTGAAATGGTTCCGCCACTTGTAAAAGCACCAATTACAAAATAAATATCTGGATATTTAGCAGTAGGATAGATATCTTTTAAATTTTGAAATGATTTTTTAAAATCCTTTTTATAATCATCAACTTTTAAAGTGTTTTTTCGGATAGATTGATAAAACTTAGGAGCAGATTTTATATGGTTTATAAACTGATCAATACTACCAACTTTACTACCAAAATAATCATTCATTCCAATGCTTGCTTTGTCAAAGTAATTAGTCTTAAAAATCTCTTTGTACTGAGTCGGGTTTTTGTTGGCTAAATCGTATGCTTTCCAGAATCTATGAATATCTTCAGTAAAAAACGAAACTTTTGCGGGATTGCCGTTTAGCTGTTTTGTTACTTTAAGTTTTTTTACAAGATTATTCCATTCGCTATTTCCATGAAGTGAATTTAAGTCAGAATCATTTATAATATTTAATTTATCATCATAGCCTAGATCTACAGCTTTGTTTATAAAAATTAAAGCACTGTCTTTTTTATTTTGAAGAGCCAAACAACAAGCTGCATTATAGAAAGAGCTTCCTTTTCTATTGGGGAAATCAGCAAACTGTGATGCTTTTATATAAAAATTTGTAGCTAAGTTGTAGTTTTTTTCTTTGTACAAACTATCTGCAATGGAACTGTAATTTATTAAAGATTCGTTTTGCCCGAAACTATTAATGTTGAATAAGAGTAAAAGTAATACAATTTTAAAATGTCTCATTTTCAAATTTCTATTTGTTAATTTATTGGAAGGTTTCATTTAGGTGGTACTCAACGTCAGCTTATCTAAAAACGTATGAGCATCATTTCTCAAGTAAATGTAATTGATTTTTACTGCGATATTTCTTATTGGGACAAAATAAGAAGTTCATTTTCAAAAAATAAATGCTTTAAAGATTTTAAAAGCATCTTAAAGCTTATAATTAGTTGATCTTTAGGATATATTCTAAATTGGTATAAATTTAGTTAGTTCTCCAAAGTATGCGAATGAAAAACTGCGAATGTTTCCTGACTTCGTTCCCGCAATCTTTATCTAGGAAACAAAATTGATGATTCTTAAACGGAGAAGTAAGTAGTTTAAAAATAAAAAGCTTCAGATTTCTCTGAAGCTTTATTTTAGCAGCTCTAACGGGACAATTCTCGAACCGTTTTGTGAATGATTTAAGGACATTGAAAGAGCAAAATGATTAATTCAAAATTTCCAGATCCTCTAAGAAATGATGAGTTAATACATTTATGATGCAGCTTGTAATTTTATTATAGTATTATTAAGTTTTAGAAAAAGAAATAACCAACTGATAGCTGGAATACTCCGTTTTTATTTTTACTAGAAGATCCTTCTATATTATTGATATCAGTTAATCCCAGATTATATCTTGCACCAAAATTAAGTCCGTTGTCAAGTTTATAGCCTACACCAAAATTAACACCAAAATCAAAAGTATTAAACGAATCTTTTACATTCGTTTTCTCATTTTTAGCGGCAAGTAAAAAACCTATTTGTGGTCCAGCTTCAAGACTCAATCCTTTTGTTAAATAATATTTTCCCATTAAAGGAATGTTCAGATAACTTAAGGCAATTGTATTATCGTCAAAACTATATCCCTGACCAGAATACATTAATTCAGGTTGAAAAGAGAATTTATCAGAAAGTGGAATTTCTGATAAAACACCAAAATTAAATGATGTTACGACATCTATACCTTTGGTATCATCTCCGCTGATAGATGCAAAGTTTAAACCTCCTTTAGCTCCAAATTTAATTTTTTGGGCATTAACATTTGTAAATCCTAAAACTGTAATAACAGTTAGTAATAAAAATTTTTTCATAAAAAGTGATTTGAATTATTAAGTGCAAAATTCACATAAGAAAAACTAGAAAAGGTTTCAAAAGCTTAAAAATGTATAAAATGGTACTTATTTGCTGGTATTTTTATATTCATTTGGTGTTTGACCAGTAACTTTTTTAAAGGCTTTATAAAAAGTCGTTTTTGAAGTAAATCCAGATTCTAATCCCATCGCCAACAAATTATAGTTTTCATATTCCGAATTTGATATCATCTCCTTGACAGCCTCCACTCGATATTGATTGATATAATGGGCAAAGTTGTCTCCTGTTATCGTGTTTACTATTTGTGAAACATATCCGGAGCTTATACCTAGTTTTTCAGCGACCTTTTCTCGGTTTAATGTACTATCAGTATAAATGTGTTGCTCTTTGCAAAGAAGTTCCAGTTTTTGAAAATAAAGATTATCTGCCGTGATAGATTCTCTGTATTCTTCCTGGGTATTATTTTCTTCTGATAGGCTGGTTTCTATAATTTGGAGATTGGGAGACGAAACAACTAAATTTGTATTTAGAAAATTATAGATGGCATCTTTATTTTTGGCAAGCCTATATTTGTAAATTCCTATATAAGCTGTCCAGTGCATTATTAATGTTGCCGATATAGCCACCCCACTCATGGTAGAGGAAATATCTAATTGAAAAAACAGACCAATCAAATAGGTCGTTAGCCAGATAAATAAGAGCAAATACATGATAGTTAATAAGGTAATGACCCATTTTCTCTCTTGAGGGTCTTTTAAATGCCTTATCATAAAATAAGAGTAAAGAGGTAGAAACAGGATGATAATAATGGCCAATAAAATCTGAATCAGCTGAAGTATATTGATTAGGTACATGTAGGACTCAGGGATTTTATAAATTCCTGCTACATGATCAAGTTGGATTGTAATATTAAGAGTAGAGGCATAGACAAATGGAATATAACACAAATAAATTTTTTGTCTGTTTTTTACCGCATCATCAATACGGTTTATAATAAACAAAAATGTGAAAACAGGTAATAGAAATACCCAATCGATAGCGTCTATAAAAAGTATTAAAGGATAGGATGTAAATACACCTTCAATTTCAAAAACATAATTTAATAAAACAATGGAAAGTGCAAATAGTAAGAAGGCCAGGTATTTATTTGAATTACTATTGAATATAGAAGACTTTAAAATAATTAAGCCTAAGACTATTCCCTGAAAAATCGCAATATTTAAAAGTGTTGTATAAATCAATTTTTTAATATAAAAGTTGTTTTAATATTTTTTCAGGATATTATGATAATTAGTCATTTTTTTAAAACGTAGCTTATTTCATAATAATTGACAAGGCGAATTTATATTAATGCTGATGAACTTTCTTAAGGGATTAAGAAATGATTAACTAAAATGACCCGCTCCCCGAAGCGTTCTCATACAGGCGAATGTCTTCTAGCTTCGCACTTGTAATCTGAATCAGAGATTGTTTTGTAAATTTACACAAACAAAAAAAGCTCCAGATTTCTCTGAAGCTTTGTCTTAGTAGCGGATAATATTGAAACTTAATTTTATTTTGATAAAAGCATTCTGATGCTGAGAAAGTTTCTTTTCTTGTTATTGAATTAATTTTATGTATGCACTATAGATGTCGTCCTTAAGAGAGGTTCGCATATAATATACAATTTCTTCTTTATCTTTTATATTGTATTCAATTAAACCAGCATCACAATAATAATAGAACAAGTTGTCATCTTCAGGAAATTCGATATTTGAAACAGGTAGGGTTGTTAATTTAATTTCTAATACTATTTCACCATTCGTTAAGTTTAGTTTAAAAAGTTTTCCTTTACGAGTATATCCCCAAATTGTATCATCATGTTCGGTAATATATTCGATATTATCATCTTTAAAATCAGTTTTCCATAGCTGAGCTCCTGTTTTTGAATCAACAGCATATACAGAAGAAACTGTGGAACCTTGTGCAGCGAAATATACTTTTTTGTCTTTGCAGAATATGCGTTCCTTGATATTATGTTGATTTTCATCTAATTTATATTGCCATAAAATGTCTAGTTTATTAGGACTTAAGGCAAAAAGAAGATTTTTTTCATTTGCTATAAATATATTCTCACCATCTGTTACAGGTTTTCCATGCATAGGTTCTTCAAAGCTTTTTTGGCTAAGAACTTTTCCTGTATTGGCATCAAAGCTATAAACATTCGAAGCACTTTGAGTAAAAATTTTGTTATCAAAAAAGAGTACTGGAATGTCGTTATTTGGAGTGTCTAATTTGTAGCTCCATGATAAACTCCCGTCTTTTATATTAAGAGCATATATGTTACTGCTTTGATCTTGATTTTGAGCAGTTATATACAGTTTTCCACCATTTATAATTGGAGTTTGATCTTTTAGAACGATTTGATCAGTAATATTGCCTAATCTTGATTTCCAAAAAGCCTCACCAGTTACGTTGTCTATTGCAAAAATTTCACCGTTTATAAACGGAACATATATAACGCCATCATGTATGGTTACTTTATTTGCACACATTTCAGTATTAGAATCTGTAGCTTTTATAGTCCAATTAATATCTTCGGAGTCGAAATCATATGAAAAGATAGAGCCATCGTAATCATAAAGTAGGATTGCTTCTTCGTCTAATTCAACTTTTTTAAGCGGACTTATAACCTTATTAGTAACTGCTTCACTAAGAGGTAATTTATCATTAGAATAATTCGTTTTATCAGGTTTTGATGTGGCTGTAATTTGGCCAAACATATTTATAACAGTAAATATAAATAAGATAGTTATTAGTTCTTTTTTCATTTTTATTTCTAATTGTAATGTTTGATTTGGGTTCAGTATTTTATTCTTAAAATACATTAATGTTGGCAAATATAAACGAAAAAAGCTTCAGGTTTTTCTGAAGCTTTTGTTTTAGTAGTGGGAAACATTCAAATAGCGAATCAGTTTATTGAAGATTGCGAGAGAATTATTGCTTATAAATTTTAATGATTTATATTGAGAAAATATTCCCAATTTGGATAGCTTTGTGTGGTTTTTTGCACACATTAAATAAGTTAACGGTAATTTAAAAACAGACATTATGACAAAACAGACATTTATACTCTTCCTTGGGCTTTTGATACTAAATTCCTGCAGACAAGACAATATTGACTATGTTTTTGTAGAGGGCGGGGCTTTTGAACAAGGTAAAAACAAAATCGTCATTAGCCCCAAAGGCGACACAATAAATGGTTTTACAAGTCCACACCGAATGGTTGAACTTGATGATTTTTATATAAGTAAATATGAAATAACCGTAAAACAGTTTAGAGAGTTTTGTGAAAAAACAGGCAGAAAAATGCCTGAAGCACCTATTGAAAACGCTCATGGAATAAAAGTATATTATAAATGGATAGACGAAAACCCGATGCTTGCAACTTGGGATGAAGCTAATGACTTTGCAAAATGGGCAGGCGGAAGATTACCAACGGAAGCAGAGTGGGAATATGCCGCTAAAGGAGGAAAGAAAACTAGAGGCTATAAATATAGTGGCAGTAATAATCCAATCGAGATTGGATGGGTAAAAGAAAACTCAGACAGCACCTTTCATAAAGTGGGGTTACTTAAACCTAATGAACTAGGGATCTATGATATGACTGGAAATGTTGGTGAATGGGTTTTTGATTGGTATAACCCTGAGAAAGATAGTTTAGTGAGTAAAAAAAATCCACAAGGACCAACAGAAGGAGCATATAAAATTTCGAAAGGAGTTAGCTGGTTTTACGAAACCCAAAGCGCTGATGGAAAGCCATTAGAATATGGAATTCATATGCCAGAAGTTAGATACCAATCTCCAAAAGGTACACGAAATGATGGATTTGGATTTAGAATCGCGAAAAATAAATAAAAACTACTGTCAGTACTTACTACAGTAGATTTGGGCAATAGGCTTAATAGAAAGTTGGTTTTGTATTTAGGATGATTTACGTCGGCTGTTCGTTATCGTTTGGTTGGCAATATGAATAATGGGATTAATTTAGTTTTAAAGCCACTGTAGTCTCAAAATGTTATGCCGGATTACTACATTAACGATAAATAACTGCTTGTAATTAGCGTTTTTATAAATAGTAATTCTAACAAAGACTTTAGAATTAAAAACTGAATTCGTATATTGTTCTGCTAAATTTAACTATACCAGTTGTATACATTTTAAAATGCCTGCTTTCAAATATTTTTCAGTTCATTTTTAATAGAAATCATCTAAACTATGAAAAATTCATTAATACCACTCTTCGTTGCATTCTTAGCTTTTACAGCATGCTCAAAACATCAAGGAAAAAAAAACATTGCTATCACTGGAATAGATTCCACATTGCGACCAGGTGATGATTTTTTTAAATATGTAAATGGGAAATGGTACGACTCTATACCAATACCTGCATCTCAGGCCGGAGTTGGTGTCTATATGTTTATGAATTACCCGCAACGTATGCGCCTGCAAGGAATATTAGACAGTATTTCGCAAAGCAAGAATCCAGCAGGAAGTATAGCACAAAAGGTAGGAGACTTTTATGCATCAGGAATGGATACGGTTACTGTTGACAAACGCGGTTATACACCAATAAAGCCCTTACTTGCCAAAATTGAAGCAATTAGCGATTTACCGTCCTTAATGAATTTTGTAGTTAATGAAGTAAAAGTAGACAATTCTTCTATTATAGGTTTTGGAGTGTCACCTGATGATAAAAACAGCAGTATGAACATTGCCCAAATCTATCAAACGGGTATCGGTTTACCTGATAGGGACTATTATTTCAAATCAGATTCGCCAACTATTGCCATACAGGAGGCATACAAAAAATACCTTACTGCATTATTTCAACAAACAGGAAGCAATACCAACGAGGCTAAAAAGAATGCTAATTTGGTTTATGATATTGACAAACAACTCGCCATTTCGCATAAAACAAAAGTTGAACTTCGAGATGTACAAGCAAATTATAATAAAATGGCTGTGGCAGATCTTGTAAAAAGACATCCCAACATAGGCTGGACTGCTTTTTTAAAAAATTTAGGAGCGCAAACCGATTCTATTAATGTAGGTCAACCTGCTTATTATGACGCCCTTAATAAGCTATTAAAAACCATTCCTATTAATAATTGGAAAATTTATTTGAAAGCAAATTCTATAGAGAGATATGCAGAAGATTTAAGCAAACCTTTTGTAGATGCGTCATTTGAGTATACTAAAGTGCTTTCTGGTCAAGCTGTTCAAAAATCACGTGGCGAAAAAATGGCTAGTGTTCTTGATGCTTACTTAGGCGATGCGTTGGGTGAATTGTATGTAAAGAAATATTTTTCAGAAGATGCAAAAAAACGGATGTTGATCCTCGTGAATAATTTGCAAAAAGCATATGCCAAAAGAATTGATAAATTGGAATGGATGAGCCAAAGTACCAAACAAAAAGCGAAAGAAAAATTGTTTGCCATGACCAAAAAAATAGGATATCCAGATAAATGGAAAGACTATAGCAATGTACATATAGCTAGAGATGCCTATTTTGAGAATATGGTTTCGGCTGCTAAAGCGGCATATCAATTTCAATTGGCAAAATTGGATAAACCTGTCGATAAATCAGAATGGTATACTACAGTTCCAACAGTTACAGCCTATAATAACCCAACTGCAAATGAAATTGTTTTTCCTGCAGGTATTTTACAGCCCCCATATTTTGATAATAATGCAGATGATGCACTTAACTATGGAGGTATAGGAATGGTTATAGGCCACGAAATAACCCATACTTTTGATGATCAGGGTGCTCAATATGACAAAGATGGAAATTTAAAAAGCTGGTGGACAAAAGAGGATTATGCAAAGTTTAAATCAAGAATACAACAGGTTATCAATTTGTATAATACCTATACCGTTTTAGGTGATTTACACATTAATGGAGCGATGACAGTTGGCGAAAATACGGCAGATATTGCTGGAATAGCAGTTGCATATGATGCTTTTAAAATGACCAAAGAAGGACAAGGGAATACAAAAATTGACGGTTTTACTCCAGATCAACGTTTCTTTATTTCTTTAGCTAGAATATGGAGAGTAAAAATGAAAGACGAGTACCTGCGTTTATGGATTAACAATAATCCACATTCTCCACCAAATTGGCGTGTGAATGGCCCTCTAATGAATACGACACCTTTTTACGAAGCATTTGATGTACAATCTGGTGATAAAATGTTCTTGCCGAAGAAAGATAGAATCACAATTTGGTAGTGCCGTTGTTCTTCAAAGTGCTTACATGAAAAATTGCGCAAAGGTCATAGAGACATTTGCGCAATTTTTTTGTTTGCATATCCACATTCACGTAAGTATCAAAAACATCCAGCTAAATAAAAGTTCTTTTGAATAATTTATAATGTAAAAATTATATATTTGAAAATAAATAATGTGTAATACTTATCACATATATCTGCCCTAATTTGGGGCGTTTTCTGTGGTTTTGTCATACGTATAAATTAGTTGGAGGCAATTTTCGGGAACCTTAAATAATAAAAAATAAACCAAATAAAAATAAACCAAAAAAAAATAAACCAAAAAAAAAGTTAATACAAAAATGAAAAAAATAATACTCTTACTTCTTACATTATTCATTACAAATTTTAATTATGCTCAAAACAGATTACTTGACAGTTTAGTTCAAAAGAATGCTTTTCCTTTCCAAAATGATAAAAACATTTCATTTCAAGGAAAAGGATGGGATGTTTTGTTAGACGAAATAAAACAATCTAATTCGGTTTTGTTGGGAGAATCTCATTTTACAAACGAAATACCTTATTTCACAAATGCTATTATCAATGAGGTAAAGTTCGACAACTATTTTCTTGAGGTAGATCCTTATTCAGTAGATATAATCGAAAAAAAAATTAAAACTCTATCTCCCGAACAGCTTGATTTTTTTGTAAAAAAATATAGTACAAACTTTTCTTTTTTAGAGTATGAACCCGAATTTAATTTGTTTAAGGATTTAGTTAAACGTAATACCAAAATATATGGTGCCGAGCAAATTAGCCTTTTTGCAGATCAAATGATAATTTCAACTTTAAAAGAAACTTCGAAAAATAAAAAAGTAATTGAGATCTATGAGCAAATGCTTCATAATTCCAAACTAGCTGCGTCTAAAGAGGGGTTTGAAAAATTCTACTTATTATCCGAAGATTGTCTTCAAAAAATAGATTCGTTGTTGAAGCTAAAACTTTCTGATAATGAGCGAAAACAAATTGAGGCATTAAAGTTAAGTAGAGAGATTTATATTAATAGAAATCATCCCTTAAGAATTCAACTGATGAAAAGCATCTTGCTAAACCAAATGCCTAATTGGAAAGACAAAAAAAATCTTTTCAAATTTGGTGCGGTCCATTTACCAAAAGGGGAAACCATATTAATGAAAACTGATATATATGATATTGGTAGTTTAGTTCTTAATATTGAAGAGGCAAGTTTTAGGAAATCGTTGCATATAATGCTTATCGGAAAAGGAGAAGACGAAAGTGATGACACTAGTTTTAAATCTTTTTTAAATGTACAAAAAGAGGAACAATGGTATTGTTATGATTTAAGACCTTTAAAGAAATCTATTCTAGAAAACAAGCTGAAACTAGATGATGCGTACTTATCGAGAGTTATAAAGGGGTATGATTATCTTATTTATATTCCTAAAGTGACTAAAAGTAAAGAAATCTCAATAAAATAATAGAAAGATATTTTAATAAAAAAAGATGCAAGAAGAAATAACGAAACATTCAGGAAAAATTTATAAAACTGTGAAAAATTCAAAACATACATTTGGTGAGAAAGTGAAGGAAATTATTATAGAAATTTTTATAATCGTTTTTGCTGTAACACTTTCAATATCGCTACACAGCTGGAGCGAACACAAACATCAACAAGAAGAAGTGACGGTATTTCTTGAAAATTTAAAGAATGATTTACAAAATGATGTAAAAAACATCGACATTGAAAAGGAAGCATACAAAAAGTCAAACATAAGCTATGAAAAAATTTTAGCACTAACGACTTTCGAACTTGACAGTATTTATAAGTCTAAAAATAAAGTTGATTTCCCAATTTATTCACATGGACCAAAAATGAATATTGGTAATTATGAAGGTTTTAAGTCAAGTGGTAAAATTGGCTATATTGAAGACGAAAAATTAAAACAGAAAATCTTAAATTATTACCAAATATTTGTACCGGCAATTAACGAAGTCGATAAATATTATAATGATTTTCTGTTTAAGTGTTTTGATAAAATGATAGAAAATGCAGATAAACCAGAAAAAGAGTTATACTCAGACCCAAAATTTAAGAAGACAATTGAATTTCTTGTCAAACTAGGTAATAATAATATAAGAGTTTACGACAAAAATACAAAACCACTAACAATTGAACTTATTAAAGAAATTGAAAAAGAGTTGAATAAATAAAAACTCCTGCTGGCGATAGCGTCTCGCTCGTGAACGTAGCGCGATGATAGTAAAGAGAGCTCTAAAGAAAGATAGCTACTAAAAAAGCTTCAGAGAAATCTGAAGCTTTTTTATTTTAGTAGCAGGAATAAGACTCGAATCTGTGACTTTTCGCTCTGTTATTGTGTATATCCATGCAACTGGGTTAAAATTTAAATGAATTATATTTTGCGAAACAGTTCTGAGATATCGACATTTAAAGCTTTGCTGATGCGTATAAGTTTATCAATACCCATAATTTGTTTGCCTAACATGTATCTTCTTAATGCTTCAATATCTAAATCTGCATCGTGAGCTACATTACGTACTTTAAGATTTTTCTCTTTAATAATCTCTTTTATGTTATTTCCAACAATCTTCACAGATTGTGGTACTTCAGTTTTTCTCATCACATATTATTAAGACTTGAAAATTATAATTAAGTAGCTGAAAAAACAGGAACGTATATATCCAGTCAAATAAGTCTGTTTTTTGTGTATATTTGTTTAATCGTACTAAAAATGTAGTAATAAATTCAATGTAGAGTATAAAATACAAGAGTATTAAAAATTGAAACTATGGAAACGCAACAAAAAGAATTAGCCACAACTATTTTAGAATTAATGAGTAAAATGAACTATTTCACAAAACTAGAACCCGATGCTGAAAATAATTCGTTTAGCGTACCAATAAAATTATCTTCTTATTATGAATTAAATCTAACCGTTTCCTCTTTGCTTAAAACATGTATTAGCTTACTTAAAAAAGATATTTCCTCTGATGTTACAATTGATTTAATAATCTTACTTGAAATCGCTTTACAGCTTCTTCCTGAAGATGAAATGGAGTTGCTGGATAAGATGCGTGAAATAAATCATGATCATAAGGACCTGTAATTTGTAAGTATAAAGTGTTCTTGTGAAAAGCTGACGGATGTATTCGACTTTTGCGCCCATAATCGGAATCAGACATTATTTTTTATGCCTAAATAAAACAAAAAAGCTTAAGATTTCTCTGAAGCTTTGCCTTAGTAGCGGGAAGCATTCAATTATCTAACCAAATTATTTATTAGTCTTTATTTTATACAATTTTTTATTAATATTTTTGATACTTTACATATACTAAATTTAGCTTCTTAGAGAGGTTAAAATAAAATATTGAAGAGTGAATAAACAATTCAAAAAGAATATAAAAATGCAAATCGAAAACGACAATAAAATCTCATTGTTAAGCAAGGAATTGAAAGCGCAAGGCGAAATAAATCTTTATATAAAACTAAATAGATTGAATTTGCCAAAAGAAAAAGAATGGGATGAATTGTTACCTGATATGATAAAGGAGTTGCTTGAAATTGGATGGAGCACTGATATGAAAATTAATACTAAAATAACTTATGGAAGTTATCGAATAGAGGTAATCACTGAAAATTCTAATTTACGAACGAAATTAAATGAAATAATAGATAAGTTTATTGAGAAATTTGAAATTGAAAATCTTTAAAAACAAAAAAAGCTTCAAATTTCTCTGAAGCTTTTGTCTTAGTAGTGGAGTAGGACTCGAACTCGATACTGGCTACTGAAGGTTTAGTTTATTAGCTACTACAGCGGATTTAGGCAATTGGCTTAATGGAAAGTTGGTTTTGTATTTGGATGTTTTGGTAAATCTAAATAATGAGCTTTAGTTTAATCTCAAACTTGATGTATCAAATGGGCGTTGATATATTTTAGAGAAACAAAATAAAATTAAAAAATGAATCTAAACTTAAACTGTTTTAATACAAAAATTCTAATTAGTAATGAAAACATAATTGGAATGGATTTAATTAATTTCAAACATCAAATTGCTTTAGTTACAGTTGATAACTTATGTAGGTTGTTTTTAAAAGTTTTTGATATTGAAAATGGAGATTTTGTCGATATTATTTCGTTAAATGATTTTCACGGAAATCCAAAAGATTTTAATCTTTTTAATAATGTTAATAAATCTTCAAATGATTATTATTCCCGTTCTCTCTATCTTAATGATAAAATTTTATGTAAAGTAAATAAGTTTAATTCTTTATCAAATAATAATTTTTATTTACACCTGACAATTGAAGGAGGCGATTGGCATATAGAAATTGCCCCAAATGGAAACGTCATAAAAAAGATTGAAGATGATGTTCAAAAAAGAGTTGAATTTTATTGTGATCAAAACTATATAATATTTGATATTGAAAATTTTAAAGAACATAAGCTATTCGAGTTTTTTGACATTTTTTTTGAAAGTGATGATTTCTCATATAATCGTGTAATGGATAACTATGTGTTCAGTCTTTTTCTATCATCAGATAATAAAAAACTAGGTTTTATTTATTTTAATAAGGATGATAATAGTCCAAGAGGAAATTATTCAGTATTTGAAGTCAGTGATTTTAATAATCCCCAATTAATTTTTTCTTACCGAATTGACGAATGCGGAAATGGACATAGATTTAATTCTGATAATAACAAAATAGTCTATAGGCTACATGACGAAGTAGTTATTCGAGAATTAGATAATAATAAATTCGAAAAAGAAATTAGAATTGAAACCAATATTTTAAAGGATACTTATCATTGTCAAGGGTTATACAATATTAAAAATTTCATAGTAGAGGTTTATTATAATAAATTTTATTTTTTGAACATTAATACCAAAGAATACTTTTTAGTAGGAAGAGAAGTTGGTTCAACGTATTGTATTAAAGAAGATAAGATGTTTTATACAGAAGGGACTAAATTGAAAATGATAACTATAGATTAAAAGAAAAATATCTAAAACAGATATAATAACGAATTTAGCAATTGGCTTAATGGAAAGTTGGTTTCGAATTTGATATGATTTACTTCCCTGCTGACGCTAGCGTCCTGCTCGTGAATACAAAGTGCTTCAAAGTAGTCGAAAACAAAAAAGCTTCAGATTTCTCTGAAGCTTTTGTCTTAGTAGTGGGAAGCATTCAATTATCTAACCAGATTATCTTGGATTATTACAGTATTTTAGCATTTGCATCTTGATTTTTTCTCTGGTTTTTGTTTGCATTACCACTCATATAAGTGCCAAAAGGATCAATCCAATTTAAAGCCACTTTAATAGTTTGTAGTGAAAAAACTATATATTTGAAGATAAATAATGTGTAAAATTTATCACACATATCTACGCAAATTTGGATGGCTTTGTGTGATTTTGTCACACATATAAATAAGTTATCTGATATTTGCAGAAACATACTGCTAAATAAGAAGCAATCAAATGAAATCGATAAAAGAAAGATTAGAAGAAAACTATATTCTTGGATGTATAAAATATAAAGATGATTATCACTTTTATATTATGCCTATTGCTTGGTGGATTCTTGATTATGTAAAAAATGATCCTTCAATATTAACAGATGATCCATTCAATTTTAGAAATGGAGTTTACATAGTAGCCGAGGATAAAATTGATAAATATCTTGAATCAATTGCTGAAGATAAAATCTCAATTGCTGAAGTAAAAAACATAATGGAGAACTACGCAGAAGAATATTCAAGAATGACTTTTTTTGTAGATTTCGATAAGAAAGAATATATAAATGGATTCGACGATATTGATGTTTTAGACTATTTGCCAAATTCATCTTGGATTGGCAAATTTGATTGGAATCCGATAAATTATGTTCCAGCAGAACTTATAAATTAAAAACATCAAATAACAGCTACTGCAACTGATTTGGGTAATTGGGCTTAATGAGAAGTTGGTTTTGTATTTGGAAGTTTTGGCATAACCGAAAGATTACGCATTTTTAATCCCAAACCCGTTGTAGTACCAGAACGTTAGGAGCAAGCAAATAAAAAATGAGCAAACTAAAATATCTTATAATAATTTCTATTCTTTTTTTCTCTTGTCAAAATCATGAGAGAGAATCATTAATTAATAAGCTTAACGTACAAAGAGAAAAAAACGGTTTAAGCAGTTTAAATGAAAATCTAAAATTAGATTCAATCCTTCATGTGAAAACAGATGAAAATGATTGGAATCTAATAAATTACATTGCTAATTATGAAAAGCTAAAATTGGATAAAAATGATAGAATTAGTGATTTTGGCATAATAGATTTTTATTCTAATACAAATAACAATCAATATAAAACAGTCTATTATAATAAAAATAAAGATGTTTTGAAATTAGTATCTGAACAAGATAGATTTTACAGAAAATTAAATGATACCATAGAAATCTATCTAAATCACAATTATAATTATCTTAAAAATCAAACTATATATTCCATTGACTCGCTTCCAACAAAATTATTTATTGAAAAAAATCAAAAGAAATTAAAGGATATGTTTGACTATGCAAAAAGAAATAATTTAGAATTATGTGGAACTTCTGCAAATGAAATTTTAGTAAAAGGGTTTCCTAAAAGGAATACAGAAATAAATTATTTAAAATTTAACGAAGTCAAAACTGAACTAAATAGATAAAAGCCAGCGCCTAACAGCTACTACAACTGATTTGGGCATTTGGCCTAATGGAAAGTTACTATTGTATTTGGGAGATTTGGCAAATCCGAAGAATAGGCTTAATTTAATCCCAAAACCCGAATCCCGAAGAGTTCTTATGAAAAGCTGGCGAACATCTCCTGACTTCGCACCAGCAATCGAAATAGCTTAATTGTTTGAAACTTAATATAAATGAAGAAAGCTCCAGATTTTTAATATACAACAAATTAAAAACTAGTTGACAAGCAAGTGAACCTGCTTTCTGAAATGTTGCTTATGAAAAGCTACGCAAATGTTTCTGACTTTGCGTAATTTTTTTGTTTCTTATAAATTGCAAACCTGATAAAAGTCTCAAGACTTTTTATGTTTAGTTCTTTTATTACCTTGATTTTTGCATTCATGAAACAATATTCTGAGAAAATTAGTTTTAAAGTCAGAGATTTTATGAGGTTTCGGTTTTTCAATTATATTTGTTTAAAATGGCGCAATGTCTCCTGACTTCGCACCCACAATCTAAAGCAATTAAGCAAGAGTTACTTTCTATGAATTTCTTGCGTAATTATCTTTGCGTTCCTTCGACTTCGCTCAGGATGACAGACGAAAAAATTACTGCATAAAAAAAGCTCCAGATTTCTCTGAAGCTTTGTCTTAGTAGCGGGAACAGGACTCGAACCTGTGACCTTCGGGTTATGAGCCCGACGAGCTGCCTACTGCTCTATCCCGCGTTGTTTCGGGTGCAAAGGTATAACCAATTATTGGATATTTCAACAAAAAATTAAAAAAATGTTTTTATTTTCTGTATTGGCTTGATATAACTACCTTTGCAGAATAAATAGTACACAAATGTCACATAAAGCAGGTTTCGTAAACATTATCGGAAATCCAAACGTTGGAAAATCAACACTTATGAATGCTTTCGTTGGAGAACGATTGTCAATCATTACATCTAAAGCACAAACTACACGTCATAGAATCCTAGGAATCGTAAATGGAGAAGATTTTCAGTTAATCTTATCTGATACTCCTGGAATCATCAAACCAGCATACGAAATGCAGGAATCGATGATGAACTTTGTAAAATCGGCTTTTGAAGATGCTGATATCCTAGTTTATATGGTTGAGATAGGGGAGCAGGAACTTAAGGATGAAGCTTTCTTTAATAAAATCATCCATGCTAAAATTCCAGTATTGTTGTTATTGAATAAAATCGATAATTCAAATCAGGAACAATTAGAAGAGCAAGTAGCTTTTTGGACTGAAAAAGTTCCTAATGCAGAGATTTTTCCAATTTCGGCATTACAGAATTTTAATGTGCCTGAGGTTTTTGGAAGAATTATCGAATTATTACCAGAATCGCCAGCATATTATCCAAAAGATCAATTGACAGACAAGCCTGAGCGTTTCTTTGTAAATGAAACTATCCGTGAAAAAATCTTGTTGAATTACAGCAAAGAAATACCATACGCAGTAGAAATTGTAACCGAAGAATTTTTTGAAGATGAGAATATCATCCGTATTCGTTCTTTGATTATGGTGGAGCGCGATACACAAAAAGGAATTATCATCGGGCATAAAGGAGCTGCTTTGAAAAAGGTAGGAACAGAAGCTCGTGCCGATTTGGAGAAATTCTTCGGAAAACAAATTCACATCGAACTATATGTAAAAGTGAATAAAAACTGGAGAAGTAATGCTAATATGCTAAAACGTTTTGGGTATAACCAATAGTTTTTGTTTAATTGTTAGTTTGTTTCAAGTTTCAGGTTTGAAAATGTAATGTTTAGAATAAAATTGAAAACTGGATTTTAGCCTGTAGGGATAGCTCCGAAAAGATAAAAAACATAGGTACTTAGAAACTTAGTGACTTAGCCACTTTTTTAACTACCTTTGCAAAAAATTAAAATAAAGTATTTTGGATTACAAGTGATTAGGCTTTTAGGAGACTGAGAATTTGAAATCTAAAATCTGATCCCGATAGCTATCGGGACTAAAACAAAAAAAAATGAATAACATTGTTGCGATAGTAGGAAGACCTAATGTAGGGAAATCAACCCTTTTTAATAGGCTGATACAAAGAAGAGAAGCTATTGTAGATTCAGTTTCGGGAGTGACCCGTGATAGAAACTATGGTAAAAGCGAGTGGAACGGAAAAGAATTTTCTGTAATTGATACTGGAGGATATGTTCGCGGAAGTGATGACGTATTTGAAGGAGAGATCCGCAAACAAGTAGAATTAGCTATTGACGAAGCTGATGTAATTATTTTTGTAGTTGATGTTGAAGAAGGCATCACTCCAATGGATGATATTGTTGCTCGTTTGTTACGTAAAGTTACTAAGCCAGTTTTATTGGCCGTAAATAAGGTAGATAATGCCATGCGTGAGAAAGATGCTATTGAGTTTTATAACCTAGGTTTAGGTGAGTATTTTACTTTTGCTAGTATTTCAGGAAGTGGAACTGGAGATTTATTAGATGCTTTAATTGAATCTTTTCCAGTAAAACCAGAACCAGTTCAGGAAGAGGTTGTTTTGCCTCGTTTTGCGGTTGTGGGACGTCCTAATGCAGGAAAATCAAGTTTTATCAATGCATTAATTGGTAAAGAACGTTTTATGGTAACTGATATTGCGGGAACAACTCGTGATGCGATTGATACTAAATTTGACCGTTTTGGTTTTGAATTTAATTTGGTTGATACTGCGGGAATCCGTCGTAAAGCTAAAGTAAAGGAAGATTTAGAGTTTTACTCAGTAATGCGTTCAGTTCGTGCAATTGAGCATGCAGATATCTGTATTTTGGTTATCGATGCAACTCGTGGATTTGAAGGTCAGGATCAGAGTATTTTCTGGCTGGCAGAGAAAAACCGTAAAGGGGTTGTAATCTTAGTTAATAAGTGGGATTTAGTAGAGAAAGATACTATGTCAACTCGTGATTACGAAGAGAAAATCAAAAAAGAATTAATGCCTTTTACTGATGTGCCAATTCTTTTTGTTTCAGCTTTAACAAAACAACGTTTGTTGAAAGCATTAGAGGCAACAGTTCAGGTTTATGAAAACAGACAACAAAGAATACCTACATCTAAATTTAATGAATTTATGTTGAAGGTAATCGAAGCATATCCACCACCAGCAACTAAAGGAAAATATGTAAAAATTAAGTATTGTATGCAGTTGCCAACACCAACGCCTCAGTTTGTGTTTTTTGCAAATATGCCACAATACGTTAAAGAACCATATAAGAGATATCTTGAAAATAAGATTAGAGAAAACTGGGACTTCTCAGGAGTACCAATCGATATTTATATTAGAGAGAAATAATAAAAAGAAATCCCGAGAAATCGGGATTTTTTTATGGAATGAAGTGCGATCGTGAAATATTTATATCTTTAGTAAGTTATCTTTGTTTAGAAAATTATTTGTCTAACAAAAAAATAGATTAAACCTTTGGCTGTTTTTTTGAGTCTTACACTATTAAAAAATTCTTTCATGTTTAGATTGTACTTCTTTTTATTGTTTTTTGGTTTAGGTTATACTGTTAGCGCTCAGAATGATATTGTTATTAAAGGTACAGTCGTTGACATAAATACGCAATTACCATTAGAACTTGCTACAGTTTATTTTTCTGCAGCCAAAGATTCAACTGTAATTGATTATGCAACGACAGATAAAAATGGTTTTTTTAGTATAAATACCAAGAAATACGATAAACCAGTTTTTTTAAAGATAAACTACATGGGGTACCAACCTTATTTTGAGGAAGAAAAAGGGCTTTTGGTAAGTAAGGATTACGGGAAATTATATTTATTAGAAAATGTAAATGCCTTAGATAATGTAATTATAAAAACAGAAGCTCCTCCAATAACAATGAAAAAAGACACATTGGAGTTTAATGCGTCTTCTTATAAAGTACGTCCAGACTCAAATGTAGAAACCTTATTAAAACAATTGCCAGGTGTTGATGTCGATAATGCAGGTAAGGTTACTGTAAATGGAAAACAAGTAACTCAATTTTTGGTAAACGGAAAGCCATTTTTTGATAAAGATGGTGCGATTGCTTTGAAAAATTTGCCAGCAGAAATTATAAAAAAAGTTCAGGTATCTGATTTTAAAACCAAAAAAGAAGAGTTGTCGAAGCAAGAAGCTACTTCGGATTATTCCAGCATTAACTTAACGATAGACGAAAAAAAGAATAAAGGTTTCTTTGGTAAAATTCTTGGGGGCTATGGCTCTGATGATCGGTATGAAAGTAGTCTTATCATGAATTTTTTTAATAACAAACAAAAAATAAGTGTTTTAGCGTCTTCTAATAATATTAATTCTTCGGGGTTTTCTATGGATGAAGTATTTGATAATATGGGAGGAGGAAGGAATAGTAAAGGAATAGGAGCTTCTGGAGGAGGTAGAGGAATTACTCAGTCTAGTTTGGTTGGATTTAATTATTCGGATGAATGGGCAAAAGATTTGGAAGCTTCAGCGAGTTATAATTTTTCGAATTCAATTAATAATAATGCAAGCAAATCAGATCAAACGAGCTTCTTGCCTACAGGAAATATTGTAACAAGTTCTGAATCGAATTCAAGAAATGAAAACACAGGAAATACTGTAAACCTTGATTTAGAATATAAAGTCAGTCCTAGCATTCATATTTTTGTTTCTCCAAAGTTGGGGCAAACACGTTCTAATAATAATGCTGATTCTTTTAGCTTTTCAGAAGATGAAAATGGTGTGTCTTTAAATGAAAGTAATTCAAAATCGTATTCAGAAACGGAGAATAATAGTTTTGGTAATACTATAAATTTCAATAAGAATTTTGAGAAAAAAAAGCGTAACCTAAATTTTGTATTTATGAATAATAATACAAGTAATGATTCGGATGCTTTTAATCGCTCGAAGACTATTTTTTATAAAGACAATAAACCTGATGATGAGAGAAATCAAAATACTAAAAAGAATACTGTAAATGATTCCTATTCGTTAGATTTAGAATATACAGAGCCTATTACGGATTCTTTGCGAGTGCGATTTGGTACAAATTTGGATTTTGTAAGTGCAGTAAACGATGAAAAAACATTCAATTTTGATGCAGACACCGAATCGTATTCAAACTTAAATTCAGCATTGAGTAATTATATCACATCAAGACAAAATACATTTAGCCCTAAAGTTGGAATTACTTGGCAAAAAAGTAAATTTACCATTAATATGAATTCCAGAACGGCTGTTGTTGATTATGATAATCATTCTTTGTATTTGGATAAAACGACAGATTTAAATAGAAAATATGCTTTGTCTTATGGAGATTTCCAAATTAGATATAAGTTTAGTAAATCTAAAAATTTGTCATTTAGGTTAGATCATTCTAATTCGCTTCCTACTTCAATTCAGTTATTACCAGTTTTGAATTTGAGCAATCCATTGAATACTATAATAGGAAATCCAGATTTAAATCCGATAGAAAAAAATAGTGTTAATTTCAATTTTAGAAATTTTGATTTCCGTACACGTTCAGGTTATAGTATGTTTGCTCGGGCAGATTTTTATAATAATGATGTAGTTTCGACTTCTGTTTACGACGACAGTGGAAAAAGAACTACTACTTATACAAACATTTCAGGAACTTATAGTACTTCTGTAGGTGGAAACTGGAATCAATCGATTAAGAAAGATGCTCATGTTTTAAGATACGGCTTGGGATTAAATGGGACGTATGCTTTTGATAAAGGGTATACAAATGCTGTTTTATACAATGCAAAATCTACGGCAATCACGCCAAAAGTGTATCTGTCATACGAATATGGGGAACTGCTTACTATTGCTCCATCGTATAGTTTGTCTTATAATGAGACAAAATATGAGAATTCCTCTAGAGATGCTACTTCGAATGTGATTCATAATATCAATTTACAAGCAACAACATATTGGCCTGAAAATTTGGTTTTTGGTAATGATTTTGGATATACTTACAACTCTAATATTTCTAGCGATTTCAAGAAATATTTTTTCTTGTGGAATACAAGTTTGTCTTATGGGGTTTTGGATAAAAAACTGTTCGTAAAAGTAAAAGTGTATGATCTTTTAAATCAAAACCAAAGTGCAACGAGAACAATTTCGTCAACCTCGATTCGTGATGAAGAAAACACAGTTTTAAAACGTTATGTGATGTTTTCGTTATCGTATAAAATTGGAAATTTTGCGTCGACCAAAAAAGGATCTAAGAGAAAAGGCTAAAGGTTTAGGTGCTAAGGCTCAAAGTAACAAAGGGACAAAGAGACAAAGGTTAAAAATTGGCATTAGCCAATTTTTAAACATCTAACATCTAACATCTAACATCTAACATCTAACATCTAACATCTAACATCTAACATCTAACATCTAACATCTAACATCTAACATCTAACATCTAACATCTAACATCTAACATTTTTCACAATTTACATTTTGCGATTAATTTTGTGATAAATAGTAAAACGCATGATGTCTCGGTTATAAAAATCGATTCCGCTAGCTCTTCTTTGAAAGCTATTTAAATAGCCTAATTCTAAGCCAATATTTGGGGTGGGATGATAGCGTAACGCGAGGTAAATTCGATTTTGATCAAAGGTGTTTTTCTTGTTGTCTTTTCCAAAATTAAACAGTATTTCATCAGAAATAGTTCCTTTAAGGCTTTGTTTGTCTTTTTCCCAAATCGTAAAAGTAGATTGTAAGCGGTATCTAATACGGAAAGAAAAAGAGAAATTATCCAGTAATTCTGTTTTGCTTGCTTTTTGAATAAAGCGTTCTTCTAGCTGCAAACGATTGTGGAGAGTAATTTTGGCGATGTCATTTATAATCGTAATGTCTTGTTGTCCTCTGTATTCTGGGACAGAAAAATCAGGATTCCTATTAGGATCTTGTGTATTAACATGAAAATAAGCAAATCCTCCGCCTAAATCAATAAGTTTAGTTGCTCTATGTCTTCCCTGTATTCTTAAAACCCATAGATTCTCATGAATGGGATTAATGAAGCTTCGGTTATCGAATTCGGAATGAAGTGACCATTTTTCTGTCAGTGGTGCTATATTGTAATATCTAATCCAGGTAAGAGTTTGTTGGTCGATATTTTTTTTGGTTTGCCCTGCCAGTATTTGACTTGTAAGTACTAGTAAAAAAAGTAATCTGCAGGATTTCATTCAGTTGTTATAAATTCAGGTTGCGAATATATACAAATGATGCCGATTATAAATGGGCTTTTGGTGTGATTTTGTGATTTGTCGGCTTGATTAAAAATAGAACGCGAATCCGTTTCATTAGCATTCCTTTCTAGACAATCTATGCAATTTTAATAAAAAAACTGGAGCAAGTTATTTTGAAACTTACCCCAGTTAATAGATATTTAATTTTTATGTTTGGTTCTACAAAGAATATTTTAAAGTAACTCCATAGGTTCTTTGATCACCTAATACACCAGCATATTGCCCTGTATTTCCTCCTGCAGGTAATAATTGCTCGTAGTAATCTTTGTTTAAAATGTTACGTCCCCAGAACTGAACAGATAGCCCTTCGGATGCACGGAAACCTAAACGAGCATTAAAAATGGCATAACCCGGAACAACTAAATATTTAGATGCAGATGGACTTGATGAGAACTCAGAACGAGCGTAAGAATCAATTGCTACGAAAACTTTACCAACATTTCCGAAGAACTTTGCTTTATCAGAAAGTTCTCCTCCTAATGATCCTGCCCATTTTGAAGCACCAGGTAAAGCCGTTCCTGAAACATCTTTGAATGCTACTGGGGCTCCAGTTTCTTCTAACGGAAGTGGCGCATTGGTAAATTTAACATATTTACCATCAGTATAAGTAGCAGCACCATTTATGGTTAGATGGCTGTTTACTATAAAACTAGCGTCTAGTTCAGCACCTCTTACACGTACTTTATCTGCGTTAGCAAGATACCCACGATTTACACCCAATTCGGCAGCTTGAACATTGGTTTGAAAGTCTTTAATATCTGTATTAAAGAATGCTAAGTTGAATATTGAATTTTTGAAAGGAGATGTTTTAATTCCTATTTCATAATGATTTACCTTTTCGGGTTTAATTACAGCAAGATCAAGTAATGGCTGTCCTTTTGAGTCAGTTGGAAGTCCCGCTACATTTACACCTACTGGTTTATAGCTTTTTGCATAAGTAGCATATCCATTGATTTTATCTGAAGCTTTATAAGTTACCGTTAAGTTTCCTGAAAAGTCAGTATTGTCTGTGTCAGAAGTAAAAGCTTGGTCGTTATAAACAGATTTTTTCAATGCTAGTAATGCTGGATCAGTAGTTTGAAGCCCTCCGTAAGTTGTACGAGAATAATCGGCTTCTTTTTTGTCAAAATTATAGCGTACACCCGGAAGTACATGCAAACGATCTGTAATTGCCCAATCTAACTGTCCGAATACGGCAGCACTGGATGATCTAATTTTTGCATCAGTTTTTATCCCATATCCTTCAAAAAGACCTTGAGTTTTCCATAATGGGCTAGTTGAACTTTGAGAAAATCGCCATTGTGCATTTCCAGATTCTTCAGTACCATTTGTGTGTGATGTTTGATCAATAAAAAAGACTCCTACAACACCACTTATTTTTGATGTAAGCTGTCCTGCATAACGAATTTCTTGTGTTATTTGCGTTTGTCTAGTAGGATTTTGAGATTTTGCAAGTACTTGTAATCCTGTAAAATCTCTATCATTTGAAGGATCCCAGTTCCAAAAACGCCATGCTGTAGTAGAAGTAAGGGTACCATTTCCAATTTTCGTATCAACATTAAGTGAGATACCTCCTAAATCTTGTCCAGAACGCCATGGTGTATCTTGATCAATTTTACGGTCAAATGCATTTAGAGTTGGAAGTTTGTAGTTTAAATCGGCAGTAATTGCATTAAATTGGCGATAAGGAGCTCTTTGTGTTGGAGCAACACCCGCAACTACCTGTGCATATCCATCAGGACGTTGCGTTGTAATATCTGCAGCAAGGATGATATTTGTATTTTCTGATGGAGTATAAAGTAATTGCCCTCTAATTCCTTGATTGTTTAATGTGTTTGTAGCTCTGCCAGTTACAATGTTGTCGATTAAACCATCGCGTTGCGTACCTGAGAATGATAATCGGCCCGCTATTTTACTGCTTAATGCTCCTGTAACCGAAGCTTTGGCTTGCAGAAAAGCATAGTTTCCGTAACTAACTTCAAAATCGGCACCAGATGTAAAACTTGGTTTACGAGTAGTAATGTTAAAAGCCCCAGAAGTAGTGTTTTTACCAAACAAAGATCCTTGTGGGCCACGTAATACTTCGATTTGCTCTACATCAATAAAATCTAGTGTTGTTGCAGCCGGACGTGCATAATATACGCCATCAACATAGAATCCTACTCCAGGATCGATCCCATCGTTAGTAAGCCCGAAAGGTGAGCCTAGGCTTCGGATATTAATACCTGTATTTCTGGGATTTGATGAATATAGTTGTACTGATGGAACCAGTTCTTTAATACGATTCACGTTAAAAGCACCAGTTTGCTCTGCCTGCTTTCCTGTTATAACAGATACTGCAATAGGGACATCTTGTGCTCTTTCTATTCGGCGTCTTGAGGAAACTACTACTTCTATAAGAGCATTTTCTTCGTTTAGTGTTATTAGTAATGGAGTAGATATCGGTAATTGTGTAATTTCTATTTCTGTAGTTTTGTATCCTACATACTGAACTAAAAGTGTTAGTGGAAGTTTTCCTTTAGATTCAATGGTGAATTTTCCATTTTGATCTGTAATTGCGTTAGAAGTTGTTCCTTTTATGACAATGTTAGCGGCTTCTAATGGAATGTTTTCGCTGTTTGTAACAACGCCTTCGATATTTTGTGCAAATGTGACTGAGAAGGTTAAAACTAATAGTACTGTAAATGTATTTTTTATAGAATTTTTCATTTTATATTAAGTATATGTAATTAGTAGAATTTAAATTAAATTTTTTTTACTAACACATACACATAATAAGGCTATTATTGTTTTTTACAATAGGTTTTGGGATGCTGCTCTGCAGCCAGCTTGTTTTTGCAACAAGGTTTTTACGTGATTTCATAAGGTTGGTTTTAATTAGTGTGTGTTTATTTTTGGCAAATATATATAAATTCTACATAATTAATAGAATTTAAAATATATTTTTTTATTTTTCTACTAATGAGGCTATTGTAATCCCCTGCATCGCTTGTAAAGTTTTATCTCGAATAAGCATTAAGCCGTGTCTTAAGTGGCATTCTGATTCGGTTTTACAATCAGAGCAAGGCTCGTAAAAGTTTAAAGATGCGCAAGGTAAAAGTGCAATTGCACCATCAAATAGACGATGAATTTCGGCTAGGGTAATGTCGTTTTTAGATTTTATAAGATAATAACCACCGTATTTTCCTTGCTTACTGCTCACAAAATGACCTCGTTTTAGATCAAGTAAAATTTGCTCTAAAAACTTTTTAGGAATATTGGCTCCCTCAGCAATTTCTATAGTTTTAGAAATGTGATTTTCGTCTTGCTCCGCTAAATAAAGTAATGCTTTAAGAGCATATTTGGCTTTATGTGATAACATTATTATAAATTATGAATTGCAAATATATTATAAGTTTTTAAACTGTGACTCGTAACTGTCATTGAAAAGTAAAAATTACCAGCTTCCGCCAGAACCTCCACCAGAAAATCCGCCTCCGCCAAAGCCTCCACCAAAACCGCCACCGCCGCCAGATGATCCGCCGCCAAAGCCTCCAAAACCACCTCCGCCGCTTCGACCAAGATTACTTAAAATGATAACATCAAGTAGGCTAGGACCTCCACCGCCGTTGTTTCCTGAGTTTCCGCCTCCACCTTTATTTCTTGATATAAGAAATATGATGATAGCTATAATAATGATGAAAATGAAAAAAGGAAAATCTTGTCCTTCAGCTGCCTGTTTTCGGGTTCCTTTGTATTTTCCTTTAAAGACATCAAAAAGAGCGTCAGTACCTTTATCTAGTCCCTTGTAATAACTTCCCGCTTTGAATTCTGGGATAATAATGTTTCGGATAATTTCTCCACCAATACCAGCAGTTAATTTGTCTTCTAGTCCATAACCAGGTGATATCCATATTTTTCTTTCGGCTTTAGCCAATAAAATAAGAACACCATTATCATCTTTTGCAGTTCCACCAATTCCCCATTCCTGTCCCCATTTTGGAGTTAATATCCCTATATCTTCGCCTTTAAGACTTTCTATGGTAATTACAACAATTTGGGTAGTGGTAGAGTCAGAATAGCGAATAAGCTTTTCTTCTAACTGTGTTTTTTCTGTAGGGCTTAAAACATTTGCATAATCGTAAACAGAAGTCTGAAATTTTGGTTTTTCAGGAATTGTAAATTGAGCAAAACCTATTTGGGTAAAGAATAGACAAACAATTAATTTTAGGAAAATCGAGGTATTTAGTTTGGGTGTAATCATTATCCTTTTGAGATTTCGTTTGATAATTCGTTAGTATCGTCAGCAGATCCAGGGAAGTATTTTTTTAATTGTTCACCTGCTACCAAGATACCATCAATAAGTCCTTGTTTGAAATTTTGTTGTTTGAATTGTGATAACATCGCTTCTTTGGTAGAATCCCAAAAATTAGGATGCACAACATCATTTATTCCTTTGTCTCCGCAAATAACAAATTGCTTGTCATCTACAGCTACATATATTAAAACACCATTTTGTAATTGTGTTTCATCCATTTTTAGTTCATGAAAAACTTCCAAAGCTCTATCATAATGTGCTTTAGTACTCGATTTTTCTATATGAACTCTAATTTCGCCAGAAGTGTTTTTTTCGGCCACGCGAATAGCTTCAACAATTGCTTCTTCCTCTTCTTTGGTTAAAAAATCTTCTACTTTTGACATTGAAATTATTTTTTGAATGGATAGTAATGATTTTCAATTGTAGCAATTGGTTCTACAATTGAAAATCATTTATTAAAGGTATAAACTTCTTTTAGAATTTTACTTCTACAGGTTTATCAGCTCCTGTAACAGCTTCAAAATATGGTTTTTCTTTGTAATCTAAGAACCATTTGTTTGGAATAGAAAGGATGTATCCGTTATATTCTTGTACAGATTCATTGAAACGAGTTCTTGCAGTAAGAATTTGATTTTCTGTACTAGCCAATTCGTCTTGTAATTTTAAGAAATTTTGGTTTGCTTTTAAATCAGGATATCTTTCTACAGATACTAATAATTTTGATAAAGAAGATGAAACTCCGCTTTGAGCCTGATTAAATTGTGCTAATTGTTCTGGAGTAACATTGCTTGGATCAATTGTAACAGAAGTAGCTTTTGCACGTGCTTCGATAACAGCAGTTAATGTTGATTTTTCAAAATCAGCAGCTCCTTTTACGGTGTTTACTAAATTTCCGATAAGGTCATTACGTCTTTGGTAAGCAGTTTGTACATTACCCCATTCTTTATTAACGGCTTGGTTGTATTTTAAACCAGTATTTTTAATTCCGATAGACCAAAAAGCTATAATAGCGATTAATGCAATAATAATTCCGACAGGTATTAACCATTTTTTCATATTTTTCTAATTTTAAGTTTATTAATTTATTGTTACAATTCGTTTTTAATTTCTATCAATTCTTTTTTTATCGACTCTAATTTACGTATTATTTCGAATTTATCTAATGTTTTCTTTTGTCCTTCTTTTAAGTGGATTTTGGCTCCTTCGAGTGTAAAGCCACGTTCTTTTACCAAATGAAAGATTAACTGCAGGTTTTTTACATCCTCAGGCGTAAACATTCTGTTGCCTTTAGCGTTTTTTTTAGGTTTAAGAATATCAAATTCTCCATCCCAAAACCGTATCAAAGAAGCATTCACATTAAATGCTTTGGCGATTTCGCCAATACTATAATATCGTTTGTCAGGTTGTAATTCTATGTGCATTTTAATCTAATGATTGATTTTCTTGGTTTGCTAATTGCGAAATGGCGACGTATTCTACTGCTGAAATATTTCCGTAATAAAAATTAAGCGGGTTTACTACTTTACCATCTTTATGAACTTCGTAATGACAATGTGGTCCTTCTGATCTTCCTGTGCTTCCTACATATCCAATTACGTCACCACGTTTTACTCTTTGTCCAGGTCGGCAGTTGTATTTGCTTAAATGGGCATACAGAGTCTCGTAGCCAAAACCGTGCCTAATTACGACATGATTACCAAAACCAGAAGCATTATTATCAGCTCTTTCTATGACACCATCTCCAGTGGCATAAACGGGAGTTCCTACTTTGGCTGTAAAATCCATACCCTCATGCATTTTACGTACTTTGGTAAAAGGATCTGTTCTGTAACCAAAACCAGAAACCATACGTTTTAAATTTTCATTCTGTACTGGCTGAATGGCAGGGATTGCAGATAATAAATCTTCTTTGGCACTAGCTAGTTTTAAAATTTCATCTAATGATCTCGATTGTATTGCTAATTGTTTAGATAGAACATCAATTCTTTTAGTTGTTTTGATTACTAATTGTGAATTGTTATACCCTTCTAACGCTTTATATCTTTCAATTCTGGAAAAACCTGCTTTTCGTATCGAATCTGGAATCTCTTTTTTATTAAAATAAACCCTGTATAAATTATTGTCACGTTCTTCAAGACTCTCAACTACAGCATCAATCTGATCCATTTTTTTATTTAAAATCGAATAATTCAATTTTAAATTTTCAATTTCACGAGCTTGTAAGCGGTCTTTTGGAGTTTCAAAGTAAGGAGTGTTCAACAATATTACAAAAGCCAAAAAGCCAAATAATGTAGAAGCCACTAAAAACAAGACAACAAAGCCAAATTTAGTCCTTTTTTTAGTTTTTATTTTTCGGTAGGCCAAATTTTCCGAATCGTAATAATATTTTACTTTCGCCATATTTTAAAATACCCTATTTTTGCACATTGTAAAAATGTTAGTCGAACAAATTTAATAAATTGTTTCAGTTGTTCTGCCCTTTTTTCAATAATAAAATAATTAGTCAGTTAGATAATTTATAATTTAGATAATTAAAAATAGAGTTATCTATACATAATTGACACATTTTCAAATTGGCACATTTTCAAATTTAAATATGAAATCACAAGACGTACGCAAGCAATTTTTAGACTTTTTTCAGAGTAAAGGGCATTTAATTGTCCCATCTGCTCCAATTGTTCTTAAAGACGATCCAACCCTAATGTTCAATAATTCGGGAATGGCCCAGTTTAAAGAATATTTTTTAGGAAATGGAACGCCAAAAAGTCCTAGAATAGCGGACACGCAAAAATGTCTTCGTGTTTCAGGAAAACATAATGATCTTGAAGATGTAGGTTTTGATACGTATCACCATACAATGTTTGAAATGCTTGGAAATTGGTCTTTTGGAGATTATTTCAAAAAAGAAGCAATTAATTGGGCATGGGAACTATTGACTGAAGTTTATAAAATTCCAAAGGAAAATCTTTATGTTTCTGTTTTTGAAGGAAGCAAAGAAGATAATGTTCCGTTTGATCAGGAAGCTTGGGATATTTGGAAGACTCTAATCGATGAAGATCGAATTATTCTTGGAAACAAAAAGGATAATTTTTGGGAAATGGGTGATCAGGGACCATGCGGGCCATGTTCAGAAATTCATGTTGATTTACGTACAGAGGAAGAAAAAGCAGAAGTTTCAGGAAAGAGTTTAGTTAATAACGACCACCCGCAAGTGGTAGAAATCTGGAATAATGTATTCATGGAATTCAACCGTAAAGCTGACGGATCTCTTGAAAAACTTCCGGCACAACACGTTGATACCGGAATGGGATTTGAGCGTTTGTGTATGGCATTACAAGGAAAAACGTCTAATTATGATACAGATGTTTTTACACCGCTTATTGAAAAAGTAGAACAAATTACAGGTTTTAAATACACTTCTGACGAAGTTAAAAATATAAGTGAAGAGCAAAATAAAACTAATATTGCGATTCGTGTAGTAGTAGATCACGTTCGTGCTGTTGCATTTGCAATTGCCGATGGACAATTACCATCAAATACAGGAGCAGGATATGTAATACGTAGAATATTGCGTCGTGCTATTCGTTATGGATTTACTTTTTTAGATACCAAAGAGCCTTTTATTTATAAGTTGGTAGATACGTTAAGCACACAAATGGGTGTTTCGTTTCCAGAAATTAAATTGCAAAAAGAACTTTGTGCAAATGTAATTCGTGAAGAAGAAAATTCTTTTTTACGTACACTGGATCAAGGATTGGTATTACTAGATAATATTATTGCAAATAATAGCGATAAAGTTATTTCGGGGAAAAAAGCATTCGAATTATATGATACTTATGGTTTTCCAATTGATTTAACAGCTTTGATTCTTTCTGAAAAAGGATTTAAATTAGACGAAGCAGGTTTTGAATCAGAATTGCAAAAACAAAAAGAGCGTTCTCGTGCTGCTTCAAAAGTAAAAGCAGGAGATTGGCAAATTTTGATTGATGATGAAGATGAAGAATTCATAGGGTATGACCGTACTGAAGCGATGGTTAAAATTACTCGTTACCGTAAAGTCGAGAGCGCTAAGGATGGAGAAATTTATCAAATCGTATTTAATATGACGCCTTTTTATCCAGAAGGTGGAGGACAAGTAGGTGATAAAGGATATTTTGAGGCTAGTAATGGAGATGTGATTTATATTATTGATACTAAGAAAGAAAATAATGTAATCATACATTTTGCTAAAGAAATCCCAAATAATTTATCAGAGACTTTTAAAGCTTATGTAGACGTAAGTACAAGAAAAAGCTCTGCTTCAAATCACTCAGCGACACACTTAATGCATCAGGCATTGCGTACTATTTTAGGAACGCATGTAGAGCAAAAAGGATCATTGGTAAGTCCGAAATATTTAAGATTTGACTTTTCTCATTTCTCAAAAGTAACTGACGAAGAATTACAGCAAGTTGAAGACTTTGTAAACGCAAGAATTCAAGAGCAATTGCCATTAATAGAGAGAAGAAATGTACCATTTGAACAAGCTGTTCAAGAAGGTGCAATGGCTTTGTTTGGTGAAAAATATGGAGATCACGTACGTGCAATCAAATTTGGTGATAGTATGGAATTATGTGGTGGTATTCACGTAAATAATACTGCTGATATTTGGTATTTCAAGATTGTGAGTGAAGGAGCAGTTGCATCTGGAGTTCGTCGTATCGAAGCAATAACTTCAGAAGCTGTAAAAGAATATTTTGCAAATCAAGCTGAGAAATTAAAAGAAATAAATGCAGTTTTAAAAAATGCACAAGATCCTATAAAGGCAGTTATTTCGTTACAAGATGAAAATGCTAAATTGAAAAAACAGTTGGAATCTTTATTGAAAGATAAAGCTAAAAACATGAAAGGAGATCTGGCTAAGGAATTACAGGAAATAAATGGAGTACAGTTCTTAGCAAAACAAGTTGATTTATCTCCAGAAGGTGCTAAAGATTTAGTTTATGAACTTGGAAATTTAGGAACTAATTTATTTTTACTTTTGGCTACAGCCGAAGAAGGAAAGCCGATGTTAACATGTTATATCTCTAAAGAATTAGTTGCAGACAAAAAACTAAACGCAGGACAAGTAGTTCGTGAATTAGGGAAATATATCCAAGGTGGAGGAGGAGGACAACCCTTCTTTGCAACTGCTGGAGGTAAAAATGCAGATGGAATTCCAGAAGCTTTAGCAAAAGCTATTGAGTACGTAAAGTAAGGATTTAAGGGACTGGGTTTCTAGGAAGTTAAGTCTCTAAGATTTAAATATTCTTAAAATATAATGTAAGCTCAAACAAAAAAATAGTTTTATTGTTTTGTTTGAGTTTTTTTGTTGTGTTTAAGTATGTTTTTGTTAGGTTATTTGTTAATTTTTGATTTACATTTGTTGCTTATTGTTAATATATAACCTATTAAAAAAATGAAAAAAAATCTACTTTGCCTCTTTAGTGCTTTATTAGTACTGGTTTCTTGTTCAAGTGATGTGACTAGAGAAGATGAAATTATTGATGACATACCTACACCTGTTGGTCAGATTCTGTTAACAAAAATGATTGAAAAAAATGCAAAAGGAATAACTCGAACAATCATTAATACTTATGCAGGGAATAAAATAGTTAGTCAAGTATATAATAATACCAAAGAAGGTATCTACTACACATATACAGGAGATTTAATTACTAAAATGGAGTTTAAACTTGCAGATGGAACTGTAGAGCAAATAAACACGTATAAGTATGATGGAAATAAAAAACTAATTGAATTTTTTAGGACACAACCTGGACAAGAAGATTGGGATACTAAAGATATTTTTGTTTATAATGCGGACGGCACAGTATCAGTATATGATGAAGATGGATTTAAGAATTCGACTATTACTTTTTTAAATGGAGAAGTAAGTGAAGTTGTTAGTGAAAATTCACCAAATTTTAAGTATACGTATGATACTAAAAATAATCCGTTTAAAAATGTTTTAGGGATGGATAAAATTGCTTTTATAGATGGTGAAGGTAACGGAGTTTTGCATAATATTATTTCTGAAACATCAAGTTTTGGTGATGAAACTACCACTACTACTTCAAAAATAACATATAATGCGGATGGTTATCCAGTAAAATCTTTTGATAATTTTGAAGATGCAGGAACTACTACAGAGTACTTTTATTAGCTAATTTACAAAAGATAAAAAAGCCCAATATCTTCTTTAATAGATATTGGGCTTTTTTATTGATTATTTACGTTCACCAATTTGTTGACGCCACATGGCATAATACAATCCTTTTTCGAGTACTAAATCATCGTGTTTACCTTGTTCGATAATTTTACCTTGTTCTAATACAAATATTTTGTCAGCATGCATTACAGTTGATAATCGATGTGCAATTAAAACTGTAATTCTGTTTTTGTCCGATATATTTCGGATTGTAGTATTAATTTCTTCTTCGGTAATAGAGTCTAATGCTGAAGTTGCTTCGTCAAAAATTAACAAATTAGGATTTCTTAAAATGGCGCGTGCAATAGATAAACGCTGTTTCTCTCCACCTGAAACTTTAATTCCTCCTTCACCAATTGTCGTGTTTAAACCATCTTCGGCACGCTGTAAGAGCTTTTCACAACTGGCTCTTTTCAGAGCATCATGTAAATCTTCATCTGTAGCGGATGGTTTAACAAACAATAAATTTTCACGAATTGTTCCTGAAAATAATTGTGCATCTTGGGTTACAAATCCCAGTTGTTTTCTTAAATCTAATAAATCAATTTCGGTTGAATCGATATCATTATAAAGAACTTTACCTTGAGCAGGTGTATATAATCCAACCAATAGTTTTACTAAAGTGGTTTTTCCAGAGCCAGATGGACCAACAAAAGCTACTGTCTCTCCTTGTTTAATATCAAAATTAATATTCTCTACAGCTTTGAATTTAGCGGTTTTATGTTGAAAGCTTACATTCGAAAAAAGCAACGAGCGAATGGCTCCAACGTGTTTTGGGTTTTTTGGACGAAATTCTTTTGGAGCGCTTAATAAGGTTTTAAAATTTTCCATAGAAACTTTGGTTTCATTAAGAGCAATTATAAAGTTTCCTAATTCTTGTAAAGGTCCAAAAATGAAAAAAGTAAAGAATACCATAGTTAGTAAATCACCCACAATTATTTTTTGTCCAAACAAGAAATAGTACAGTGTAAAAACGACACAAGTTCTTAAAAAGTGAACAGTTGTACCTTGAATAAAACTTAAACTTCTGATGAAACGGATTTTTTGCAATTCCAATTGCAGGATTTTGAAGGTGTTTAAATTCAAACGTTTTTCTTCCTGATACGTTAATCCAAGACTTTTTACAAGTTCGATATTTCTAAGACTTTCGGTAGTAGAACCAGCCAAAGCATTGGTTTGATTTACAATTTTTCGAGAAACAATTTTTATCTTTTTACCTAAATAAGAACTTACTAAGGCGATAATTGGAGCTGTAATTAAGAATATTATAGAAATGCGATAATCAATTCGGGCAACATAAATGATTACAAATATGAATCCGATAACAGTTTGAAAAATTAGAGAAATAGAAAGTGTAATTAATTTTTCAGAATCAGAGCGTACTTTGGTCAGTTTACTTAAAGTTTCGCCACTACGCTGGTCTTCGAATTCAGCAAAAGGTAAATCGAGTGATTTTTTAATACCATCAGTATACATTTGAGCACCAGTTCGCTGAATAACAACATTGGTGAAATAATCCTGAAAGTTTTTGGTAATTCTTGAAATCATTGCTGCACCAAGTGAAAGACCAAGCCAAAATGCTACAGATTTAATAAAACCAATCTCATTTCCCTTGTATTTAGCTAATCCAACACCGCAATCTTGCATTAATTTCCCCGTAATTACAGAATCGGATAAGCTGAAGCAGATGTTTATAGTTGCCATAACCAAGGCTAGAAACAACAGCATTTTATGTTTGATTATATAGGAATATAGTAATTTCATATATGAATATTAATTTAAAAGAGATGCAAAAGTAATGAATTGATTGGCTTTGTACTGTTGTTTTAAGGTATTAAAATTGTGATTTTTAGTTTAATTGCTGATTTGGCATATGTTAAAACATCTCTTAATTCATGATAGAAAAAAGACCTTTAATAGTTTGTGTTAGGTTTTTTAAAAAGATACTTTTGAGCAAATTATAAACCTACAAATTTATTTATGAAAAATTTTTTATGCCTATTTAGTGCTTTGACTTTAGTTTTAGCGTCTTGTTCAAATGATAAAGATGATAATTCTGTTAATGATTCTGTTGGAGATGTTAGTGTAATTCTTCCTAAAATATTGAAATATAAGGATATGGAAGATCCATCTGAAAATGCTACATATATATCTACATATAATGGGAATAAAATTTTGAGTGTCAAAGATGAGGCAGGAAGAACAGATTATACGTATGATGGTAATTTTATTGTAAAAGAAATTAATTATGATACTGAGAGCATACCTGGTAAAGATGTAATAAGCGATGTGACAGTTTATTCTTATTTAAATGGTAAACTAGTAGAATCATCATATACGGAGGCTTACTCGACAGATTTCCCTAATGGACAATACAAAAGGAGAACAGTACTTAGTCACAATATTGATGGTACAGTAAAAAGAGAGGTTTATAAGACAGATTATGCTACTGGAATAGAAGAAAAAAGTAATTATGTTGAAGTCCTTACTTATACAAATGGGAATTTAGTTAAAAGCGTAGAAACAAATAGCGAAACAAACAGTGTTTTTACAGCTACATATGAATACGATAATAAAAACAATCCTTTAAAAAATATTTTAGGATTTAGTTTGTTAATAGATCATAGTGAAGGAGAAGGATCTATGAGTTCTGTTAATAATACTGTAAAATATACGGCTTCGTATAGTACTGATGTTGAGGCTAGGGTTTATAAAAGAGAGTTGGTTTATGATGAGAAGGGATACCCAACAAAAATTACATCTTATAAAAAAGATGGTACAACTGAGAATAGAATAGATGAATACACATATTAATTATATTTTTTTAAATTATTTAAAAAGCCAAATACTTCTGTGTTTGGTTTTTTTGTTTGTATAAAATGGTTGAAATTTGTTTAAAACTTTAAATCATGCAATTCAGAACTCAGATACCTATTTCACAAAGTAATAATCCGATTGATTATAATTCTAAAGTATTGTCATTAGGTTCTTGTTTTGCTGTAAATATGGCAGAGAAACTAGATTATTTTAAGTTCAATAATAGTTGCAATCCATTAGGAATTTTATTTCATCCTTTGGCAATTGAAAAATTAATAAGTTTTGCGGTTTTGCAGAAGACATTTACAGAAAAGGATGTGTTCTTTCATAATGAACGTTGGCACTCGTTTGATGTACATTCCGATTTAAGTAATGCTAATAAAGAAGATTTGATTTATCATCTCAATCAGATTACTAAAAAGACACATCAAGAATTAACTGAAGCGACTCATGTTATTATAACTTATGGAACTTCGTGGGTGTATCGTGCAAAAGAGAGTAACGCAGTAGTTGCTAATTGTCATAAAGTACCACAAAAACAATTTACTAAAGAACTGTTACCGGTTGAGATAATCAAAGAAAGCATTAAGAATACAATTGACTTAATCGCTTCGATAAATCCAGAAGTGAAAATCATTTTTACTGTATCTCCAGTTCGTCATATAAAAGATGGTTTTGTTGAAAATCAATGGAGTAAATCAAATTTAATTTCTTCACTGCACCCTATTTTAAATAGAGAAGAATATAAGATGCAAACAGAATACTTTGCTTCTTATGAAATCATGATGGATGAACTTCGCGATTATCGATTTTACGCTGAAGATATGTTACATCCCAATCAAATTGCTATCGATTATATTTGGGAAAGATTTAGTGAGAACTACATTTCTAAAGAAGGGATTACTGTAATGAGAGAGATCTACGAAATACAAAAGGGACTTTCCCATCGAAGTTTTAATCCAGACTCAGAACAGCATCGTGCTTTTTTATCAAAATTGCATAAGAGAATAAAAAGTATAGAAGAAAATTGGTCATATATAAAATTTTAAACGCGTTCTTTGTTTAAATATTAAGCAAGAATATACTTATAATGGTGTTTAATTCTAGAATAAGTTTAAATAATTGTGTAAAGTATTGAAGTATATTTTTTACAATTTTGTAAATTGTATATAGTTAGCTAAATTAGTGACTACGTATCTATAATATAAACCAGTTTTATTAGCCCTATTTTCTTTATATGAATAAGAAACGAATTTCTTTTCTAAAAAAAATACTTCGTGTGCTGCTTTGGTGTGTCATAACATTAGTGACATTATTGTTATTGATTATAATTTTAATTCAAGTTCCAGCAGTACAAAATTTTGCCAAAGATAAAGCAATCACCTTTTTGCAAAAAAAGATAAAAACTAAGGTTTCTCTAGATAGAATTTCTATTGATTTCCCTAAAGATATTGTATTAGAAGGGTTTTATTTTGAAGACCAAAAGAAAGATACGCTACTTAGCGGGAAACGTTTAGAAGTTGATATTGATTTGTTTAAATTAATAGACAGTGAGGTAGAGATCAACTCTATTTCTCTTGAAAATACTACTGCTAATATTTCGAGAAACAAAGAAGGAGTTTTTAATTTTGATTATATAATTGCTGCATTTGCTTCCAAAGAGCCAGAGCCAGTAGATCCTAATAGTAAGCCATTTAAAATATCGGTTGTAAAAATTAATTTGAATAAAATCAATCTGAATTTTAAAGATGATTTCTCTAAAAATGATATTCGTGTTAAACTGACTGATTTTCAAACAGAATTTAAAAAATTCGATTTGGATAAAATGGATTTCGATATTCCGAATATTGATTTAAACGGATTGAAATTAGTCTTAAATCAGGATTTGGTTGAAAAAATAGCTGAAGTTTCGGTAAATACAGTAGATACAATTTCTAAAAGATCAGATTTTAATTTGAAATTAAATAAAATCAAACTGTCTAAAATTGATATTTCCTATGATAATAAAGATTCTAAACTTGCTTCAGGAGTAACACTTGATAAATTACAATTGTTGGTCAATACATTAGATTTAAATAATCAAATGCTAGATTTTGATGCTTTTGAGTTAAAAAATCTAAAAGGGAATTTACAATTAGGAGTAAGAGAAAAACAGATTAAAACTCCAGATTTAGATTCTACCGCAATTCCTCAAGCAGGATGGAAGTTAAAATTGAAATCTGCTGATATACAAAATGTTGCTTTTAAATATGATGATATGCAATCGAAACCTAATAAAAAAGGAATTGATTATGGACATATTGATTTGGATAATTTTAATTTAAAAGCCGAAAAACTATATTATGCAAATGATACGATTTCGGGAAGTATAAAATCATTCGCAGTAAACGAAAAAAGCGGACTTAAAATTCAGGAATTTAAAACTGATTTTTTCTACGGGCCTAAAAATGCATATTTAAATAATCTATATTTAAAAACGCCACAGACTTTATTACAAAAAGAGATAAAAGTAGGTTATCCATCAATTGCATCGATTACTAAGAATATTGATAATCTTACATTGGATGCTAATTTAAATCAGGCGAAAATAGGATTTAAAGACATATTACTTTTTGTTCCAGATTTACAAAATACCAATCCGTTTAAGAGTAATCCTAATGCGATTTTATCTGTAAACGCACGAGTGAATGGGAAAGTAAAAGATTTAGTAATTCCGCAGTTTGAAATGGCTGGAATTGGATCTACAAAAGTTTCTATTTCGGGAAAAATTACTGGAATGCCAGATGCGCAGAAAGCCTATTATGATTTAGATATTAAAAATTTTGTGAGTTCATCAAAAGATGTGATTTCGTTTGTGCCAACAGGAACAATTCCTAAAAATATTCAGTTGCCGTCACAATTTAATTTAAAAGGAAAATTTAAAGGATCAGTTAATAATTTCAAAACCAATTTGGCATTAAATAGCAGTTTCGGAAATGCCAAAGTGGATGCTTTATTTGATCAGCGAATTAAGAAGTCAGAGAGATATGACGCAACAATTTCATTTACAGAATTTGATTTAGGTAAATTAATAAAAAATGATTCATTAGGAAAAATTACGCTTAAAGCAAAAGTAAAAGGGAAGGGACTGGATCCCCAAACGGCACAGGCTCATTTAGATGGGATTGTACAAAAAGCAGTATTTAATAAATATACATACAAAGATTTAACTTTAAACGGAGAGATTGCCAAAGGAGCATTTGCAGTTAAGTCAGGAATAAAAGATCCGAATTTGAATTTTGGTTTAGTTGCCAATGGGAGATTTGATGATAAATATCCAGCAGTAAAATTAAAATTAAACTTAGATATTGCAGATCTTGAAAAGCTAAATCTTCATGCAGGCCCGATGAAACTTCGAGGAAACATTGATGCAGATATAATCAATAGTAATCCTGATTTTTTAAACGGAAAGGTTTTCTTATCAAATATTCAGGTTTTAAAAGGGGCACAACCAATCGTATTGGATTCTATTAAAATTTTGGCTTATGCCGATAAAGAAAGAAATAATATTAAGATACAGTCGCAATTTCTTAAAGCCGAAGTTGATGGAAAGTATAAGTTAACGACATTATCGGTAGCATTAAAAAAATCACTGTCAAAATATATGGATCTCCAGGTTCCTAAAACAAAAGGGGATTCAGATGAACAACAAGTAGCGTTTAGTTTATCGGTAGATAGTGATCCATTGTTATTTCAGCTTATTCCAAAACTTAAAGGTTTAGAGCCTATCAAAATTACTGGAAAGTATAATAACGTGGTAGATTCTTTGGAAGTAAAAGGAACTATTCCGAAAATTATTTATGATACAAATACAATTTCTGATGGTAAAATAAATATAGAAGCAAAGGACAGAGCATTAGAATATCAGGTTTCTGTAGCTCCTGTAGAGAGTGGAGATTTTAAAATACCATTTGTTGGCTTGTCAGGTAAAATTGAAAACAATATTTTAGAGTATGCATTGCAAATAAAAGATAAAGAAGACAAGGAACAATATTTTATTAAAGGAGAATTACTTCACGAAAATGCAAAAAGTACTATAAAATTTGATTCAGATAATTTTGTTTTGAATTATGATAAATGGAATTTGAATTCAGAAAACTGTATTGAATTTGGAGATAAAAGACTTTATATAGATAAGTTCTTTTTAGATAATTCAGGAAATGAACTAAAAATTCAATCTCAAAACGAAGGGAAGAATGCACCATTACAAATAGATTTTGTCAATTTTAAAATTGAGACCATTTTAAATATGGTTACCAAAGACAAATTGTTAGCTCAAGGATTGATAAATGGATCGGCTTTGGTTGAAAATGTTATGACAAAACCAACTTTTACATCTGATTTAAAAATAGACGATTTTAGTTTTAAAGGAGAGCCAGTTGGGGATATAGGTATAAAAGTAGATTACAAAACCAATAATTTATTAACAGCTAATATTACATTAAGTGAGCAAGGAAATGATGTAAATCTTACAGGAAATTATAAAATTGATGATAGTACTTTTGATTTTGATGTAGCTATAAATCATTTAAATATTAAGAGTATTCAGGGCTTTAGTATGGGTAATCTTAAAGATGGTTCAGGTTACTTATCAGGTAATTTTAAAATTACAGGTAATGCTGATGCTCCAAAAGTAAATGGGGAACTGGATTTTAATGATACAGCTTTTAAAGTGACAAAATTTGATTCTAATTTTAAAATAACTAATGAAAAAATAAAATTAGAGGATGGTGCAATAATTTTCGATAACTTCTCTGTTTATGATGAAAATAAGAATGAGTTATTTGTTAATGGAAAAATCAATTCTAATGATTTTAAAAATTATGATTTTGGATTAACAATAAAAGCAGACAATTTTAGAGCTATTAATTCTACCGAAGCAGATAACGATTTGTTTTATGGAGATTTATTTCTAGATGCTAATTTGAATATAAAAGGAACGCTTGATAATCCAGTTGTAGGTGGAAACATAAAAATTAATGAGGATACAAAATTTACAATTGTTATGCCTCAATCAGATCCATCTATTGCCGATAGAGAAGGAATAGTAGAGTTTGTGAACGAAGATAATTTACTGTTGAAACAAACTGTTGCAATGGAAAATAAACTTAATCAATCTCAATTAATTGGTATGGATGTGAGTGTTGCTATTTCTATAGACAAAAAGGCAGAGCTTACTTTGGTTATAGATAAAGGAAATGGAGATTATCTGAGATTATTGGGTGAAGCAGATCTTATTGGAGGAATTGATCCTTCGGGAAAAACCACTCTTACGGGAAAATATGAGTTTAGTGAAGGGGCATATGAGATGAGTTTTAATATGATAAAACGAAAATTTGATATTCAAAAAGGAAGTTATATTATATGGAATGGAGAGCCTACAATGGCAAATCTAAATTTAACTGCAATATATAAAGTAAATACTGCTCCGATAGATTTATTAGGCAATCAGTTAGGAAGTAAGTCGCAAGCAATTAAAAATACATACAAACAAAAAATTCCGTTTCAAGCTTTATTAAAGATGAATGGGGAGCTTATGAAGCCTGAGATTTCTTTTGATATTGTTCTTCCTGATGGTAACTATGATGTTTCATCAGATATTATAACTACTTCTCAAGCAAAATTACAGCAATTACGACAAGATCCAGCTGAATTAAATAAGCAGGTTTTTGCACTTTTACTCTTAAACCGATTTGTTGGTGAAAATCCTTTTGCAAGCGAAAGTGGTGGTACAAGTGCTGAATCTATGGCGAGACAAAGTGTGAGTAAAATACTTTCGGATCAATTAAATAATCTTGCAGGCGAATTGATAAGTGGAGTCGAACTGGAATTTGATTTAGAATCTACAGATGATTATACTTCGGGATCTAAACAAAACAGAACAGATTTAAATGTTGGAGTTTCTAAAAAGCTATTAGACGATAGATTAAAAGTAACCATTGGAAGTAGTTTTGCATTAGAAGGACAGGAAAGAGAGAATGAGCAGGATGCAAATATAGCAGGAGATGTTTCTATAGATTACCAACTTACAAAAGACGGACGATATATGCTTAGAGCATATAGAAAAAATCAATATCAAGTAGCAGTAGAAGGTCAGGTTATTGAAACTGGAGTTGCATTTATTATTACGATGAATTACAATAAGTTTAGAGAATTGTTTCATCGTAGCAAAGAAGAAAAAGAACTAATTAGAAAAGAAAAATTACGCAAAGAGAAAGAAAGTCAAAAAGAGAAGGAAGAGAAAAAGAAAGAAGAATTAGATAATGAACAAGAGCAAAAAACGTAGCAATATGGGAACTAAATATTTAAAATATTTTATAATACTCTCTTTGTTTTTTGCATTTGGATGTAGTAATACCAAGTATTTGCCCAAAGGAGATTTATTGTACACAGGCGCTTCGGTAAAAGTAGAAGACTCTATTCTTAAAAAGAAAGAAAAAACAGCACTTCAAAATGAACTGCAAAGTTTGTTGCGCCCTTTGCCTAATAAACAATTTTTAGGATTGCGTATTAAATTATGGATATACAATATAGCTGGCGAACCAAAGAAAAAGAAAGGAACAAGGTATTGGTTAAGGAATAAAGTTGGAGAAGCTCCAGTACTTTACAGCAAAGTCGATTTAGATTATAATTCGGCAGTGCTAAGAAATTATGCTGAAAACAAAGGTTTTTTTAAAGTAAGCGTCAGTGCAGATTCTACTGCAAAAAATAAAAGAGCAACGGCAGAATATACTGTTATACCTAGAAAGCAATATAAAATAAAGAGTGTTAGCTTTCCGGATGATTCTTCGGCTGTAGCCAAAACAATAGCTAAAACAACTCGTAGATCATTGCTAAAAGTAGGTAAGCCTTATGACTTGGACGTTATAAAATCAGAGAGAGAGCGTATCGATTCGCGATTGAAAGAAAAGGGATTTTATTATTTCAATTCAGATTATATCTTGGCGCAAGTTGATAGTACAAAAGGAGATCACGAGGTAAGTATAAAATTAAAAATAAAAGACGAAACGCCAGCCAAAGCCAAAGTGCCTTACACAATAAATGATATAGTTGTATATCCTAATTTTTCTATTTTAAAGGATAGTACAGCTGTAGCATATAAAAAAGAGGATATCGTAAAGTATAAAGATTTCACGATTATAGATTCCACAAATACATTTAGACCCAGAGTATTTGATAGAGCTTTGTATTTTAAGAAAGGAGATTTTTATAATCGATCCGATCACAATCTTTCTCTGAATCGTTTTGTGAATTTAGGAACGTTTAATTTTGTAAAAAATGAGTTTAAAGAATCTGATAGTATAAAAAATGCTTTAGATGCCTATTACTACCTAACCTTATTGCCAAAGAAATTTATTAGAGTTGAGGTATTAGGAAAAACCAATTCGGCTAGTTATTCAGGTACAGAGATTAATGCAAACTGGAATAACAGAAACTTACTTAGAGGGGCTGAATTATTTACATTATCAGTATTTGGAGGAGCAGATTTTCAGATTTCGGGACAAAATAAAGGGAATAATATATATAAAATAGGAGGGGAAGCAAGTTTAACCTGGCCAAGATTAATTACGCCGTTTAATTTTCAAGGTTCTAGTGAGTTTGTTCCAAGAACAAAAGCGAGTTTAAGTTATGAATATCAAAACCGAATTAATCTATATGCTTTAAATTCTTTTAGAGGATCCTTTGGTTATTCATGGAAAGAAAATGTTCGAAAAGAACATCAATTGGATATCATAGAGGTTAATTATGTAAGTCCAAATCATGTAACACCTTATTATTTAGAACAGGTAGAGAAAGATCAATCATTATCTAAAGTACTGGAAAAACAATTGATTTTTGGGCCTACGTATTCGTATACTTACACCAATACGATGCAAAAGAGAAAAAAGAATACATTCTATTTTAATGGCGAGCTTGATTTAGCTGGTAATATAACAGGTTTGGCAACAAAAGCCAATATCAAGAAGGATAATACCATAAAAATATTTGATGTTCCTTTTAGTCAATATGTAAAACTAAAAACTGATTTTAGACATTATTTGAAGCTAGGAAAAGAAAGCCAATTAGCAAGCCGACTTATTCTTGGAGTAGGCTTGCCGTATGGTAATTCTTCTTCTTTGCCTTCGATAAAGCAATTTGTTGTAGGAGGAACTAATAGTATTCGTGCTTTTAGAGCCCGATCAATTGGTCCGGGTAGTTTTAAGAGTCAAGATACAATAAGCAACTTTTTGCCAGATCAGTCAGGAGACTTAAAACTAGAATTTAATACAGAGTACAGAGCTAAACTATTTAGTATAGTACGAGGAGCAATATTTCTAGATGCTGGAAATGTTTGGCTACTCAATAATGACATAAATAAAGCTGGAGCAAAAATCAGTAAAAACTTCATGAAAGAAATTGCTGTTGGTGCTGGAGCAGGATTACGTTTCGACTTATCATTTTTAATATTAAGAACCGATATTGCATTTCCGTTAAGAATACCATATTTACCTGAAGGACAACGATGGGTAATAGATGATATTAATTTTGGAAGCGGTTCTTGGAGAAAAGATAATCTGATACTTAATATCGCAATTGGATATCCTTTTTAGGAGTAGCCAATACAAAACTAGCGTATGTAGAGATGTGCTTTTGCTGTACTAAGGCTAAAATAGCATCGTACTATTAACATCTATACCTTTAAGTAATTGGACGTTTGTTTTTAATAAATTAGATAAAAGCAACTTTTTAGACTTATCCTTATTGCCGCTTATATCTCTGAGGATTCTGTAAATATATCGCTTAGTGATATATTTAATTTTTCTACGAGTTTTCATAAACAAGGGATTTATAATTTGTTATTTAAAGTTACAAAAAATAACTCATGGATTCATTAAGTTGGCCTAATAAATTTAGTATCATCAAACTATTATGTAATCATTCAAAATAAAAATTCACATATTTATCGATGTTAGATTTATTTAACACTGTTAAAAATTTATAATTCAATTAACAATTGAGAATTTATTAATGGTTAATTTTGTAAAAAGATTAATCACAATGAATAATAATATACCAATTTCTTTATTAGAATTAGCATTAATTACAGAGGGTAGTGATGCAAAAGAAACATTTCAGAAAACAAAAGAGCTTGCTCAACTAGCTGATACTTTAGGATACAACCGATTTTGGTTGGCCGAACATCACAATATGGAGCATGTGGCTAGTACAGCAACAGTAGTTTTAATAGGTTACATAGCAAGTCAAACGCAAAATATTCGCGTTGGTTCAGGAGGAATAATGCTTCCCAATCATTCACCGCTTGTTATTGCAGAACAATTCGGAACATTAGAAACACTTTATCCTAACCGAATAGATTTAGGTTTAGGTAGAGCGCCAGGAACTGATTCTTTAACTGCTCAGGCTATTCGTGAAGATTTTTACGCACAGTCGCAACAATTCCCGAAAAACGTTCAGGCTATTCATAATTACTTTTCACCTGATAATGCTTCCGCAAAAGTACGTGCTTTTCCTGCCGAAGGAACTAATGTGCCAGTTTGGATATTAGGCTCTAGTATGGATAGTGCTTCGTTAGCTGCCGCAAAAGGATTGCCATATGCATTTGCAGGGCATTTTGCACCAAGAATGATGTTGCAAGCATTTGAGTTTTATCGAGAAAACTTTATTCCTTCAAAATATTTAAGTAGCCCTAAAACAATGGCGTGTGTAAATGCTATTGGAGCAGATACAAATGAAGAAGCCGAAGTTTTATCAACTACTTTATATCAAATGTTTTTAGGGTTAATACGTAATAGCAGGAAGCCAGTTCAAGCACCACTTGCATCATTAGATGGATTAATGAGTGAGGAAGAAAAATTCCATGTAGATCAAATGGTCGCTTGTACTTTTGCAGGGAATAAAGAAAAGTTAGAAAAAGACTTAAAACAATTTATAGCGCGTTCAGGTATAGATGAATTGATGATTACCAGTCCAATTTTTGATCATCAGGATAAACTAAAAAGTTTAAAAATTCTTAAAGAAGTTATCGACAACATAAATAAAGCGTAGTGATGCTTTCTAAAAAAATCACTAAATTGGCTACATAATAGTCATCATTAAAACATAATTATGTTGAGAAGAATCTTAATAGGAATTGTAATTATAGTCGGAATCGTTCTTGCATTTAAGTATTGTGAATTCAAGAAAGATGATTCAACGAGTTTGGATTATAACACCAATTTAATACAGCAACAAATTGTAAACGTTGGGAAGCTGATAGTTACCGAAGGACATTTCTCTGAAGTAGTAACCTATAAAAACTCAAATAAGTACTTGCTGGATATGCTTTCTTTTGAAAAGAAAGCATTGATTGTAGTGAATGCAAATGTTACAGTAGCATATGATTTACATAAAATGAAGTATGAAATTGATGAAAAAAATAAGGTTATAAAAATCGTATCAATTCCAAAAGAGGAAATTACTATCAACCCAGATATTCAATATTATAATGTTGAGCAAAGTCAATTAAACGCATTTACGGGAGATGATTATAATAAAATAAACAAATCAGTTAAGGCGAATTTGGCAAAGAAAATAGAAAAATCATCGCTTAAAACAAATGCGCAAAATCGACTGATTAGCGAGTTGTCTAAGATTTTAATCCTGACAAATTCAATGGGTTGGAAGCTACAATACGATGGTAAAACAATTCAAAACGAAACAGAGCTTAGTAACGATTTGAAGTTATAGAAATCTAAGTGAAAGATTCAAAGTGACAAAGGTACAAAGTTTTTCTTTTAGTCTTGTCATGATGAGCGGAGTCGAAGCATTATATTGTTAACGCCCTTCGACTACGAAGAAAAAGATAAGATTGTGGTCAATATTACACAGATTTTGCAATCAGAATATTTATGTAATCTTTGTCAAAGTTTTGAACTTTGACAAAGATCTCCTTTATAAAAGTTTCTTTCTAACACTTTTCCTTATCAAAAATCAAGTCCAGACCGCCTGAAATTAAATGGGCCACTTCTGGTCTTTTTGTTTTTAAATTTTCAAGATGTGCGAGTACTTCCTGTAACAATTGAGGTTGATTGCTGTTCTTTAAAAGTTCTGTAATCTCTACAGATAACAACCAGTCATTAGGATGATTTGTCTTTACTTTTTTAAAGATAGAAGTCAATAATGTTTCATGAGAATTGGTTTCTCTTATAGATCTAACTTGTTGGTATAATTCTTCTAGCTCATCACGTTCCTTAGAATGTTTGGCTTTGATTGTTTTTGTTTTTGGAACTGAATTGATGAGGTCAAAACTATTAACATCGGCTGGTCCAGAAAAAGCAGAAACTACTTTCTTGCCAATTGCCATATCATAATTACCCCACTCTGGTTTAAATAAAATAGTGTCTCCGTGAGTTACAGTGCAATTTTTAAAGCTGATTAAAATAATCTCACCATGTAAGTTTCTAGAACCAGTAATGATTTCTCCTTTTACAATAATTCCGCCTTCAAATTCTAATTTTACAGTTTCATTTTCAACTATTTTGTAGGCATTTAAATCCATCGGGCTCATATCTTCGATAGCCAAATTAAAGCCTTTTAATTTTCCGATAGGGCTACCAAAACCTTCAGGATGCGTTAGTGTTCCGTGCCCAACTAATTCTTTTTCACGGTAAGATAAAGCTGTTTTTCCTGTTGTTTGTATGTAAATAGGCTTTCCATCAGCTTCTATAACATTGGTAAAAACGCCAGAAATTTGTAAACCAGTGCTTAATTCAATCGTTCCTAAAGCATTCGAATTAATTAATTTTTGAATACCAGAAATCCCACCTGTACGCAATGCCATTTTATTAGCAAATTCTTCAAGAATAAGACTTAAATAGGCAAAAGTAGGTGTAACGTATAGTTGAGGTTGTAATTTTGTAATATCAAAACTCTGATTTGCTGCCGAGATATCATATGGAATTTTGGTAACATTATCAGTCATGCACCAAGCGCTTTCGCCAATTGATGATAATAAACCAGCACCATAAATCTTAGGATCTTCGATAGTTCCAATTAAGCCATATTCAACAGTCCACCAATGTAAGTTTCTAATTTGTGCCATTTCTGACAATTCTCCCATATTATTTTGTAAATCTTCAACCGCTTTTTCTGCTTGATCAATATCCGCTTGTGGAGTTCCTTCAGCTTCTTTTAAGATCGAAAGCAATCGAATAGCTTCATACATTTGGTAATCTTTGTGTGAAGAGATAGCTTTACAACCAATTTCACCAAAGCGGCGTAAGTATTCAGCATATTCAGGATTAGCAATAATAGGAGCATGCCCAGCACCTTCGTGAATAATATCGGGTGCAGGTGTATATTCGATATGCTCGAGCTGACGAATATCAGAAGCGATTACCAAAACATTATAAGCCTGAAATTCCATAAAGGCATTTGGTGGAATAAAACCATCAACTGCTACAGCAGCCCAACCAATTTCAGTTAGAATTCGGTTCATCCCGTACATGCTCGGAATGTTATTAATTTCGATTCCAGTTTTTTTCAATCCATCTAGATAGGAATGATGCGCTACTTTAGATAAATAATCTACATTTTTGCGCATCACATACCTCCAAACCGCTTGATTAATGGGAGTATAATCACTATAATCTTGAGGTTTAATAAATTGCTTTAAATGATTAGGCAATCGATCTAATAAAGGATTTGTTTCAATAGTTGGGTTCATTTCGAAATCGTTGTAGTTCTTTTGCGAAATTACAAATTTAAAGAACTATTTTTAGTTTTTTATTTAGATGTTTTTTTTAAATCTCTAAAATATTCAATTTTATAGAGGAACATAGAGGCCATATTTACACCACGCATCTTAGCCTCTTCGGCAAGAATACCTATAAAAAGACTGTCTACTGTTTTTGTGAAAATTTCAATCCATCTGTTAAAATGGGATTGGTCTACAGGCAAATGTTTGTGTGGTGGAAATGGACTTCCAGAATAGCTATGTTGTTCTAACAAGATAGTTTGCCAAAATTTATACATTGTTTCTAAATGTTCTGGCCATCTTCCTTGGATTCTTTCATTGAATATTGGTCCAATAAGGTCGTCTTTTTGAACTTTGGCATAAAAAGTATTGACTAATAATTTTATGTCTTCGATTGTTGTTATGTCTAAAATTACCATATTTTTATGTAAAAAGATTATATGCAAAAATACAACTTAATGCAGGGTTTTTCTCTTTAGTTTAGTTAAATGAATCTAAAAAAATGTATGAATAAAGTTATAATTTATCATTTTTGATGCATTGATTAGTTAACGGGTTACAAAATCGAATATTTTTTTTATACCAACATATTTCAGAACGATACAAATGGTATTTTATCCAATAAGTTGTGTGTATAAATCCTGATTTTCATTGAGGTATTGAAACTCAAATCCCTTGGTTATCATATTACTTTTAATGTTTTTGATATCTTTTTTGTTTTTTAGTTCTAATCCAACTACTACTGAACCTACTTCTCTGCTATTTTTCTTTGCAAATTGAAAATAAGTAATATCATCATTAGGTCCTAAAATATCATTTACAAATTCTTTAAGTGCACCCGGACGTTGCGGAAACTGAATCATGAAATAATGCATCAATCCTTCGTAAAGGAGGGAGCGTTCTTTTATTTCGGCAGTTCGCTCAATATCGTTATTACTTCCGCTTACTACGCAAACAATTGTTTTACCTTTTATTTTTTCTTTATAGAAATCCAATGCAGCTATTGTAAGCGCTCCTGCTGGTTCTACAACCATAGCTTCTTCATTGTACAATCTCAAAATAGTAGTACAGACTTTACCTTCGGGTACAAGAATTATATCGTCTAAATTCTTGCGACATATATCAAAGGTCATGTTCCCGACTTGTTTTACTGCAGCGCCATCTACAAATTTATCAATCGTTTTTAAAGCGGTGTTTTTTCCATCGATGATAGATGTTTTCATTGATGGGGCTCCTTTTGGTTCTACACCAATAATTTTAGTATCTGGGCTTAGATGTTTAAAAACTTCTGAAAGTCCCGATGCTAATCCGCCACCGCCTATAGGAACAAAAACATAATCTATAGGTTCTTTATATGATTCCAAAATTTCAAGCCCTACGGTTCCTTGCCCTGCAATAACTTTTAAATCATCAAAAGGATGAATGAAAATTCTATTACTCATTGTAGCATCTTCTGTTGCAGAAGCGTATGCATCATCAAAAGTATCTCCAGTAAGAACAATTTCTACAAAAGACTTTCCAAATAATTGTACTTGTTTTACTTTTTGCTTTGGGGTAGTTTTTGGCATGTAAATCTTGCCTTTAATTTGTAGTAAATTACAAGAGTAAGCAACACCTTGTGCATGATTTCCAGCGCTTGCGCATACAATACCTTTTGTTTTTTCTGTATCATTAAGAGAAGAAATTTTATTGTAAGCACCTCTAATTTTATAAGAACGTACAATTTGCAGGTCTTCTCTTTTTAATAAGACAGTTGCCTTAAATTCATCTGAAAGATTGAGGTTTTGTGTGAGTGGAGTAGCGGCAACTACTTTGCTTAGTTGTTCTTTGGCTGTAATTACTTCGTTAAATAGCATCATGTGTTTTGGTTGTTTTTTAAAATAAAAAAACCTCCCGATTTGGGAGGTTCTAATAAATTGTATTTTGTTTACTTATTTATATAACACCTCGCCACTATTGTTGAATTACAATAATGTTAATAGCGATAATAATGTTATTTAAATTTGTCATTGTTTATTATTTGAAAAAAACAAATGTATTAATTATTTGATAAGAACACGAAAAAAGATTATTTTTTTGCAAGATTTGGAGGATACTGCGCTAGTATTTTGCCCACAAACTCAGCAACTACTTTATCTTTTTTGTCAGGTCCTTGGTTGGTTAAATAACCAACTCCTTCACCTTGCCAAATCATTTCTTTTTTCTTAGCATCGATAAAATCGATGTATAAAGTTCCTTGGGTAGATGTTGATACAGAAGTTTGATTTCCCATCATTAGGTAAGGATTCCATCCATAACCCCATCCGTAACCCCATCCAGCGTTAAACTGGTTTACATTTACTTCTTCTCTTGCTTTAGTAAAAATGTTTATTAATAAATCTGGATTATCACTTTTAGTAAAACCTTTTGCTGCCATTTGTTCATCGATAGCACGTAAAATTCTTCTTTTATCTAAATCAGAAATTTCAACTTTATCGATACCAGGTTTGAAATAAGCATATGTTTTATACTTTGTAAAATCAACAGATTTATCATAATCGGAGTATACACTAATACTACTACAAGAAGTTAGAACTAGAAGTAATAGAATTGGTAAAATAAATAATTTTTTCATGTTTAGATAGTTTTTAAGTTATACCGACTTTGATTTAAAATAATGTTTCGTCAACTATATTAGGGATGGTCACTTTCAATAAAGGTTGCGTGTGCATCGCTCTTTTTATTGCAAAAATTGCTTCATCATTACGCGCCCAACTTCTTCTTGAAATACCATTGTTAACATCCCAAAAAAGCATTGACGCTAAGCGTCTAGATGCCTCTTTAGTTCCATCAAGAATCATACCAAAACCACCATTTATAACCTCTCCCCAGCCTACGCCACCACCATTATGGATAGAGACCCATGTTGCGCCTCTAAAGCTGTCACCAATGACATTTTGTATCGCCATATCAGCAGTATATCTTGATCCGTCATAGATATTAGATGTTTCTCTGTATGGAGAATCAGTTCCTGAAACATCATGATGATCACGACCTAAAACTACGGCTCCAATTTCTCCTTTTGCAATTGCTTGGTTAAAAGCTTCAGCAATTTTGATTCGACCTTCGGCATCAGCATATAAAATGCGTGCTTGTGATCCTACAACTAATTTGTTTTCTTGAGCTCCTTTTATCCATTTGATGTTATCCTGCATTTGTTGTTGAATTTCATCAGGTGCAGTTTTTGCCATTTCTTCTAAAACTTGTGATGCAATGGTATCTGTTTTTTGTAAATCTTCTGGTTTTCCAGACGTACAAACCCATCTAAAAGGGCCAAACCCATAATCAAAACACATTGGTCCCATGATGTCCTGAACATAACTTGGGTATTTAAAATCGATATTGTTTTCAGCCATTACTTGCGCACCAGCACGAGAAGCTTCTAGTAAAAAAGCATTTCCGTAATCAAAGAAATAAGTTCCTTTGGCAGTATGTTTGTTTATGGCATCTGCATGTCGACGTAATGTTTCCTGTACTTTTTCTTTAAATAGATCAGGATTGTTTGCCATCATTTCATTTGCTGCTTCAAAGGTAATTCCGACAGGATAATACCCACCAGCCCAAGGATTGTGTAATGAAGTTTGGTCTGAACCTAAATCAATTTTGATGTTTTCCTGGTCGAATTTTTCCCAAACATCAACCACGTTTCCTAGGTATGCAATAGAAACTACTTCTTTATTGGCTTTTGCCAAAGCAACTCTTTTTACTAATTGGTCAAGATCTTCTACAATCTCATTGATCCAGCCTTGTTCGTGGCGGATTTTAGTAATTTTGGGATTCACTTCAGCACAAACGGTGATGCAACCTGCAATATTTCCTGCTTTAGGTTGTGCACCGCTCATTCCTCCTAATCCTGAAGTAACAAATAAGTTTCCTTCTGGATTTAATTTTATTTTTCTGAAACCATTTAAAACTGTAATTGTTGTTCCATGTACGATTCCTTGTGGTCCAATGTACATATAACTACCTGCTGTCATTTGCCCATATTGAGAAACTCCAAGCGCATTCATTTTTTCCCAATCGTCAGGTTTTGAGTAATTCGGGATTACCATTCCGTTAGTCACAACTACGCGTGGTGCTTCAGCATGTGAAGGAAAAAGCCCCATCGGATGACCAGAATACATAGTAAGCGTTTGCTCATTTGTCATTTCAGATAAATACTGCATAGTAAGTAAATACTGTGCCCAGTTTTGAAAAACAGCACCATTACCGCCATAAGTAATTAATTCATGTGGATGTTGTGCAACTGCATAATCCAGATTGTTCTGAATCATTAGCATAATTCCTTTTGCTTGTTCTGATTTTCCAGGATATTCGCTAATTGGTCTGGCGTACATTCTGTAATCTGGGCGAAAACGGTACATGTAGATACGGCCGTATTGTTCTAATTCTTCTGAAAACTCAGTAATTAATTCAGCATGATGTTGCGGTTCAAAATAGCGTAATGCATTTTTTAATGCCAATTTTTTTTCTTCAGCCGAAAGAATTGCTTTTCGTTTTGGAGCGTGATTTATAGCTAAATCGTATATTTTTTTTGGAGGTAATATTGATGGGATTCCTTGTTGAATTTGTTCTTGGAAAGTCATTTTTTAAAGGTGCTTAGTTGCTAAGATTCTATGTTGCTAAGGTATTTTAGCTAGATTAACAACGGATTAATTTTTTGTTCTTCAGATTATTGTCGATCTGTTGGGGCTCAAATACTAATCGATAAATTTTATTTCTATAAAATATTGTAATCCTAACGAATTTATTTTTTCAGCCTTGTTAAAGGCGTAATATTAATAGAAAACAACACGATCAGTTGGTAAAAGCTCCATAGGAGCGAAATACTATCAATGCAAATTCAATCTGAAATAATTATCTCATTTTCAAATTGACTCATTGGCACATTTTCTAATTAAAAGCTAGGGATACCGGATATCCGACCTATGATAGGATTTGTGGATAGTAATCCTATATTTTTGTGAACAGATATCCATATTTTTATATTTAAAGGTTCAAGAATTTAAATGTTGGAAAAGTCAATTAAAAAGAATTATCTTATTTTTTTATTGAGATATTTCCTAATTATCCTATTATAAAGATTCGGAAATTTAAAGATTTAAAAACTTGTTTCAAAATAATTTTAGATTTCTTATGATTTTGACTTTTAGGATAATCTAAAAATAGCATTATCTAATTTTGAAATCGGTACATTTTTAAAATAATCTTATTTTTTTATCTCTCCAGTTTTCTTATCATATCCATAGGGACAATGGCGACAGCCACTTTTGCAACAATAACCTCTTTTTAAATGGTGTTTTTCTGTAAAACATTTATATCCTTCGGGGGTATAATAAAAATCTTCGCCCTCAATTAATTTATTTTCCTTATTTTGTTCATTCATAATCCTGAATTTGGCAAAAAGCTATTTTTATCTTTAATTTTAAGTAAATTCGGTTGATTATGTTTTTCTTTGTGTAGAAGTAATTTACTAGTACAAATTTATAATTTTTACAGCGAATGTTTTTGATTATTGCTAAATATTTAATTCCGAAAGGATATCGCGGAATGGCTGTATTTCCTTTTGTGCTTATGAAATACCCTTCGGATAAAAAAAATGAAGTTCTTATTAATCATGAAAAAATACATTTACGCCAACAGATAGAATTATTGATATTACCTTTTTTTCTTTGGTATTTAATTGAATATGTAGTGCGGTTATTTCAATATAAAAATGCTGATTTGGCTTATCATAATATTAGTTTTGAAAGAGAAGCATATCAAAATGAAGCTAATATGAATTATTTAAAAAACAGGCCTTTTTTTCGGTTTGTACAGTATTTAAATTACAAATAAAATAAAATTTTGAATCAAAAAATCTATACTATTTTTCCAAACAATATTTCACTTACAATCAAAAGAGAAGACTTGATTCATCCTTTTATTTCAGGGAATAAGTATCGGAAATTAAAATATAATTTACTTCAGGCGAAAGCCGAAAATCAAGAAACGCTACTCACTTTTGGTGGTGCTTTTTCTAATCATATTGCAGCTGTGGCTTATGCAGGAAAAGAAAGCGGATTTAAGACCATTGGGATTATTCGCGGAGACGAACTTATTGATAAAATAGAAGGAAATCCCACTTTAAAATTTGCTCAGGAAAACGGAATGCAATTAGAATTTGTTACTAGAGAGGATTACCGACTTAAAAACGAAATAGATTTTCTTGATAAGCTGAAACAACAATTTGGAGCGTTTTATCTAGTGCCCGAAGGAGGAACAAATGCACTAGCAGTTAGAGGTTGTGAGGAGATTTTAACCCCTGAAGATGCCGAGTTTAATTATGTATGTTGTGCAGTAGGAACTGGCGGAACTATTTCAGGAATTAGCAATAGTGCGTTACCAAATCAAAAAGTTTTAGGGTTTCCAGCGTTAAAAGGGGATTTTTTACAAGATGAAATTCGTATTTTTGCAAAGAAACATAATTGGGAACTGATTACTGACTACCATTTTGGTGGTTATGGCAAAGTCAATTTTGAGCTAATTGCCTTTATTAATCAGTTTTTTGATGAAAATCACATCCCTTTGGATCCAATTTATACAGGAAAGATGGTTTTTGGCGTTATAGATTTAATTAAGAAAAACTATTTTCCTGCAAATTCTAAAATTTTATTGATTCATACAGGAGGATTACAAGGAATAAAAGGAATGAATATAAAGCTGATGAATAAAAACGTACCAATAATAAAAAGCAATGTTTAAAAAAACACTCTTACTCTTACTAACGATAACGCTAATAGGTTGTAATGCAAGCAAACCTGCTATTGTAACAACCCAAAAGAAAGCTACTAATCAGAAACACAAGGTAGCAATAAACACAAAGAAAAAGCCCACTTATACTAAGCCATCTCCAAATAGTAAAACAGAGGTTATTGAGTCAACCTCAAAAACAGTTGTTACTAATAACCTAATTGGGGATTATATTTCTCAGTATAAGGAGATTGCAATGGGGAATATGAAAAACTACGGAATTCCTGCAAGTATTATTTTGGCACAAGGAATTTTAGAATCAGGTGCAGGAAGAGGAGATTTGGCACTTTCATCAAATAATCATTTCGGAATAAAATGTCATAAGGATTGGGTAGGCGAGAGTGTTCGTCATGATGATGATTCATTGCAGGAATGTTTTAGAAAATACAAAGACCCATCAGAATCGTTTCGTGATCATGCTTTGTTTTTGACTGGAAAGAAACGATATGCTGCATTGTTTACTTATGAAAAAGGAGATTATAAAGCTTGGGCAAAAGGATTAAGAGCTGCAGGATATGCAACTGACCCTAGATATCCTGAGAAATTAATCAGCTATATTGAGCGTTATGAATTGCATCAATATGATAATCAGGCTATGGGTAAAGACTACGTTGTAGTTGAAAAAACAACTACAGTTGTTGTTCCAAGAACTCCTAATGCAGCAAATAATATAAATAACCTTGCTTCGTACGAAGTTCAGAAAGGAGATACATTGTATTCTATTTCAAAAAAATTCAACGTACTTGTTGATGATTTAAAGCAAAAAAACAATCTTGTCGATAATACCCTTTCTATCGGACAACGGTTAATTGTAAAGTAAAATTCCAATAAAGATAAAAGTCAAAAGATAAAATTAAAATGATATATCAAAGAAGTAGTCAGCTTTTTGCTGAAGCAGAAAAAGTAATTCCGGGTGGTGTAAATTCACCTGTAAGAGCATTTAAAGCAGTAGGAGGAACTCCAATTTTTGTAAAAAGTGCACAAGGAGCCTATTTATTTGACGAAGACGGAAATAAATTGATAGATTACATCAATTCGTGGGGGCCAATGGTTTTAGGTCATGCCTATGCTCCAGTTGTTGATGCTGTAATTGAAAAAGCAAAATTAGGCACATCTTTTGGAATGCCTACAGAATTGGAAACACAAATTGCAGCTTTAGCAGTTTCGATGGTTCCAAATATTGATAAAATCCGTTTTGTAAATTCAGGAACAGAGGCTTGTATGAGCGCAATACGTTTGGCAAGAGGGTTTACAAAGAGAGATAAAATTATAAAATTTGCAGGTTGTTACCACGGACATTCTGATTCGTTCTTGATTCAAGCGGGAAGTGGAGCTGTGACTTTTGGTAGTCCAAATAGCCCTGGAGTTACTGAGGGGACAGCAAAAGATACTTTACTAGCAAAATATAATGATTTAGAAAATGTAGCGACATTAATTGCAGCGAATAAAGAAGAAATTGCTGCAATTATTATTGAGCCTGTTGCAGGAAATATGGGTTGTATTCCGCCAAATAAAGGATTCTTAGAAGGTTTACGTCAATTGTGTACAGAAAACGGAATTTTATTAATCTTTGATGAGGTTATGACCGGTTTTAGACTAGCGCGTGGTGGAGTTCAAGAATTATTTAATATTAAAGCTGATATTGTAACTTTTGGAAAAGTAATAGGTGGTGGTTTGCCAGTAGGAGCATTTGCTGCTCGTGCAGAAATCATGAATTATCTAGCTCCAATAGGACCAGTTTATCAAGCAGGAACATTATCAGGTAATCCGTTGGCAATGGCAGCAGGATTAGCAATGTTACAAGCTTTGGATAATGACCGTGCGATCTTTACTCGTTTAGAGGAGAAAACGGCTTACCTAGAAGCGGGAATTGATAGAGTTCTTAAAGCTAATAATGTAGTTTTTACGATTAATAGAGTGGGTTCTATGATTTCGGTACATTTTGATGGTGCTCCAGTAACTGATTTTAAAAGTGCTGCTAATGGAGATAACGAAACGTTCAAGAAATTCTTCCACGGATTATTGAATGAAGGTGTTTACATTGCTCCTTCGGCATATGAAACATGGTTTATTACAGATGCATTGACATACGAAGATTTAGATTTTACAATTCAAGCAATTGATAAAGTTTCTAAAACTTTTTAGTTTTAAGATCTCACAATAAATAAAATATTTAAGGTTTGACTTTTTAATTAAAGTTGAGCCTTTTTTATTTTATGGATAAAATGATTCAGGTGAAAATAAAAAAGTCGGAAGAAAACTCTTCCGACCATGACTAGTACAAAGTCTCTTTTTATTTATTTCTTCTTTCCTTCATTTTGTCTTTCATTTTCTCCTTGTTTTCTTCTCTCATTGCAGTCCATTTTTTGTATTGATCTGCATTTAAAATTGATTTCATCTGCGCTTCAGTTGCAGTTTTTTCATCCATTATTTCTTTTTTAAGAGCCGCTTTCTCTTCGGCAGTTGGTTTTACGTTACTGTCTTTTCTGGCTTTACGCATTTCCATGTGTTTTTGTGCTTTGGCACTTTTGTCAGCTAGTAACTTTCCAATCTGAGCTTGTTGGTTGGCATCTAAATTTAATTCGGTAGTTAGTTTTTTTAAATGTTTTTCATTTCGTTGTTCAGGAGTCAACCTTTCTCTTTGTTGTTTAGTAGGTTGAGTCGCGTCTTGAGCAAAGCTTACCATTCCAACGAACAATAGAGCAGCGATAAATAATTTTTTCATGATTTGTTTGTTTTAAAAGGTTATTGGTATTAGACAATTATAAAATAAATAGGTTTAATGCACTTTTTTTAATTATAATTTATTTAACAGGTGATAAAATAAATTTTGTTTCTTAAATTCGCATCGTGAAAAAAATGGTCTTCATATTGATTCTAGCTATTTTTCTAAAACCTGTATTTCCGGTTATAGAGTATATTGTTAATTATGATTATATTTCGACTGTACTTTGCGAGAATAAAGCGCAACCTGTTATGCAATGTAACGGAAAGTGTCATTTAATGAAAGAATTGGCCAAAGCTGCCGATGCCGAAAAACCTTCTTCATCTGATAAAAAACACACTCTTCTGGATAAAGTCGATTTAATGTTTGAATCTACAAATGCATTTGCATTACAATTTTATCCAAACAATACTAAATCACAAATTAATGCGACTTACGCTAATTTGTATTCGCATCTTAATGCTGATTTGTTTTTTCATCCGCCTGCACGTATTTCTTAAATTTTAATTAAAAACACTTTTGTGTCTTGCTATTTCATTTGATTGTTGTCATTTGAGGTAAGCCTATGCACATACTATTTTAAATATCTATTAAGAATATACAACTCAAAAATGAAAAAAATATTATATAAAGCAGTAGCTATTTTAGCTATAACTGTTGCTGTATCAGCATGTTCAAGTGATAATAACGAAGAAGTTTCTGGAACGGGTAAAATCGGATTAAAATTTGACAACTCATTTGGGTCCAATGATTTAATTTTGGAAACACAAGGGAATAAAACTTCTAATAATGAGGTATTAAAAATCACCAACGTTAAATACATCGTAAGTAATGTTGTTTTAACTAAAAGTGACGGAACGTTGTTTACATACCCAAAGGCAAAAAGTTACTTTATTGCTGACGAAGCTAGTGATGCTGGTTACAAATTTATATTAACAGATATTCCTGCTGGAGATTACGTAAAAGTAAAATTTGGAATAGGAGTAGATAAAGAACAATGGCAATTAGGTGCTTCTGGGCAAGGCGATTTTCTTGCGCAAGCTCAGGCGGCAGGAATGTTATGGAACTGGACTGCCGGATATAAATTTCTTGCTTTCGAGGGTAATTTTACTTCAGAAACAGTGACAGCTCCGCTTCCTTTTATGATTCATACAGGACAAACAGGAACCGATTATAATTATACAGAAGTAACATTAGATTTCCCAACTAAAGCTTTGGTGAGAACCAATATTCAGCCAGATGTACATATTATAACCGATTTATCTAAAATTCTTGACGGACCAAATAAAATCAAACTTTCAGATTACAATAAGGGCGGAATGGGCGCTATGATTATGGGTGGAGCAGCTTTGCCTTTAATTACTGCCAATGTAGCAACAATGTTTAGAGTAGATCACGTACACAACGATTAATTTCATTTTTAGGAGCACAGAAGTTGTTTTTCATTAGGAACTCTTGTCCCGCTTTTTGCTATATCTTTTTTATTTTGAAAAAAAATAAAAAAGGATGTCGCGGCAATCGGGGCTAGAAATGAGCTTTTGTGCTTCTTTTAAAATTTAGAAACCATGAGAATAAAATATTTTCTTTGGGTCATGATTCCGTTGTTATATAGTTGTAGTGATCAGGATGATGAATATATAAATGTGCCTTTAGACTTTAAAGTGCCTTCTAATTTCCCAGCTTTAACTTATGATATAACTGCAAATCCACCAACTGTAAAAGGATTTGAACTTGGTAAAAAACTTTTTTATGATGGGCGATTGGCTTCTGATGGAATTGTTTCTTGTGGTTTTTGTCATATACAGGAAAACGCATTTACACATCATGGGCACACAGTGAGTCACGGTGTAGGCGATGCACTAGGTATTCGAAATGCACCACCGATACAAAATCTGGCTTATCAAGCAACTTTTATGTACGATGGTGTAACGAATCATTTAGACTTGCAGCCTATAATTCCATTAACGAGTGAAATCGAAATGAATGGTAATTTAAATGCTATTCTAGAAATGATGCGAGGTGATAAAACCTATCGGACTTTGTTTGGACAAGCTTTTACTGATGGTGCAATTACTACTGAGAATATGTTAAAAGCACTTTCGCAATTTATGGTAATGGTAACCTCTTCTAATTCGCGCTTTGATAAATTCCGTCGTAATGAAACAGGAGGAACGCTTACAGCCGATGAATTGGCAGGATATGCATTGTTTAATTCTAAATGTGCTTCATGTCATGCAACTGATTTAATGACCGATGATTCGTTTCGAAACAATGGTTTGGCAGTAAACCCTAAAGTAAACGATGTGGGACGTTATAAGGTTACTGAACTGGCTAGTGATTATTATAAGTTTAAAGTACAGAGTTTAAGAAATGTAGAAGTTTCTGCTCCTTATATGCATGATGGGCGATTTGGAACACTAGAAGCCGTTTTGGATCATTACGCTAGCGGAATTGAGGCTTCGCCAACTTTAGACCCGATCCTGAGGCAGAATGGAAGGCTGGGTATTCAACTTTCGGAAATGGATAAAAAACAGCTAATCGCTTTCTTAAAAACATTAACCGATCGTCAATTTCTAACAGATAGACGATTCTCGGAGTTTTAAGATTCTCCTAATAGGGTTTTTGAAACCTCTTAGAATATAATATAACAAAAATTGGAGTTTTAGCCCCGATTGTAGTGTAAAGCCTTTTTGAGTAAAGCCCTTATTTTTTCTTGGGTTTACAAAGTGACCAGCGGAAACTTTGTAAATGTATAGAAAAATGGGATTTTAAGAAAAGCTTGCAACGAAAAGCGGGTTGGGAGCTCCTAAAAAAAATAATAAAATGAAAAAAATAATAGTTTTAAGTTTGGTTTTAGTTTGCAATTTTACTTTTGCTACAACGGTAAAAGATAGTATTTCGAGCTTTACATTTCAGCGTTTGGCAATGATGGAAGACTTTGATTGCGATGCTTGTGGCTGTTCTGCAAGTGGTGGAAGCATGGGTTTTAGCTCGATGTTAAATACTAATTTTGTTGGAATACGTTATTTCAACCAAAGTTATACGAGCCGCGATGGTATTTTTGCTAATTCTCCCTGGATAGATGAAAATTTTAATACGGTTCAGGCTTGGGCAAGAATTCCTGTTAGCAAGAGAGTTCAGATTTCGGCATTGGTTCCGTATCATTTTCATAGCCGTGAATTAACCACAGGAACTGAGAGTATTTCGGGATTAGGAGATATTTCGGTAATGGCACTTTATACTGTGTTTGAAACGCAAAAAGACAGTACTGTTTTTACACATAAAGTTGAATTTGGTGGTGGTGTAAAAATGCCAACAGGGAGATTTAATGAGGCGAATAATGCAGGGAGTGTAAACAAAAGTTTTCAGTTAGGAACAGGAAGTTGGGACTATTTGCTAGTTTCTGAATATGTAATTAAGAGAAAGAATCTGGGGCTGAATACTATGTTGAACTACGTTATAAAAACCGAAAATGAACAGAAATACCAATACGGGAACCAGTTTAATTATTCAGGAACATTCTTTTATTTATTTGATTTGCCATCTGTGCAATTAGTTCCTCAATTGGGTTTTGCCGGTGAAGTTTATGCTACAAACAGACAACACGGATTAGACTTACCAAATACAGCGGGAGATATTCTTTTTGGGAAATTTGGATTAGAGGTTGGGAAAGACAAATTTTCGGTTGGTGTAAATGGGATGCTTCCTATAAACCAAAACTTGTCTAGTGGCGCTATGGAGGCTAATTATCGTTGGAGTATAAATCTGAATTATACACTGTAGCTGGATTCATAATCTTTGAGATTTATTAAGTTTGCTTTGTAAGATTTATATATTAATTTCACGATGTTTTATTTGTAGATATGAAATTAAGAAAAATAACTATCGAGGATGAGGTTTATCTATATGTGATGAAGGGAAATATTGATTTTTCTTCTCAAGAGAGCACATTGTCATTAAAAATATTTCTAAGCGATTATAAGCTAACCCCATTGTTCGTTAATTTTGTAACCTGGGATGATCCAATAATTGGGCATCCTTTGAATTTTGGATTTCCACTCTTTAAGTCATTAACTGGCGAAAAGGAGGTTGTTAATCTGAATAGACCTAAATATGTTAGAGCATGTATTTTATATGGTTTGGAAAAAGGATGGAATGGGAAAAATAAATTGGAACCACTTGATGGATTAGAAATATTAAGTAATCTGGGTTATGATGTTTCTATTTTAACCATTAAAAAAGAGGATAGTACTAAATAGCACTAAATAAGAGAAGACTTCTATATCAATACGTTTAAAAACTTGTGGATATGGGAGTTTTTTTATGCGTGATAGTTAAGGGAAATTATATGCTATTATGATGATTTGTAAGAATAGGTTTTTAAATTTGTGAAGCGATTGAGCAAATTAAATTAGATAGAAGTAAAGAGAAAGAATGGAGTTTAATAAGAAAAGTAAAAATAGGGTTCTTAAAGCTGTTAATAGTGAAATGTCTTATAAGAAATTAACTGCTCCCGAGTTACATCAGTTCGTTCAGCATTGGAATTATGATGATGGTATTGAGCCTTTTAATTGGATCGTAAAGCAAAAGATTTGTGATAAAGGTACCGCTCTTTGTTTGTATTGGTTTCTTCAGCCCGATTATTTTTGCAAGTTTAAAAATGAAAACGAAATAAAAGAGGATGTAAATTATGAAACGTATAAGTTAATAAAAGAAATTGAGCAGCGATACTGTAACAGTTTTTATGAGGATGAGAATTTCTCTTTCAATCCTAAAGATGAATTTCTGGATGAAAATTCTAATACGAGATGTATTCCTAAAGAAATGCTTGAGAAATCAGCAGGAACTATTTTTGAACGACAGGATATTGAATTTGCTTTTTTAAGAAAGCCAAATGAAAAAGAATTAAAAGCGATTGATGCTAAAATAAAAGATGCTATAAAAACGATTCAAGGTTCAAATTCTGATTTTATTTATGGTGAAACCGATATTGCAATTCAAGCAATAATAGAAAGTATTGAGTACTGGAAAGGAAAAGAATTAGGGAAAATAAAAATTAATAACCTGTCTTATTTATGGATGGACTGTGTGCACAAACAGCACAATTGGGATTGGATTATCTGGGATTGGGAAACAGGAAATAATGTAGGTGTAGCAAACGCTACAAAAGAACTGACTTGCCTAGCTGATACAATTATAAATCATACAATAGATGGATTTATGCCAAGTTCAATAATTGCCGATTTATATAAAGATCTAGAAGGAGTAACTAATTTTTATGATTTAAAAAGAGATCCTTATAGCGGTATTGGATTGTTATTTAGTACCGATCATATGAGTTTTAGAGATTTATAAGTAGTGTTTTTATTTGTAGATTCAAAAGAAAGAAATATATGGAATCAATTATTGCGAAGAGAATAAAGAAAGCTTTTTTAACTGAGTTTCCATCAGAAACACTAAGACAACTGGCAATCGATTTGAATAAAGATGGGATTAGTAAGGAAAGTATCTTAAAAGAATTTTATGAGTTTGATGCTTTTTTGATAGAGGAGCGAAGGGATAGTGAAGTTGATATTCTTGAGGATGTAATAGACATGATGACAGGTTATTATGTAGGTAGGAATTTAGATTTAAAATAATCAGATGCAAGTATTTTGCCTAGAGGGTAAATAATAAAGGAAAATACAGTTGAAGTTTATAGTAATTTCGCTTTTAATAGCGTCTTACATAGTTGGAATTGCTTAATTTTGCAGTCCAATTTTAATAAAAATAATATGTTTCAGAGTAAAAATTTGTGGTTTGTAGTTTTGGTTTCGTTCATTTTTAATTTTGGTTTTGCCCAAGAAAATGAATATTTATTAAAGTTTAAAACCGCTAAAGAACTGCAAAAGTTTTTAAAATATTCTAAAAAAACTATTCCATTGGTAAGTGCACATAGAGGTGGTCCAACAGTTGGGTTTCCTGAAAATTGTACACAAACATTTGCTAATGCAATAAAGTATAATCCAACAATTGTAGAGACAGATATTGCTTTTAGTAAGGATTCAGTTTTAGTAATGATGCATGATAATACGCTAGACAGAACAACAACTGGAACAGGTGTAATCGAAGGATATACTTATAAAGAATTACAACAGCTTTTCTTAAAAGATACAGAAGGAAAAGTAACTCCATATAAAATTGAAACTTTAGACGAAATTTTGCAATGGGGTAAAGACAAAGTAATCTATAATTTGGATATTAAAAAAGGAGTTCCAATGCAAATGATTGTTGATGCAGTAAGAAGAAATAAAGCAGAGGCTTATTCTGTAATTATTACTTATAACGCAACACAAGCTGCTGAGGCCGCTAAATTGGCGCCAGATTTAATGATTTCGGTTTCGGCAAGAGGAAAAGAAGATATAGAACGTATGGAAGCATTAGGCGTTAAAGCCAATAAAATGATTGCATTTGTAGGTACTAAAGAACCAAAACCAGAAGTATATGAGTATTTACACAGTCGTAAAATTTCTTGTATTCTTGGAACAATGGGGAATCTTGACAAAAGTGCTGCCGCTAAAGGTGATGAATTGTATTACAATCTGGTTGCTAATGGAGCCGATGTGCTTTCGACAGATCGTAACGTAGAAGCGGGTAAGCAACTAATGAAATATGCAACAGATAAAAAATTAAAGTCAAAACATATTGTGGTTAAGAAAACTAAATAATAAAAAAAAAAGCTTCAATTGAAGCTTTTTTTTTACCTAGAAAACTACTTTGCGATTAATTACTTAATTTTAATGAATAAAGAATTCTAATTTTAAAGATAGCACCATATGGATTTAGATCGAGTAGCAGGCATGAATAAAATAACATTTTTCTCGGCTCAGCCATATGATAAAACTTTTTTTAATAAGCATAATTGTGAGTTCGGATTTGATCTGGAGTTTTTTGAAACACAGCTTAATAAGCATACCGTAAATTTAATTCAGAGTTCAAATATTATCTGTGTTTTTGTAAATGATATAGTTGATGAAGCAGTAATTAAACAGCTAGCAGAAAAAGGGGTAAAGATAATTGCTTTGCGTTGTGCGGGTTTTAATAATGTTAATCTTGAAGTTGCAAAGAAATACGGAATTCAGGTATGCAGAGTTCCTGCGTATTCTCCCGAAGCTGTTGCCGAGCACGCAATGGCAATGATCCTTACTCTTAATCGTAAAACGCATAAAGCCTATAACAGAGTTCGTGAGCAGAATTTCTCTCTAAATGGATTGTTAGGATTTGATTTGAATGGTAAAACAATAGGCATAATTGGTACAGGTAATATAGGTAAAGCTTTCTCTAAAATTGTAAAAGGTTTTGGGTGTAAAATTCTTGCTTATGATATTGTCGCCAATCCCGAAATGGAAAAAGATGGTGTTGTGTTTACCAATTTGCAAACTGTTTTTAAAGAAAGTGATATTATCTCATTACATTGTCCGTTAAACGAAAAAACAAAGCATATCATAAATAAAGATTCATTGATACACATGAAAAATAATGTGATGATTATTAATACTAGTCGTGGTGCATTAATAGAAACGGCAAGTGTTATCGAAGCACTTAAAGAAGGTAAAGTAGGGTATTTGGGTATTGATGTGTATGAACAAGAGGAGAAGTTATTTTTTAGAGATCTTTCTGAAGATATTATAAAAGATGATGCCATTCAGCGATTAATGAGTTTTCCTAATGTGTTAGTTACGGCACATCAGGCTTTCTTTACCAGTGAAGCATTGACACAAATTGTACTAGTAACGTATAATAATATCAAAGAATTATTGATAAAAAAAGATATTGAAAATAAATTGGCTTTGTTAGTATAAAGCAGATTTACTTGTATGTAGCAATAATTTATTTTTGTAATTTTAAGACTTTTAAAAAAAATATGAAATCATGAGAAAGACAATTCTTCTAGGCTTAGTATTAATTAGTTTGTATTCTTGCCGCGAAAAAGAAACTTCAATCGATGGGGTAAAAGATATTGATTCAACTACAATGGAGGCCAATACTCAAAGCGACTCAATAATAGCAAATGATAATTTATCAGGGATAGATGAAAAAATAGTTGATTTAATTCGCAAACAACTAACTACAGTATTATTGAAAAACGATTTGGCAGCAATGACAAAAGAAGATCGCTTTTTTTACTACGATGCTTTTGATTTAAATAATGACGGAAAAGACGAGTATATTGTTGGTTTCTCTAGCCCTTATTTTTGTGGTACGGGAGGCTGTTCAGGCTTTATTTTAAAAAATGACGGAAGTTTATTGAATAATTTTACAGTAACCGATTTTCCTTTTTTTGTTGGTCCTAATACTTCTGAGAAATTTCAGGATCTTATAGTAAGCAGTAAAGGAGTTTTATATAATGTAAAAATGAAAAATGGCAAATATCCTTCTAATCCATCAGTTCAGGAAAAATGGAAAGGGGAAGTTCCAGAAGAATCTCCTTCAATTCTGGATATAGATAATAAAAAATTTCAGAAGATTTCCTTTTAAGGATTTAGAAGATTAAAAAAATAACCCCGACAGATTTTAAAATCTGTCGGGGTTATTTTTTGTATTAAATAGAGAATAATTAAACGATTTGTTTAATTATTTCGATAGCCATTCTAGATCTTCTTTGCTTTTATATAGAATATCTTGTTCTTCTTCTATTAATTTGTAGATACTCATATTGCTATAGTTTTGATTAATAAAAGGGTGCAAAAAATCAATAAAAAACCCGATAGATTTTAAAATCTATCGGGTTTGTATTTTATGATAAATAGTGAATTACTCAACCAATTCGACAAATTTAAATTCGCCTTCAACTGCAACTTTAGTCAAACCGTGTTTTGACAAATTTTTCATTGCAGCGTCCCATTTTTTACCGCTTAAATTAGCTGTAACTTTTAGTTGTGCAAGATCCATTTTGTTTTCGTTTTCTTTAAGGAAGTGTATAATTGCTTTCTCCTCATCAGATAATTCAATAGATTGTTTTTTCTCTGGACGCATTTGTGGGAACAATAATACTTCTTGGATAGAGGCATTATTGGTTAAGTACATAATCAAACGATCCATTCCGATACCCATACCAGATGTTGGAGGCATACCGTATTCTAGTGCTCTTAAGAAATCTTCGTCGATAATACCATTAGCTTCATCATCACCTTTTTCAGACAAACGCATTTGATCTTCAAAACGCTCACGTTGGTCAATTGGGTCATTCAATTCAGAATAGGCATTTGCTATTTCTTTACCACAAACCATTAATTCAAAACGTTCTGTAAGTTCTGGATTGTCACGGTGTTCTTTACATAAAGGAGACATTTCTTTAGGGTAATCGGTGATGAAAGTTGGCTGAATGTAGTTTCCTTCGCATTTTGCTCCGAAAATTTCATCAATTAGTTTTCCTTTCCCCATTGTTTTGTCAACTTCAATTCCCATTCCTCTTGCAGCATCAAACAACTCTTCTTCTGTTTTACCAGAAATGTCAAAACCTGTAAAATGTTTGATAGAATCCGTCATTGTAACACGAGCATAAGGTGCTTTAAAGTTAATTTGGTGTTCACCAAAAGTAACTTCGCTAGTACCGTTTACTGCAATAGCACAATGCTCAAGCAAACCTTCAGCAAATTCCATCATCCAGTTGTAGTCTTTGTAGGCTACATATATTTCCATAGCGGTAAATTCAGGATTATGTGTTCTATCCATTCCTTCATTTCTAAAGTTTTTAGAGAACTCATAAACACCTTCAAAACCACCAACAATTAATCTTTTTAGATACAATTCGTTTGCAATACGCATATAAAGCGGAATATCAAGCGAATTATGATGCGTGATAAAAGGTCTTGCCGAAGCTCCACCTGCAATTGATTGTAAAATAGGAGTCTCCACTTCAAGGTAACCTGCATCATTAAAATAGTTACGCATAGCGCTAAACAATTTCGTACGCTTAATGAATGTTTCTTTAACATGTTGATTAACCGTTAAATCTACATAACGCATTCTGTAACGCAATTCAGCATCATTAAATGCATCGTGTACATTTCCGTCTTCGTCTACTTTTGGTAAAGGAAGCGGACGCAATGTTTTACTTAAGAAAGTAAAGCCACTTACACGAATACATTTTGCTCCAACCTGAGTCGTAAACAATTCTCCTTCGATACCAATAAAATCACCTAAATCAGTTAGTTTTTTAAATACCTGATTGTATAACGTTTTATCATCTCCTTCACACAAAACATCACGATTAACATATAATTGAATACGTCCTTCGCTATCTTGTAATTCAGCAAAACAAGCTTTTCCCTGATCTCTAACACTCATCAAACGTCCAGCAACAATAACCTTCTTACCTTCTTCAAAAGACTCCTTAATTTGCTTCGAAGTATGATTTACAGGAAAAAGATTAGCAGGATAAGGATTGATTCCTAAGTTGCGTAAGTTTTGAAGTTTTTCTCTTCGGATGATTTCTTGTTCAGATAAGGCCATTATATACTGTTTTTTAAGTGTGCAAAGATAGTCAAATTTGAAAAAGTGGCAATTTCAAAATTTGAAAATAATTTTAGTTTTTTTAGAAGCAGAAATATTTCGATTTTAGATGGCGTTTTTGAGAGAGAAGGAGGGGATGTGAAAAGAGGAAAGAGAAAAGAGAAAAGAGAAAAGAGAAAAGAGAAAAGAGAAAAGTGAAATGTAAGATGTGAAAAGTGATTTGTTGTTAGTTTCAAGTTTCAAGTGAAAAATCTGCCAAATCTCCTAAATCTGCGTGCTAAAAAAATCATTAATTAGTCACTAATTATTTTTAAACTTCAGGTTAAAAAACTGCGGCTTGGCGAGAGAATTATCAGACGATGTAGTTCTTGTTGTTTCAAGTTTCAAGTTTCAAGTGAAAAATCTGCCAAATCTCCTAAATCTGCGTGCTAAAAAAATCATTAATTAGCCACTAATCATTTTTAAACTTCAGGTTAAAAAAACTACGGCTTGGCGAGAGAATTACCAAACAATGTAATTTATTTTGTTTCAGGTTTTAAGTTTTAGGTTAAAAAACTTTGCATCCCTTGCGTATCTCAACAGCAATTAGCATTGCGCCCTTTGCGGTTAAGTTTCAAGTTTCAGGTTTCAAGTGAAAAATCTGCCAAATCTCCTAAATCTGCGTGATAAAAAAATCAATAATTAGTTAATAATCATTTTAGGTTTCAAGTTTTAAAAATGCGTTCCTTGCGTATCTCGACAGTAATTAGCATTGCGAACTTTGCGGTTAAGCTTCATGTTTCAAGTTAAAATAGTGCTAGTGTTTTCTCTGAGAAACTTCGCAGGATAACTTTTTTAGAACAAAACTTCAGTACATTAGCAACTCAGATTCTAAGCCTTTAAATAAATATGAAAAATTATTTTTGTTTTCTTTTACTCACAATATTTTTTACAAGTTGTCAAGTTACCGAAACAATAAATCTGAGCGAAGATGGAAGTGGAACCATTGAAATAATTCAGCTTAGAGATGAACACAGTTATATGCTTTTGGCGGGAGAAAAGTACTCTAAAGAAGATAAGTTTCAAGATACAACCTATGTTTTTCGAGATTATATTGCAAAATATAACGAAACGTTTTTAAAATACACCCAACTAGAGCAACAGCTATTTCAAAAATATACAAATGTAAAAGTGCATGTAAGGAAGAGCTCTTTTGACAAGGAATTTAAAACTATTATTACATTTCCTTTTACCAAAATAGATGCTGTTCCAAATTTATATAACACAGAAGATTATGCAAGTGATCTTGAGAATAATTATGCGCTTACAGCCGAAAAACATTTTTTTGATGTACAATATAGTTTTGATGGAACAGTTTTTAAACGGATTTTGAATGTTATCAATGAAGCTGAAATTCAAAAAAATAAAAGCCAAATAAAGGATTTTAAATCTAAAACGCATTCTTTAGATCTAACGCTAACTTACACACTTAAATACAATTTTCCTCGTAGGATAAAATCAGTTTCGAATGCTGCAGCAATACTTAGCTCAGATAAAAAATCATTAACACTTACGTTTCAACTTTTAGATTGTTTGCAAGATCCTGCGAGTACTAGTTTAGAAGTTGTTTTAGAATAAATAAAATTAAATATATAAAAAAGAGAATGAAGAAAGTTTTAGTTTGTCTATTGATTGTTTTGGCTTTGTCGAGCTGTACTATGAAAGAAAAAATGGTTATGCATGAAGATGGTTCGGGGAGTTTTTCATACGGATTTGATTTGTCCGGAATATTTAAATTGGGTTTTAAGAGTACCGATTCTACAAAGAATAGTAAAGTAATTGATAGTGTTTTTACTTTCAAAGAAGTTTTTGCAAAAGTAAAAGATAGTGTTGCCAAATTACCAGAGTCTGAAAGACGAAAAATTAAAATGCTTGAAAACTTTAAAGTCAATGTAAAAGCAAATGATGCTGAAAAACAATTGAAGCTTGACATGGAATATAATTTTCAGTCAATAGATAGTCTTAAAAATATGCTTTCGCCTTTAGAGGTTCTTGAAGCAATGCCGAAAATTGGTCCGGGTAAACAGTTAGGTAATTTGAGTGTGCCTGAAAAAGAAAATAAAAAAACAATGTTTTCATATAATTATGATGGAAAGGTTTTTGAGAAAGTGATTTTACTTCCCGAAGGTGCTAAAGCAAAAAAAGAGAAGAAGAAAAAAGAAAAAAATGCAGCTAATGATTTTTCAAAAAAGATGGATGAAATTTTAAAAGAATGTAAATATTCAATTGAATATCAATTTCCAAAAAAGATAAAAACGGTGTCATTAAAAAATGCAATAATCTCAAAAGATAGAAAAAGCTTTATTCTTGAAATTCCGATGAAAGATTTTCCAGATGATGAAAAAAAACTTGGTTTTAAAGTAACATTTGAAAATTAATAGCAACTCTTAAAGACAACAATTCTTTTAAATAGACTTTGTATCTTTGAAGAAAAATATAATCTACATATGAGACTATTAAAATTTCTTAGTTTTTCCTTTTTATTGACAACTTTAACGAGTTGTACTTTTACAGAAAACATCAATATTACAGATAACGGAACGGGTAAATTCTCACTCGAGATGGATGGATCGGCATTGATGGCGATGGCAGGGGAACAATTAGGGAATGAAATGAATGATTCAAAACAAAAGATCGATACCACTTTTTCTTTTAAAGAAATGTTTAAAAATAAGAAAGACAGTATTGCTAAACTTTCTTCAGAAGAACAAAAAGAACTTAAAAAATTAGAAAATTTTGTGGTTAATATGAAGATGAATACAACAGAAAACCAGTTTTTGTTGAATTTAAATTCTGATTTTAAAAATGTAAACGAATTGCAGGATATGGTAAAAAGCTTGAGTGCAATTCAAAATATTGAAAAAAATAATTCACAAGACAAACTACCTTTTGGCGGGAATTTTAATAATAATAGTACTGTAAGCTTTAATTACGATGGTAAAAAGTTTAACCGAAAAGTTATCTTAAATCCAAAAGAAACAAATAAGCCTGTAGAAGATTCATTAGGAATGAATAAAATGATTTTTGCTTCTTCAACTTATATTTTAAAATACAATTTTCCTAAAAAGGTAAAAAAAGTATCTAATAGTAATGCTGTATTTAGCGAAGACCGTAAAACGATAACTATTGAATACCCTTTTACCGATTATATGGAAAATCCAGCTAAAATGGCGCTAGAGGTAGAGTTTGAAAAATAATACAATGAATAAAAAAATCCAACTTCAAGATTTAGGTCAAAAAGATTATAAATCTACTTGGGAATATCAAGAGGAATTATTTGCAGCTATTGTAGATTTAAAAATAAAAAATAGGAGGGAGGAACTTGATCTGCCAACTCCTAATTATTTTCTTTTTGTCGAACATCCACATGTATATACTTTGGGGAAAAGTGGTGATTTGAGTAACCTACTGTTGTCTGAAAAGCAACTGGAAGCCAAAGGAGCAACTTTTTACAAGATAAACCGTGGTGGCGATATTACGTATCATGGTCCAGGACAAATAGTAGGATATCCTATTCTGGATTTAGAAAATTTCTTTACCGATATTCATAAATACTTGCGATTACTTGAGGAGTCTATTATTCTTACTCTTCAGGAATACGGATTAGAATGTGGCCGAAGCGAAGGCGAAACGGGAGTTTGGTTAGGTGTAGGAACTCCGTTTGCCCGCAAGATTTGTGCGTTGGGAGTACGTGCTTCACGCTGGGTAACGATGCATGGTTTTGCCTTAAATGTAAATGCCGATTTAGGTTATTTTGACAATATTATTCCGTGTGGAATACGTGGTAAAGCCGTCACTTCACTTCAGGTAGAGCTTGGTGTAGAAAAAGTAGATGAAGCTGAAGTAAAAGCTAAAATCCTAAAACATCTGACAGAATTGTTCGAAGCCGAATTTGTTTAAGTAAGCTTTCACAATGTAAAAATAGTATCATAAATGCTGAATAAGATCAATTTTAGAATTGTTTTATTCAGCATTTTACTTTTATGAATTAGAACACTCTTAAGTAAAATTATGTATGGAGAATAGAGATAAAAAATCAATTTTAAATCGTTTAGCACTTCCTGAAAAAGAGCTAGAGGAGCTATTGGATATTTCTTTTTATAAAGTAATTCAGAAAGGAGATTGTTTTATTAATGCGGGAGAGATACCCCGAAAATTTGCTTTTATTACAAAAGAATTGTTTCGCTATGTTTATATTCATGAAAATGGGAATGAGTTTACAAAAAGTATTATAACAGAAAATAATTTTGTTAGTTCATATTCTGCGATGATTTATAATAGTCCATCCTATTTTTTTATTGAGGCTTTAGAAGAAGTTGAAATTTTAGAAATTAATTATGAAAATTGGTTAGAGTTAAAAGAGAAGAATCCATTTTGGAATATTTTTTTGCTGAAAATAATTGAAAAAGCCTTTTCTGTTAAAGAAAAAAGAGAACGAGAATTGTTGCTTTTGGATGCAGAAAAACGATATGAAATATTTGTAACAGAATTTCCAGATTTAGAAAATCGCATTTCACAACAAATTATAGCTTCATATTTAGGCATTCAGCCAGAATCATTAAGTAGGATTAAGAGAAAATATAAGGGCTTAACATAGATCAATGGAATAGCATAATTGGCAGGCTATTTTTGAAACCTAATTTTAAAACTAAAGTTATGGTAATCTCAAATAGTACTATCGTTATTACTGGAGGCAGTTCTGGCATTGGATTAGAAATGTGTAAGCAGTTTATTAAAAATGGAAATAAGGTAATTACCTGTTCACGGTCTTTAGAAAAACTCAAACTAGCACAAGAAATAGTGCCAGATTTAATCATTTATCCCTGTAATATTGCAAACGAAAAAGAATGTGAGGAATTTATAAAATGGATAAATGATAATCATCCAGAAGTCAATATTTTAATCAATAATGCAGCAATTGTAACCAGAACTACTTTTATTGAAGATGATTTGATTCTGGAAAAGATGGATAATGAAATTGCTACTAATTTTATTGCTCCAATTCGTTTAATAAAACAGTTCTATCCTACATTAATTAAAAACTCTAATCCTAAGATTATAAATGTCACCACAGGATTGGTTTATGTTCCCAGAGGTTTTTATATTTTTTACAATGCCACAAAATCAGCATTGCATTCCTTTACGCAGGTCTTACGATATCAGCTTAACAATAAGCCCATACAAATTATTGAAGTGTTGTTTCCAGTTGTAAATACACCTTGGCATAACGGCAATCCTCCTAAAATTGCAATATCTCCAGAAAAAGCAGTAGCCGAAATGTTAAGAGAAATTGCTTTAAATAGAGATGAAATTAGAATAGGAAAGGTCAAGATTCTTTATTTACTTTCCAGAATTGCTCCCAATTTTGCGTTTAAGAAAATAAATAGTTTGAATTGATTTTTTTAATTTTAAATGACTTTGAGAATTGTGTTTTATCTCGAATATATTTTGCTAAACTAGCATTGCAACGTCTGGATTTGGGTATCAATTTCAGTTTTAGTAATTCTAAAATAAGGAGGATATAAAACAAGAAACAAATCTTTTGTTTCTTGTTTCCATTTGTTGTTTTAGCTTACGATATCATCCAATGCCTGAAATAAATTCAAAGGATATTCGGCTATTCTGTTGCATAAATACAAATACCATTCTTTGCCATATACAAAGTATAGTTTAGTTGAATACCCTTGTTCTTTTAGGTTTCTCAATTGTTCTGTTTGGATTCCGTATAGGCTTTCGAATTCATAAATATCATTACTCGTTTTGTATTTTTTAAGTAACGACACAACTTCTTTCTGGATATAATCATGGTGGGTTGCAATTGCACATCGATGATTTTTTGATAGTAACTGATCAATATAATACAAATAGCGCTCATCTAATGCCGCACCTCTTGGAATTGAAAGGTTAGGAGGAGTGTCAAAAGCTCCTTTTACAATGCGTATTCTTCCGTTTTCTTGAATCAATTCTTTAAAATCGTCTTGAGATCTATGTAAGTAGGCCTGAAGCGTAATTGAAGTATTTTTGTAGGTCTGGGATGCTGTTTTGTAAATATCAATAATAGCGTCTGTTATTTCAACGTTTTCAGCACTTATAGTAACTTCTATATTTTCTTTTTCAGCTTCTTGGCATATAGAGCTCAAATTATTTAAACATAAATCTGGAGATATAGATAATCCAATATGAGATAAGTCTAAAGAAACAGTCGAATCAAGCTTTTGGTTTTTAATTTCTTGTGCTATTCTAATAAACTCTTTGGTAGCTTCATTAGCTTCAATTTCGGTTAGGGTATTTTCACCCATAAATTCCATAGAGCATTTAAAACCTTCCTTGTTTTGTGTTTTAACCTTAAGAATTGTTTCTTCTAATGTTTCTCCGCCTATATACCTGTCTGCTGCTTTTTTTAAAGTTCTGAATAATATTTCGTTAGAGAGTATATGCTCTTTCGCTTTGTTATTCATGGCAGCTCTTCTTAAAGCATTAGCTCCAAGTAGTATTAAATCTTTTTCCATTATTATGTGTTGTTTTAGTGCTTCTAATATAGAAAAAACTTCATGATAAATGAATTTTAGCAGGCAGATTCAGGAGATTAGGCAGATTTTTCACTTAAAGGCTGAAGTCTGAAACTTAACCGAAAAGTTCGCAATGCCAATAGCTATCTAGATACGCTAGGAACGCAAAGTTTTTTAACTTGAAACTTGAAACTTGAAACTTGAAACTTGAAACCTGAAACAAAAAAAACATTTACATTTTCTGCTTACTAATTGATAATTAGGATTGTAAATTTCCTTTTATCAGACTTGTAGGATTGTATCCAAATTGTTTTTTAAAAGCAAATGAAAAATGCGAAATGTTCTCGAAGCCCAAATCGAGGTAGATATCAGATGGCTTTTTCTTTTCTCTTTCAATTTGAAAATGGGCTTCTTGCAGTCTTTTATGCATTAACCAACGATTAGGAGTGTCATTAAATATCTTTTTAAAATCTCTTTTAAAAGAAGATAAACTTCTGCCAGTTAGGTAAGCTAGTCTTTCGAGGCTCACATTAAACTTATAATTTCGGTATATAAATGCTTCTAAATCTAATTTTTCGGGGATACTTTGGTCAAATAATACATCCGAAATTTCGGGATTGGTTTGTAGTAATATTAATAAAAGCTCTTCTCTTTTTACTTTCGAAAAGGTTTCATCTATAACACCTCCATCATTGTAATACGGCATTAACGAACGCACAAAATTTGGTACTAGAACATCTTTTTTAAGAATAATAAATGCATTCTTAGAGTTCGATTTTACGTTTGTAATGGCGTGATTTTTTTTAAATTCTGTCAAAAAAAACTCATCAAAAATGACTACAACTTTTTCAAATTGCCCATTATCTTTCTGTTTGTTGTATTTAGCCAGATGGTTTTTCCTTACAATACAGTAGTCTCCCGATTTAATGGTGTGCATTTCATTTCCGTCATAACCTTCAATTTCTCCTGCAGCCAGATACAAGAAGATGTGTTCGGGAACAAATTGCTCTGGGGAGATTTCAGGGCCAATATGACAGGATTTTATTTCGGTAATTTTCATCTTGATTTAGATTTAACTAATGCTAATTTACATCTTTCCACCATTCTTTAAAAACTTGTGTACTATCATTTAAATTCACAACTTCTCCAATCATAGGAGTTACCAATGGTAAATGAGCCGCTTTGCTAAGTGTTGATAGTTTTTCTAAAGGCTCATCCCAAGAATGCATGGCTAGTTTAAATTTTGAAGAATGCACAGGAAATACTCTTTTGGCATTTAAATCTTGTGCTGCTTTAAGTACTTGTTCAGGAAGCATATGAATGGCTTCCCAAGCCAGATTATATTGTCCGTTTTCTAGAATTGCAAAATCTATCGGTCCGAATTGCTCTCCAATTTTAGCAAAATGGGTATCGTAACCACTATCGCCACCAATGTATATCTTGATATTTGGCGTTTGTAAAACATAAGATAGCCATAGTGTATTGTTTTTAGAAAAACCTCTTCCTGAGAAATGTCTGGCGGGAGTGGTATGTACTTTAAAACCATCTTCGAGAGTAAAGGTTTCGTTCCAGTCTTTTTCGATTATTTTAGCAGTAGGATATCCCCAACGCTCAAAATGTCCGCCAACTCCAAGACCACAAATCACTTTTTTTACTTTCGACTTTAAAGCAACTATCGTTTCATAATCAAGATGATCGTAATGATCGTGGCTAATGAATAAATAATCGATTGTTGGTAAATCATCTACAGTATAGTCATTTGCTCCTTTAAATGCGGTTACAGTTCCTGGCAAAGGCGAAGCATTTCCGCTAAATACAGGATCTACGAGAAAACGTTTTCCGTCTATTTGCATAAAATAAGAGGAATGTCCAAACCAAATTAATAGATCGGTATCTGGCGAAAGGTGATGCAAATCGGTTTTTACTGATGGAATGGAAGTAACAGGTTCTCGCCTAGGATGATTCCCAAATAGCTGGTCATAAAGAATACCGCCAAAACTATATCCTTTTGTAAGACTTGGTGTGTCATGGGTATTTTGAAATTTCCCATCACTATAATTTTTAGAATTTTTTATTAATTCTAAGCGATTACCTTCAGGTGCTTTACCAAATTTTGGGTGCATCATGTATAAAAAAGTAACCAAGGTTAAAACGGTCAAAATGCTTATTACTGTTATCATAATTCTTTTTGTGATTTTTAAAAATCGTTTCATTCGATTTGTTTTAGTATTGATTTTATGGAATCAAATTCAAGTAAATTATTTGTGGTCGCAACATACTTTAAATTAAAACTCCTGTGATCTTCTTAATTGATGGTACAAAATTGCATCAAAATAAGTAGCCTTACTTTGTTTAAAAGTCCAATTTTACTTTGTTGAAAAGTTCATTTTTAGCAGTTAGGAATAAAAAAAGCTAACCGTTTTTAAAGTTAGCTTTTATTAAGAGATAAATGTGTTGATTTTTAGTGGTTTATCTGTTCGTGTGGATGACTATGGATTCGTTTTTAATTGTATTAAATTTTGCCACATAATCATAGCCCAGTTTTCCTTTTAACATGCATAATTCAATTTCCCCGCCTTCTGTTAGTTCATCATAAAGTACTTTTTTTATAGAAAAACGCTCTTTTGTATTGTTTTCTGTAATTATATGAATAAAGTGCTCTTTGTTTCGAGATCCGCTAATTGCTTTTTCTAAAATTGTATACTGCTTACAAGATTCGGTGGGAGCTGCATAAAAGTGATTTATAAAACTAGTTGTGGCAGCTGTAAGTAAAAATAGCCCGATAAATAGTCCAAAGTGAACTACATATCTTCTTTTGCTTTCAAAATATACTGATGGATTTCTAACTTTTAAAATGATTGTAATTAAGATAGCTAAAACAACTCCAGAAAAACCAGCTCTCCAAAAAAGCTGTGTTCCGTTTATAGTGTTGTCGATTTTTCTTATTTCAAAAATTAAAAAGACCAAGCTTACAAAAAACAAAGCAGATGAAAAATAATACATAAACTTATCAAATGGTTTGGTGACTTTCTCAAATGCTGTTTTAGGAGGAAAAAAATCATCAATTATTAGTTGCGAAAAGCTTATTATTAATAGTAGATTATACATTCCGATTAAAAAAAATGGAAGAGGAACTAATCTATAAGTTCCCTTATCGTTTCCAAATAAAACAATAGGACTAATACAAAGCGCAATATAGAGAAGTCGTTTATAAAACTCTTTTCTTATTCCAAATAGTTCATTTTTTTTCTTTTTTAAAAAGGGATATTTTCGTTTAATCATTTTGATTTTTGGGGAGGCTTGTTTTTGAGAAATGGGGTAGGCAGAAAAATAATGTTGCTAGCTGTTAAAAGTAGTTATACCCAATAAACTATAGATTATTAGGTATTATTGGCTTTTTAGTTTTTTCATGAATTCTCCAAATGCAGGAAAAAAATCCTCAAAAAGCGGATGCTTTCTATTCTTAAGCATAACTTCGCTAAACAGTTTTAATCCAATAGCAAATTCTGTAGCTTGATTTTCATTCTCAAAAAGATTCTTCTCTTTTATTATATCGATAATTTTAAAAATTTCATCGTGATTTTCAAATTCTAATGATACAGGTTCAGATAAAGGAGTTTCTCCTTTCATTAGAGAAACCTGTTCTAAAGTAAGTTTATATTTATTAGCTCGTTTTGTCATAATTTTAATTTTTTAAGTATCTAAAAACCCTAGATCTACTTGTAAAAGTAGTGCTTAGCTAGATTTTATGGAAGAATAATTTAATCTCTATATTTAGATTGAGAGATTTTTGCAGAACGAAAATACAAATTATTTAGTTTTAAAACCTTGCATTTTCTGAGATTACAGCAATTAACTATTTCGATAAGGAGTGTTGCTAGATTCGTTTTACAGCAATTTTATTTGATGAATATTTTTTTTTATTACATTTGCATAACTAGTTATATAATTAATTATAATATGGAGTTTTTTAATAAAGTAGGCAAGATGGCTTTAGGGAGCCGATTGCGTTTAATGAGCACAATGATAACTGATGATGCTGCTAATATTTATGAGCTTCATGGCATAGATTTTATTCCGAAATGGTTTCCTGTATTTTATTTGCTTTCTGAAGAAAAGGAAATTACTATCACCGAAATTGCCAATGAGATAGGTCATTCACAGCCCTCTGTTAGTAAAATTGTTCAGGAAATGATTGCTGCGGGATTGATTCAGGAAAACGTAAAAACGACCGATAAACGTAAGAATGTTATTGTTTTAACAGAACAGGGTTTGTTGGTTTTTAATAAACTTAAATTACAATGTGTTGATGTTGAAGCCGCAGTAGAAGATCTTATAGGGGAGTCCAATCATAATTTATGGGCAGCTCTGGAAGAATGGGAGTTTTTGCTTGGGCAGAAATCGTTATTTAAGAGAGTCAACGAACAAAAGAAACTGCGTGAGAGTAGAGCAGTGCAGATTGTGGAGTATAATGACGAGTATCAGTCGGTATTTAGAGCACTTAATGAAGAATGGATTTCTTCTTATTTTAAAATGGAAGCAGCAGATTATAAGGCTTTGGATAACCCAAAAGAATATATTCTGGACAATGGAGGTAAGATATTTGTAGCACTTTATGAAAATGAACCAGTAGGTGTTTGTGCCTTGATAAAAATGGATGATCCGGATTATGATTTCGAATTGGCAAAAATGGCTGTTTCGAATAAGTGTCAGGGAAAAAATATTGGTTGGTTACTTGGTCAGGCAGTTACAAATGCGGCAAAAGAGCTAGGGGCATCCAAAATTTATTTGGAAAGTAATACTATTTTAAAACCAGCAATTAATCTCTATCAGAAGTTAGGATTTAGCAAAGTTGTAGGGCGCCCGACTCCTTATGAACGTTGTAATATCCAAATGGAACTTAAGTTAAAGTAAATACTGCATAAAGGATTATAATTATGGGACTAATAGCAGAAAATGAATCTGGTTTGCATCAGGTTTTATACATTATTGGTAATGGTGTTATCGCAAAAGCTTTGGCAGTTGCTTTGACTATCAATGGAAGAAAAGTAATAATTCTGAGAGGAAGTATTGACGATCAATCGGTTCACACGGAGAATATCGAAGTAGAAACAGATGGTAATATACTGAATGCCGAGATTACAATTAGTTCAATAAGTAATTATGAATCGCTTAATGGAATTATATTATTAACGAACAAATCATTCGGAAATGCTGCGCTTGCAGAAAAGCTTAAGGATAAAGCTAAGACTTCGCCAATTGTATTTCTTCAAAATGGACTGCATATCGAAAATAGTTTTGTAGAAAAAGGCTTTACTTCTCTTTACAGATGTGTGTTATTAGCAACAAGCCAATTAGAGTCCAAAAACAGAGTGAGGTTTAAACTTGTTGCTCCATCGCCAGTTGGTATTATCCAGGGATCAGATGAGGTGTTGCAAAGTATAGTAAATATACTCAACACATCGCTTTTTACATTCCGCAGTGAGGATGATATTCAGACCGTAATTTGGAAAAAAGTAATTAGTAATTGTGTTTTTAATTCTATTTGCCCTTTACTAGAAGTCGATAATGGCATTTTCCATCGCAATGAAGTGGCTTTAAAAATTGCAAAAACAGTTATTCTTGAGTGTTTAACGGTTGCGAAGCAATATGGTATTGAACTAACTATGGATGAAGTATTGCAAAATATTATTGCTATAAGCAAAATGTCTGATGGGCAAAAAATATCAACATATCAGGACATACTCAATAAACGGGAAACGGAGATTGATACGCTAAATTTTGCTGTTGCCAAAGCTGCTTTAACGAGTGGTATTGAAGCAGTTCCTGTTACTGCTTTATTAGGTGAAATGATAAAGTTGAAGTCTGATTTATCAAGGAATTAGTCTAAAATATCAACTCCAATTGGTCAGGCAATAATCTAAAAGACATTCGATGGTACTTAGTGGGGCCATATTTTTTTATTGCTTCACGATGCTCCTTAGTTGGGTATCCTTTATTTTTTTTCCAATTGTACATCGGGAACTCTTCGTGAATCTTGTTCATATATTCGTCGCGATAGGTTTTGGCGAGAACAGATGCCGCTGCTATGCTCAAAAATTTTGCATCTCCTTTTATAATACTCTGGTTAGGTATAGATTTTAATAATTCAATTTCTTCTTGTGTGAATTGTTTCCCAGTAGTATTCTTTAATCCCAATTTTGCATTCAGCATTCTGTTACCATCCACAATAATAAATTCAGGAATTTGGGTTAATTTCAAGATACATTCCTGCATTCCTTTCATTGAAGCATTTAGGATGTTAATTTCATCAATTTCATTAGGATGCAAATGGGTAATGGCAAATGAAATCGCTTGTTCTTCAATTACGGGTTTAAGATTTTCTCTCGCTTTTTCGGATAATTGCTTGCTATCGTTTAGTGTTTTATTCTCAAAATTTGACGGCAAAATTACTGCTGCTGCCGTTACAGGTCCAGCAAGACAGCCACGACCAGCTTCGTCGGTTCCCGATTCTAAATTATATCCTGAAAAATTGAGTTGAAGCATGCTTTATTTTTAATCGCAAAGATTATAATTTTTTTCTTGAAATAGGCTACAAAAAAAGAAATTGAAACGTAATAAATAGCTAACAGATTATGAAATAAAATGGTTTTATCGTAAAATATTAAAATTTAACATTTTGTTTCTTGTTAAAAATAATTAATTATTATTTGTAAATTTTTTACTATAATTCATTAAAACGCCATATAAGCTTACTTTTTTTGTTGTATTTGCGTTTTTAAATAAAATAAAGTAAGAAAATTATTTTATATTTTTTGATAAAAATTGCTATTGTAGGAATAATTTATCATTTTTGAGGAATTATTAACCAAAAACAATTTAATATGAAGGTAAAATTTACATGGATTTTAACATTATTTACAGCGTTAACCATGCAATTTTCTTTTGCACAAGAGAAAATTATTTCTGGAATTGTTTCAGATGCAATATCAGGTCCAATTCCAGGTGTAAACGTTATTGTTAAAGGAACAAAAACAGGTGTTCAAACGGATTTTGACGGTAAATATTCTGTTAAAGCAAAAACAGGAGATGTGCTTGTGTTTTCTTATATGGGAATGCAAGATATGACGGCAATAGTTGGTAGCTCTTCAGTGATTAATATGAAGATGCAAGAAGATGGGAAAGCGTTGGATGAAGTAGTAGTAATGGGGTATGTTACAAAAACTAAAAGCAATATGACGGGTAGTTCTAAACAGCTTTCTGGTAATGTTTTAAGTGGAATTCCAACAGTTTCTGTTGATCAGGCTTTACAAGGTAAAGTAGTTGGTTTGCAGGTATCAAGTTCTTCTGGGACTCCAGGTTCTGTTCAGGATATTCGTATTAGAGGAACAGGCTCGATTTCTGCAAATAATCAACCTTTATATGTTATTGATGGTGTGCCTGTAATAAGTGGAGATCTATCTGGAGGTAATGATAATAAAACAATTCAGACAACAACGAGTTCAGCTTCGTCAATGTCGGTTTTAGCGACTTTAAATAGTCATGATATAGAAAGTGTAACGGTTTTGAAAGATGCGTCTGCAACTGCAGCTTATGGAGCAAGAGGATCTAATGGTGTAATCGTAATTACAACGAAAAGAGGAAAAGTTGGAAAACCGTCTTATAACTTTAGTAATTCTATTGGTTTTCAGAATAATGCAGTTACAGGCAGAAGACCTCTTACAGGAGATCAAAGAAAAGAATTGTACTTAGATGCAGTTTATAATACTTATGGTGCTTCTAAAGGTTTTGATAGAATGACAGCCGAAAATTGGCTATTGAATACTCCCGAGGGATTAAGTATTGATGCTAGTAAAGCAAGTTTGCAAGATTGGGATGGGGTAAGTCATAACTGGGGAGAGCTATTAAAGAATAAAGATGCCTTAGTTCAGAATACAGATTTTTCTGTATCTGCAGGAGATGAGAAAACGACCTTTAATGCTTCGCTTGGATATAATAAGACAGAAGCTACTGTTAGAGGAGCTGAATTTAGAAGATTTACTGCTACGATAGGAGTTACAAGAAAATTAAGTGAAACACTTAAGTTTAGTACTGCAAACTTTTTTTCTGAAGCTAAGCAAAATGGTATTCTAGAAGGGACAGGAACCTTTAGTAACCCTAATTTGACAAAATATTTTATGAATCCTTGGGTGAATCCTTATAATAGTGATGGTACGTATAATATTGGTACTGGAGCAAATGTTTCAGATATTGGATATTGGACTTCTTTACATAATACTTTTTATACTTTAGCAAATAACGTTAAAACTAATAATTTATTAGGGCTTAGGTCTAATAATACTTTAGACTGGAAAATCTCAAATCATTTCAAGTATAAATCAGTATTTGCAGTAGATTATAATATGAATACTTATCATAATTATAATAATAGACTTCATGGAGATGGAAGGACTCGAAATGGTTCCATAGAACAGAGCATTAGAAGGAATACGAATCTAGTTTCGCAGAATTCGATTAATTACACTTTGAAATTAGATAAGCATAATTTTGATGCAACTGCACTATTTGAGCACCAAAAAAATAAAAATGACCTTGTTGGAGGATACGGTGAGAATATTGCTTCGGATGACTTGATTTATTTGGATGTTGTTTCTAAAAACAAAAGAACGATTGGGAATTTTTCAGATTGGTTAAATGTTTCTTATTTAGGCTTGTTTAATTATAATTATAATAATAAATATGTACTTGATGCTACATATAGGAGAGAAGGATCATCCAAGTTTGCTCCAAAGCATCGTTTTGGTAATTTTTGGTCTGTAGGAGCTGCATGGAATATTAATAATGAAGTGTTTATGCAAGGTTCTGTTTTTAATAATTTAAAACTTAGAACTTCTTATGGAACTTCTGGAAATAGTGGTATAAACGAGAATTCATATCAAAGATTAATTGCATTTGATGCTAGTTATGATGCAGAACCTGTAGCTTATCCATCCACTATAGGTAATGAGTTGTTGACTTGGGAAAAAAATAAAACAATTGATGTAGGTTTAGAATTTGGACTGTTTAAAAATAGGCTTTCGGGAAGTGTATCTTATTACAATAGGGATACGTATGATCTACTACAGAATGTGCCAGTTTCATTAACACAAGGAGTTCCTACAGGAACTAGTGTGATACAATTAATGAATGCAGGTGCAGTTTTAAATCAAGGAATAGAAGTTGAATTGAATGTAGATATTTTCAGAGGAAAAGACTTTAATTGGTCTATCTCAGGTAATTATTCACACAATGATAATGAAGTTAAAAAATTAGCAAAAGATCCAGCAGGAAAAGACATCGAGATTACTACAGGAACTAAAGTTACTAAAGTTGGAGAGTCAATAGGGACATGGAATATGCGCAAATGGGCTGGTGTAGATCCTGCTAATGGATTACCATTGTGGTATGTTAATGGTGTAGACGGAGAAACAACTTCAGTTTACAACAATGCCAAAGTGGCAATGCAAGGAAAATCAGCTCCAGTTTATTCAGGTGGATTCGGTACTCATTTTGATTATAAAGGAATTTATTTAGATGTTTCTTTCTATTTCGCAGGAGGACACAAAGTGTATGAAGATTGGACTAGTTATACTCAAAGTACAGGAGATAATACTTTTGTTTCATTTAACGGTACAGAAAATCTGATGGATAGATGGCAAAAACCAGGTGATATTGTTTCGACTCCTAAGATGGAGCTTGGGGCAGGGAGAAATGCAGCAACTACATCAACAAGATTTTTGTATGATGGAGATTATATAAGAATGAAAGATTTGGTTTTGGGATACAGATTCGGTCCAGAGACGGTTAAGTTTATGAGCCTTGCAGGATTAGATCTATCATTGAGAGGGACAAACTTATTGACTTTTGTGAAAGATGGCAAGATGAAATACGATCCAGAGGTAAGGGCAGATGGGTTTACGAGTCTAGTAAGTCCGCCAGTAAAATCGGTAGTATTTGCAATTAACATAAAATTATAATAAAATGAGAAAAATAATATACACATCTTTAGCTCTTTTAGGACTTATTTTAAGTTCATGTACAGATGGAGATTTGGATCCTAAACTAAGTATAAACAAACCCAACACAGAGATAAAAACAGTTGGAGATTTAAAAGTTGTACTTGGTGGTGCTTATGATATAATGACCACATATGCTTATTATGGGCGAAATGTAATAGTTTTTGGAGATGTCCGTTCTGATAATGCTTATGCAAATGGTAATTCAGGGCGTTTTAGAACTTCGGCAGCAATGGATATGACAAATGCTGATTCTGATGCAAATGATGCCTTTTTGCGTATGTATGCAGTAATTGCAAATTGTAACATTATTATAGATGCAAATATTGTTGCTGATCCAAATATTGTGGGAAATGAAGCAGAAATTAACTACGTAAAAGGACAGGCTTTAGCCCTACGTGCTTTGGTTCATTATGATTTAGTACGTATGTATGGGCAACAACATGTTGCAGGTGGAGATTTAAATTCTTTGGGTGTAGCTTATGTTAAGCATTTTTTAGATGTAGACGATATGAAGCCCAAAAGAAGTACTGCAGGAGAAGTGAAATCTTTTATTTATTCAGATTTGGATAAAGCTTTATCAATGATGGATAAATCGTTTGATAAAGGAAATAAAAAGGTAGTTAGAACAACTATGGTTTATGCAATTAAAGCTAGAGTTGCACTATATTTCGGAGATTGGGATATAGCTAAAGTATCCTCTCAGGAAGTTATTAATAATAGTGGAGCGAGAATACTTACAGCAGTAGAATATGCAGAATCTTTTAAAGCAAATCTTCAACCTAATTCTATTTTTGAGTTGGCATTTACTTCAGATGACAACCGTGGTAACGACAGTTTGTTTAGGATATATAATAATACAGCTTATGGTGATATTGTAGTTTTGGAAGACTTAAAAAATCAATTCTCTTCTTCAGATGTTAGAGGGAATATGATTACTATACAAGAAAGATTGCGTTTGAGAAATACAGGCAAGTTTGTAAAAGTTGATATAAATGTTGTTTTGTTTAGATTTGAAGAAATGTTATTGATAAATGCAGAATCTTCTTTTAGACTTAATGCAGCAGATCCACTTGCATTGACAAATTTAAATCTAGTAGCAACAAATCGTAATGCTACACCTTATATGTCGGTGTCAATTGATAATATTCTTTTAGAACGCAGAAAAGAATTATGTTTTGAAGGTTTTAGGTTTGATGATATTGCAAGGACTAAGATGAATATGCCAGTGGTAGATCCTGTTAAACAAACTTATGACGATTTAGGTTTAGAAGGAATCACTTATGGAAGCTCTAGATATGCATTTCCTATTCCATTGAAAGAAATGAATGCAAACGCTAATGCAATTCAAAATAAAGGCTATTGATTTTAGTACTGCTAGGTAGTTTAAGTTATAATTAAATTTAAGATTATTACAAAGTTCTAGAGCCAATAAACTATAAGAACTGTCCAATATTTTGGACAGTTTTTTTAGACACTATCCTAAAAGTGTATAAGCTTAAATTCATCACTGTTATCATTAACGGTTGCTATTGTACAATATGCTGACCGTAGATTTTTATGACCAATACCACAAATTAAATTGACAGAAAACCCTGGATTAGGGACAAACTGTTAGCTTTATTCACTAGTCCAGATATAATAGAATGTCTTAAGAGATAAAACAAAACGAACTTTAATCTTGATAAATTAGAAAAAAGGAAGTCTCAATATCCTGAGATTTCCTCTTTTTTATTATGAATTTAGAATTGGGTTGTGAGTTCTAAAGTAGCTTTTTTTGAAAATTACTTGATAAATAATTATTTGAATTATAACCTTAATAGAATTAATCATGAAAAAAATTATAACCACAAGTCTTTTTCTGTTTTTTATAAATTTCATTAATGGACAAGTTGCAGCAATGTATGATGTAGTAGTTAATGGAAAAATAATTACTAATTGTAGTACAATTGCACTAGGTAATAATAGCTCGGTAGTAGTGAATTTTACATTAAAAGTTACTAAGCCTGCTTATTTTGATGTTTCACCAACAGCAACCTTTAAAGTATATTTAAAAAAAAGTGATGTAAGTAATCCAATTCAACTTGATGCTATCATTGTAAATAACTCAGCTTTTGGATCAAAAGGAACTACTTGGGAAGGAAAATTTAGTAAAACAATATCAAAATCAGATATTGGTAATTTTGATAATTTTTTTTACGGAGAATATAGTTTAGGGTCAGTTGCACCTTTGAAGACATGCACGTATTTGATAACTAAAAATCCATCTCCAACTTTTGAAATTAGACCTGTATCACAGGTGATTTATTGTGATCCTTTATATGGGGGGTACCGATTTTATGTCTCGAATAGTTATAATTCTCCTGGTAGTTTATCTTATACTTGGGATGTTGGGTGGGGATGGAGTAGAAATGGAGTTCCAGTCAATGGGAGGTTTTCTACGACAGAAGCTTATATAGATTTACGTCCCACTGATTTCAAGTTCTTACCCTCAGATGTTCAAGTTACTCCTGTTTTGAATAATGTAAATCAGGCTACAAAGGTTTGTTCTATATCGAGAAATAGTTTTGGTGGAGATTTCTTTAAAATTAGTGGTAACAGTTCAGTTTGTATTCAATCAGTTTCAGAAGTATACGATGTTGTAAATCTTTTTAATGGATGCACAATTAGTTGGGATTCATCAAATATCTCAGTGGCAAAAGTTACCACTTCGGGAACTCAAGCTATAGTTGTTCCAGTTTCAAAAGGGGTTTTTAATTTGGTTGGAGTAATAACAAATGAATGTGGTCAAAATACAACAATTACAAAATCTATTAGTGTTATTGATTCATCAGGTTTATATTTTGAAATAGAAAGATTGAATCATTGTGAGTTTAGATATATTGGAATTAACAGGAATGGCGGTTCTTTTGTTTATAATTGGGAACTTGTTAAAAGTGAGGGTGTTTCGAGTTTTTATGGAGGCAATTCGGAGGCTTATTTTTCTGCTTGTCCGCCATTCTCGATAACAATGAGGTTAAAAGGGACAAATACGTGTGGTACTTTCGAGCGATTAGTATCGGATTGGTTAAATAATGATGATGAAGAATTACAAAGAATTGTGAACCCAAATAAATCAAATCTCATTTTAGATAACTATTCTGTTAGTGAGTTTGATTCTAATATTGTTAATAATGCGGAGTTTGAAATATATCCTAATCCATCAAATGATATTGTAAATATAAAATTTAAGAGAGATAATTTTAAGTTAAAATTAAATTCTAAAATTATTGCTAAGCTTTATGATATTAGTGGTAAGAAAAAAAGAGAAGTTGTAATTTCTGACAGTGTTACTCCAATTGATGTACATAGCTTGCAAAAGGGGATTTATATTTTAAAGATAAGTACAAATGAATATGAAGAAAGTCATAAGGTATTAGTTAATTGATTTGTTTTCTAATTGTTTTGATAAGTACTGGTGCTTTTTACTGATTGATTGTTGAAAAAATAATAATAAAACGCAAAAGCTACAGCAGTAATGTTGTGGCTTTTGTTTGTTATAATTTAAGGTTAACGTATTTCTGTAGAGAGGTGTTTGTGGAATGTACATTATTTATGTAGTTTTACGAGCAATAGTTGAATTGTTGAACTAGAATTATCCCTAATAAAATAGAATTATGAAGTTTAAAATGTATTTGCTTGTTTCTTTCTTTTTTGTTGCAATTGCATCATTTGCACAAAAAAAATCACTTACTGTAGATGATTTTGATAATTGGAAACAAATAGAAAAAGCACAATTATCAGAAAATGGCGCTTATTTAGTATACGAATATAATCCCGGAAATGGTGATGGTAAGCTTGTTATTGTTAATGTTAAAACAAAAGTATCTGATACAATTTCTAGAGGATATGATGCTCAAATTAATGGTAAAAGTACGTTTGTATCATTTAAGATAAAACCAGAAATAGCCGTTAGACGAAAAGCTGAAACAAAGAAATTAAAAAAAGAAAAACTGCCTATTGATTCTTTGGGAATCTATGTGTTTAAAACCAAAGAGATAAAAAAATATCCAAGTCTGAAAAATTTTAGTCAACCCACTGAAGGAGGGGATTGGCTTGCCTATAAAACTATTTTAAAAACAGTAAAAGCCAAAGATTCAGCTGGAGTTGATAAAAAAATAAAGGTAAAACCAAAGAGTGATACTCTAGTGGTAATTTATAATCCGATAAATAAAGATAGTATCGCATTTTTGAACATCAAAACATTTAGTTGGTCGAAGAAAGCTGACAAATTATTGCTTCATTCAGAGAAAAAGAAAGATTCTTTAACCGCATCTGCATTATTATATTTTGACGCAGGGAGTAAAAAGACGGATACTATTTTTAAATCAAAAGGAACAATATCAAAGATTGCTATAGAGGATAAGGGAGAAAAGTTAGGATTCCTATTTTCATCAGATACAACAAAAATAAAAAAATACCAGTTGTATAAAGGGACAAAATCATTGTTAGCAGAATTAAAAGCGAACAGAATTAAAAACCTCCCTGAGAACTGGAATTATTCAGATAAAGGAGATTTGTTTTTTTCGAAAAATGGGAAAAGATTATTTTTTGGAAATGCTTTATTTGAAGGGGAAAAGCGTAAAGATACTTTATTAAACAAAGAACGTGCGACATTAGATATATGGGCATGGACAGATAAAGAATTACAGCCAGAACAGATTGTAAATAGTAAAAAAGAACAAAACAGAACCTATCAAGCAGTATATGATTTTAACTCAGATAAAGCAGTACAGTTAGCAAACACTGTAGTTCCAGATATTAAAGTATTAAATAACGGAGACGGAAATTTTGTTTTAGGAGCTGATGATGAATCTTATAAAAGAGCTTCTTCATGGAATGCTTTAGCTATAAAAGATTTTTATAAAATTGATATTAATACAGGAGAACAAAGCCTATTGATTAAAGAACAAGAGCAGATATGGTTTGGAGGTTCTCAAAAATATGCTGTTTATTACAACAGAAAGGATAGTATTTATTATACTATTGATTTAAAAAACAATCAGCAGAAACCATTAACCAAAGGGACAAATGTGGTTTGGTATGATGAGAGAAATGATCAGCCTAATGAGCCTTCTCCATACGGTATTGCTGGTTGGGATGAAGGAGATAAATTCGTTTATATCTATGATCGTTATGATATTTGGAAGTTTGATCCAGAATCAAAAATACAACCTAAAAGAATCACTAAGAACGGAAGAGAAAACAAAAGGATATATCGATACCTTCAGATTGATAGCGAAGAGAAATTTATAGATTCTAAAAAACAAGTTCTATTGTCTGTTTTTGAAGAAAGTACTAAAAAAGCAGGATATGTATATTCCGATTTTAACAAAGAAAAAACACCGACAGTTATAACGGAAGGGGATTATTTCTTTACAGCTCCAAAGAAATCAAAAAATAGTAAAATGATTTTTTATACTAGACAAAATTATCAACAGTATCCTGATGTTTGGATTAGTACAACTGATTTTGAATCTCCTGAGCAAGTAACAAATGCAAATCCGCAACAAAAAAATTATAAATGGGGTTCAGTAAGTTTGGTAGAGTGGAAAAATAATGATGCAATTACTTTACAGGGATTATTGTACAAGCCAGAAAATTTTGATCCTAACAAAAAATACCCAATGGTAGTATATTTTTATGAATTGAGTTCAGATACATACCACCGCCATTATGCTCCTCAGCCTAGCAGATCTACAATTAATAGAACATTATACGCTAGTAATGATTATTTTGTTTTTGTTCCTGATATCATTTATAAAAAGGGGCTTCCTGGAGAGAGTGCTTATAACTGTATTGTGAGTGGCGTGGAGAATATGATAAAACAATATCCAGCAATCGATGCGAAACATATAGCGCTTCAGGGACAAAGTTGGGGAGGATATCAAACGGCATATCTTATAACGCAGACAAATATGTTTGCAGCTGCTATGGCAGGAGCTCCAGTTAGTAATATGACTAGTGCTTACGGAGGTATTCGATGGGAGACAGGTATAAGCAGAATGTTTCAGTATGAACATACGCAAAGTAGAATAGGCGAAACTATTTGGGGTAATTTAGATGCTTATATAAAAAATTCCCCTTTGTTTTATGCCGATAAAGTGCAAACGCCTTTGTTAATGATGCATAATGATAATGATGGGGCAGTGCCATGGTATCAAGGAATTGAATTTTTTACTGCATTACGCCGTTTAGATAAGCCAGTATGGATGTTAAATTATAATGGAGAACCGCATAATCTTAAGGCTGATAGCTGGGGTAACAGAAAAGATTTGTCAACGAGAATGAAACAATTTTTTGATCATTATTTAAAAGGTGAAAAAACTCCAGAATGGATGCTCAAAGGAAGATTAAATCTTGAAAAAGAAAGCAATAAAGCATATTAAAATAAATAGGTATGTGAGATTAAATGGAGTTAATTTTTTTACATCGATGAGGTAACTATACAGCTCTTAATTTTAAGAATTTGATAAAACTGTCCAAAATATTTTGGGCAGTTTTTTTTTTGAACAAGAATTTCTATGGAATTTAAAATAAAATGTCTTTTTAGCTATTGATGAATATATAGCGGATATTGTTGTTGAGTGGTTTGTTATTTTGTGAATAAGTAAAATATTAAGTGTAAAAAATGCTAAATAATTGTATTATTAACTTTATATTAACTATTTTATTGTTAGTAAAATATATATTTGATATTCTATTAATAAAATATTAACCAAAATAAAACAAAATGAAAAAATTACTTTATTTACTAGTTTTCTGTCCTTTTTTAGGTTTTTCACAAAATGACCCTAACTATGCTGTAGATTGTGATGCAAATGACATTATAAAAGAAATATATTACCAAGATGGCTATACTGTAATGAAATGTACAGATGCTAATGGGAACTATGTTCTAAATGTAATAGGTGTCGCTCCTGGATCTGGTGGAAGTAACGGAGGAGGTAGTGGAGGAGGTAACGGTAGTGGCGGACCTGGAGTTGATACAGGAATGTCTGAAGATCCAGGACCAGAAGATTCAGGACCAGGTAGAACTTGTATTAACACTTGGGTAAGGGATAATAATGCATGGCAACAAACTGTATACTGTGGAGGATAATGGTTTTAATCCTATCGTTCAAGTAATAGAAATGGTTAAGTTTGTATCTGAACTTGTATAATTAGGATTGGAATAGCAAAATAAAAGGCATTAAAAAGTCTTTCAAAAAGAAAAGGAGTGGGAATCCATTATGGATTTTAACTCCTTTTCTTTTTGAATTTATGTAAAATTTAAAATAAAATGCCTTTTTAGAATCGATGAATATAACAATGTATATTAATATTTAATAGCACGTTATTTTGTGAATAAATAAGGTATTAATCATTAAAATTGATAAATGGTTAAATGATTAACTTTATGTTAACTATTTTATTGTTAGTAAAATATATATTTGATATTCTATTAATAAAATATTAACCAAAATAAAACAAAATGAAAAAATTACTTTATTTACTAGTTTTCTGTCCTTTTTTAGGTTTTTCACAAAATGACCCTAACTATGCTGTAGATTGTGATGCCAATGATATCATGAAAGAAATATATCAAGAAGGGAATAATACCATTATAAAATGTACTGATAAAGATGGCAATTTTGTATTAAATGTAATACCGAATAATCAGGGCGGAGGTGGTAGTGGAGGTAATGGGTCTGATACAGGTTTGTCTCAGGATCCTGGTAAGGAAGAAGGTCCTGGAAGAACATGTATTAATACATGGGTAAGAGGAGAAAAGAATTGGGTGTTAGTTTCTTATTGTGGATAATCTTAAAATAGTATTGATAATTATAGGGTAGTTTTACAGACTTTGATTCGCAAATGAATTTAAAAAGTCATTCCGTTATCTAGTATTAAAGAAAGAGCTAAAAGTACTAAAATAAGAAAAGGAGTAGGGATCTATGTAGATTCTAGCTCCTTTTTTTATTTCTAAGCATTTAAGAGAGGATATTAATTGAAGAAGTAGAAGTTTTTAATACCTGATTATTCAAAGAGATTTTTTTGTAGAGTATTGACTTGTAATATACTTAAGCAATATTTACCAATATCCTATTTCTTTAGTTCTAGTCAAATTTTTTTCATTTACCTTTGCCACATTCAAATAGTTGATAATAATATCTAAATATATATAACCCTTTCAAATGAGAATTCTTTTTTTAATTTATCTTTTAGTACTACCCACACTATTGTTTTCTCAGGCAAAAGTAAATAATAAAAGTAATCTAGACATGAATGGTGTTCATCGTGGGCTTAACGATACCATAAAAGCGAAGAAGAAAGTTGCAAGGATAGATCAATATAGATATATAACACTTGAACGTGATACTACTTATGTAGATACGTCGCTTACAATCCAAAAAGAATACAGTCATAATTATTTGCGAAAAGATAATTTTGGATTATTACCTTTTTCGAATATTGGACAAACATACAATACACTTCAATACAATTTAACTGATTTTACTCCATATCCAGAAATGGGGTTTAAAGCCAAACACTTTAATTTTCTTGAAGCCAATCAGGTTCAATATTATTCTGTAGCAACTCCATTGACAGAATTGTTTTTTAAATCGACAATCAATAAGGGACAATTGCTAAATTCATTTATCACCTTGAATATGAGTGAGCGATTTAATATTTCAGCAGAATACAAAGGGTTACGATCTGAAGGGAATTATATAAATCAATTGTCGAGTACAGGAAATTTTAAATTAACAGCAAGTTATAGTACTAAAAAAGGACAATATTATATTAACGGACATTATACTTATCAAGATATCTTGAATGAAGAAAACGGAGGGATAACTACGGCAGAAGATTTTGAAAGTGGCGATCCTGATTTTAAAAACAGACAAAGATTAGAGGTGTATCTTACTGATGCAGAATCATTCTTAAAGGGAAAGAGACTGTTTTTTGATCATGCATATAGAATAAATGAGACCCAAGGAAATAATAATCTATATGTCACTCATCAATTTAATTATGAAAATAAATTTTTCGAATACAATCAACCTACAGTGTTATCAGCGGTTCTTGGTTCAAGGAATGTACTTCGATTTGGAGAGTCGTACGTAACAAGTAATATTAATGACCAGTCGCATTATAACAAAATGTATAATAAGGCAGGAGTAGTATATGAAAATATATTGTTAGGGAAATTTCAATTTTTTGTAGATGATTTTAGAAGTAATTCATACTACGGAAGAGTTATAATTTTAGATAAAGGAAAAATTATCCCTAGTTCATTAAATCAAGAGATTAATAGTTTTGGAGGTCAATATGAATATCAAAAAAATAAGTGGAATGGAAGATTTTTGTATTCAAGATCAATTACAAACCAGTCGCTATCAAATTTAGAAGCAAAGCTTAAACATGATTTTAGTGATAAAATTAAATTTTCATTTGAATATCAAAACATAAATAAGCTACCTAATAATAATTATTCTTTGTATCAAAGTAGCTTTGTAGAGTACAATTGGTCTGAAAGTTTTAAAAATGAGAAGATTAACTCTTTAAGCGCAAGTGCAACTACACCATGGGTTAATATGTCATTTCAGTATTCAGTATTGAATGATCATCTCTATTTTGAAGATAAATCGACAGCTTTACAAGCTAATCAAGGTACTCAAATTATAAAACCAGCCCAATATAGTGGTGCAATTAATTACTTAGAAGTAAAGGCAGGAAAAGAATTTAAATTTGGACGCTTTGCCTTAGATAATACAATTTTATATCAAAAAGTAGATCAGGCTGATGCTATATTAAATGTACCAGAAATTGTAACAAGAAATACGCTGTATTACACTAATTATCTATTTAAAAAAGCACTTTTTTTTCAAACAGGAATTGTGTTTAATTATTTCACTAGTTATTATGGAAATGATTATAATCCTGTAATTGGTGAGTTTTTTGTTCAGAATAAGAAAGAAATAGGAAATTACCCGAACTTAGACTTTTTTATAAATGCAAGAATCAGACAAACAAGAATCTTTTTTAAAATAGAGCATTTTAATTCGTCGTTTTCAGGTAGTAATTACTATTCAGCACCTAATAATCCTTACCGTGATTTAGCTATCCGTTTTGGTTTAACTTGGAATTTCTTCCAATAAAATAATTAATAATAATGGGAATCAGATTGTATAATTTCCAAACTTAATAAAATGAATTACTCAAAAAATATTTTAGAAACAATCGGTAACACGCCTTTAGTAAAACTTAATAAAATCGTTACCGAAATAGATGCTTTGGTTTTAGCCAAAGTAGAAACTTTTAATCCAGGAAATTCGGTTAAGGATAGAATGGCAGTAAAAATGGTTGAAGATGCCGAAGCCGATGGACGTTTAAAACCAGGAGGAACCATTATCGAGGGAACTTCAGGTAATACAGGAATGGGATTGGCACTAGTTGCAATTATAAAAGGATACAAGCTTATTTGTGTAATTTCGGATAAGCAATCAAAAGAAAAAATGGACATCTTGCGTGCTGTGGGTGCAAAAGTTGTGGTTTGCCCAACAGATGTAGAGCCTACAGATCCTCGTTCATACTATTCAGTATCGAAACGATTGGCAGAGGAAACTCCAAATTCGTGGTATGTAAATCAATATGATAATCCATCAAATGCATTAGCGCATTATGAGCAAACTGGACCTGAAATCTGGGAACAAACAGCTGGTAAAATAACACATTTTGTAGTTGGAGTAGGTACAGGAGGAACAATATCGGGAGTTGCAAAATACTTAAAAGAGAAAAACCCTAATATTAAAATCTGGGGAATAGATACTTATGGATCAGTTTTCAAAAAGTACCACGAAACTGGTATTTTTGATGAGAACGAAATTTATTCATATATAACTGAAGGAATTGGAGAAGATATTTTACCAAAAAATGTTGATTTTTCGTTGATAGATGGATTTACAAAAGTAACAGATAAAGATGCAGCTGTTTATACTAGAAAAATTGCACTTGAAGAAGGAATTTTTGTGGGTAACTCAGCAGGAGCTTGTATAAAAGGATTGTTGCAACTAAAAGAACATTTTACAAAAGATGATGTCGTAGTTGTTCTTTTTCATGATTCTGGAAGTCGTTACGTAGGTAAGATGTTTAATGATGATTGGATGCGTGAGCGCGGTTTTCTAGAAGAAAATATTACTAAAGCCGAAGATGTTATAAAAGATCATATCGACAAGCAATTAATTGTTGTACGTACGGAAGAATTGGTTTCACACGCTATTGAAAGAATGCGTAAATATAAAATATCTCAAATTCCAGTAGTTGATATTACAGGCTTTGTAGGTTCAGTTGATGAAACTGATTTATTTAGAAGTTACGTAGCAGATAAAAATGTAGCCGAAAAACCAATTAAAGAAGTAATGGGAAAACCTTTTCCTATTGTGAAATTAGGAACACCGATTGAAGAAGTTTCTAAACTTTTTACAAAAGAAAATGATGCTGTCCTTGTAGAGCTAGGAAACGGAAGGCATCATATTATAACAAAATACGATATTATTGGTTCGATAAAATAAAGCAATAGTTCGTACAATTTAAATAGCCACAAATCTAACGGGAGTTCTCGTTGAATTTGTGGCATTTTTAGCTTATAAAAAATATTAAAAATGACTTTTACAGCTATAGATTTTGAAACAGCTACAGGACACCATCCCTGTTCAGTAGGTATTGTTACAGTAGAGAATGGGGTAATTGTAGATGAGTTTGTTACTCTGATTAAACCGCCTAATAACGAGTACTCGCCATTTACAATTAGAGTGCATGGTATTTATCCTCGAGACACAATAAATGCTAAAACATTTACTCAAGTATTTCCAGAAATAAAAAAGCGTCTAGAAAATAGAATTGTTGTTGCTCATAACGAAAGTTTTGATCGTAATGTATTAGCGAAATCAATGGCATTATATGGTTTAGATTATGAAGATTTGAATATTGCTTCACGTTGGGAATGTACCGTTAAAATCTATAAAGCAAAAGGACTAAAGCCAACTAAGTTGAGTGATTGTTGCCGTGAAATGAATATTCAACTTAATCATCACGAAGCCTTGTCAGATGCACGTGCTTGTGCTAAATTATATTTATTGAGGTAATTTTCTTATATTTTTAAGTTTTTTTGAATTACTTTAGTCAATCTTTAAAAGACTAAATAATGAAAGAAGATTTTCTACATTACCTATGGAAATATAAAAAGTTTGACACTTTAAATCTCAGAACGTTCAATAATGAGGAACTTGTAATAATTAATGTTGGTCAGTATCTAGAATTGGCAGGGCCAGATTTTTTTAATGCTCAAATAATAATTGGGAATCAAAAATGGGCAGGAAACATTGAAATTCATTTAAAATCTTCTGATTGGTATTTGCATAATCATGAAAAAGATATAGCCTATGAAAGCGTTATTCTTCATGTAGTTTGGGAACATGATAGTGAAGTATTCAATCAAAATAACTCTGAGATACCCGTTTTGATTTTAAAAAATTATGTTTCAGAAGAAATTATTAAAAATTATAAAACGTTAATAACTCCTAAATCTTGGATTTTTTGTGAAAAAGAGATTAAAGATATTAATAAGTTTTCATTTCTAAATTGGCAAGAGCGCTTGTTTTTTGAGCGATTAGAGCGTAAATCGAAGGCTGTTTATGATCTATTAGAAAAAACTAATAATGATTGGGAAGCAGTTTTATTTTGCTTCTTAGCTAAAAACTTTGGTTTAAACACCAATGGAGATTCTTTTTTACAATTAGCCCAATCAATACCGTTTACTATTATTAGAAAAGAAAGTTTTGAAGTTGAAAATTTAGAAGCTTTACTTTTTGGTAATGCTGGATTATTAGATGCTGATAAAGAAGATAATTATTTTAAAGATTTAAAAATCAGGTATTTTTATCTATTGCATAAATATCAATTAGAGAGAGTGCATGTTGAGCCCGTGCAGTTTTTTAAGCATCGTCCTGACAATTTTCCGACTATCCGCCTTTCTCAATTGGCTAATTTGTATCATAAATACCAAAATTTATTTTCAAAGATTATAAATTTAAAGACGGTTCAGGAAATTTATGATTTGTTATTGGTTCCGGTGGCTCCATATTGGCAAAATCACTATCAGTTTGATAAAGAAAGTCCTTTTAAATCAAAGAAAACGGTTTGCTCCTTTGTCGATTTACTTATTATTAATACTATTATTCCAATAAAGTTTGCCTATACTAAAAAACTAGGTGAATTTATTTTAGAAGATTTAATTGTTATTTTAAATGAAATTAAACCTGAGAAAAATGCCGTTATTGATAAGTTTAAAGCATTCGATATTAACGCAGTTAATGCTTTAGAAACACAATCTTTACTACAGCTAAAAAATGAATATTGTAATAAAAATAGGTGTCTTGATTGTGTTGTTGGATTGGAATTGTTAAAGGGTAATTAGAGAAAACAAAATTAAGGAATCAGAAGATGGGTAAATTTTGTATTTTTGTCTATTATTTGAAGTATATATGTCAGCAATTATCAAACTTAAATTCTTTTTTGAAAAATACGGTTTTCACGTTTCTTCTAGGTTAGCCGATAGATTAGGAATGCGCGTAACAAGCGTTCGTTTATTCTTTATATATATATCTTTTGTTACGGCTGGACTTTGGTTCGGAGTCTATTTAACATTAGCGTTCTGGATTAGATTAAAAGATTTGGTTCGTGCAAAAAGAACTTCTGTTTTCGATTTATAACTCATTTTACTCCATAAAAAAAAGGGATTACAAAGCAATAAAACTTTGTAATCCCTTTTTTAGTATTTTTATTTTTTATTTATCTGGATTGTTTAATTTACTGTTTTTCTTACCGTAGGTAAAGTAAATAAGTACACCCAAACTCATCCATATTACAAGTCTTACCCAGCTTTCATTTGGTAATGAATACATTAATGCTAAGCAAATTACAATTCCAGCAATAGGCACAAAAGGAACTAATGGAGTTCTAAAAGATCTTGGAGCATCTGGCATTTTTTTACGCATTACCATTACCCCAATACATACTAATACAAATGCTAATAAGGTACCAATACTAACCATATGACCTAAATCACTCACTGGAACAAATCCAGCAAATAGACTTACAAATATCAAAAAGAAAATGTTAGTTTTCCAAGGAGTACGGAATTTAGAGTGAATTTCACTAAAGAATTTTGGTAATAATCCATCTTTACTCATAGTGTAAAACACACGGCTTTGTCCCATTAACATTACTAATATTACAGAGGTGTAACCAGCTAAAATTGCAACGATTAAACCTGTTTGTAAAAATGAATATCCAGTTTTAGCAAAAGCAGTTGCGGCAGGTTTTGCATCGCCAGCAAATTCGTAATATGGTACAAGTCCAGTCATTACGTGAGCAAATAAAACATATAGTATAGTACAAATTACTAGTGATCCTAAAATACCGATAGGCATTCCTTTTTGTGGGTTTTTTGCTTCTTGTGCAGCTGTAGAAACTGCATCAAAACCAATGAATGCAAAAAATACCGTTCCAGCTCCAGCAGCGATACCAGACCAACCAAACTCACCAAAAACGCCTGTATTATTAGGAATATAAGGAGTGTAGTTTGCTGTGTCAATATGGCTCCATCCTAATACAATAAAAACGATTACAACGGTAACTTTTAAAACAACTAAGAAATTGTTTATAGAAGCTGATTCTTTTGTACCTCTAATTAATAATAATGAAAGTAAAGAAACAATTATAATTGCAGGAAGGTTCAATATCCCTCCCTCGATAACAGTTCCGTCGCTAAGTTTTAATGTTTCCCAGGGAGAACATATTAAATTATGAGGCAAATGTATATTATATTTATTAAGCAATTCGAGTAGATAACGAGACCAACTCACGCCGACTGTCGCAGCTCCTAATGCATATTCTAGTACTAAATCCCATCCAATTATCCAAGCCATGAATTCACCCATTGTGGCGTAAGAATAGGTGTAAGCACTACCAGCAACAGGTATCATTGAAGCAAATTCAGCGTAACAAAGACCAGCAAAAGCACATCCTATGGCGGCAAGAATAAACGATAATGTAACTGCAGGTCCAGCATGTTCTGCTGCAGCAATTCCTGTTAGTGAAAATAATCCCGCTCCAATAATTGCTCCTACTCCAAGTGCTACTAGAGAGCGTGAAGATAGAGTTCTTTTTAAGCCTCTTTCAGATTCGGAAGCTTCATTAAGCAATACCGATAGTGGTTTAGTTTTCCAAATTGACATATATTATTTTGGTTAATTGTTATTAAGCTTCAAATGTATTGTTTTTTATAAAAAATAAAAACATTTAGTGCGTTTTAAGTTGTAAAATAATTAATTTTATGAAGAATTGTTGGTTTGTCCTACTTTTTATCTTGACTATATTGCTCGTTTTAGTTTTTAAATATAAAATAAATCTTGTTAAATTTATATTTTTTTGGCTTAATTTACAATTCCAAATAAAATATAATTTACTTAAAGATGAATTTTAGAAAAATCCTTACTTATTTTAAATTTAGCAGAGATCAAAGAATTGGTATTTATTTACTTTTTGCAATTATAATAGTTTTGCAGTTGATCTATTTTTTTGCAGATTTTAGTTCGTCATCATATTTCTTTCCTGAAAAAGAAAAATGGATGTCTTTACAAAAAGAGATAGATTCAATTAAAAATAATGATGGCGATAAAGAAGAAAAAAAGTATTCATTTAATCCTAATTTCATTACTGATTATAAAGGCTATAAATTAGGTATGACTGTAGATGAAATTGATCGGTTGTTGGTTTTTAGAAAAGAAAATAAATATGTTAACTCACCCAAAGAGTTTCAGGATGTAACTAAGGTTTCAGATTCTTTATTAGCCACTATGGTTCCTTATTTTAAATTTCCTAATTGGATACTTAATAAGAAAGAAGTAAGAGGTAATAAAAGTTATTCAAGCGAGAAAAAATTTCTTAAAAAGAAGAAAATTATATTAACAGATATTAATCAGGCATCTCAAGAAGATTTGGTTAAAGTTTCTGGTGTAGGAGAGGTTCTTTCTTTGCGGATTTTAAAGCAAAAAGAAAGATTTGGATATTTTGTTTCGATGGAGCAACTTAAAGAAGTATGGGGGCTTTCGCCAGAAGTCATTTCGAATTTGAATAATCATTTTGAAATTTCAGAACTCACTTCTTTTAGAAAAATAGCAATAAATGACGCTTCTCTAAAGGAGCTTTCTAGCTTTCCGTATTTCCGATATGCGCTAGCAAAAGCAATAGTAACTCATCGAAGTATGAATGGAAATATAAATAATATTGAGGATTTGATAAAAATTAAGGGCTTTCCTGTTGAAAAAGCAAATATAATTCGTTTATATTTGGAGTTCTAAAAATATACTAATGAATTTTGAATATAACGAAACGCAATCTATGATTGCTCAGTCCATAAAAGAATTTGCTGAAAAAAATATCCGTCCATATATAATGGAGTGGGATGAAGCGCAAACATTTCCAATTCCGCTCTTCAAAGAATTAGGAGCAATGGGGTTTATGGGGGTCTTGGTTCCAGAAGAATATGGTGGATCAGGATTGGGATATCATGAATATATAACGATTATTGAGGAAATTTCAAAAGTAGATCCTTCAATTGGATTGTCAGTCGCGGCTCACAATTCATTATGTACAAACCATATTTTGACTTTTGGTAACGAAGAGCAAAAGAAAAAGTGGATTCCTAAATTAGCAACTGCAGAGCATATTGGTGCGTGGGGGCTAACAGAACATAATACAGGTTCAGATGCAGGAGGTATGAATACAACGGCTGTTAAGGATGGAGATTTTTGGGTTGTAAATGGAGCGAAAAATTTTATAACACATGCTATTTCGGGAGATATTGCAGTTGTAATTGTTCGTACTGGAGAAAAGGGAGATTCTAAAGGAATGACGGCTTTTGTTTTTGAAAAAGGAATGCCAGGCTTTTCGTCAGGAAAAAAAGAGAATAAATTAGGTATGCGAGCAAGCGAAACAGCGGAGCTGGTTTTTGATAATTGCCGTGTGCCAGATGCTAATAGATTAGGAGAGGTTGGACAGGGTTTTGTACAAGCAATGAAAATCTTAGATGGAGGGAGGATTTCAATAGGAGCATTATCTCTAGGGATCGCTAAAGGAGCATATGAAGCGGCGTTGAAATATTCAAAAGAAAGGTATCAATTCGGGCAACCAATCAGTAGCTTTCAAGGGATCTCGTTCAAGTTGGCAGATATGGCAACTGAAATTGAAGCTTCAGAATTATTATTGCATAAAGCAGCGTTTTTGAAACAACAACATAAACCAGTAACCACGATGGGAGCAATGGCTAAGATGTATGCTTCAGAAGTATGTGTTAAAGTGGCTAACGAAGCAGTTCAAATTCATGGAGGATATGGATATACAAAAGATTTTCCAGTAGAAAAATTCTATAGAGATTCTAAGTTGTGTACTATAGGTGAGGGAACTACCGAAATTCAGAAACTAGTTATTTCAAGAAATATCTTAAAAGATTAGATTATATAATTAAGAACATGTTTGTAAAAAAATGCCTCAAATAGTGTCTGACTTTTTGGGGCATGTTCATTTGTGTTGATTGGCTTCTTCTTTTATGGTTGGCTTTCTGCTATAAACGAAGTTCATTGAGTATCAATTAAAATAAATGTTAAGCGAAGTGATTCTTTTGTTCTTAAAGAAAGAACAAAAAAGGATTTTCGCTTCAATTCCTCACGTAATGATATAATGTTGTTGTGTCGTGTATTGATTAATAAAATATTTATGATCGCTTATCTCAATAATAAATATTTCATTAGGAAAAAAAATAATTCATAATTTATAACTCGTAATTGGAAATAATGTTTACTTTTGCACACTTAACGAAAGGGGGTGTCAATATTATGTTAATTATACCAATTAAAGACGGAGAAAATATCGATAGAGCATTAAAGCGCTATAAAAGAAAATTTGATAAAACAGGAACTGTTCGTCAGTTAAGAGCACGTACTGCTTTTATTAAGCCATCTGTAAAAAATAGAATCAAAATTCAAAAAGCTGCTTACATTCAAAACATGAAAGACAACTTGGAGAGTTAGATAAAATCTATATTCAAATAAATACCGTTAGTCATCAAAATTTTATAACTTTGATGCTAACGGTTTTTTCGTTTTATAAATCGAACGATTCTGAATCTTGGAATTGTAAAGGAGGGATGGTAGTGTTGTGTTCTTTAGAGAAGTAAAAAAAACATAAGGTAAGAGTGAAAACAAATAAGCAGGCATTTCAAGAGTATCTTCAGTTGGAGAAAAAATATTCTTCACATACTTTGGGTGCTTATATGAATGACGTTGTTTCTTTTGAGTTATTTAATAAATTGCATTTCGATCAGGAAAATATTGATCAGGTGAATTATAGTCAGATTAGGTCATGGGTGGTTTCACTTGTGGATGCTAATGTGTCAAATGTTTCTGTTAATCGTAAGATGGCGTCTCTAAAAGCATTTTATAGGTTTTTGTTAAAGACGAAGCAAATAGAGATTAGTCCAATGCAGAAGCATAAGGCTTTAAAGACTCCTAAGATGGTGCAGGTGCCGTTTTCGGAAAAGGAATTGATAGATTTGATAAATCAAATGGGAGATTCTGAGGGGTTTGAAGGGGTTAGGGATAAATTGATAATTGATTTGTTTTATACGACAGGTATCCGAAGGGCGGAGTTGATAGGTTTGCTTGGAGTTAATGTTGATCTGTCTGCTAATACGATTAAAGTGTTGGGGAAGCGTAATAAAGAACGAATTGTTCCTGTTTTGCCTGTTGTTGCTGAGCAGTTTTTGTTGTATGTAAAAGAACGTGAAAGTGTTGAGAATATAGTTGATGGGGAATATTTTTTTATTACTAAAAAAGGGTTAAAATTGAATGAAACCTTTGTGTATCGATTAATAAATTCATACTTTAGTAAAGTCTCTGAAAAGGTAAAAAAAAGTCCTCATGTGCTCCGGCATACATTTGCGACTCATTTATTGAATAACGGGGCTGATTTGAATTCAGTAAAGGAATTATTGGGACATTCAAGTTTGGCATCTACACAGGTATATACGCATAGTAGTTTGGCGACTCTTAAAAAAGTGTATGCAGATGCGCATCCTAGGAATAAAAAGTAGTTCTTAAATGTTTAATTCTAAAATAACTATTATGAAGGTAAGTATTAATGCGGTTAACTTTACTGTTGACAGAAAATTGGTAGATTTCGTTCAAGAAAGAATGGATAAGTTGGAAAAGTATTATGACAGGATGGTATCAGTAGATGTTTTTTTGAAAGTTGAAAAAACAAGTGACAAGGAGAATAAAATTGCTGAGATAAAGATTAATGTTCCTGGTGATGATTTTTTGGTTAAAAAGCAATGCAAAACCTTTGAAGAGGCGGTTGAGCTTTCGGCCGAGTCCTTAGAAAGATTGTTGGTTAAGAGGAAAGAAAAAATAAGAACACATATTTAATGTAATTTTTTTGAAAAAATGTTTTGATTCAAAGATAAAATAGCTACATTTGCAGTCCGTTAGAAATAGCGGACTTTTTTTATCAAAAATGCCAGCGTAGCTCAGTTGGCTAGAGCAGCTGATTTGTAATCAGCAGGTCGTGGGTTCGAGTCCCTCCGCCGGCTCTAAATAGTTCAAATGCGATTTGAAATTGTTCATGTAATTATTGATAAAAAAAAGGGGAGATACTCAAGCGGCCAACGAGGGCAGACTGTAAATCTGCTGTGAGAACTTCGCAGGTTCGAATCCTGCTCTCCCCACAAAAAAAAGATTTTAAATAGTGATATTTAAAGTCGAAGATTAAAATGCTCTGCCGGTGTAGCTCAGGGGTAGAGTGCTTCCTTGGTAAGGAAGAGGTCTCGGGTTCAATTCCCGACATTGGCTCAAGTAAGTAGGAAATTGAAAATTAATATATAACTAAGATTAAAAATTAAGTAAAATGGCAAAGGAGAATTTTAATCGTTCCAAACCGCACTTAAACATAGGTACAATTGGACACGTAGATCACGGAAAAACTACATTAACTGCAGCAATTACTAAAGTATTGTCTGATGCAGGTTACTGTCAAGCTAAATCGTTTGATCAAATCGATAACGCTCCAGAGGAGAAAGAAAGAGGTATTACAATTAATACTTCACACGTAGAGTATGAAACAGCTAATCGTCATTACGCTCACGTTGACTGTCCAGGTCACGCGGATTACGTAAAGAACATGGTTACTGGAGCAGCTCAAATGGATGGAGCTATCTTAGTAGTTGCTGCTACAGATGGTCCAATGCCACAAACACGTGAGCACATCCTTTTAGGACGTCAGGTTGGTATTCCAAGAATCGTTGTTTTTATGAACAAAGTGGATATGGTTGATGATGCTGAGTTGTTAGAGCTTGTTGAGATGGAAATCAGAGACTTGTTATCTTTCTACGAATATGATGGAGATAATGGTCCTGTTGTTCAAGGTTCAGCTTTAGGAGGATTGAATAATGATCCTGCTTGGGTTCCTAAAATTATTGAATTAATGGAGGCTGTTGATGCTTGGATCGAAGAGCCAGTGCGTGACGTAGCTAAACCATTCTTGATGCCAGTTGAAGATGTATTTACAATTACAGGACGTGGAACTGTTGCTACAGGTCGTATCGAAACTGGTATTGCTAATACAGGAGATCCTGTTGAAATCATTGGTATGGGAGCTGATAAATTAACTTCTACTATTACAGGAGTTGAGATGTTCCGTAAAATCCTTGATAGAGGAGAAGCTGGAGATAACGTAGGTTTATTGTTAAGAGGTGTTGATAAAGAATCTATCAAAAGAGGAATGGTTATCATTAAGCCAGGATCAGTAAAACCACACGCTACTTTTAAAGCAGAGGTTTATATCTTGAAAAAAGAAGAAGGTGGACGTCATACTCCATTCCATAATAACTACCGTCCACAGTTCTACGTACGTACAACTGACGTAACAGGAGTTATTACTTTACCAGAAGGAGTAGAGATGGTAATGCCAGGAGACAACTTGACTATTAATGTTTCTTTATTAAGCCCAATCGCAATGAGCGTAGGTTTACGTTTCGCTATCCGTGAAGGTGGTAGAACTGTAGGAGCAGGTCAGGTAACTGAAATCGTAGGATAATCCTATAAAATAAATTTTAAAAGCCAGTTGGTTTTCTTAACTGAGACCACTGGCTTTAATTACGGGCGTAGTTCAAGGGTAGAATAGCGGTCTCCAAAACCGTTGATGGGGGTTCGAATCCCTCCGCCCGTGCAATAATAAATATATCTCATGACAAAAGTTGTTAATTACATATCAGAAGCATTCGAGGAATTGAAGTCAAATGTAACTTGGCCAGCATGGGCAGAAGTGCAACGATTGACAATTGTAGTAGCTGTATTTTCAGTATTATTCGCTTTGGCAACTTGGGGAGTAGATGAATTTTTTGCAAAAGCATTGGCTGGATTTTTTAACTGGATAAAAGCGTAATTTTTTTGTAATGGCAGATAATAATGTGAAAAAGTGGTATGTGGTTCGAGCAGTAAGTGGACAAGAAAATAAAGTCAAAACTTATATCGAAACGGAAATTGCCAGATTAGGTATGGGTGATTATGTTTCCCAAGTTTTAGTTCCTACTGAAAAAGTAGTAACTGTGAAAGAGGGTAAAAAAATAGCTAAGGATAAAGTATATTTTCCTGGATATGTTATGATCGAAGCCAATTTAGTTGGTGAAATACCTCATATTATTAAATCAATAACTAGTGTAATTGGTTTTTTAGGTGAAACTAAAGGTGGAGAACCTGTTCCGCTTAGATTATCTGAGGTAAACAGAATGCTAGGTAAGGTTGATGAACTGGCTGTTAATACAGATACACGTTCGATTCCGTTTAACTTAGGAGAAACAATTAAGGTTATTGATGGACCTTTCAATGGTTTCAATGGAACAGTTGAAAAAATCAATGAAGAAAAGCGTAAGTTAGAAGTAATGGTTAAAATTTTCGGAAGAAAAACTCCATTAGAGCTAAGTTTTATGCAAGTAGAAAAAGTATAATTTTCGTTACATCTATAATAATCACTACAATTGCTTCCAATAATTGCAGTGTTAAATTTTTTAAAAAATGGCTAAAGAAATTAGTAAGGTAGTTAAACTACAAGTTAAGGGAGGTGCTGCGAATCCGTCGCCACCGGTTGGACCTGCTTTAGGAGCTGCTGGGGTTAATATCATGGAGTTCTGTAAGCAATTTAATGCTAGAACACAAGATAAACCTGGCAAAATATGCCCAGTACAAATTACTGTGTATAAAGACAAATCATTTGATTTTGTTGTAAAAACTCCTCCAGCAGCAGTTCAGTTAATGGAAGCTGCAAAGCTAAAATCTGGTTCAGGTGAGCCTAATCGTAAAAAAGTAGCTAGTGTTACTTGGGAACAAATTAGAGCTATTGCTGAAGACAAGATGCCTGACTTAAATGCATTCACTATGGAGTCTGCAATGAGTATGGTCGCTGGAACAGCTAGATCTATGGGTATAACTGTATCAGGAGATTCTCCTTTTTAATTAAGAGAAAGACATGGCAAAATTGACAAAAAAGCAAAAAGAGGCTGCTTCAAAAATTGAAAAGAACAAACTATATTCTTTAAAAGATGCAGCTGCATTAATTAAAGTTATAGCTTCTGCAAAATTTGATGAGTCTGTTGATATCGCAGTTCGATTGGGTGTAGATCCAAGAAAAGCGAATCAAATGGTTAGAGGTGTGGTAACATTACCTCACGGAACAGGTAAAGATGTAAAAGTATTAGCATTAGTTACTCCAGATAAAGAAGCAGAAGCTAAAGAAGCTGGAGCAGACTATGTAGGTCTTGATGATTATTTACAAAAAATAAAAGATGGTTGGACTGATGTTGATGTTATCATCACTATGCCAGCTGTAATGGGTAAATTAGGTCCATTAGGTCGTATTTTAGGACCTAGAGGTTTAATGCCAAACCCTAAAACAGGTACTGTAACTATGGATGTTGCAAAAGCTGTTCAAGAGGTTAAAGCTGGTAAAATTGACTTTAAAGTTGATAAAACTGGTATCGTACATGCAGGAATTGGTAAAGTTTCTTTTGGAGCTGAGCAAATTTATGACAATGCACACGAAATTATTCAAACATTAATCAAACTTAAACCAACTGCTGCTAAAGGTACCTACATTAAAGGAATTCACCTTACTAGCACTATGAGTCCAGCAATTGCTTTGGACCCTAAAGCAGTATAATTGGTAGTTAAAAATTTTTAGTATGACTAGAGAAGAAAAATCAATCGCGATTGAAGATTTAACTGCACAGTTAGCTGGTACAAATATTGTTTATGTAGCAGATATTTCTGGACTAAATGCAGAAACAACTTCAAATTTGAGAAGAGCTTGTTTTAAAGCAGGTATAAAATTAGAGGTTGTAAAAAATACATTGCTTGCAAAAGCTATGGAAGCTTCTGAAAATAATTATGGTGAGTTACCTTCAGTATTGAAAGGAAACACTTCAATCTTTATTTCAGATGTTGCAAATGCACCTGGAAAAATTATCAAAGATTTCCGTAAGAAATCTGATAAACCAATTTTAAAAGGAGCTTTTATTAATTCAGAAGTTTACATTGGAGATGATCAATTAGATGCATTAGCAACTATCAAATCTAAAGAAGAACTTCTTGGAGAACTTATTGGATTACTTCAATCTCCAGCTCAAAGAGTTATCTCTGCTTTACAAAACCAATTCGCAAACAGCGAAGAGGCAGAAGCATAATAACAAAAATGCGAGGGGATCGTATTTCCTTGCTGCTTAAATAGCGCACAATAAATAATTATATTTTACAAATCATTTTAAACGATAGAAAAAATGGCAGATTTGAAACAATTCGCAGAACAATTAGTTAACCTAACAGTTAAAGAAGTTAACGAATTAGCAACAATATTAAAAGACGAGTATGGTATTGAGCCTGCTGCTGCAGCTGTTGTAGTTGCTGCTGGTGGTGATGTAGCTGCTGAAGAAGCACAAACAGAATTTACAGTTGTATTGAAAGAAGCTGGTGCTTCTAAATTAGCTGTAGTTAAATTGGTAAAAGAACTTACAGGTTTAGGTCTTAAAGAAGCTAAAGATGTAGTTGATAGTGCTCCAAGTAACGTTAAAGAAGGTGTTTCTAAAGAAGAGGCTGAAGGTCTTAAAAAATCATTAGAAGAAGCTGGAGCTGTTGTTGAGCTTAAATAATTCAACTCAGTTTTAAGAACTAGGTTTAGGTCTTGAGTTATCTCAATGGCCTAAACCATTTTTCGTATAATAAAATATAGCATGTTTTATTATCAAATAGTTTAAAATACGAAAAAGTTTTTGATCAATACGAAGAAAAAAAATTGAACCGAATTTATCGGATTATTTTTAAAGATGTATTGATTATAAAAAGAAAGTATAAATTAAACAATGTGTTTTTACACAAAAAACTACTTTTTTTTAATCAAAATTTTGTCCATTGATGATAACAAATCAGACTGAAAGATTGAATTTTGCCTCTACAAAAAATATCCCTGTATATCCAGATTTTCTAGATGTTCAGGTTAAATCTTTTAAAGATTTTTTTCAATTAGAAACTAAATCTGATGAAAGAGGCAACGAAGGGTTGTACAACACCTTCATGGAAAATTTTCCAATCACAGATACAAGAAATAACTTTGTGTTGGAGTTCCTAGATTATTTTGTTGATCCACCACGTTATACAATTCAAGAATGTATAGAGAGAGGTCTTACTTATAGTGTGCCTTTAAAAGCTAGGTTAAAACTATATTGTACAGATCCAGAACACGAAGATTTTGAAACTATTGTACAAGATGTTTATCTTGGAACAATACCTTATATGACTCCAAGCGGTACTTTTGTAATCAATGGTGCTGAGCGTGTTGTAGTATCTCAACTACACCGTTCTCCTGGGGTTTTCTTTGGACAATCATTCCACGCAAATGGAACAAAACTTTATTCTGCAAGAGTAATTCCTTTTAAAGGATCTTGGATAGAATTTTCTACAGATATCAATAGCGTAATGTATGCTTATATCGATAGAAAGAAAAAATTACCAGTTACAACTTTATTCCGTGCAATTGGATTCGAAAGAGATAAGGATATCCTTGAGATTTTCGACCTTGCTGAAGAAATTAAAGTTTCTAAAACAGGTATTAAAAAATATATTGGAAGAAGACTTGCTGCACGTGTATTAAATACATGGCATGAGGATTTCGTTGATGAAGATACTGGTGAAGTAGTTTCTATCGAACGTAACGAAATCATCCTTGATAGAGATACTATTATCGACAAAGATAATGTTGAAGAAATTATCGATTCTAACGTTAAATCTATTTTGTTACATAAAGAGGATAATAATCAAGCAGATTATGCTATTATCCACAATACATTACAAAAAGATCCAACAAACTCTGAAAAAGAAGCTGTTGAGCATATTTACCGTCAGTTGCGTAACGCTGAACCGCCTGATGAGGAAACTGCTCGTGGTATTATAGATAAATTGTTCTTCTCTGATCAACGTTATAACTTAGGTGAAGTTGGTCGTTATAGAATGAACAAAAAACTTGGTTTAGATATTCCAATGGAAAAGCAAGTGCTTACCAAAGAAGATATCATTACCATTGTAAAATATTTGATTGAATTAATCAACTCTAAAGCTGAGATTGATGATATTGATCACTTATCAAACCGTCGTGTTAGAACAGTTGGAGAACAATTGTCTCAACAATTCGGTGTTGGTTTAGCACGTATGGCTAGAACTATTCGTGAGAGAATGAACGTTAGAGATAACGAGGTGTTTACACCAATTGATTTGATTAATGCTAAAACATTATCATCAGTTATCAACTCTTTCTTTGGTACTAACCAGTTGTCTCAATTTATGGATCAAACGAATCCACTTGCTGAGATTACGCACAAAAGAAGATTATCTGCACTTGGACCAGGTGGACTTTCTAGAGAAAGAGCTGGTTTCGAGGTACGTGACGTTCACTATACGCATTACGGACGTTTATGTCCAATTGAAACTCCTGAGGGACCAAACATTGGTTTGATCTCATCTCTTGGTGTTTATGCTAAAGTTAACGGAATGGGTTTCATCGAAACTCCTTACCGTAAAGTAACTAACGGTGTTGTAGATTTAGAAACTACTCCAGTATATTTAAGTGCTGAAGAAGAAGAAGGAATGTTGATTGCGCAAGCAAACATCGAAATGGATGCAACAGGAAAAATTATCGCTGAAAACGTAATTGCACGTCAGGAAGGTGATTTCCCTGTAATCGACCCAACACAGGTAGATTATACAGACGTTGCTCCAAATCAAATTGCTTCTATTTCTGCATCTTTGATTCCTTTCTTAGAGCATGATGATGCGAATAGAGCCTTGATGGGATCAAACATGATGCGTCAGGCAGTACCTTTAATTCGCCCTGAAGCTCCTATTGTAGGAACAGGTTTAGAGCGTCAAGTTGCGTCTGATTCAAGAGTATTGATTAATGCAGAAGGAGATGGAACAGTAGAATATGTTGATGCAAACATCATCACTATTAAATACGATCGTTCTGAAGAAGAAAGAATGGTTAGTTTTGAGTCTGATGAAAAAACATATAATCTAATTAAATTTAGAAAAACCAATCAAGGAACAAGCATCAACTTGAAACCAATCGTTAAGAAAGGTGATAGAGTAGCACTTGGTCAAGTATTATCAGAAGGATATGCTACACAAAATGGAGAATTAGCTTTAGGTCGTAACCTAAAAGTAGCGTTCATGCCATGGAAAGGGTATAACTTTGAGGATGCGATTGTAATTTCTGAAAAAGTAGTTCGTGATGATATCTTTACTTCAATTCACGTAGATGATTATTCATTAGAAGTTAGAGATACAAAATTAGGTAACGAAGAGTTAACTAATGATATTCCTAACGTTTCTGAAGAAGCTACTAAAGATTTAGATGAAAACGGTATGATTAGAATTGGAGCAGAGGTTAAACCTGGCGACATTCTTATCGGAAAAATTACTCCAAAAGGAGAATCAGATCCTACTCCAGAAGAGAAATTGCTTCGTGCAATCTTCGGAGATAAAGCAGGTGATGTTAAAGATGCTTCATTAAAAGCTTCTCCTTCTTTACATGGTGTAGTTCTTGATAAAAAATTATTTGCAAGAGCCGTAAAAGATAAACGTAAACGTACACAAGACAAAGATGCTTTAGGTGCTTTGGAAATGGAATTTGAAACTAAATTTGTTGAATTAAAAGACAGATTGGTTGAAAAATTATTCTTGATCGTTAACGGAAAAACATCTCAAGGTGTAATGAATGATTTGGGTGAAGAAGTTTTACCAAAAGGTAAAAAATATACTCAAAAAATGCTTTACGCTGTAGAAGATTTTGCTCACTTAAGTAAAGGTCAATGGGTTGCAGATGACGCAACTAATAAAATGGTTAATGATTTAATTCATAACTATAAAATTAAGTTGAATGACTTACAAGGATCTTTAAGAAGAGAGAAATTCACTATTACTGTTGGAGATGAATTGCCAGCAGGAATTTTGAAATTAGCAAAAATTTATATTGCTAAAAAACGTAAGTTGAAAGTAGGGGATAAAATGGCAGGACGTCACGGTAACAAAGGTATTGTTGCAAGAATCGTTCGTCATGAAGATATGCCTTTCCTTGAAGACGGAACACCTGTAGATATTGTATTGAATCCACTTGGGGTACCTTCTCGTATGAACATTGGTCAGATTTATGAAACGGTTTTAGGTTGGGCTGGACAAAATTTAGGTAGAAAATTTGCTACTCCAATTTTTGATGGTGCTACTTTAGATCAAATCAACGAATTGACTGACGAAGCGGGAATACCAAGATTCGGTCATACGTATTTGTATGATGGAGGAACAGGAGAACGTTTCCACCAAAGAGCAACTGTAGGTGTAATCTACATGTTGAAATTAGGACACATGGTAGATGATAAGATGCACGCACGTTCTATCGGACCATACTCGTTGATTACACAACAACCACTTGGAGGTAAAGCTCAATTTGGAGGTCAGCGTTTTGGAGAGATGGAGGTTTGGGCACTTGAGGCTTATGGAGCATCAAGTACACTACGTGAAATCTTAACTGTTAAGTCTGATGACGTTATTGGTAGAGCTAAAACTTACGAAGCAATCGTTAAGGGAGAGTCAATGCCAGAACCAGGTTTACCAGAATCATTCAATGTATTGATGCACGAATTGAAAGGTCTTGGACTTGATATTCGTCTAGAAGAATAAATAAAGTTTTCAGTTACAGTCTCAGTATTCAGTTCACACTGAAAACTGGGACTTAAGCTGTTTACCAAAATAAAAGTTTTTAGGATTTATACCCGTAACCCGTTCCGATTTTTTATTTAAACCTGAAAAGTTTTATAATTAGCACTTCAAAATAGAGGTTTGAAGTTTAGAGAAGTAACCCGAGGTAGTTTTTAAGTCGAAAGTTTGAAAGTCCAAAGTATAAAGTCATTCGTGACTTTAAAAACTTTAAGACATTTGACTTTAGATTAAAACAAGAATCAATTTTTTAATTGCAAATAAATCAATAGTAAAAACTATGATGAATAATAGAAACAATAATAAAGATAAAAATCCAGTTAAAAGATTTAATAAAATCTCTATCGGATTGGCTTCACCAGAATCTATCTTGAAAGAATCAAGAGGAGAGGTGTTGAAACCAGAAACAATTAACTACAGAACTCACAAACCAGAACGTGACGGACTTTTCTGCGAAAGAATCTTCGGACCTGTTAAGGATTTTGAATGTGCTTGTGGTAAATATAAAAGAATTCGTTACAAAGGTATTATATGTGACCGTTGTGGTGTTGAAGTTACTGAAAAGAAAGTACGTCGTGATAGAGTAGGACATATCAACCTTGTTGTGCCTATTGCTCATATCTGGTATTTCCGTTCTCTTCCTAATAAAATTGGTTATATCCTTGGGCTTCCTTCTAAGAAATTAGATATGATTATTTACTACGAAAGATACGTAGTAATCCAAGCAGGTATTGCTAAAAATGCAGATGGAGAATCTTTACAAAGATTAGACTTTTTAACTGAAGAAGAATATTTAAATATTTTAGATTCTCTTCCTCAAGACAATCAATATTTAGATGATTTTGATCCTAATAAATTTGTTGCCAAAATGGGAGCAGAGTGTATTATGGATTTATTGGCACGTATTGACTTAGACGAGTTATCTTACCAACTAAGACATAGCGCTAACAACGAAACATCTAAACAACGTAAAACAGAAGCATTAAAAAGATTACAAGTAGTTGAGTCTTTCCGTGAGTCTAACTTAAACCGCGAAAACCGTCCAGAATGGATGATCATGAAAGTGGTTCCTGTTATTCCACCAGAATTACGTCCGCTTGTGCCACTTGATGGAGGTCGTTTTGCAACTTCAGATTTAAATGATTTATACCGTCGTGTAATTATACGTAACAACCGTTTGAAAAGATTAATGGAGATTAAAGCTCCAGAAGTTATCTTAAGAAACGAGAAACGTATGTTGCAAGAATCAGTAGATTCATTATTTGATAATACGCGTAAAGCTTCTGCTGTTAAAACAGAATCAAACAGACCATTAAAATCATTATCAGATTCATTAAAAGGTAAACAAGGACGTTTCCGTCAAAACCTTTTAGGAAAACGTGTGGATTATTCTGCTCGTTCGGTAATTGTTGTTGGACCGGAATTAAAATTATTCGAATGTGGTATCCCTAAAGATATGGCATCTGAATTATACAAGCCTTTTGTTATCCGTAAATTGATAGAAAGAGGTATTGTTAAAACGGTAAAATCTGCTAAAAAAATTATAGATAAGAAAGAGCCAGTAGTTTGGGATATCCTTGAAAATGTAATTAAAGGTCACCCAATATTACTGAATCGTGCTCCTACTTTGCACAGATTAGGTATCCAAGCATTCCAACCAAAATTAATTGAAGGAAAAGCAATCCAATTGCACCCTCTAGTTTGTACGGCATTTAATGCCGATTTTGATGGGGATCAAATGGCGGTACACTTACCATTAGGACCAGAGGCTATTTTAGAAGCACAATTGTTAATGTTGGCTTCTCACAATATCTTGAACCCTGCTAACGGTGCGCCGATTACTGTACCTTCTCAGGATATGGTCTTGGGTCTATATTATATGACCAAAGAACGTCTTACTACTCCAGAGCTTACAATTTTAGGTGAAGGCCTAACTTTTTACTCTGCAGAAGAAGTAAATATCGCATTAAACGAAGGAAGATTAGAATTGAATGCTTCAGTGAAAATTAGAGCAAAAGATTTTAATGAAGCTGGAGAATTAGTGTACCAAATCATTAAAACTACCGCTGGTCGTGTATTGTTTAATGAAGTAGTACCTGAGGCTGCTGGATATATTAATGATGTATTGACTAAGAAAAACCTTAGAGATATTATTGGACACGTTTTAAGCGCAACCAATGTACCTACTACTGCTGCCTTCTTGGACAATATGAAAGATATGGGGTATAAATTTGCCTTTAGAGGAGGTTTATCATTCTCTCTTGGTGATATTAGAATTCCAGAACAAAAAACTAAGTTGATTGCAGATGCTAGAGAGCAAGTTGAAGGTATCTCAACAAACTATAACATGGGTCTTATTACCAATAACGAACGTTACAACCAAGTTATTGATGTTTGGACTTCTGCAAATGCTCAACTTACAGAGTTAGCAATGAAAAATATTAGAGAAGATCAACAAGGATTCAACTCTGTATATATGATGCTTGACTCTGGAGCAAGGGGATCTAAAGAACAGATTCGTCAGTTAACTGGTATGCGTGGTTTGATGGCTAAGCCTAAAAAATCTACTGCTGGTGGTGGTGAAATTATTGAAAACCCGATTCTTTCTAACTTTAAGGAAGGACTTTCGATCCTTGAGTACTTTATTTCTACTCACGGTGCTCGTAAAGGTCTTGCGGATACGGCTCTTAAAACTGCCGATGCTGGTTACTTAACAAGAAGATTACATGACGTTTCTCAAGATGTTATTGTTAACATTGAGGATTGTGGTACTCTTAGAGGTGTTGAAGTTTCTGCATTGAAAAAGAATGAAGAGATTGTTGAATCGTTAGGAGAAAGAATATTAGGACGTGTTGCATTGCAAGATGTAATTAATCCTTTAACAAGTGACTATTTAGTAAGATCTGGTGAGCAAATCACAGAAGCTATAATGAAAGCAATTGAGGCTTCTCCAGTTGAGAAAGTTGAAGTTCGTTCTCCATTAACTTGTGAAGCTGTTAAAGGAATCTGTGCTAAATGTTACGGTAGAAACTTAGCTACTGGTAAAATGACTCAAAGAGGTGAGGCAGTTGGAGTAATTGCTGCTCAATCTATTGGAGAGCCAGGAACACAGTTAACATTACGTACTTTCCACGTTGGAGGGGTTGCGGGTGGTATCTCTGAAGAATCTAGCATCATTACAAGATTTAATGGTAAACTAGAAATCGAAGATTTAAAAACTGTTAAAGGTGAGGATAACGAAGGAAATGCAGTTGATATTGTAGTATCTCGTTCTACTGAATTGAAATTAATTGATGAAAGAACAGGTATCTTATTAAGTACAAACAACATTCCTTACGGATCTAGTATCTTTGTAAAAGATGGACAATCGGTTGTTAAAGGAGATGTTATTTGTAAATGGGATCCATATAATGGAGTTATTGTTTCTGAATTTACTGGTAAAATTGCTTACGAAGATTTAGAGCAAGGTCAATCATTCATGGTTGAAATTGATGAGCAAACAGGATTCCAAGAAAAAGTAATTTCTGAATCAAGAGCTAAAAAATTAATTCCAACTTTATTAGTTTACGGTAAAGAAGGTGAATTAATTCGTTCTTATAACTTACCAGTTGGAGCCCACTTAATGGTTGAAAACGGTGAGAAGATTAAAGCAGGTAAAGTATTGGTGAAAATCCCACGTCGTTCTTCTAAATCAGGAGATATTACAGGAGGTTTACCAAGAATTACAGAGTTGTTAGAAGCTCGTAATCCTTCGAACCCAGCTGTAGTTTCTGAGATTGATGGAGTTGTTTCTTTTGGAAAAATCAAAAGAGGTAACCGTGAGATCGTTATAGAATCTAAATTTGGTGATGTTAGAAAATACTTGGTTAAATTATCAAGTCAAATTCTAGTTCAAGAGAATGACTTCGTTAGAGCAGGTGTACCATTGTCAGACGGTGCTATTACTCCAGACGATATTTTAAGAATTCAAGGGCCAGCAGCTGTTCAACAGTACTTGGTAAATGAAATTCAAGAGGTATACCGTTTGCAAGGGGTAAAAATCAATGACAAACACTTCGAGGTTGTTATTCGTCAGATGATGCGTAAAGTAAGAGTACAAGATCCAGGTGATACTTTATTCTTAGAAGATCAATTGATTCATACTAAAGATTTCATCGTTCAAAACGATAAATTATACGGAATGAAAGTTGTTGAAGATGCTGGAGATTCTAGTGTATTAAAAGCGGGTCAGATTATTTCTCCTCGTGAATTACGTGATGAAAATTCATTATTGAAACGTACAGATAAAAATCTAGTAGTAGCTAGAGATGTAATTACTGCAACTGCAACGCCAGTTCTACAAGGTATTACAAGAGCTTCGCTACAAACTAAATCATTCATTTCTGCCGCTTCTTTCCAAGAAACAACAAAAGTACTTAACGAAGCTGCAGTAGCAGGTAAAGTAGATTACTTAGAAGGATTGAAAGAAAATGTAATTGTTGGACACAGAATTCCTGCAGGAACTGGTATGAGAGAATACGATAATACAATTGTAGGATCTAAAGATGATTACAACGAAATGATGGCTAATAAAGAAGAATATATTTATTAATTTAGGAAACTATGAGTAATTCGAACCAACAACAAGAGCAAATTAATATAGAATTAGATGAGAAAATTGCTGAAGGAATTTATTCCAACTTAGCAATTATTAATCATTCTTCTTCAGAATTTGTTTTAGATTTTGTAAGTATTATGCCAGGTATTCCTAAAGCCAAGGTAAAGTCAAGAATTGTCTTGACACCGCAACATGCTAAACGATTACTAAAAGCTATTGGAGAAAATATTCATCGATTTGAAGTCGCTCATGGCGAAATCAAGGAAACTGAACAAGCACCGATACCGCTTAACTTCGGTCCGGCAGGACAAGCATAAATTTTAAAAGCCCCAGGAATGGGGCTTTTTTTATACCCTAGAATTTGATACTTCTATTTTTGAAGAATGAGGTTGTTTATGAATAAGATACATTTTATCCGATTTTAGGCGCACTTTATCGACTTAATTTTATTCTTAGAATGTCTTTTTATAATTTGCAACTTCCTAGAAATTGAATACTCACTCGAGGTTGTTTTTTTGTTAATTCACATATTCAAAAAAAGCGCTACTTAATAAAGTAGCGCTTTTTTTATATGATAAATCCAGAAAAAAATCTGTTTAATTTTCATATTGTTTTATATGTTAAAAAAAGTATATTTGCCGTCTTAAAATTGTTAAAAAAACCACTTTGATTTATTAAATTAATATAAATGGGAATAAAAATAAATACTTTATTAATAACGCTTGCTTCAGGATTACTATTAAACTTTGCGAATACTCATCTCTGGATTTTGCTTATCTGTATTGCATTGGTTCCTTTATTTGTAATTATCAATGTAAGTTCTATAAAAAAATCAATTGCTATTGGTTTTATTTTTGGTTTTGGAATAGGAATAGGGATGTTTTCATGGATGATTCAAGGGGTGAGTCATTATACAGGAAATAGCTCTCTTTATGGAGTTTGTGTTTGTATTATTAGTAGTATTTTTTTAGGTCTTTATTTTTCTATTCTTTTTTGGGTTATTAGGATGATATGGGTTACAAAAGTAGAATCAAATAGTACATTGTTTCTTAATAGATTATGTGTAGCGGCAATTTGGGCAATTTCGGAGTTTGGATTAGCTTTTGTATTGCAGTCATTTCCATTACATTATTTTAGAATTGGTTTTCCTTTTGTTACCAATCTTTATACTATTCAATTAACAAGTTTGGGAGGTTTGGTATTATTAAGCTTTTTGACGGTTTTGATTAATCTTTTTATAGCTGATTTTTTTATACAAAAAAAGAAAATATATTTAGGCTATAGCTTTTTAACTCTTGCCCTTATGTTTGTATCGGGGTATGTTATTTTTAATACTTACACTCTTGATCCAGTTGGAAAATCTTTTAAAGTAGCTATTGTTTCAGATAATACGAATCCTGAGACTAAATGGAATAGCGAGAATGGGAATACATTAGCTAATAATTACTTTCAACTTTGTAAAGACGCGGCAGCACTTAGACCAGATTTTATTATTTGGCCAGAAACAACAATACCATGGACTTATAATGTCAATGACGATTTATTGAGGGAAATAATAAAAATAAGTAGTAGTGGTGATCCTATTCATGTTATTGGAATTAATAATCAGGATAGTATTCGTAAAAAACTTTATAATTCGATTTTTTATATAGATAACCAAAACAAGGTTAATGGAATTTATAACAAACAGGTTTTGCTTAAGGGTATCGAGGAGCCATTAGGAAGATTTCTTGTTCCTTTTTTGACTCAAGAGGGTTTTGTTCTGTCAAAAGGAGAAAGTAATCAACCTATTCAAACTAGTTTTGGTAAAGCCGGTAATTTAATTTGTAATGAGGTAGTCGTTGAAAATAGTGGAGTGGAACAGGTTAAAAACGGTGCCAACTTTTTTTTTAATCTAAGTAATGATGGCTGGTTCAAAGATAACTATATATCCGATTTACATTTTTATTATGCTCGTCTTCAGGCTGTAGAAAATCGCAAAGATATTTGTATTGCTAATAATTGTGGCGTTAATGCAATAATTAATAGTGATGGGGTAATTGTCTCAGAGAAAAAAGAAACTAGTAATACATTGGTTTCTGGAACCATTCAGCCAAATAATAATTTGTCAATATTTACAAAGTACCCTTTGTTTTTTCCTTTATTTCTTACCCTTTTTGTATTATTTTATCTATTAACCTTAAAATTTAAAACTATAAGAGTAGACACAAATTAAAACTTTAAAAACAAATTAATTAAAAATAAAATAATAAGAATATGAATAAAACTTTACTTTTTACATTATTACTTGCTAATTTCTTTTATGCCAATGCAAACACAAGAATGTCTGCTTACCGTTGGCGAAATGATAATGGAGATGAAACAACAGCGACTTGGAAAGCCCCATTAAACACACCTTTGACAATTTATAATCTTGATGCTATCAGACTTAGAGTTACTGTTGAGGATAATAATTCTCCAACAGGACATAATCTAGCTTATCAATCAAATATTCAATTTTCTACTGATGCTTTAAATTGGAAGAATCTTTCAAGTCCTGGTTCGCCTTTTACTTATGTAGGGTCAGCTTATGTGGCTGATGGTAGCGTTACTACTAAGCAGATATCTGTAACTAACTTAAATAATTTTGAGGGTGGATTTTTTGTTAGTTCTGATACTAATCCTGCAAAGATTCTACCTTCAGGGAACAATATGTTTACTGAATTTGAGTTTAGTATTAAGCCAAATGCGTTTATTTCTATTACGGAGGTTTATTATTTTAGAGTATTGAATGCAATTAAGCTTGAAGATGCTGTTCTTCGTTATTGTTCTACTCAAGTAGCTTTGGTGAATTCTCCGCAAAATTTAAGCACTAACGCAAAAGTTCAAGATTTGACAGCTGTTGGTGATAACTTAAAATGGTATAATCAAGCTGAAGGAGGTACTGAATTGGATCCGGTAACTACACTAGTAACTGGTAAATATTATGTTTCCCAAACGGTCTCTTGTGAAAGCGAACGTACAGAAGTACAGGTTAATGTTGGTTCTCTAGGCGTAGATGACCATGATTTAGATTTTAATGGTGGTTTAAAAGTGTATCCTAACCCATCAAGTAATGACTTTTCTGTAGATAGCAAATCAAACGGTACAATGGTTTTATTTGATTTGTCAGGAAAAACTATTCAGTCTCAAAAAATGAATTCTGGTACAACTACACTTGATTTAGGTAATGCACCAAAAGGGGTTTACTTATTAAAAGTAACAAATGAGAATAATCAATCTAAAACAGTTAAATTGATTAGAAATTAAAATTCCTTATTTTTTTTAAATGTTTCAGGATAAGAGATTAAATGTAAAACGCCAATTTTTAAGTTGGCGTTTTTTTTATGTAATAACATTATTCAAATTCAGAAGTGAAAAATAATTTTACACTTGGATATTTATTTTGAGTCATTTGTATTGTAAAGTCCGAGTCAGCTAAAAATACCAATTGACCGTATTTGTCTTTTGCTAAGAATTTTTGTTTAATACGTTTAAATTCTTTGAATTCATCATTTTTAGCATCATCAGGTTTAACCCAGCAAGCTTTATGAACAGGGAAATTTTCATACGTACATTTTGCACCATATTCATGTTCCAAACGATATTGAATTACTTCATACTGAAGTGCACCAACAGTTCCGATAACCTTACGGTTATTCATTTCTAGAGTAAACAATTGCGCAACACCTTCATCCATTAATTGATCGATTCCTTTGTCTAATTGCTTAGCTTTCATCGGATCGGCATTATTAATGTATCTAAAGTGCTCAGGAGAGAAGCTAGGAATTCCTTTAAAGCTCATTACTTCACCTTCAGTTAATGTATCTCCAATTTTAAAGTTTCCTGTATCATGCAGACCAACAATATCACCAGGATATGAAATGTCTACAATTTCTTTTTTCTCAGCAAAAAAAGCATTCGGACTAGAGAATTTTAAATTCTTTTTCTGACGTACATGATAATACGGTTTATTTCTTTCGAAAGTACCAGAAACGATCTTTATAAATGCTAAACGATCTCTATGTTTAGGATCCATATTGGCATGTATTTTAAATACAAAACCTGTCATTTTTTCTTCGGTAGGTTCAACCAAACGTGTTTCAGATTCTTTTGGTCTTGGAGAAGGAGCAATTGTAACAAAACAATCTAATAATTCGCGTACTCCAAAGTTATTTAAAGCAGAACCAAAGAATACAGGTTGTAATTTTCCATCTAAATAATCCTGACGATCAAACTTAGGATAGACTTCATCAATTAATTCTAATTCTTCACGTAGCCTATCAGCAGGTTTTTGACCAATGATTTTTTCTAGTTCAGGGTTTTGTACATCAGAGAAAGCTATGGTTTCTTCAATGTTTTTACGGCTGTCTCCACTAAATAAATTGATGTTTTGTTCCCAAAGGTTGTAGATTCCTTGAAAATCATATCCCATACCAATAGGGAAACTTAATGGAGTTACAGTCAAACCTAATTTTTGTTCTACTTCATCCATCAAATCAAATGCATCTTTACCTTCACGATCTAATTTGTTTATAAAAACAATAATCGGAATTTTACGCATTCTACATACAGCAACTAATTTCTCCGTTTGTTCCTCAACCCCTTTAGCAACGTCAATTACTACAATTACACTATCTACAGCGGTTAAAGTTCTAAAAGTATCCTCCGCAAAATCCTTGTGTCCAGGTGTATCAAGGATGTTGATTTTTTTATCTTTATAATTAAAGGCCAATACAGAGGTAGAAACCGAAATTCCTCTCTGACGCTCAATTTCCATGAAATCACTCGTAGCTCCTTTTTTTATTTTATTGTTTTTTACTGCACCAGCCTCCTGAATAGCACCACCAAATAACAATAGTTTTTCAGTTAATGTTGTTTTACCAGCATCGGGATGCGAAATAATTCCAAATGTTCTCCTACGTTGTATTTCTTTTAAAAAGCTCATATTTAATATCAATAGTTTGCAAAAGTACTATTAATTACGGCTTAAAAAAAATAGTAGCTTCTTAATTTAAGTCTGTTTCGTTTAGAAACTACGTTGTTATTATCTGGTTGTTTGAATAAAAAAGAGGCTGATTTAAATAATCAGCCTCAAAATTAAATGTATTTATTAGGTAATAATTAATTATTAATCGACCAAATGGTATAACCTTTTGGAGGACATTGAATTTTCACCCATTGGTCAGCTTGAGTTGTAGGGTACCAACTTGAGTTCCCTGTAAAATCTTTGATTTGAGTATTTGCCCAATTGGTTTGAATCCATCTTTCCTGCCATGATGTTGAATTGTTGATGTATACTACCAATCCAGGGTTTCCGTTATATCCGTTTCTGCGGGCAATATATTCATCATTATCAGAGTATAAAATAGAAGTGGTTCCAGTGGCTTTGTTGTTATGAATCCAGATAAGGTTGTTTAATTTATTTTTATCAAGCCATTCTTCGTAGTCTCTATAAAAAATAGTTGGATATCCTTCATGAGTTAATATATAGGAGTAAGCCAATAATTTATTCGAAATTTCGTCAGTGTCATGATTGGTAACAAAAGTAACAGCTTTGTATGGGTTTCTTTTCCACATCATATCGTCATTTAATAGAGCAAGATTATTTCCATCAAAGGCATCATTCATTTTATAATAACAAGCAAAATCAAAAACTGAACTATTAGCATTATTAGCCCAGTCATTTAATACGTTTACATTCGAATCCCATAATTCGCCAACAGAAAAGCCACCTACATTTGCATTCCAGGCGTTTACAACCCACGCACCAAATCCTTTAACGTAATCAAATCTCCAACCATCAAATTTCATAGTATTTTTATAATATTTACCGACCCCATCAGCTCTAAGCCATAACCAATCTTGTACATGAGGATTTGCGTGGCATAAATCTGGGAAACCACCAAAAGAGCCTTCGTCATTATTACCATAACTATTTTTATAAAAGTCATTATAATTACGAGTGAATTTTCCTGAAGAAACTCCGCTAAAGTTGGTCCAAGTATTGGTTCCTGTAAACGGATTTGCTTCCGATTGCCCGCCACTATTATGGTTAATTACAATATCAGCATAAACCTGCATGTTTTCAGCGTGGGCTTTGGTGATCAAACTGACCAATTCTGTTTTAGATCCAAATCGAGTTTCTACAGATCCATTTTGATTATAATCTCCAAAATCAAAATAATCAGTTGGATCATAACCCATCGAAAAAGCACCATTTTGTGCCTTTGATGCAGGTGGTAACCAAATGGAACCAATTCCAGCATTTGACCAATCCGTAATTTTAGTATTAATAGTATTCCACCAATTTCCACCAGCAGGAACATCCCAATAAAAAGCTTGCATCATTACTCCTCCACCCGGATTTGCAACATATTTTCCTGTAGTGGAAGTTCCTGTGCTGAACGGGCGGCCATCATGATTGGTGACATTTATAACTTTAAATTTGGAATTCGCAGCTTCAATTTCCGAGTCAGTATTTTCGTTTGAGCTACAAGAATAAAAAAAAGCTGTTAGAGCACTAATTAAATAAAGCTTTACAATTTGTTTTTTCATAATTAAATGGTTTTTTAGGTTAATTGTAGATTTGGGTGATAAAATTGTGATTAATTAAATAATAAATATAAAGTTTGATTTATTTGTATATTTTTGGGACAAATAACAGTAATCACATATCGAATGTAGGTAAAATTAGCTTGTGTAAGCATTTGAAGATTTTAATTTTGAAGCGAAAACGTTGTAGTGTTGAAAACTTTAAGTTATTTGGTTTAAAATGAGTTTCTTGCGGATGGGTTTTGATAGGGGTTAATCTAGATTAGAGTAGAAAAGAGTTTGAGAGATCTTATAAATTATTCCAAATATTAGATGTGATTAATTTTTAGATACGAGATTTTTTTTGATAGCATATAATTTTTTGTTAATAGTAATAAGTTAACTTGTATTATGTGATTGAATTGTTATTTTTGTTCGTTATAAGTTAATTAAGCAATGTTTGTTAGATTTGTAAAGATTTTTATTTTCTGAACATTTAAAATATATATTGAAATATTCGGTTTACTATATTTGTAACCGAAATAATGCTAAATAATAAAGCTTCTTTACATTAAAATTAAATTTTAAAAATAATGCTATTAAAAAAATTACGAATAAAAACTATCAATTGTCAATTTGTATTTACAATAAGTTTTTTGCTTCTTTTCACTTCGCTAACCAGAGCGCAAGAAATTATTAAAGATACAGTTGTTAAAAAACCAGTTGTAGTTAAAAGTAATCAAAAACAAAAAATAGATGGTATTATCGCTACAGTAGGTGATTATATTATTTTAGATTCAGATATTGATAAAAGTTATTTAGAAATTAGTGGTCAAGGAGGATCGGTTAAAGATATTTCAAGATGTCAAATGCTTGGAAAACTTTTGGAAGATAAGCTATATGCACATCAGGCTATTCAGGACAGTATTATTGTAAGTGATGCTGAAGTAAAAGGTATGATGGAAGAACGATTGACTTATATGGTTCAGCAAATCGGAGATATAAACAAGGTAGTTCAGTATTACAAAAAGAATTCTGTTGAAGAGTTTAGAACTTATTTTGCAGATATCTTAAAAGAGCAAAAGTTAGCATCAGAGATGCAAAAGAAAATTATTGATGGAGTAGAGATTACTCCAGAAGAGGTTCGTAATTTCTTTAAAAAAATACCGAAGGATGAATTGCCAACTTTTGGAGCAGAAATGGAAGTAGCACAGATTGTAGTGGAACCTAAAGTTTCTAAAGAAGACAAGCAAAAAGTTATAGACAGGCTCAACAGTATTAAAAAAGATGTAGAGGATGGCGCTAGTTTTGCAACTAAAGCCGTTTTGTATTCACAAGATCCAGGTTCTAGCTCAAATGGAGGATATTATAAGATGAATAGAAAGACAGCTTTCGTAAAAGAATTTAAGGATGTTGCTTTTAGTCTTCAAGAAGGGGAAATTTCAGCTCCTTTTGAAACTATTTTTGGATTTCATATTATAAAAATTGATAAGATTAAAGGACAAGAGGTAGAGTTACGACATATCATAATTGCTCCGGCTGTTTCTGAAGAGGCTTTGAAAGAAGCAAAAGAAAGAATCACAGCAATTAGAGAAAAAATAGTAGATAAGAAAGTTACTTTTGCTGAAGCTGCAAGAGCAGATTCAGACGAAAAAGAAACACGTGCAAATGGTGGAGCATTAATTAATCCAAATACGCAGGATACACGTTTTGAATTAACAAAAATGGATCCTACATTATATTCTCAGGTTTCAAATTTAAAAGATACTGATGTTTCGCAACCAATTTTGAATACAGATGATAAGGGTAAAAAAACATATAAGTTAATTACTGTAACGAATAGAATCGAAGAGCATGTTGCTGATTATGGTAAAGATTATATCAAGATTAAAGATTTAGCTTTAAAGGAAAAACAGATCAATGCTATTGCAAAATGGTTTGATGAAAAAATAAAAGAAACTTATATTAAAATTATTGGAGAGTACAGAGATTGTGCCTTTACTAATAATTGGTTGAAAAAATAATTTTTATAAAATAAATAAAAAGAGTTAGTTTTATGAATTCATAGAACTAACTCTTTTTAATTTTAAATACATTCATAAGATGTCTGATGTAACTGCAATTCATAACTTAGTCCAAAAACGTAATGAATTAAAAACTGAAATCGCAAAAATAATTGTAGGTCAGGATGATGTTGTAGATCAAATTTTGATTTGCATTTTTTCTGGAGGGCATGCTCTTTTGATAGGTGTCCCAGGATTAGCAAAAACATTATTGATAAATACACTGTCACAGGCTTTAGGACTTGATTTTAAGAGAATTCAATTTACTCCAGATTTGATGCCGTCAGATATTTTAGGAAGTGAAATTTTGGATGAAAACAGACGATTCAAGTTTATAAAAGGGCCTGTTTTTTCGAATATCATTTTGGCAGATGAGATTAATAGAACACCGCCAAAAACACAAGCGGCTTTACTAGAAGCAATGCAGGAACGTTCAGTAACGATAGCTGGTGAAAATCATAAATTAGACTTGCCTTATTTTGTATTAGCAACACAAAACCCTATTGAGCAAGAAGGAACTTATCCTTTGCCAGAAGCACAATTGGATCGTTTTATGTTTGCTATAAAATTAGAGTATCCAAGTTTTGAAGAAGAAGTGCAAGTTGTAAAACGTACTACTTCAGATAATACAAGTGTAATTAACCCGTTGTTTACGGCCCAGGAAATTATCGATTTCCAACATTTAATCCGTAGAATCCCTGTAGCAGATAATGTGATAGAGTATGCGGTAACTTTGGTTAGTAAAACCCGTCCTGATAATAGTTTGACGAATGATTTTGTTAAAAATTATCTAGATTGGGGGGCAGGACCGAGAGCTTCGCAAAATTTAATTTTGGCGGCCAAAGCGCATGCTGCATTCAATGGAAAATTTTCGCCAGATATAGAAGATGTAAAAGCGGTAGCAACTGGTATTTTGAGACATCGAATCATTAAAAATTACAAAGCCGATGCTGAAGGAATTACAGAAGAAATTATAATTCAGAAGCTACTATAACGTTATAAAAACACTTATTTAGAAAGGTTCTTTGCTTAAAACATAGCAAAGAACCTTTTTCTTTGGAATAAAGAATTTCGACTTTGTCAAAGAAAGGATTTTATATTATTAATAATTTAATATTTTGACGTTAAAATGCAATTTTGCTAAATTTACGCAATGTAAATCGTTATTTTTTAATAATAACTTTTGAAAAGGCGAGTTCTGTTATATTTTTTTTAATTCTCGGCTTTAATTTTTAAATTTGCGTACAAAAAAATAAGATACTTAGAAAAGACTTCGATTATGAATACTTATAACGATTACATTAAAGAGATTGCAGAACGAAAAGACCAAGGTCTTCACCCGAAGCCAATAGATGGTGCTGAGTTGTTAAGCGTGATTATTGCTCAAATTAAAGATTTAGATAACGAGTATCGTGAAGAATCTATTAAACACTTTATTTATAACACTATACCAGGTACTACAAGTGCTGCAGGTGTAAAAGCTAAGTTTTTAAAAGAGATTATTCTTGGAGAATCTGAAGTGAAAGAAATAACACCAGCTTTTGCATTTGAGTTATTATCGCACATGAAGGGTGGACCTTCTATTGAAGTGTTGTTAGATTTAGCTTTAGGTAATGATGCTGCTATTGCAAAAGAAGCAGGAAATGTTCTTAAAACACAAGTTTACCTTTACGAGGCAGACACAGATCGTTTAAAAGAGGCATTTAAAAATGGTAATCCAGTTGCTATAGAAATTATTAAAAGCTACGCACAGGCAGAGTTTTTTACTAAATTGCCAGAGGTAGTTGAAGAAATTAAAGTAGTTACTTTTATTGCAGGCGAAGGTGATATTTCTACGGATTTATTATCTCCAGGTAATCAGGCTCACTCACGTTCTGATCGTGAACTTCATGGGCAGTGTATGATTACACCTAAAGCACAAGAAGAAATTAAGGCATTACAAGCACAGCATCCTGATAAAAGTGTGATGTTAATTGCAGAAAAAGGTACAATGGGAGTTGGTTCTTCTAGAATGTCAGGTGTAAACAACGTGGCACTTTGGACAGGAAAACAAGCAAGCCCATATATTCCATTTGTTAATATAGCTCCAATCGTTGGGGGAACAAACGGTATTTCTCCGATTTTCTTAACAACTGTGGATGTTACGGGGGGTATTGGTTTAGACCTTAAAAACTGGGTTAAAAAGCTTGATGCAGATGGGAATGTTATTCGTAATGAGAATAATGAACCAATTCTGGAAGAAGCATATTCAGTTGCTACAGGTACAGTGCTTACTATAAACACTAAAACAAAAAAGCTTTATAACGGAGACAAAGAATTAATTGATATTTCTAAGGCTTTTACACCTCAGAAAATGGAATTTATAAAGGCTGGAGGGTCATATGCAATTGTATTTGGTAAAAAACTTCAGACATTAGCAGCTAAAATTTTAGAAATTGAGGCTCCTCTTGTATTTGCTCCATCAAAAGAGATTTCTCTTGAAGGACAAGGTCTTACAGCAGTAGAAAAAATCTTCAACAAAAATGCTGTTGGTATAGCTCCAGGTAAAGTATTACATGCTGGTTCAGATGTTCGTGTAGAAGTTAATATTGTAGGTTCGCAAGATACTACTGGGCTTATGACAGCTCAGGAGTTAGAGTCTATGGCGGCTACAGTAATTTCTCCAATTGTTGACGGTGCATACCAATCAGGTTGTCATACTGCTTCAGTATGGGATAAAAAAGCTCAGGCAAACATTCCAAAATTGATGAAATTTATGAATGATTTCGGTTTAATCACTGCACGTGATCCGAAAGGTGTTTATCATGCAATGACGGATGTAATTCACAAAGTCTTAAATGATATTACAATAGACGAGTGGGCTATTATTATTGGTGGTGACTCTCATACAAGAATGTCAAAAGGTGTAGCTTTTGGAGCAGACTCTGGGACAGTAGCGCTTGCACTTGCTACAGGTGAGGCTTCAATGCCAATTCCTGAATCTGTAAAGGTGACGTTTAAAGGAGAGATGAAAGATTATATGGACTTCCGTGATGTAGTTCATTCAACACAAGCACAAATGCTTAAAAAGTTTGGTGGAGAGAATGTGTTCCAAGGTAGAATTATCGAGGTTCATCTTGGTACTCTTACTGCTGACCAGGCATTTACGTTTACAGATTGGACTGCAGAGATGAAAGCAAAAGCTTCTATTTGTATTTCTGAAGATGATACTTTAATTGAATCTCTTGAGATTGCAAAAAGCAGAATCCAGATTATGATCAATAAAGGAATGGATAATGAAAAACAAGTTCTTCAGGGATTGATTAATAAAGCAGATAAGAGAATTGCAGAAATTAAATCGGCTGAGAAGCCAGCTTTAACTCCAGATGCAAATGCGAAGTATTATGCTGAAGTTGTTGTTGATTTGGATCAGATTATAGAGCCTATGATTGCTGATCCAGACGTGAATAATGCTGATGTTTCTAAAAGATATACTCACGATACAATCAGACCATTATCTTTTTATGGAGGAGAGAAAAAAGTAGATCTTGGATTTATTGGTTCTTGTATGGTTCACAAGGGCGATATGAAGATCCTTGCTCAAATGCTTAAAAATATAGAAGAACAGCACGGTAAGGTTGAGTTTAAAGCACCACTTGTTGTAGCACCGCCTACATATAATATTGTGGATGAACTTAAGGCTGAAGGAGACTGGGAAGTTTTACAGAAATACTCAGGTTTTGAATTTAACGATAGCGCTCCTAAAGGTGCTGCACGTACAGAATATGAGAACATGTTGTATCTAGAACGTCCTGGATGTAATCTTTGTATGGGTAACCAAGAAAAAGCTTCAAAAGGAGATACTGTAATGGCAACATCTACTCGTCTTTTCCAAGGAAGAGTAGTAGAGGATACAGAAGGTAAAAAAGGAGAATCGTTACTTTCTTCTACGCCTGTTGTAGTTTTATCTACAATTTTAGGTAGAACTCCTACTTTAGCTGAATATACAGTAGCTGTAGAAGGTATTAGTTTGACTAGGTTTGCGCCTTCTCATAAACTGTTGGTGATGTAATTTACGATAAGTTATAATGATTATATATAAAAGGCCTGAGTGATAAACTCAGGCTTTTTCTTTTACAGCTACTCTATTTTTTGTAACTTGTCATGTTCAAAAAAGAATAAAAATAAAACAAGTATATTATGGCATTTGATATTGAAATGATTAAAAAAGTGTATGACAACATGCCAAGTCGTGTTGATAAAGCACGCGAAATTGTTGGTCGTCCACTTACTTTAACGGAGAAAATTTTGTACAATCACCTTTGGGATGGAACTCCAACCAAGGCGTTTGGAAGAGGAGTTGATTATGTTGATTTTGCACCCGATCGCGTTGCATGTCAAGATGCAACTGCACAAATGGCATTGTTGCAATTTATGCATGCAGGTAAATCAAAAGTAGCAGTTCCTACAACAGTACATTGTGATCACTTAATTCAAGCTAAAGTAGATGCTGTAACCGATTTGGCTAGAGCAAAAACACAAAGTAATGAAGTGTTTGATTTTCTTTCATCAGTTTCTAATAAATACGGAATTGGTTTCTGGAAGCCAGGAGCAGGAATTATTCACCAAGTAGTACTTGAAAATTATGCTTTTCCAGGAGGAATGATGATTGGTACCGATTCACATACTGTAAATGCAGGAGGATTAGGAATGGTTGCTATTGGTGTTGGTGGAGCCGATGCAGTAGATGTTATGTCAGGAATGGCATGGGAATTAAAATTCCCTAAATTAATTGGAGTAAAATTAACTGGTAAATTATCAGGATGGACAGCTCCTAAAGATGTTATCCTTAAAGTTGCTGGAATTCTTACTGTAAAAGGTGGTACTGGTGCTATTGTTGAATATTTTGGAGAAGGTGCTACTTCTATGTCATGTACAGGAAAAGGGACTATTTGTAATATGGGGGCTGAGATTGGAGCAACGACTTCAACTTTTGGATACGATGCTTCTATGAGTCGTTACCTACGTTCTACAAACAGAGCAGATGTTGCAGATGCTGCAGATAAAATAGCTCCTTACTTAACAGGAGATCCAGAAGTATATGCAAATCCAGAGCAATATTTTGATCAAGTTATCGAAATTAACTTGACAGAATTAGAGCCACACTTAAACGGACCTTTTACACCAGATTTAGCTACTCCAATTTCTAAAATGAAAGAAGCGGCAATCAAAAATAATTGGCCATTAAAAATTGAAGTTGGTTTAATTGGTTCTTGTACAAACTCATCTTACGAAGATATTGCACGTGCAGCATCTTTAGCAAGACAAGTTTCTGCTAAAAAATTAAAAACAAAATCACAGTTCACAATTACTCCAGGTTCAGAGGTAGTTCGTTATACAATCGAGCGTGATGGTTTTATCGATACATTCCATAAAATTGGAGCGACAGTTTTTGCTAACGCTTGCGGACCATGTATTGGTATGTGGGATAGAGAAGGAGCAGAGAAAGAAGAAAGAAATACAATCGTTCACTCTTTTAACCGTAACTTCTCAAAGCGTGCCGATGGTAATCCAAATACATTAGCATTCGTAGGTTCGCCAGAATTGGTAACTGCTATGGCTATCGCAGGAGATTTAAGTTTTAATCCATTAACGGATACTTTGATCAATGAAGATGGAGAAGAAGTAATGTTAGATGAGCCTACTGGAGACGAATTGCCTCCAAAAGGATTTGATGTTAAAGATCCAGGATTCCAGGTTCCGGCTGCAGATGGCTCAGGAGTTCAGGTAGTTGTAAGTCCAACATCAGAGCGTTTACAGTTGTTAGCACCGTTTGATGCTTGGGATGGTAAAAACATAACAGGAGCAAAATTGTTAATCAAAGCGTTCGGAAAATGTACTACAGATCATATTTCTATGGCTGGACCATGGTTGCGTTTCCGTGGACATTTGGATAATATTTCTAACAATATGTTGATTGGTGCAGTAAATGCATTCAACCAAAAAACGAATTCAGTTAAAAATCAACTAACAGGAACTTACGATGCAGTTCCAGCAGTGGCCCGTGCATACAAAGCTGCAGGAGTTCCGTCTGTTGTTGTGGGAGATCATAACTACGGAGAAGGTTCTTCACGTGAGCATGCAGCAATGGAGCCACGTTTCTTAGGAGTTAAAGCAGTATTGGTGAAATCTTTTGCTCGTATTCATGAAACTAACCTTAAAAAACAAGGGCTTTTAGGATTAACATTTGCTAACGAAGCAGATTATGATAAAATCCAAGAAGATGATACAATCAATTTTGTTGATTTAGTAGATTTTGCTCCAGGAAAACCATTAACGTTAGAATTCGTTCACGCAAATGGGACTAAAGATATAATCTTAGCAAATCATACGTATAATGCAGGACAAATTGGCTGGTTTGTAGCTGGTTCAGCATTAAATTTAATTGCTGCAGGAAAAGCGTAATTAAAGATTTAAACTATATTAAAAACTCTCAAGGTAACTTGGGAGTTTTTTATTTGAAGTCATTTACTTCGTCGGTTCGTATCGCTCGGGTCCAGCTATCCGTTATATCTTTTCTTTTTTTAGGAAAAAAGAAAAGGATGCTGCTTTTATCTGGGCAAGGAAGTCTATTTGAAAAAGAAATTTAGTTAAAGATCTCCAAGAATTTTTTTATCTGTCAGGTATTATAATTTCACACATTATAACTCTGACATTATAAAACTAACCCTGTATTTTTGCCAGAGTTGTTTCTTGAGATAAGCTTTTAATCTTATTCGGATTTGTTAATTTAAATTCATTTAAATCTATACTAAAAACTTTTGCAGAAGGAATTTTAGAGTAACTATTGTCAATACGTCCGCCCAAAATATATAATTTATTATCGTTATAATACATGGCTGAATATTTTATAGGAAGGTTGATTTCGTATTCTTTTAATAGCTTTGATTTTAGATTGTAAGTATACATTTTTTCATCCTCAAAAAAATAAATAATATCGTCATTGTAAGCAATAGCAGGTCTTTCTAATCCTGAAAATAGTTCCCCCTCAGTTTGCCATTTTTCTGATACTAAATCAAAGGTTTCTATTTTAGATATTGGTTTTCCGTTATTTCCGCCAATAAGGTAAATTGTATCGTCTATCAGTATTCCGGTAGTTTCTTCTGCCGTTGGCATGCTCGTAAGTTCATACCAATATCCGGAAGTAATATTGTACAGATGCACTTTATTTGTAAAATCTTTTACACCACTTTCAGTTGCTTTTATAGAACCTCCCATTACAACAATATTATCCTTATAAGTAAAAGAAGCAAAATCAGCAGCTTGATGTGGATTTGTTTTGTCGACTTTAACGCTACGTTTTTCAAGATCTAAAACTTCTATTTGATCTTGTAAGTATTCCCAACTACTTACTTCATTTACGAACATTTTTTTTCCTCCCAAAATATAAATCAAATTGTTGTAGAAATGAATGTTATGATACGCCCTAACCTGTAGTTTTAAATCAGGGAATTCCCAAGAGTTGGTTTTGATATCATAAATAGAAAGATACTTTTTGTAATGTCGTTTAGTTGCCCATTTTCCTTCATTAAAAAAATCCTGAAAGGTAGGGGTGGCTATTTTTGCTCGCACTTTAGCCATGTGATCAATTTCAGGATAAGCGTCACCGCCACTAATATAAATTTTGTCGTCTTTTAAAAAAGATCCAAATGAATAAACAGGATGTTTCAAAGAAGTTATTTCTGTAAAAGCAAGTTTTGTTTTTAATTTAGGATTGGTGGCAATTGTAACACCTAATAAATTTTGTACCTCTTCTTCAAGAAAAACTTTGTAATTATTCTTTATCAGGTAGCTTAAAGAAATTTTTTTAGTGATGTAGCCAATATGAGAAAATTCTAATGTTTCATCGTCTTTGAATTCAGGATGAACTTTCAAACTAAATTTACCACTTTCATTGGTTATAGTTCCAGCTTTACTAGATAATGCAAATACATTGGTGTCTTCAACCGGAAGATTGTCTTTCAGAGAAATTACATTGCCTTTTATATTTTGAGCAATAAATATTGCAGGAAAAAGGATGAAAATAAAAATTAATTTTCTCAAGGAATCATTATTTTAATTGATTATTCATTCTTTAAAAGTAAGAATATTTTTCAATAAAAAATAATTGAATTAATATAGAATGATTATGTTTTATGCGAAATTTGTTAATTTGAATATAAAGAGTTGTTAAAAATTAGCAATTTTTAGTTTAAAAAATTAAATTAGCTTTTTAAGTAATTTAGATTGATGTTTTGGTTTTTTCAATAAATCAAATTAGAATCTGCGAATGTAATTTGAGTAGCATGAAAAGTTTTGGACTAGTATTAGCGTTGTTTTTTTTTAGTTTTGGTGTTTTTTCGCAAGAAAAATATATCAAGCATAAAATTACTAAAGGAGAGAATGTTAGTGTAATAGCAAAAAAATATAATGTTAAAGTAAAAGAAATTCTTGATTTAAATCCTAAAGCAAGCCAGTTATTGAAACTGAATTCAATCTTGCTAATACCAAATTCAAAGAAAACGATTGCTAATAAAACAAAAAAGACCAAAGAAGTAATTGCAAGTAATGTAACAAATAGTCTTCAAGAAACTACTACACATGAAATTTTAGCAAAAGAAACATTGTATGGGATTTCAAAGCAATACCAACTTACAGTTGAAGATCTTAAAAAAGCCAATCCAAAATTAGAGAGCGAAGGACTTAAAATAGGGCAGCAAATTATAATACCAGGAAATGCTAAGCCAATTATAAAAGCCAATTCTCAAGAAGAAATAGCTTCATTGGAGAATGCAACAATTACTACAACTCAACCAGAGATAATTGAAAAAACGGTAGAAGCTGAAGTTGTACGGAAAGTTTTGCCTAAAGAAACTAAATATGCAATTGCTAAACAATACGGGCTTACAGTTGCTGAATTAGAAAAACAAAATCCGTTTATAAAAAAGAGATTACCAGTAGGTTCCGTTTTAAAAATTCATCCTTCAGGAACTTACGTTGAGAATAATGTACAAGAAGAAGCTAAAACTTCAATTGATAATACCGCTACTGCAGTAGCAACAGTAGTTGTAAAAGATACTGCTACAACAACTGAAGGAAGATTTACTCATAACTCAGATTTATTAAACCAATTGGTTTTAAACGCAACCGAAAATGTAGGAGTTCGTTATCGCTCAGGTGGTACAACTAGATCAGGTTTCGATTGTTCAGGTTTAATGGTAACAACATTTGGTAGTTTTGATATTAAGTTACCTAGAAGTTCTATTGAACAATCTCGTATTGGAGTTAAAATTGCTTCAGAAGAGGCAAAAAAAGGAGATCTAATCTTCTTTAAAACAAATGGAAGACGTCAGATAAATCATGTTGGAATGGTAATAGAAGCCAACGATGGTGAAATTAAATTTATTCATTCATCGGTACATCGTGGTGTTATTGTGTCTTCGACAAAAGAGGCATATTACGAAAGAAACTTTACTCAAGTTAATCGTATTTTAGAATAAAATATTTACTGAAGATATTGCCTTAACTACTCATTTTAGAATAGCTATTTTTTTATTTTTTCTAAATTTTCTTTAACTCGAAAATTTACAATCTTAGTTATTAAATCCAAAGGCATTGGTTTGTTTATTGGGAATTGAATTGAACCTTTTCCTTTTTTATAAGTAGATAGTTCATGCTTGAACGCTTCATTTCCAGAAGGCATTGCATAAAAACCGATATGATTTTTGAAAGCAGCAAAATGGACTAAATTTCCATTAAGAGTAAAAGTAGGAATAGCATAACTTATTTTTTCTTCGGCAGTAGGAGCCACTTTTTTTATTGTTTGGCGGACTTGTTCCAGTATTTCCTGAATCTCAGTTGGAAAGCTAGCTATATATTCATCAATGGTTTTAGGCTTAGAGCTCATCATAGTTGTGGTTTTATAAAAGAAAACTGCAATTTAGAAAAATTACAGTTGTTCTAATAAGTTTGTTAAAATCGTTATTTTGATATTTCTTCTAATACTTTTTTCGCATTTTCATTTTTTGGATCAAACTGTAATGACTTTCTATAGTTTATAATAGCAAGTTTTTTTGTCTCCATCTTTTAAATAAGCTTCACCTAAGCTATCATATACATTACCAGATTTAGGAAAAGTGTCTGCATTTATTTTAAAAACAGCTATAGCTTCTTTGGTTTTTCCTGATTGTAATAATTGATATCCAGCACTGTTCATTTCGTTTTCCTTAATAGCATATTCATCAGATTTGTTGAGTTCTTTTAGTTTTGCTAAGCCAGCTTCTAGTCCTTGGGATTTAATAATATCTAAAAAAACATATGCACTAGATTTCTTAGGCATGTCATATGGTTTGTCATATAAAATAGCTCTTATTGCACGACACATCTCATTAAGACTTGCTCCGCCAGTATTATTTAATAAAACTATCAGATCTTTAGATAAAGGAATTCGGGTGATTAATGTATTGAAACCATTTATGCCTCCACCGTGTTCGACAATTTGTACTTTTTCGTCTGATTCTCCAATGTTGATATCTTCAATAGACCAGCCGTATCCATAATAAGATGGCGGTCCAGCAGGAATGTATTTGCCAAATAATAAATCTCTGTATTTAGCTGATAGTAGTTTTTCAGAATAAAGAGCTTGATCCCATAAGTATAGATCTTCTACAGTCGAATATAGAGAACCAGCTGCGTAAGGAAGAGACATATCTATATAACGTGAGTTTACATAGGCTTTTCCGTTTCTTTCATATCCAGTAGCTCTATTTTCTATAATGTCACTATGATGGTCGTATCCGGAATTAATCATCTTAAGTGGTGTGAAAATGTTTTCTTGCAGGTATTGCTCATAAGTTTTTCCTGTAACTTTTTCTATGATGTAACCCAATACAAAATAGCCAGAGTTGCTATAAGCAAATTTTTCTCCTGGTTTGAATTGAAGTGGTAAATCAGCAAATGTCTTTATAAAAACTTCTGGCGTATATGGATTTCTGCTAATATCTGGAAAAAAATTAGGAAATGAAGTGTAATTAGGTATTCCCGCTGTGTGTGTTAGTAATTGATGAATGGTTATTTTGTCGCCATTAGTTTTAGAGTAGTCAGGAAGATAAGTAGATATTGGAACATCTAGTTTAAGTTTTCCTTGTTCCACTAGTTGGAGTATTGCTAGGGCAGTAAATTGTTTAGTAATAGAGCCTAATCTGAATTTTGTATTAGGCTGGTTGGGGATTTTCCATTCCATATTGGCTAATCCAAAGCCTTTTTTATAAATAATCTGACCATTTTCTGTTACAAGGGCAGTACCTGTAAACTGATCGTATTTTGAATATAAGCTTAGTAGTTCATTTATTTTGTCGGCCTTGGTTTGTGCAATACTTGTGTTTGTTAAGATTAACTGAAAAAGAACACTGAAAATAAGCACTTTAAATAAAGAGTGATTTGATTTTTTTTTCATGATGATTGATGATTTTTGGTTACTATATTTTAAGTATATATTAGTAATAGACGATTAAAATTTAATATAGTTACTAAAAATCAAAAATTTACTTAAGAAAAAGCGATAATTGTAGATGTAGTAGTAACTCTAAGCGATAAATTATGACTAATCATGTATGCTATTATTTTTATAGATTGTAAAATAGAAGTTTTGTTAGTATTTATAGCTATACTATGATTACAATAAGGCTCATATTTTTTTTGCTCACTAATTGAGAATAAACCGACTGTAGGAGTTTGTACAGAACTTGCTAAGTGCATGATCCCAGAATCAGCTCCAATGAAAGCCTCAGTATTCGCAATTAATGCACCAATTTGACGAATATCTTTACTGTAAAAATGAGTGGCTTTAAAGTCTATTTGTGAGACATTTTCGATAGGTAAAATTTCAATAATATTATGATTGGGATATTGAGTTTTTAGTTTTTTGTAAAATTTCCCCCACCAAGATTTCGAATGGCATTTATCGCCAGTGGCATAGGTATAAATGCAAATTGTCTTTTTGTCATTATCGATCAAGTTTTCTAATATTTTTTTACCTTCAGTGATTTCAGAATTACTTAATCTAAGGTTTAACGCTGAAATAGGAGTATCACTAGGAATAAAACCTATTTCATTTAAAAAACTTCTAAAATTATATACAGGGTATTTTGCAATATGATCATAATCATTGTATTTTAATTGAATGTCTTCAGTAGTAGGATCTCCAAAGAATTTGAATTTTGAATTTGAAAATTTTACTGAAAGTCTTCCAGAGGATGAATTTTTATCTACATTAATTGCAATGTCATAATGTTGTTGTCGAAGTGATATCCAGACTTTAATGTATTGAAGTAAACTCTTAAAAGGCTTTTTAGGTAGTTGGATTATTGTATCGACATTATCATAGTTTTCGAATAGAATAGGAGCCAGGCTTCCTTTTACAAATAGATCTATTTTGCATCCTGGAAATGTATTTATAACTTCTTCTAATAACGGGGTAATTAATAATAAGTTTCCTAATCGAGCATTAGGTCTGGAAATTAAGACTCTTTTAATATCGGGTTTAATTATTAAATCACTTTTTTTAGAGGGTTTCGTATAGCTAATGTTTTTGGTTAAACGATGCATCAAATTACGTCTTACTATATTTATACTTTTTATTATTTTCATAGTGCAAAGGTTATTTGTTAAACTCGGTTTTATTAAAAGAATAAATGATTAACTCAAAAATTAGCAGTGATAAACTATAAATGAATAAGACTCTTTTTATAATTAGTATTGTAAAATGACTTAATTAATTATTTAGTAAAGCGCTTAATGTAAAGTTAATTTGTTCATTTATAGGATGATTACATAATTTTATCTTTTTCTTATATGATTAAACGAAATTATTTTTTTTAAAATAATTGGTGGTAAAGTATTAGTTATCTTGTGATTAAGTTTTTGTATGCTGAGAATAATAGAGAAATAGGTTGTTCATCGATTTTTATATTTTGTATTGTAAATAAAAAAAAGCTTAGGCTTTACTTTGCTTGATGATGATGATAAAACCAAAGATTATAACTGCTATATAATCTAAAAATCAAGAGTCTAAAAACTAAAATTTCCAAAAAAAGTATATCTTTAACCAACCAAAAAACCAAAATATATGCAAGAAAACAAACCAGAAGATTTTAAAAGAGAACTCGGATTATTAGATGGAACCATGCTCGTGGTAGGATCTATGATTGGTTCAGGAATATTTATTGTGAGTGCTGATATTGCGCGACAAGTAGGATCTGCTGGTTGGTTAACCTTAATATGGTTGATCTCAGGGTTGATTACTGTTATTGCAGCAGTGAGTTATGGAGAGCTAAGTGCTATGTTCCCAAAAGCAGGTGGACAGTATGTTTACTTAAAAGAGGCTTATAACAAATTAATAGCTTTTCTGTATGGGTGGAGCTTTTTTGCAGTTATCCAAACGGGTACAATTGCAGCTGTAGGTGTTGCTTTTGCGAAATTTGCAGCTTATATCTATGAACCTTTTAGTGATGAGAATATTCTTTTTGAAATTGGTTCTTTTGATTTAAATGCGGCTCAATTGGTTTCTATCGTTACGATTGTTTTGTTAACGTATATTAATAGTCGAGGAGTTAGGAACAGTAAAATTCTTCAAACTGTCTTGACAATTATTAAAATTTTATCACTTTTAGGATTAATTGTTTTCGGATTAACACTTGGGGCAAAAGCTTCTGTTTGGGATGCTAATTGGGTAGATGGTTGGTCTACAAGAGCTTTTGATGCAGATACTAAATCTTGGTTTCCAATAGGGGGAACAGCATTACTTACAGGTATTTCGGCTGCTATGGTTGGATCTTTGTTTTCTAGTGATGCTTGGAATGGAGTGACTTTTATTGCAGGAGAAATTAAAAATCCAAAACGGAATGTAGGTTTTAGTTTGTTTTTAGGAACTTTTATAGTTACAATTATCTATGTTTTGACAAATTTAATGTATTTGGCTGTTATTCCTTTTGACGAAATTGCTACGGCAAAATCAGATAGAGTAGCTGTTGTGGCATCACAATATATTTTTGGTAATATCGGAACGTTAATTATTGCAATTATGATTATGATTTCGACTTTTGCTTGTAATAACGGCTTAATTATGGCTGGTGCGAGAGTGTATTATACAATGGCTAAGGATGGTTTGTTTTTTAAGAAAGCAGCTATTTTAAATGAATCTAGTGTTCCTGCATGGGCTTTATGGGCACAATGTATTTGGGCTTCGGCTTTATGCCTGACAGGAAAGTATGGTGATTTACTTGATTTTGTGATTATCATTGTTTTAATATTTTACATTCTAACGATATACGGAATATTTATTTTACGCAAGAAAATGCCAAATGCAGAGAGACCTTATAAAGCTTTTGGCTATCCATTCTTGCCTATTTTGTATATTCTAGTAGCGTCAGCAATTTGTATTTGCTTGTTGCTTACCAAATTTTCTACATGTGGTTGGGGCGTTTTAATTATGCTAACAGGAATTCCAGTATATTATTTGACGAAGCCGAAAGAATAATTCAAGCTAACTGTAAAGTTTTTTTCAAGGAACATAAATTTTTATCTTAATAAAAACAGGGTATAACAATAACTACATAAAACAGAAAACCCGTCATATGACGGGTTTTCTAGTGTAGTAAGCACTTATATAATGTTAGAAACTTATACGTTTGCTAACACTAATTCTTCATTATAAGGAAGATTCCAAGCTTCGGCAACTCCTTTATAAAGAATTTTTCCATTTGCGATATTTAATCCTTTTCTTAATTCTTCATTTTCGTTACATGCTTTTTGCCATCCTTTATTAGCTAATTGTAAAGCATAAGGAAGAGTAGCATTAGTTAAAGCAAGCGTAGATGTGTAAGGTACAGCACCAGGCATATTAGCCACACAGTAGTGTACTATATCATCAATAATAAAAGTTGGGTTTTCGTGAGTTGTAGGAGTACAAGTTTCGATACATCCACCTTGATCAACAGCAACATCTACAACAACAGTTCCTGGGCGCATTAATTTAAGCATATCACGAGTAACTAAGTGAGGTGCTTTTGCTCCTGGAATTAAAACAGCTCCAACTACTAAATCAGCATCAGCAATTGCTTTAGTGATATTATAATGGTTAGACATTTCTGTATTTACATTTGCAGGCATAATATCATCTAACTGACGTAGACGTGCTAAACTTACATCCATGATAGTAACTTGAGCTCCTAAACCAGCAGCCATTTTTGCAGCTTGAGTACCTACGATTCCACCACCAAGTACTAATACTTTAGCAGGAGGAACACCAGGAACACCACCTAAAAGAATTCCTCTTCCTTTTAATGGCTTCTCTAGGTATTTTGCTCCTTGTTGGATAGACATACGTCCAGCAACTTCTGACATTGGAACTAATAAAGGTAAACTACGATCTGTTTTTTCAACAGTCTCATAAGCTAAACATACAGCTCCTTTTTCGATCATAGCATGTGTTAACGGCTCTGATGAAGCAAAGTGAAAGTATGTAAATAATAATTGATCTTTTTTGATTAAGTCATATTCAGAAGCAATAGGCTCTTTTACTTTAATGATCATTTCAGCAATAGCATATACCTCTTCAATAGTTGCTAGAACCTGAGCTCCAGCCGCTGTGTACTCCTCATCGCTAAATCCACTTCCTAAACCTGCAGTTGCTTGAACATAAACAACATGCCCATGTTTTTTCATTTCAGAAGCACCAGCTGGTGTAACAGCTACACGGTTTTCGTTATTCTTGATTTCTTTTGGAACACCTATTATCATTATCTTAAGTTTTTTTGTTTTTGTTAATTTTGTTTTACAAAGCTACATATAGAGAATATATTATTGATATTCTGATTATAATTAAGAAAATATTGTTTTTATTTAATATTTTTACAAAAAAATATTCTTTTTAAGGAGCATTTAACGTCTGTAAAAAGAAAAAATGACTGATTATCAATAATTATTTGAAACGCTTTTTACTATGCTTTTAGACGAAACTGACAAAAAAATCCTACGCCTTTTACAAGAAGATGCGCGTCATACTTTAAAGGATATAGCAAATAAAATAAATTTGTCTCTTACGCCTGTTCATGATCGAGTGAAACGTCTTGAAAGAGAGGGAGTTATTGAGAAATATGTCTCTATTTTAAGTAAGAAAAAATTAGGGAATAATCTTACTGTTTACTGCCAGGTAACGCTTACAAAACAAACCTATGATACTTCGGAAGGATTTAATCAATCTATTTTGAATTTGCCCGAAGTTGTAGAATGTAATTATGTTTCAGGAAATTTTGATTATATGCTTAAAATTATCATTCCTGATATGGAATCTTATCATCATTTTCATCAAAAGAAATTATCGATTTTACCTGAAGTTTCTTTAATCAATACAGTCTTTGTAATATCCGAAGTAAAAAGTACTACAGTCTTACCAATAATATAATAGTTATTATCTAGTTAAGTTATTGTAATAAAAAATGAACCATGTAAATAGTTTGAGTTTTATACGGATCTTTAATACTTAGTTCACTTAAATCCATTAATTAATAGGTTAGGAGAATTATCTAAAAAACAAAAAACCATCAAGAAATCTTGATGGTTTTGAAAATATTGGTTTTGGTTGTTTGTATGCTAGTAATAAGTAAAACGTCTTACTTTTGCAATATATTTGGCTAATCGAATTACTTGATGGCTGTAGCCGTATTCATTATCATACCATATATATAATACAATGCTTTTTCCGTCTTTAGAAACTATTGTGGCGTTACTGTCATAGATAGATGGAGCCGAAGTACCAATTATATCTGAAGAGACTAGCTCAGTATTCAAAGAGTATTTTATTTGCTCAACAAGTTCCCCTTCAAGCGCATATTTTTTCATTATTTTATTGATTCCAGCAATCGAAGTAGCTTTTTTTACATCAAGGTTCAATACAACTAGTGATCCATTAGGAACAGGAACGCGTATTGCATTAGATGTTAGTTTTCCTTCAAGTGACGGTAACGCTTTTGCTACAGCACTTCCAGCGCCAGTTTCGGTAATAACCATATTTAAAGCCGCTGCTCTACCACGGCGGTATTTTTTATGCATATTATCAACAAGATTCTGGTCGTTTGTATAAGCATGAATAGTCTCTAGGTGACCTTTAACAACTCCAAGAGTATCTTCTATCGCTTTTAAAATAGGAGTAATAGCATTTGTAGTGCACGATGCAGCTGAGAAAATATCATTTTCATCAGGATTGTACTCGTTATGGTTTACACCATGTACAATATTTGGTACTCCTTTACCAGGGGCAGTAAGTAAAACTTTGTCAACACCTTTAGAAACTAAATGTCTGCTTAATGCTTCTTGCGTAGTAAAAGCACCAGTGTTGTCAATTACTAAAGCATTGTTGATGCCATATAGAGTATAATCTATTTCTTCAGGAGAATTTGCAGAAATAACGTGCACCGTAGTTCCGTTAATTAATAAAGCATTATTCTTAGGATCAGCAGTTACAGATCCTTGAAAATCTCCATGAATAGAATCATATCTTAATAAAGAAGCTCTTTTTTCAAGATTAGCAAGTTCACTTTTGTCACGAATAACAATAGCTCTTAATCGCAATTGATTTCCTTTTCCTGTTTTCGACATTAATTCTCTAGCTAATAAGCGACCAATTCTACCAAAACCATAAAGAACAACATCTTTAGGTTGAATTTCTTCAGTTGATTTAGCTTCCTTAAGTTTTTCAATTACGAAATGACGAGCATCAGGGTATTTTTCATCCTCCAAACGATATTCATAAGTTAGCTTTCCAATATCTATTTTGGCTGGTGGTAATTTTAGAGATAAAACAACTCTTGCAATTTCTACAGAGTCAAAAACAGTGATTGGTTTACCTACAAATTCTCCTGCATACTGATGCAAGTTGATAATGTCACTTACATTTTTGTCTAGCAATTGATTTTTAAACAAAACCATTTCGATGGATTTGTCATACCATAAATCGCTTATGATTTTAATCAATTCTACTCCGGCTTTTCGTCTGTCGACTTGAAATGATACTTCTTTTTGGTACAAAGATTTTTTGCTCATAGTTGAAAATTTCTAAAAATAAAATAGCTTGTTTTTTTAAATTTGGCGCAAAAGTACCTATTTCAATCGATTTCGTAAGCTATTTTGTGATTTATTTTAGAAATAAAAAAGCCATCTTGATTTTTACAAGATGGCTTACGCTTTTGGAAATAATAAGAATTAGATGATAACTCGAATAACCTCTCCGTTTTTATTTATCATTTCAATTCGGACACTTTGGTTTTCGTCTTTTTTATTCAAAACTTTTGAAACCGTTTCAATATCTGTTGCTTTTATGTTATCAATACTTAAAATAATGTTGCCTTTTAATTCATCATTATATTGTTGCAAATTTTCATTTGTAAGGGCTTTAATTTTTACCCCGTAATTGATGCGGAATTTTTTTTTATCATTGGCATCGATATTTTCTAATTCGATTCCTTTAAATTCAGTACTAAAGAATTCGTTTTTACTTAAAATAACTGGAACTACTTTGTTTTTTCCGTCACGAATAAAAGTTACCTGAACTTTATCATTTGGTCTTTTTGTATTGATGTATCCAGAAAGATCCGCAAAAGTAGAGATGTCATGATTGTCAAGTTTTACAATGATATCTCCTTTTTGAAGACCCGATTTTTCGGCACCAGAATTTTTAGTCACTTTGCTAACGTAGAAGCCTTCTGTTTGAGCAATACCTAGCTCTTTAGAAGCAGCGTTATTAAGTTCTCCTCCTTCAACACCAAGAATACCTCTTTGAACATTACCAAATTGCATAAAGTCTTCGATGATTTTTTTAGTAATATTAGACGGAACTGCAAATGAATATCCTACGTAAGAACCTGTTGTAGATGAGATCATAGTATTGATTCCAACTAATTCTCCTTTTGTATTCACCAGCGCACCACCACTATTACCTGGGTTTACAGCAGCATCAGTCTGAATAAATGACTGAATGCCATTTGTGCCTAAATTTCTAGCTTTTGCTGAAATAATTCCAGCAGTTACTGTAGAGTTTAGGTTGTACGGGTTACCAACTGCCAATACCCATTCACCAACTTTTACTGCATCAGAATCTGCGAATATAGTATATGGTAATTTTTCGTCAGGATTAATCTTTAATAAAGCAATATCCATTTTAGAATCGGTTCCTATTAATTTAGCAGGATACGATTTTTTATTATTTAAAGTAATTTCAATTTCAGTTGCTCCTTTAATTACGTGATTGTTAGTTACGATATAACCATCTTGAGAAATAATTACCCCAGAACCTGTACCTACTTGTTCTTGTAATTGTTGACCACCATAACCATAAAAATATTCCAACATCGGATTAGTTACTGTTCTACGAGCTACATTTTTTACGTGTACCACAGTATGAATAGTTTTGTCTGCGGCGGCAGTAAAATCAACTGTTTCGATAGGTAATCCTAATCCAACTTGTTTAGAGTAAGAATTTGGTGCGACAGTTACAATTGAGTTTTTTTCACCAAAAAGGGAGCCGTTGTTATCAAATAATAACTTGTAAGCACCAAGTGTAGTAGCTCCGCTTAATAAAGACACTAAAAATAAGGTTGAGAATCGTTTCATAGTTGATTAGTATTTAGGTTATCTATTGTAAATTTATATCAAAAAAAAAGTGAAGTAAAGTGGTTTAACTCTCTTTAACAATGATTAACATTTCATTAATAGTTCGTACTTTTGTAGTTAATAATTCAAGAATAATTCAACAATAATGCAAGTAGAATTTTATAAATATCAGGGAACTGGAAATGATTTTGTAATGATTGATAATCGTTCAGAATTTTTCCCAAAGAAAGATACAAAATTAATTGAACAGTTGTGCCATAGAAGATTTGGAATTGGTGCAGATGGACTTATTTTGTTAGAAAATGATTCTGAAACCGATTTCAGAATGGTATATTATAATGCTGATGGAAACCAAAGTTCTATGTGTGGTAACGGTGGGAGGTGTTTGGTAGCATTTGCTAAAAAACTTCATGTAATCGAAAATGAAACTACTTTTATAGCTACAGATGGTTTACATCATGCTACAATAGCACCAGATTCGATTGTTTCATTGCAAATGATTGATGTTGATACTGTAAATAAATTTGAAGATCACACCTTCTTAAATACAGGTTCTCCTCACCATGTGCAACTAGTTGATGATTTGGAACATTATAACGTTAAAGAAAAAGGTGCAGCTATCCGATATGGCGATTTGTATGGTAAACCAGGAAGTAATATCAATTTTGTAAAAAAAATAGATGATAAAACATTTTCATTACGTACTTATGAAAGAGGAGTAGAAGATGAAACTCTTGCCTGTGGAACTGGAGCTACAGCAGTGGCAATAGCAATGAATGCAATAGGCGAGACAAACGAAACTGATATCAACTTAAATGTTGAAGGAGGTAAATTAGTGGTTTCTTTTGAAAAAATGGGAGAACATTTTACAAACGTTTTTCTTAAAGGACCTGCTGAATTTGTATTTAAAGGAACAATAGAAATATAGATATTGTGATCTAATTATTAGCCTGGCAAAATTTAAGGCTAACTAAAAGCATCAAATGATAACATTAAAAGGAGATACTATTTATATACGAGCATTAGAGCCCAATGATTTGGAGTTTATTTATGCTGTCGAAAACGATCTTAGAATTTGGGAAGTAAGTAATACTCAAACCCCTTATAGCCGGTTTTTGATAAAACAATATTTAGAAAATGCACATCAGGATATATATGAAGCTAAGCAATTAAGGCTGGCAATTTGTCAAGAGCAAGATTTCCCTGCTATTGGTTTGGTTGATTTATTTGATTTTGATCCTAAAAATAATAGGGCAGGCATTGGAATTGTAATTCAAGATAACGAAAAGAGGAATCAAAATATTGGTTCAGAGGCTTTAGAGTTATTAATTAGGTATTCTTTTTATCATCTTAATTTGCATCAATTATATGCAAATATTGGTGTTAAAAACGAACCAAGTAATGCACTTTTTACTAAATTTGGCTTTGAAAAAATTGGAACTAAAAAAGATTGGCTTTTGGTTAATGGTGTATACCAAGACGAAGCAATGTTTCAGTTAATTAATAAGAAGTTTTAAAAAAGTTTAGTTTTAGGTTATAATTTTAGAAATACTAGCAAATAATGCAACCCCATATGAATATAAAGAAAATTATAACGATAAGTGCCGTTATTGTAATTTCGGTTTTGATGGTTTATGGATTCATTTTAATAAACCAGATTTTTAGTGCTAATACTAAATTTTCAGAGAAAGAGGTATATGTATATGTGCCTACAGGATCTAATTATGACGATGTCAAAAAGTTATTAGAGCCTTATGTAAAGGACTTAAGTAATTTTGAAATGGTTGCCAATAAAAGAAATTATCCTGAAAATGTAAAACCAGGACGTTTTTTATTGACCAAAGATATGAACAACATGGATTTGGTAAGAGCAATGCGTTCAAATGTTCCAGTTAAATTAGCATTTAATAATCAAGAACGTTTGGAGAATTTTGCAGGACGTATTGGTTCTCAAATTGAAGCAGATAGCTTGTCTTTGTTAACAGCTTTTAAAGATCCTGAGTTTTTGAAAGAAAATGGTTTTAATGAAGAAAATGTATTTGCAATGTTTATTCCGAATACTTATGAAGTGTATTGGAATACTTCGGCATTGAAGTTTCGTGATAAAATGATCAAAGAATATCATAATTTTTGGACAGATGAACGAATTGCAAAAGCCAAAGCACAGGGATTAACACCTGTAGAAGCTACTATTTTAGCTTCAATTGTGCATAAAGAATCAGTAAAAAAGGACGAGAGACCAAGAATTGCAGGGGTTTACTTAAACAGATTGCGTTTAGAAATGCCATTACAAGCAGATCCAACGGTTATTTATGCAATTAAAAAGAAAACAGACAATTTTGACCAAGTAATAAAAAGAGTTTTCTATAAAGACTTAACTATGTCTTCTCCGTATAATACATATATGAATACAGGACTTCCTCCAGGACCAATTGCTATGCCAGATATAACAGCATTAGAAGCAGTCTTGAATCCTGAAAAAAATGATTACATCTATTTTTGTGCAAGTGTAGACCGTTTTGGCTATCATGAGTTTGCTTCTACTTTAGCGCAACACAATGTAAATGCAAAAAAATATTCAGATTGGATTAACAGCCAAGGAGTGGTAAGATAGTTTTTAGGAATAAAAACTTCAATTTTATCTAGACAGGGTTTTAGATACAATTTAAAAATATAAAAGATGCTGGAGCTTTAAAACTTCAGCATTTTTTTTGTGAATTATTGAAACGTAATATTTGTTTATTGAATTGATCAAATTTACTTGAATAATAGAGTTTGGCATTAGTAAGATACTTGACTTGTTTTTATTAAAAATACAGAAAAGAATGACATTTTTTTGCGTATTTAGTATTCAATAATTGTTTGTAGGTTTGTCTGTCTCTCGACGTTTTTCTTACAAAAATTGAAGGAAAATTACTTTTTACGAAAACGTTTTTAGTGGCTTTTAGCAGTATTATGAATTAAAAATATTTTTTGGAACGTTCTTCTAATTAGGGGTTTAAGGCGGATATTTTGTGATTTTAGAAAAGTTTAACTAGTTGATTTATAGCTTTGTAAAATTTGTTGTATCTTTGCAGGCAGAAATTTTTGAATGGGACAGCGTTCAAAAGAAAAACAATCTATGATAAAGAAATGGTATTTTTACACAACGTTAACAGTTATAATTGCATTTTTAAGCACGGGTTTTAAGCCCTTTAAATTAGACGCCAAACCTTGGTTTCTTACAGAAAATACAGATGGGACCGAATACTTATTACCATCTAAAGAAAAGAAAGATTACCCTGTCGCAGACAGTATTCCTTTCACCGGAAACCACCTAATCGGTTTCAAAGAAGCAATCGCTTTAAAAGAATCTCAAGGAAAATACAGAAAAGTAAATACACTTGGTTATATGGGGAAATATCAATTTGGTACCCAAGCCTTGCGTGCAATTGGAGTTCGAAATGAGGAAGCATTCCTGAAAAATCCTGCGTTACAAGAAAAAGCATTCCTTGCTTTGTTGTCAAAAAACAAATGGATATTAAGAAAAGAAATCGAAAAATATGAAGGGAAGCTAATCAGCGGAATTTATATTACTGAATCAGGGATATTGGCAGCAGCCCATTTAGGAGGCGCTGGTTCTGTTAAAAACTTTTTTAAGCAGAATGGAAAAAAGTATTTCAGAGATGCTTATGGAACGTCTATAAGAAGTTATATGAAAGCTTTTGGAGGTTATAATGTCTCTTCTGTCGAAGCAGATAATGATGCTACGGTACATTCAATATAATTCATCAGAATTAAGGATATAAAAAAACCTGCAAGTGATTGCAGGTTTTTTGTTTTTTAATCAATTAGGATTTCTAAGATTGTTATTGCGGCTTCACTAATTTTTGTTCCAGGGCCAAAAACAGCAACTGCGCCAGCATCAAATAAATATTGATAATCCTGTGCAGGGATTACGCCACCCACAATCACCATAATATCTTCGCGGCCATGTTTTTTAAGTTCTTCAATAACCTGTGGCACTAGCGTTTTGTGTCCTGCAGCAAGTGAAGAAACACCTAGAATATGAACGTCGTTTTCTACAGCTTGCTTGGCTGCCTCTGCGGGGGTTTGGAAAAGCGGACCAATGTCTACATCAAAACCTACATCGGCATAACCAGTTGCAACTACTTTTGCACCTCTGTCATGTCCGTCTTGCCCCATTTTGGCAATCATAATTCTTGGGCGACGACCTTCTTGTTTTGCAAAGGTGTCGGCCAATTGTTTTGCTTTCTCGAAGCTTTTGTCGTCTTTTATTGCTGCACTGTACACGCCACTAAAGGATTTAATTTGTGCTTTGTATCTGCCAAAAACAGTTTCTAATGCATCACTAATTTCGCCTAATGTGGCACGACTTCTAGCTGCATCAATAGCTATTTCAAGTAAATTTCCGTCGCCAGTTTTTGCACAATGGATTAATTTTTCGAGTATTACTTTTACTTTTTCAGGATCTCTCGTGGCTTTAATATGGTCGAGTTGGGCAACTTGTTGTTTTCGAACCATTTGATTGTCGACATCAAGAATCTGTAAAGGATCTTCTTTTTCTAGTCGGTATTTGTTAACACCAACAATTATATCTTGTCCGCTGTCTATTCGGGCTTGTTTTCTTGCCGCAGCTTCTTCTATTCGTAATTTTGGAATTCCAGCTTCGATGGCTTTGGTCATTCCGCCTAGCTCTTCTACTTCTTCAATAAGTTTCCATGCGTTGGTAACTATCTCATTTGTTAAGCTTTCTACATAATAACTACCTGCCCAAGGGTCAACAGTTTTTGTTATTTTGGTTTCTTCCTGCAAGAAGATTTGTGTATTACGAGCAATCCTAGCCGAAAAATCGGTTGGTAAGGCTATGGCCTCATCAAGTGCATTTGTGTGTAAAGATTGTGTTCCACCAAAAGCTGCTGCAGTGGCTTCAATACAAGTACGTGCCACATTGTTAAATGGATCTTGCTCAGTTAGACTCCATCCGCTAGTTTGACAATGTGTTCTTAATGCTAAAGATTTTTCGCTTTTGGGATTAAATTGCTGGACCAATTTAGCCCAAATCATTCTTCCAGCGCGCATTTTGGCAATTTCCATAAAGTGATTCATTCCTATTGCCCAGAAAAAAGACAATCGTGGCGCAAACTCATCTATAGACATTCCGGTTGCTAATCCAGTTCTGATGTATTCTAATCCGTCAGCAAGAGTGTAAGCTAATTCAATATCAGCTGTTGCGCCTGCTTCTTGCATATGATATCCTGAAATAGAAATCGAGTTGAATTTTGGCATTTTTTTGCTTGTAAATTCAAAGATATCAGCAATGATTTTCATCGAAGGAGTTGGTGGGTAAATATAAGTGTTACGCACCATAAATTCCTTTAAGATATCATTTTGTATTGTTCCTGAAAGTTTTACTGGAGGAACACCTTGCTCTTCGGCAGCCACAATATAAAAAGCCATAATTGGTAAAACGGCGCCATTCATTGTCATGGAAACTGACATTTCTTCAAGTGGAATTTGATCGAATAAGACTTTCATGTCTTCGACTGTATCAATTGCAACCCCAGCTTTTCCAACATCACCCACAACACGTTCGTGATCTGAGTCGTAGCCACGATGTGTAGGCAAATCAAAAGCTATTGAAAGGCCTTTTTGTCCGGCAGCAAGATTTCTTCTGTAAAAAGCATTACTTTCTTCAGCGGTTGAAAATCCGGCATATTGACGAATTGTCCACGGACGTCGCACATACATAGTGGCGTATGGCCCGCGTAAATTGGGCGCAAAACCAGCTCCAAAACCAATGTGTTCTATATTTTCAAGATCTTGTTCGGTATAAGTTGCTTTTAAATCTATACCCTCGGCAGTTTCAAAGTTTTTAGCTGGTTGTTGGTTCTTAGAAACAACGTCTAACTTCTCACTTTTGACATCTAGCTTGATATGGTTGAGGTCTTTTCGTATCATTGAAACACTTTTTGTATGGGTTGTTACTTTAAAATTGAATTATTCAAGAGCTAAACGTTCCTGTTCTAATTTCTCAGACAACCGTTTTTCTATTATTGGTGTAATTAATGTCTTTCTAGGTTTTATTTTTACAAAAGGAAAGAGTTCTAGATCATGTTTCATTTTGTCGTCTTTGTTCGGGTATTTATTTGTTCCGAGCAATATTTCTTTCTTTGTGTCAAATAATTCTTGTTCCTTATCTGCACTTTCCTGAATTCTTCTTTTGATGGTTCCTTCGGTCAAAAGTTTTAAGAAACCACCATTGGTCTCGATTTCTTTAAAAAGCGTTAATGCTTTTTCAGCAAGTTGCTTAGTAAGACTTTCGATATAATAACTTCCGTCGGCAGGGTTATTGACTTTGTCAAAATAACTTTCATTTTTGAGAATCAATAGTTGATTACGAGCAATTCGATCTCCAAATTCATTGTCTTTGTGATATAAAGCGTCGTATGGTAAATTAGCAATTGCATCAGCACCACCAATTATTGCCGACATGCATTCGGTTGTGGTACGTAGCATATTTACATTGTAATCATACAAGGTTTTATTTCGTTTTGTTGGCGAAACTAATAAATGACATTCTAGATTCGGATTGTATTCAGTTGCAACTAAATTAAAAAGCAATCGCAAAGCACGAAGTTTTGCTATTTCAAAAAAGTAATTAGTACCCACAGATATTTCTAATACTATAGTTCCATTTATAGAAGGAATTCTATTAAAATATTCGTTGGCATGAGCAACAGTGTAAGCAATTTGTTGCACCATATTGGCACCTGCATTTTGATATAAACCTGAATTTATACTTATTAATGACTCATTTGGAATTTCTTTTGAAAGAATTTCAAGTGTTTCAAAATTGTTCTTTTGTTTGGTTGTAAATGAAAACCAATTTCCATCTTTGGCCAATTGCCCAATTGGATCAATAGTGTAATAAAAAGTGGCTTTTTTTTGTTTCGAGATTGTATTTAATCTTTTAACGAAATCGATTGAGATGAAATTCAAATTGAAGTAAACGTTTTTATTTTCTAACGTTAAATTTTGGAATAATTTTTCCACATCAATGGAGTCGTCCTCAATCGTAAAGCGTAGGCTTTCGGCTCCTCTTTTTAAAGAATCTATAGCCCTTTCAACTGATTTTAAAAGGTCATGAACAAAAATGTTCTGGCATATTTTAAAATCAGTTGCTTTGGTTGTTATATCAACAGGCTTTATATCTTCATCATTATGATAAAATGGTTTTACCTGAATGTCTTCTGGTGAATTCCAAATCAGGGTTTCGTTATAATCGGCACCATCCAATTCAAATTGTATTTGTTGTTTCCACTGTTTGGATGATACAGGACTAAAATTATCGAAAAGGGGAGTAGCCATTTTTATCTTTTTATAATTCTGAGTTTATTTTTTTTTGATTGTGTCGCCTTCAAATTCGATGATGTAAATGTCTTCACTATCTTTTTTCATAAAGTACTTTTCTCTAGCATATTTCTCAATCTGCTCAGGGTTTTTAAGTTCTTTTATTTGTTCCTGATCTTTTTTTATTTCTTCCTGATAATAGGTTTTATTGTCTTGTAACTCATTTATTTGATTATCGAGGAAGCGATGGTCAAAATAGGAGTAATTATCTAGAAAAACCATCCAGATTATAAAAAACAATAAGACCCAAACGTATTTGTTGCTTAGGAATTTAAACCAAGATTTGTCTTTATATGGATTTTTCATTTTTTATTTTTTAGCCCCGGTAGAGTCGATATCCTTTGTGAGGAACGAACAAAGATAAAGGCGAAAACGGGATTAGCTCCTAATTATTAATGCAATAAATTTACAATAAAATTATAGAATACGTTGCGTAATTACTGCACGAACTACATCTATTGCTACAGTGTTGTATTTGTCGTTTGGAATTATGATGTCTGCAAAAGCTTTAGTTGGTTCTATAAATTGTTCGTGCATAGGTTTTAACGTGTTTTGGTAGCGTGTTAAAACTTCATCTAAATCACGTCCACGTTCTGCGATATCACGCTTTAAACGTCTGATAAGTCTTTCGTCTGAATCGGCATGAACATATACTTTAATGTCAAAAAGATCTCTAAGTTCTGGGTTTGTAAGAATTAAGATTCCTTCTACAATCATTACCTTTCTTGGGTGTGTGCTAATTGTATCTTCGGTTCTGTTATGAGTTATAAAAGAATAAACAGGCTGATCGATAGTTTTTCCTTCTTTAAGGTCTTTTAAATGGCTTACTAATAAATCGAAATCTATCGCACGTGGATGATCAAAATTAATTAGAGCTCTTTCATCAAAAGATAGATTTTTATTTTCTTTGTAATACGAATCCTGAGAGATTACGCCCACTTCAGCATGAGGTAATTCATTCATGATTTGATGTACTACGGTTGTTTTCCCGCTTCCTGTTCCGCCTGCAATTCCAATAATGAGCATAAAAATGTTGTTATAATTTGAAGCCGCAAAAATAATAATTAATACGGATTTGTCATTAGATAAAATTTTTAAAATTGCATATAGTTTTTATCTTGTTTTTTGATGGATTATATAAAAATAAAAGGCTTCAATTACACTGTAATTGAAGCCTTTTGTGCAATCAGAGATTTGTTTAAATACCTGACTTTAGTAAGCACTTATTATTTGTTTTTCTTTGCTTTTATCATCATTTCTAGCTGATCCCAAAGTTCTTCTGGAATTGCTTCTAATAAATTAAATTGCCCAGCTCCTTTTAACCATTCGCCACCATCGATAACAATTACTTCGCCATTTACGTAGGCTGAGAAATCAGAGACTAAATAAGCTGCTAAATTGGCTAATTCTTGGTGGTCTCCCACACGCTTTAATGGCACTTTTTTTGACATGTCAAATTTTTCTGCAAGATCTCCAGGAAGCAATCTATCCCAAGCTCCTTTTGTTGGGAATGGTCCAGGAGCAATTGCATTAGTGCGAATTCCGTATTTTGCCCACTCAACAGCAAGACTTCTTGTCATGGCAAGAACACCTGCTTTTGCAGTTGCGCTAGGTACCACATAAGCAGATCCTGTCCAAGCATATGTAGTTACAATATTTAAAACCGTTGCAGCTGTTTGTTTGGTGTCGATCCAGTGTTTTCCAAAAGCAAGAGTACAGTTTTTAGAACCTTTTAATACGATATCGATAACAGTGTCAAAAGCATTAGCAGATAATCTTTCGGTTGGTGAAATGAAATTTCCAGCAGCGTTGTTTAGTAAAACATCTACTTTACCAAAAGCTTTTAAAACTTCTTGTAGCATGTTTTCTACTTCTTCATAATGACGTACATCACATTGCAAGGGCAGGCAGGTTCCACCAGTTTGTGCCTCAAGTTCTGTTGCTGTGTTTTTTAGTTTTTCTAAATCTCTCGACGTAATAGCAACTTTTGCACCTAATTCTAAAAAGTATTTGGTCATCGCTTTTCCTAAGCCACTTCCTCCACCGGTTACCACTATTACTTTGCCTTGCAAGGCATCGTCTCTTAACATTTTATCTGTATAACTCATGTTTTTTTAAGTTTAAAAGGTAAATATATGAATTTAATAGTATGCATGCATAATATATATGTTAATTTTAGTTTGTGCTAAATGCTACATAATCGTTTGGCAGCTGCTTCTAGTGTAGTGTTGTCTTTGGCGAAACAAAAACGGATTAATTTTAAATCTTTTCCATTAGCATAGAAAGTTGAAATAGGTATTGCGGCTACTCCGTATTCTGTAATTAATTTTTTGCAAAAAGTAACATCATCTTCATCGGAAATTGACTTATATGATGCGACCTGAAAATAAGTTCCTTCGCAAGCTTTTAATTCGAATCGGCTTTTTTCTAGTAGTTTTTTAAAGTAATCTCTTTTCTCTTGATAGAATTCGCCAAGTTTGGTTACATCAACAATATCTAGATATTCGCTTATGGCTACTTGAGAAATGCTGTTTACGCTAAAAACTAAAAATTGATGTACTTTTTTAATCTCTATCATTAAGTGTTCTGGTGCTACTACATATCCAATCTTCCATCCTGTAATATGAAATGATTTTCCAAAAGAAGAAATCATGATACAACGATTAAGGAGTTCTTGGCGGGTATGTGCTGAGATGTGTTTTTCTTCAAAAGTGATGTATTCATATACTTCGTCAGATAAGACTAATAGATCGGGGTATTTTTCGAGGATTTTTTCTAATCTTATAAAGTCCGCTTCTGCTAAAATTTTCCCTGTCGGGTTATGCGGATTATTGATAATTATCATTCGGGTTTTTGCCGAGCAAGCCTTTTCTATAATTTCCCAATTTGGTGTATAATCATCGTTTAAGGGAACTCGTACAGAATGTGCATTGCACAATAATACAGGAGCTTCATAGCAGTCATAACTCGGATCGAGAATTATTACTTCATCGTTTGCTTTAATTAATGCTAATATGGTGGTGAAAATACCTTGTGTAGCCCCAGCAGTTACTAAGATTTCGGTTTCTGGTTGAACTACCCGTTTGTATGAATCTAGAACAAGTTTGGCTATTTTGGTTAATAGCGGTGGGTAACCTGACATGGGTGTATATTGGTGAACATTCTCGGTTGCGAGACGTTTTACAATACTAGTTAGTCGTTCGTCAACTGGAAAATTTGGAAATCCTTGCGATAGATTAATTGCATTGTGTTCGTTTGCCATTTTAGACATAACGGTAAAAATACTTGTGCTAATCTGTGGAAGTTTGCTCATAAAAATCTATAATTACTTTCATAAAGATAGCTTTTTTATGATAATTTGAATTTCTTTTATGAAATCAATATTTTTTTCTAAAAAGAGAATTTGTGATTTGTTAGTTTATAGCAATTGGCAAAGTATAAACTACTCTTACGGGGTTGTTTTTTATTTTTGCGGGTGTCCATTTTGGAGATATTTTTAAAACCTGTATAGCTTCAGCTCTATGGTCCATGTCTCCTAAAACTTTAATATCGCTTAATGTTCTATCTTTTTCTATTACAAAGCCTATATGTATTCTTCCTGTTATTTCTGTTTTTGGATTTTTATAGTTCTCTTTTATAAAACGTTCAAGTGCTTCCGCGCCTCCTGGGAATTCTGATTTTATGTCAGCACGTTCATTGTAATAGATGTGATTTTACTATAATATACAGTTTGTTTCGGGATAGTTTTATCAACTAGACCTACTGTAAGAACAAGAAGGTCGTCTTCTTTAGTAGCTTGAGAAAATATATTTTGTATAAAGCAAATCAAAATGAGGATTAAAAAAATCTTCATAGATGATATGGTTATGCGATTTGATTACATTTTGTGGATAATGAAAATCGTTGGGCGATTGTGTAAATCTACTTTTATTTTTTTCCAATCAGAAACACGCATCGTTTTGATAAACTCGGTTGGTAGAGTAATGTCTGTAGCAATACAAAGATGCGTTGCGGGATTTAATATTTGTAAAATATCTTCGACTAATTTATTGTTTCTGTATGGAGTTTCAATAAAAAGCTGTGATTGATTTTTATCCTGGGATAACTTTTCAAAATACTTTAATGCTGATTTTTTTTCGTCTTTATCAATAGGTAAGTAGCCATTGAAAGTAAAGCTTTGTCCGTTCATTCCAGAAGCCATCATGGCCAGTAAAATTGAAGAAGGGCCCACTAGCGGCACCACCTGAATTCCTTTTTCATGTGCTAGCTTTACAATTACAGCACCTGGATCGGCAACGCCAGGGCAACCAGCTTCGCTCATTAGCCCAACGTTTTTACCTTCTAATAGAGGTTTTATGAAGTCTAAATGTTCGCTTGGTTCTGTGCGTTTATTTAGCGCAAAAAGTATTAGTTCGGATTGTTTTTTTTCGGGAGAAACTGCTTTTATTGACTTTCGTGCAGTTTTTTCGTTTTCAACAATATAATGATCAATGAAATCAATGCTTCTCTTTATTGTTTGTGGTAAGACATCCATAGGATCGCTTTCGCCTAAGGTTGTCGGAATCAAATAAAGTTTACCTAATAAAGAAGTGGGTTTCATGTGTTTTATTTTTTTGTTTTATACAGCCGAATTTGGATTTTGATGTTTGGCTATTAGTTTTTTTGCAATCACTTCAGAAACTTGGTCTAGCATTTCGTAAACTGAGTCAAATCCGTTTGGTTTTCCATAATAAGGGTCTGGAACATCAACATTTTCGGAAGGGAATAATTCGTTTAGAATAAGTTGAACTTTGTCTTTTTGTTCTTGGTTTTTTGTCAATGTAACCACGTCATCATAATTAGAATTATCCATGACGTAGATGTAATCGAAAATATCAAAATCAGAAGTTTTGAATTGTCTTCCTTTTTGGTTGGAAATATTTAATCCATTTTTTTTTGCTATGGCAATAGAGCGTTCGTCGGGAGCGCTACCAACATACCAAGAACCTGTACCCGCCGAATCAACTAAAAAATCATCTTTAGGTAATTTTGAGGCTAATATGCCTTCGGCTAATGGTGATCTGCAAATATTACCCAAGCAGACCATTAAGATTTTTATGGGCATGTTGCGTTTATAGCGTTAGTTTTTTATTGATATCTTCGACAAATTTTTTGAATTGTTTGTCTGTAGAGACTAAGTTGTCAACAGTTTTACAAGCATGTAATACAGTTGCGTGATCACGATCACCAATTTGTGAGCCAATATTTGCTAAAGATGCTTTGGTGAATTTCTTTGCAAAAAACATAGCTAATTGTCTTGCTTGAACAACGTGCCTCTTTCTAGTTTTAGATTGAAGTGTTTCGATGTCTAGCTGGAAATAATCAGATACAATTTTTTGAATGTAATCAATAGAAATTTCTCTTTTTACATTTTTAACGAATTTTTCGACTACACTTTTAGCCAGTTCAATTGTTACTTCTTTTTTGTTGAAAGAAGATTGCGCAATTAATGAAATAATTGCTCCTTCTAGTTCACGTACATTAGATTTAATGTTGCGTGCTACATATTCGATAATATCTTCTGGAATTTCAACTCCATCACGATACAAAATGTTTTTTAAGATAGAAATTCTTGTTTCGTAATCTGGTTGATGTAATTCAGCAGATAATCCCCATTTAAAACGTGATAATAAACGTTGTTCAATGTCTTGCATGTCTACAGGAGCTTTGTCAGAAGTCAAAATTACCTGTTTTCCGTTTTGATGTAAGTAATTAAAAATATGAAAGAAAACGTCTTGAGTACCTGATTTTCCAGATAAGAACTGAACGTCGTCAATAATTAAAACATCGATTAACTGATAAAAGTGAATGAAATCATTACGATTGTTCTTCTTTACCGAGTCAATATATTGTTGTGTGAAAATTTCGGCAGAAATATATAAAACCGTTTTTTCTGGATATTTGTCTTTTACTTCAACGCCAATTGCGTGAGCTAAGTGTGTTTTACCTAAACCTACGCCACCAAAAATCAATAAAGGATTAAATGATGTTCCTCCAGGTTTGTTGGCAACAGCCATACCTGCAGAACGAGCTAATCGGTTAGAATCTCCTTCAAGGAAATTGTCAAAGCTATAATTTGGGTTTAATTGAGACTCAATTTTTAAATTACGTATTCCAGGAATTACAAAAGGATTTTTTAATTCAGGATTTAAGTTTTTAAACGGAGCATCAACGTCTTGAGGTTTCATTGGGCCTCTATTAGCACTTGGTAACTGTTCCGTAAACGGTTGTTTGTTACCATAAGTGTTTTCCATTTTAATTTTATAGAGTAACTTTGCATTTTTCCCCAGTTCTTTGGTAAGGGCAACTTTAAGTAATTTTACATAGTGCTCTTCCAACCATTCGTAGAAAAATTTACTTGGGACTTGAATATATAATGCGTTGTCGGTTAGCTCAACTGATTTGATTGGCTCAAACCAAGTTTTGTACGCCTGATCTTGAATGTTGTCTTTTATGAAAGACAAACAGTTTTCCCATACCGATTGTGCAGTTTTAGTCATAGATTCAATTAAATTTATGTGTATTGATAATATTAGTCTTATAAAAACGAGGTTGGATATTTGTCATTTTTTAAGATAACAAATATGTGAACAAATTTCGTTAAAAAAAAATATTTTGGATGGTAATTTTATAAAATATTATTGTAAGGCATGCTGTAAAATGTAAAATTTTTTTTAATAAATATATAATGAAAAATCATCAAACTCAAGTGCGTGTTCGTTACTCAGAAACGGATCAAATGGGAGTCGTTTATCACGGGAATTATATTCCCTATTTTGAAATAGGTCGAGTGGAATGGCTTAGAAATAAAGGGGTTTCGTATAAAAGCATGGAAGAAAGCGGTATTGCTTTGCCGATCGTTTCTATGAATATTAATTATAAAAAATCCGCACGATATGATGAATTATTAACAGTGCATACAACATTTAAAAGTCAGACTTCTGTTAAGATAGAATTTGATTGCGCAATCTATAATGAATCAAATGAGTTATTAACAACTGCTGTGTTTATTTTGGTATTTGTATCTCTAAAAACAGGTCGTCCAATGGCTCCTCCGAGCTACATTTTGGAGCTTCTTAAAAACATTGATAATTGCTAATATTTGGCTTAAATGAGGGCGGTTTCAGCAAGGTTTTATATCTATTTCAAACATTGAATCAAAAATGTCGAATACCATTTCGGCATTTTTTTTGCGTATTTGAACCGTTATCTTACCAATTGGCAGGCCTGAAACCTCGTTTATTTCCATTTCTTGGGATATAATTTCTAATTTTTTTTCTTTAATTACGCGCATTACTTTGTTCATGTTTTTGTAATCAAACGATATTAAAAACTGAACATCAATCGTTTTTTCGACAATTTCACAAACTTCTAATGTCATTTGTGCTGTTGTTCGGTACGCTGCAATTAAACCTCCAACACCTAATTTGATTCCTCCATATATACGTACAATAACAATAATAACGTTTGTGACGCCAAAAGATTGTATTTGTCCATAAATAGGCATTCCTGCAGTATTGCTCGGTTCTCCATCGTCATTGGCTCTGTAGCTTATAGTAGGTTCAATTCCTAATTGATAGGCATAGCAATAATGTACAGCACTTGGATGTTGTTTTTTTAAAGTTTCGATAATGGGTTTAACTTCTTCTTCGGATGTTATTGGGTAAGCATAGCCAAAGAACTTGCTGCTTTTTTCTTTGTACAAGACTTCTTTCGAAGGGTAAGCTATTGTTTGGTAAGTATCTTTGATTTCCAAGATTATTTTTTAAATTATTTTTTTGTCAAATAAATCTACGACATCTTCTTTTCCTACTTGTAGGTTCCAGACCTGAAGGCCTAATTCGGCTGCGGCATTGGTGTTTTCGATTTTGTCGTCAACAAACAACGTTCGTTTTGGGGATAGCTCGTGTTTGTTTATAATGTAGTTGTAGGCTTCGTGATTTGGTTTTCTCATTCCAATTTCGAACGAAAAATAGACTTTTTCAAAACATTGGTAGAAATCACTGTAAAAGGAAACTCCAGTTCTGTGTTCGAATGTTTTAATATGAATTGAATCGGTGTTGCTTAATAAGAACAGCCTATATTTTTCAGAAAGCATTTGAAGGAATTCTAATCGGTATAAAGGGAAATCAAGTAAGATTGCATTCCAGGCATTGAGAATATCTTTTGTTGAAGCATTTGGGATTTCTTTTTGAAATCCGGCTATAAATTCTTCTGGTGTGATATTGCCTGTTTCGAATTTAATATTCAATTGATCTAAATTATTATTCCATTCAGATAGGCCAAGTTTTTTTAACCCATCAATTGTGGCTTGTTTGTCTAGGTTGATAAAAATATCCCCAAAATCAAAAATGATAGTGTCAATCATGGTTTCTAACTTGTATTAATTCGTCTTTGCCAATGTATGTTGTTTCTGATTTTTTACTAGCAACTTTAGGAGCTTTAGTGCCTTTTGTAAAGTAAGTATTTCCAACAAAAAAACGCCCTTCATCCCAAAGATTAGTGTCAATAAAGGTTTGTAAAGTTTGCAGTCCGCCTTCAATAATAATCGATTGAATTTGGTGTTGGTACAAGACTGCAAGTATTTGCGGGATTATATTTTCTTTAAAATCAATTACTTCAAAGATAAGGTTTTCTTTTTCAATGGCAATTTTGATTTTTGTAAATACGATAGTTTTAACATCGTTGCTAAAAATATGACTGTCTTGTGGAATGCGATTGTTCTGGTCTAAAATTATCCGAACAGGGTTGTTTCCTGCCCAATCACGAGTGTTTAATTTAGGGTTGTCATCGATTACGGTTTGTGTTCCTACTAAAATGGCTTGTTCCTCACTTCGCCATTTGTGTACTAGCTGTCTGGAGTATGTGTTTGTAATCCAGATAGGTTCTCTTTTTGCGATTGTATTGTTGTCTTTTTCTGGAGCTAAAAATCCATCTTTGGATACTGCCCATTTTAAGATTATATACGGTCTTTTTTGTTGGTGAAATGTAAAGAAACGCTTGTTTAGTTCGTTACATTCGTCCTCTAAGACTCCAATAACAACTTTTTTTCCAGCTTCAAGGAGCTTTTTAATTCCTTTACCTGCAACTTTTTCGTTTGGATCAACTGTTCCAACTACTACATTTGGAATCTCATGTGTGATAATTAAATCGCAGCAAGGAGGTGTTTTTCCAAAATGGCTACAGGGTTCCAGGCTTACGTAAATAGTTGCTTTTTTTAGTAACGATTTATCTTTTACGGAGTTTATAGCGTTTACTTCGGCATGAGGCTCGCCGGCTTTTTTATGCCAGCCTTCTCCTATAATCGTATTATTATAAACAATTACACTACCAACCATGGGATTTGGGTATGTAGTTCCTAAGCCGTTTTTGGCAAGCTGAATGCAGCGTTTTATGTATTTTTCATGTATATTCACAATGCAAAAGTAGTTATTTTTGAGTTTATGATTTAGTTTTGAAACTATCTAAAATAACAATAAAGTATATTTACTTTTGTGTTTAAATAAGGCAGAATACGAAGAAATGGAAAATTTGATTATCAGAAAAATAATAAAAGAAGACAATCAGGCTGTGGCACAATTAATAAGAGCAGTTTTTGATGAGTTGAATATCCCGAAAGTAGGAACGGCATATGAGGATCCGTATTTAGACTTTATGTTTGAAGAATATAATAAGCCCAAATCAGTTTATTATGTGGTTGAAAACAATGGTAAAATCGTAGGATGTGCAGGAATTGCTCCTTTAGCGAATGAAGTACCAGTAATTTGTGAGTTGCAAAAGATGTATTTCTTGCCTGAAACTCGTGGCTTAGGAATAGGAAGTAAAATGATGGACAAATGTTTGGAGAGTGCTAAAAAATTTGGTTTTGAAAATTGTTATATCGAAACAATGCCTTTTATGCATGCTGCCCAAAAATTATATAAAAAATCAGGTTTTGAATATCTTGATGCTCCAATGGGGAGCACGGGTCATACTTCATGCCCAGTATGGATGTTGAAAAAACTATAAGCGTATGAAAAAATTAGTTGTTGGAATTGTTTTGATTTCAATCCTATTGTCGTGTAAAGATTCTAAAGAAGTAAAAATAGAAAAAACTGTCGGAGTTAGTGAAAAACCAATTGTAAAAGATTCTGTTCAAAAAGTAGAAGAAGTTTCGGATGGAGATTTAAAAAATGACTTTGATATTTTGTTACCTAGAAGTTATAGAAGTTATGAAGGTGAAAATCCTGCTGCTTCTTTAACTAAAGCATGGATTGATTTATATGAACAGAATGGGGAGTATTATTTAGGGAAGGCAGATTATAAAACAGAAAAAGGATTCGATGAATGTTCTGGAGATTCTTTAATATCAATTATTCCTAAAAACAAATCAATTATTTTTATGGATTATCCTAGTTTGAAATTAGGGAAAATACAGTCTTTAAAAATTAATAAAGACAAAATATGGCCAACCGAAAAAGTAACTTATACATTTAATAATATCAATTATACTTTGCGTGCCGAAGGCAAAGTGCTTTCTTCTGAAATAGTTTCTACAGATGATAATAAAGAAGAGGTTTTTAAGAAGGTCGAAAGCTATAAGCTTTATTTAACTGCGGGGAATACTTCGGAAAAATTACTTTTAACAGAGCAGTCATTTAACGATACATTTGTAGTGTTGCTTTTTGTTGGAGATATTGATGGTGATGGAAAATTAGACTTTGTTTTTAGTGCAAATAGGGATTATGAAGAGGAACGAGTAATTTTGTTTCTTTCATCAAAAGCAAAAAGTGGAGAAGCGATGAAAAGAGTTTCTGAAGTTGCAGTGCAATTTGATTGCTAATTAAGGGCTGCTTTTTAATAACAAATATAAAAATGAAAATAAAACAATACAGAACGCAATTTATTCAAGAGCTTTCAGGGATTTACGATGTTCTGGAAGTGGAGAGTTTTTTCTATTTAATTTTAGAAGAGAAACGAAATCTTAAGCAAATAGATTTGGCTTTAAATCCAGATTTGTCTTTTTCAGACGAAGAAATTAAGGATTGGAATATTCTGGTTACTGAATTAAAAAAGGAAATCCCAATTCAATATTTGTTAGGGAAGACTAATTTCTACGGATTGGATTTTGAGGTAAATCCCAATGTTTTGATTCCGCGACCAGAGACAGAAGAGTTGGTGGAGTGGATCATATCTAATCATCTTGCAACTCAAAAAAACAAAAGTTTAAAAATTTTAGATATAGGTACAGGAAGTGGTTGTATTGCAATTTCGTTGGCTAAGAATCTTCCTAAGGCTCAGGTTTTTGCTATTGATGTTTCAGAAGGAGCTTTGGCTACAGCCAAAAGGAATGCTATCTCTAATGACGTTTCGGTTACTTTTTTGCATCGAAATATTCTGGAAACTGATGATTTAATGCAGGGATTTGATGTTATTGTATCGAATCCGCCTTATGTTCGAAATTTAGAAAAAGAAGAAATCAAGAAGAATGTTTTAGATAATGAGCCTCATTTGGCGCTTTTTGTAGCCGATAATAATGCATTGATTTTTTACAGAAAAATAGCAGAATTGGCACAGAAAAATTTAGTAAAAAATGGAAGCCTTTATTTTGAAATCAATCAATATTTAGGCAAAGAAACAGCTGAGTTACTCGAGAATTTAGGCTTTAAAAACATTGAATTGCGCAAGGATATTTATGATAATGATAGGATGATTTTTTGTGTGAAATAAATTTTTTGTTTTGTGAAAAGTGAAAAGTAAAATGAGAGTTTCCTCCAAGGTTTTTTGTAACCTTGGAAGAAATACTACGACTGTAAACTGAATTATTCGTAGCGTAAAGCTTCGATAGGGTCAAGTTTGGATGCTTTTATTGCGGGATATAATCCTGACACAATGGCAACTACAAAACTGGTGCTGAAAGCAGCGAAAATTGCCATCCAAGGAATTACGAATACAAATTTCATTGCAGATGCAAATGCAAAACCAACCAGGATTCCTAGAATAATTCCGATTAAACCACCTAATTGTCCTATGAGTAAGGTTTCGATAAAGAATTGTACGGCAACCGTCGACTTTTTAGCTCCCAAAGCTTTACGAACACCGATTTCGCGGGTACGCTCTGTTACCGACACGATCATGATATTCATTAAAGCAATCGATGAACCTAAAATAGTAATGATGCTAATAGCCCATGCTGCTAAGCCAAGGTATTGTGTGATACTGAGGATGCGATTGATAAGATCATCGCTTCGTACTACGCCAAAATTATTATCGCGTATGGGGCTTAATTTTCGAACGCGACGCATGGTGCTTGTTGCATTATCGATAGCTTGATCTAGTAATTCTTTTTTAGAAACCATTACGCTTATCGTATAATTTATGTTTGGTGCTGTAAATAAAGAACGGGCTACTTGTATCGGAATTAGTACGCGTAAATCCTGACTGTTTCCAAATGTGGATCCTTTTTCTTTTAATACGCCAATAACTTTAAATCGTGCGCCACGAATAGAAATAATTTTATCAATTGGATTTACGTCTTTTAACAATCCTTTCATGAAATCAGAGCCTAATATGCATACGTAAGTATTGTTCTCGATATCAAATTGATTAAAGGTTCTACCTATGCTAGTTTCTAAGCCTGAGTTACCAATAAAGTGCTCGTCGACACCTAGAACTTTAATTTCGGGATCGGTTTTAGTGGATAGGTATTTTACTTCGGCGGTAGAAGTTGCTGTAAATGAAAGCGATGTTTCGGTAAATGGGTATTTGAATTTGTTTTTGAAAGCGACAGCTTCGGGATACGAAATGATAGGGTTTATGATTTCTCTTTCGTTTCCACCACGATTTCTAACTTCGTTTTCGTATTGATTAATATTGAAGGTGTTTGCTCCCATAGAAGCAAAATCGGTAGAAATGGTATTTTCTAAAGCCGAAACTACGGTTAGAATTCCAACTAAAGCAGTGATGCCGATTGCAATAATTAAAACGGTAAGAATCGTTCGTAATAATTGAGTTCGGATCGAACCAAATGCAATTCGGATATTTTCTTTGAATAATTTTAGCATCATACTAGTTTGTCACGAAAATACAATTTTTGTTACAAGTTTGTTTTAGAAGAGTCATTATTTATTTTAAAATTGAGATATTTGCATTCGATTTACAATTCTGAGAAATCTGAAACTATAAGTCTAAAATTTAAAATACCAAATTAAATGGCATCAAAACCTAGTATTCCTAAAGGAACCAGAGATTTTTCACCAACCGAGGTGGCAAAGCGTCAATATATTATTCAAATTATAAGAAGTAATTTCGAGAAATTTGGTTTTCAACCAATAGAAACGCCTTCATTTGAAAATTCGGAAACCTTAATGGGTAAATATGGCGAAGAAGGTGATCGCTTGATTTTTAAAATATTGAATTCAGGTGACTATTTGTCTAAAGCAAACGAAGCGCATTTAGAAGCAAAAGACAGTACGAAATTAACTTCTAGTATTTCTGAAAAAGCCTTACGTTATGATTTAACTGTTCCTTTTGCAAGATATGTGGTACAGCACCAAAACGAAATTGAATTTCCTTTTAAAAGGTATCAGATTCAGCCAGTTTGGCGTGCAGATCGTCCGCAGAAAGGACGTTTTAGAGAGTTTTTCCAGTGTGATGCCGATGTTGTTGGTTCAAAATCATTGTGGCAGGAAGTAGAGTTGGTACAATTATATGATACTGTTTTTACTTCTTTGGGGTTAAGCGGTGTAACAATAAAAATTAACAACCGAAAAATATTATCTGGAATTGCAGAAGTTATTGGAGCTTCGGATAAATTAATTGATTTCACAGTTGCATTAGATAAGCTTGATAAAATAGGTGAAGATGGTGTGAAAAAAGAAATGATGGAGAAAGGAATTTCGGAAGAAGCCCTTGTAAAAGTGCAACCATTATTTAGTTTTACAGGAACTATTTCAGATAAAATTAATCAGCTTTCTGATTTATTAGCTTCTTCAGAAGAAGGGATGAAAGGAGTAGAGGAATTGCGATTTATATGTGACAATGTTTCTAGTTTAGGGTTGTCTACTGCAATCTTAGATTTGGATGTTACTCTTGCTCGTGGCCTCAACTATTACACAGGAGCAATTTTTGAAGTTGGTGCGCCAAAAACGGTTGCAATGGGATCTATTGGCGGTGGCGGAAGATACGATGATTTAACTGGTATTTTTGGATTGAAAAATATGAGTGGTGTTGGAATATCTTTTGGATTAGATCGTATTTATTTAGTATTAGAGGAGTTGCAATTGTTTCCTGAAACTGTTACAGCAACTTCAAAAGCTTTGTTTATAAACTATGGTGATAAAGAAGCATTTTATGCGCTAAAAGCCATTCAGGAATTAAGAAAAGAAAATATTAAAGTTGAATTATATCCTGAGAATGTAAAGGTAGGAAAACAGTTTCAGCATGCGGATAAACGTGCAATTCCTTTTGCGGTTATTGTTGGTGATGTAGAAATGGAATCAAATTTGTATTCGCTTAAAAATTTGCTAACAGGCGAACAAGTTTCGGTTGATTTAGAGGGATTAAAGAAAGCATTATTGGTATAAGAGTTTAACCGCAAAGTGCGCTAAGATTTAATTTTACTCACGCATAGAAAACACAAAGTTCGCAAAGCTAGATCAACACAAAGCTTTGTGAACTTTGTGTTTTTATAAAACAATACTTTTAAAAACTTGATGGTCTTTGCGGTTATTTCACAAAGTTTTTGTTTTGATTAAAGAATGTAAAATCCACAAAGTTCTGGAGGTGATTGTGTTAGTGGATTGTTGGAATTTATTAGCTTAAATCTTTTCAAATTTGCGTGAAATAATTGGTGAGAAAGAAAAAAAAGCGTTTAATTTGCGGCTCTAGTTACGGGCGTAGTTCAAGGGTAGAATAGCGGTCTCCAAAACCGTTGATGGGGGTTCGAATCCCTCCGCCCGTGCAATTACTTTGACAGAGGCTTTCAGTTAGAAGGTGTAAAAAAAGCAAAAAAAAGCTTCGTCTATTAGGCGAAGCTTTTTTTATTATAGTAAAGTTGAATTAATAATTTATTATAAAAGCCGAAGGCTAACCTTTGATTCAATTTTAATAGATAATAATAACGATTTTGTTATTACCTCAAATGTATTTAATCCTGAAGGTAATTCTCTTAAAATTATATTAATTTTTTGAGAATATCATTGCTTTAGATGGATTAAATCGTGGCTGAATAAAATGAATATTTGTCAAAAGATGACAATTTGACATTTTATAAGATTTGGCAGTACTTTTGCAATCCATAGAAAAGAATAAAAAATGAAGTTTAAGAATATTTTTAAAAATAAAAGTAATATGACTACGGAGAATACAGAAATCGATCAAGAAATAGATGACGTAACGTTAGAGAATAATGCCAATGGCGAACAAATTATTATTGAGGAATTAAGTGTAGAAGAACAATTAGCTCAAGACTTAGCCAAAGAAAAAGATAAATTCTTGAGATTGTTTGCTGAGTTTGAAAATTACAAAAAAAGAACTTCAAAAGAAAGAATGGATTTGTTTAAAACCGCTAATCAAGAGGTGTTGTTAGCAATGCTTCCTGTATTAGATGATTTTGACAGAGCAATGGTTGAAATCAGCAAATCTAATGATGAAACATTGACTAAAGGAGTTGAGCTAATTCACGAAAAACTAAAAAGCACTTTAGTTGCTAAAGGTTTAGAGCAAATTGAAGTGAGAGCAGGAGATGCATTTAATGCAGATTATGCAGAAGCTATTACTCAAATTCCAGCACCTTCAGATAAATTGAAGGGTAAAATCGTTGATGTTATAGAAAAAGGATACAAATTAGGAGACAAAATTATTCGTTTTCCTAAAGTTGTCGTTGGAAACTAAAATAACAAATTATAAATCCCAAATCCCAAATAGATAGTTTTGAATTTTCAGAATTGAGTTATTTATTGGGTTTTGTTTTTTGGAATTTAAACAATTATGAAAAAAGATTTTTACGAAATATTAGGCATTTCAAAAAATGCGGATGCTGCTGAGATTAAAAAAGCGTACCGTAAATGTGCGTTAAAATATCATCCGGATAAAAATCCGGATAATAAAGAGGCAGAAGAGAACTTCAAATTGGCTGCAGAAGCATATGAAGTTTTAAGCGACCCTAATAAAAAAGCCAAATACGACCAATACGGACACCAAGCCTTTGATGGTTCAGGTGGTTTTGGAGGTGGTGGACATGGTGGCATGAATATGGATGACATATTCAGTCAGTTTGGCGACATCTTCGGAGGCGGATTTGGTGGTTTCGGAGGAGGCGGTGGCGGAGGCCCTCGTCGTACTAAAGGAAGTAATCTTAGAATTAAAGTTAAATTAACTTTAGAAGAGATTGCAAATGGTGTTGAGAAAAAAGTAAAAGTAAAACGTAAGGTTCAAGCCAAAGGGGTTACTTATAAAACATGTTCTACATGTAATGGTCAAGGGCAGGTAATGCGTGTGACTAATACTATTTTAGGTAGAATGCAATCCGCTTCGACTTGTCCAAGTTGTGGAGGTTCTGGTCAGATTTTAGATAAAAAACCTGCCAATGCAGATTCGCAAGGAATGGTTCAGGAAGATGAAACTGTATCAATCAAAATTCCTGCAGGAGTTGTTGATGGAATGCAGTTAAAAGTTTCTGGTAAAGGAAACGATGCGCCAGGAAATAGCGTACCAGGTGATTTAATTGTTGCAATTGAAGAACTTGAGCACGAATTACTGAAGCGTGAAGGAGAAAATTTACATTACGATTTATATATAAGTTTTCCAGAAGCTGTTTTAGGTATCTCAAAAGATATTGAAGCGATTAACGGAAAAGTACGAATTAAATTAGAAGAAGGAATTCAATCTGGGAAAATTCTAAGATTGAAAGGAAAAGGAATTCCAAGTATCAATGGATACGGAAATGGAGATTTATTAGTACATGTGAATGTTTGGACACCAAAAACATTAAGCAAAGAGCAAAAACAGTTCTTTGAAAATGCTTTGAATGACGAACATTTTACTCCGCATCCTGAGAAAACGGATAAATCATTTTTTGAAAAAGTAAAAGATATGTTTTCATAAACAATCTTAATCTTTTGTAAAACGTTATAATTAATTTACAACCCGTCTTAAACTTTGTTTAAGACGGGTTTTTTTTTGTAACAATATGAAGTATTCGCTACTAATTATTTACTTTTACACACGCGAGGCCAAAAAGGCCATATTGATTTAGTAAATCCAAAAAAAAAGCATGAGCAACTTACTCGAAGTACATAATGTCGTAAAACAATACGGTGATTATGTTGCGCTTAATGAAGTTTCATTAGATGTTCCTAAAGGTAGTATTTACGGACTGTTAGGGCCCAATGGAGCAGGAAAAACATCACTTATACGAATTATAAATCAGATTACTTATCCAGATAGTGGTGAGGTAATTCTTGATGGCGAAAAATTAGACCCAAAACATGTTCAACATATTGGATACCTTCCTGAAGAAAGAGGTTTGTATAGTTCTATGAAAGTAGGAGAGCAATGTTTGTATTTGGCTCAGATGAAAGGATTGTCTAAAGCCGAAGCTAAAAAACAATTGGAATATTGGTTTGATAGGTTAGAGATACAAGGATGGTGGAACAAAAAAGTTCAGGAATTGTCAAAAGGAATGGCACAGAAAATCCAATTTGTAGTTTGTGTATTGCATAAACCAAAATTGTTGATTTTTGATGAGCCATTTTCAGGTTTTGATCCAGTTAATGCCAATGTCATAAAAGATGAAATTTTGGCATTAAAAGAACAAGGGGCAACAATTATTTTTTCGACACACCGAATGGAAAGTGTAGAGGAACTTTGCGATCATATTGCTTTGATTCATAAATCGAATAAACTGATTGAAGGAAAATTGGTTGATGTAAAAAGACAATTTAAGACAAATAGTTTTGAGGTTGGTATATTGACAAATAACGTCGAAGGTTTGATGTATGATATTACACAAAAATTCACTGTTTTGCCTGCAAATTTTAAATCATTAGGAGATGAATTAAAACTAGAAATTCAAATAAATAACGCTACTCCAAATGAATTATTGAATATATTGACACAACGCGGACAAGTGACACATTTTGTTGAGAAAATTCCAAGTGTAAACGATATTTTTATTCAAACAGTAACGAAATAGATTGTTAGACTTGCTTAGATTTTTGGACTACTTAGGTTAATCTTAAAATCTAATAAGCCCAAGAAAGTCTAGAGAAATCAAAAAAAATGAATAATCAAATAATCTAAGCAAGTCTAAGTAGTCTAAAAATCTAACAATCTAAAATAAAAAATGAGTATTATATCATTAATTATAAAAAGAGAATTTATTTCTAAAGTTCGTAATAAGTCATTTGTTGTAATGACTTTTTTAAGTCCGCTATTGTTTGTTGGGATAGCTGCTTTTATCGGATATTTAAGTTCTATGAAAGCTGAAACAAAACGTATTGCAATTCATGACGAAACGGGTTTGTTTGCTTCACAGTTTACAAAGCAGAATGCGAAAAATATTGAGTTCAGATATCTTGATTTATCAAAAGTGCCATTACAATCACTAAAAGATAGTATTGCCAAAGAAAGTTTAGATGGATTGCTTTTGATTCCTAAAACGGATAAGATAAAAGATTTAGAAGGTCGGATTGAATTTATATCAAATAATAGTCCAAGTATTTCTTTTATAGAAAACACACAAAATACAATTGCGGACGAGATTACGAGAATTAATTTTCAAGAAGCAGATTTAGATACATTAGCGATAAAAAATGCTCAGGCAAAAGTAAATATTCATCTTGCAAAAGCATCTGGAGAGGAAAGTTTAAAAGGACTAAATGAAATAAAAATTGCTATTGGAGGATCATTTGGCTACTTGATAATGATGTTTATTGTTATTTATGGTAATATGGTTATGCGAAGTGTAATCGAAGAAAAAACCAATAGAATTATTGAGATTATTATCTCATCAGTAAAACCTTTTCAGTTAATGATGGGTAAGATAATTGGAACTTCATTAGCAGGGTTGTTACAGTTTTTAATTTGGGCAGTAATAGGATTTGCTTTAATGTTTGCTGCATCGGCATTTTTTGGTGTAAATGTTGGTCCAACCGCCAAGATTCCGCCAGAGTTAATGCATGCAGCTCAAAAGGAATTTATAGGAACAGCACAAATGTATATCAATGAATTATGGAATTTGCCAATTGCAAGTATCTTAATGGGATTCGTGGTTTATTTCATAGGAGGTTATTTTTTATATAGTTCGTTTTATGCCGCTATTGGGGCAGCGGTTGATAACCAAACTGATTCGCAGCAATTTCTTTTGCCTATTATTATGCCTTTGATTTTGAGCGTTTATATTGGTTTCTTTACTGTGGTGAATGACCCGCATGGGACTATTGCTGTAGTGTTTTCGATGATACCGTTAACCTCACCGATTGTTATGTTAATGCGACTTCCGTTTGGAGTGCCTTGGTGGCAAATAGTTATTTCAGTAACTTTATTGTTTGCTTCGTTTTTTGCAGTAGTTTGGTTTGCTGCCAAAATTTATCGCGTAGGAATATTGATGTATGGTAAGAAACCTACATGGAAAGAATTATATAGATGGCTTAAATATTAAAAAAGTAACAAAGGTACTGAGCGACAAAGGGACAAAAGCTTTAGGTTTTGTGCCTTTGTTCTTTTTTAACCTTGTGGTTAATATTAAAATAATAATAAAGCTGTTGGGTTATAAAGTGACAAAGATTTTAAACTTTGTACCTTTGTGCCTTTGCAACTTAGAATCTCAAAAAAAAATGAGTAAAATACTAATTATAGAAGACGAAGCAGCTATTCGTAGAGTACTTACCAAAATACTATCAGAAGAAAATGATAGCTATCAAGTGGAGGATGCAGAAGATGGTATTTCGGGACTTGAAAAGATAAAAAATAACGATTACGATTTGGTTTTGTGTGATATCAAAATGCCAAAAATGGATGGTGTTGAGGTATTGGAAGAAGTGAAGAAAATCAAACCTGAGATTCCAATGGTTATGATTTCTGGCCATGGTGATATGGAAACAGCAATTCATACCATGCGCTTAGGAGCATTTGATTATATTTCAAAACCGCCAGATTTAAATCGTTTGTTAAATACAGTTCGTAATGCTTTGGACAGAAAAAAGCTTGTTGTTGAAAATAAGATTTTAAAGAAAAAAGTAAGTAAAAATTATGAAATGATCGGTGATAGTGAAGCTATTAGTCATATTAAAATTATGATTGATAAAGTAGCCGAAACCGAAGCAAGAGTTTTAATTACAGGGCCTAATGGAACCGGAAAAGAATTGGTTGCACATCAACTGCATGAAAAAAGCGGACGTTCTAATTATCCTTTAATTGAAGTAAACTGTGCTGCGATTCCTAGCGAATTAATCGAAAGTGAGTTGTTCGGACATGTAAAAGGTGCTTTTACATCGGCTGTAAAAGACAGAGCAGGTAAGTTTGAAGCAGCTGACAAAGGGACTATCTTTCTAGATGAAATTGGGGATATGAGTCTTTCGGCCCAAGCCAAAGTTTTGCGTGCTTTACAAGAAAGCATGATTACAAGAGTAGGAGCTGAAAAAGATATAAAAGTAGATGTTCGTGTGGTTGCCGCAACGAATAAAGATTTAAAAATCGAAATTGCAGAAGGACGTTTTCGAGAAGATTTATATCATCGTTTGGCTGTGATTTTGATAAAAGTTCCACCTTTGAACGATAGAAGAGAAGATATTCCTGCTTTGATTACTCATTTTGTTGAGAAAATAGCATCAGAGCAAGGAAATGCTGTTAAGTTATTTTCGCCTCAAGCAATACAATTATTGCAAGAATATGATTGGACAGGAAACATAAGAGAGTTAAGAAACGTTGTGGAACGCCTCATTATATTAGGTGGAAGTAAAATTTCTGAAACAGATGTAAAAATGTTCGCAAGCAAATAAAAATTAATTTAATGATTTAAAAATTTAAAAATTTAAAGATTGAACTAACGTAGAATCTTTAAATTTTTAAATTTTTTAAATTTTTCAATCTTTGAAGATGAAACTAAAAAAAATAAACGAAAAGTTACAGGAAGCATTAATTGAAAACGGTTTAACTGAAGCTAATGCATTGCAGCAGGAAACTTTTTCTACACTAAAGAGTGGGGTAGATTGTATTGTTGTGGCTCCAAAAGGAAGTGGGAAATCAACAACGATTGTATTGAATGTTATTCAGCAATTGGCAGGTAAAAATGAAGAATCACCACGTGCTTTGATTATCGTAGAAGACAAAGCAAAGGTGCTAGAAATGGAAGAACTTTTTGAAAAATACGGTAAGTATAATAATCTTGAGGTTTACGGAGTACATGACAAAGGAGATATGGATTATGATAAAAACTATATATCGACTGGGATTGACGTTTTAATCGGTACGCCAAATAAACTAAGCGATATGTTTACTACTGCAGGATACAATGTAAACCGTTTGAAAATGTTTATTTTAGATGATGCTAATCCAATCTTAAAATTACGTCATGAAACTAAAATCATGCGTATTTCAAATAGTATTGCTAAAACGCAACGAATTGTTTTTGCAGAACAACTGACAGAAAGCATCGAAATTTTAACTGATAAAATGTTACTGGAGCCTTATTTATTCGAAATAGATGAGGATGAAGATAACGAGGATGAAGAAGAGGATATTGAAGAATAGATTTTAATTAAGACATTAATAAATAAAATAGAAATGATATGGGATTAATGAAAGTATTTTCGGGGAGTGAAATTTTAGCACAAGCGTTACAGCAAAAATTGGAAGAGGCGCAAGTAGATACAGTAATTAAAAATAATATCCAATCGGCTCGTTTAGGTGGTTTTGGAAATACAGATTTAGCTGTTGAAGTATTTATTCAAGAGACTGATTTTGCAAAAGCAAATCCAGTTATCGAAGACTTTAGAATGAGTCTTTAAGGACAAGTAATTAAGCTTACAGTTTTCAGTCGCAGTTTACAGTGTTTACTGTGACTGAAACGGGTAACTAAAAAAAGAATATGCAATATAAAATGCTGGTTTTAGACATGGATGATACCTTGTTGACCGATGACCATAAAATTTCGGAAATTAATAAAGAAATGCTTCTTAAGGCTCAAGAAAAGGGCGTTTATGTAGTTTTGGCTTCTGGTAGACCAACTTCGGCTATGACTTCTTTTGCAAAAGAATTGGAATTAGATTTAAATAATTCCTATATGATTTCTTTTAACGGAGCTGTTATAAGTAGCGTAAAAGAGGATGAGGTGCTTTTTGAGCAAACTTTGTCAAAAGAACAAATACACGAATTGTATGATTATAGTGTGGAAAAGAAAACACACATTATTACCTATTTGAATAACGAGATTATCAGCGAAACAGACTCTGAGTTTATTGAAATAGAAAAGACAATTACTGGTTTAAAGCATACTAAAGTCACAAGTTTTAAAGAGGCAGTTACTACTAATGCTGTGAAATGTATTTTGCTCGAAGAGCCAAATTATTTGAAAGGTCTTGAAAGTGATTTAAAAGCGAGAATGCCTCATTTAAGCGTTGCAATGTCTAAGCCTTTTTTCCTTGAAGTAGCTCAAAACGGAATAGATAAAGCAGCAAGCCTAAAGCTTTTGGCAGATAAATTAAACATTCATCAAAGCGAGATTATTGCTGTAGGAAACGCAGGCAATGATTTAACGATGATTGAATATGCAGGTTTAGGAGTTTGGGTAGACAACGTTACTCCCGAATTACGAGATAGAGCCGATGTTATTGTTGCTTCAAATAATGATCATGGTGTTGCCGAAGTAGTGCAACGATATATTTTAAACTAAGTATGAAAACTCCAATTGAGACAGAACGATTGTTATTAAGAGAACTTCTTTCTACAGATGATGTAGGGCTTTTTGAATTGGAATCTAATCCTAATGTACATAAGTATGTAGGGAAGAAGCCGATTACTCATATTGACGAAAGCCGTGCTTATATTAAATTTGTACAACAGCAATATGAGGATAATGGAACTGGTCGCTGGGCTGTAGTTCTCAAAGAAACCAATACTTTTATAGGTTGGTCTGGAATAAAATTTATTACCGAAAGCATCAATAATCACAAGGATTTCTACGAAATAGGATATCGTTTTATTGAGGAGCATTGGGGTAAAGGATATGCTACTGAAGCTGGGAAAGCTTTTATAGATTATGCTTTTAATACAATGAAAGTAGAAGGAATTTATGCTTATGCAGATGCAGGAAATAGTGGTTCTAGAAGTATTCTAGAAAAACTAGGACTAAAGTATGTGAATTCTTTTATGCTTGATGATGAACAAGAAGTTTGGTATGAACTGAAGAATCCTCATCTTTAGGCTTTAAAAAACACAATGCCTCCCAAATCTTTACAATCTCTTAGTTTTAATCTAGAAACAAAATGTAGGTAAGTTGTTGCTGATTTTGGTATGTAAAGATTTGGTAACACAGTTCCGTTACTAGATAACGGTATATCTTATACTTTTGAACTTATTTTTTCGCAACTGAAATAAAATATTTATTTCCATCTCCCATTGTAAGTTTCACACGTTCGTCGCAAAGGTCAATAGAGTAATTAGCATTCTCATAACAAGAACAAGTTGTGTTTTTGTCTTTTGACATTTCTGTTTTACAGTTGTTGCTTTTGTATGTTGACAATTGTGGTGTGTACAATGATACTAAATCTGTCGAAGCAGTTACTAGTGATATAATACTTGCAGTATTACCATTTGCAATTCTATAAACGATTCTGTCTGTATAAGAAATGTCGTTTACAATTACTTTTCTGATGTAGGTATAAGCAGTTGAACCTTCCTCAACAGATTTTACTTCAAATTTAAATCCAATACCACGAACTTCAATATCAAATTTTGATTGTGAATTGTAACTTGCCCAAGAGGTAAGTGTGGTAATAGAAGGAAATGGATTTGTAGTAGCACTAGTAGTTTGTGCTTGTACTCCAAAAGTAGTTAATAGCATTAATAAGATTGTAGGGAAAAATGCTTTCATGTTTTTGTAATTAATTTTAATATACCTACTCTATATGGTTTTCGGTTTGCCCATTTATATTTTCATTCAGTTAAGAATTCAATATGTTTATGAAAAAGTAACTAACGTAAATTGATGCCAATTAGTATTGTTTTTACCACATTTTTCGTGGCGTGAATTTAAGGCGAATATTTACGCGAACAAAGCGTATAATAGGAAAACTTTATTTTTTAAATTTTTTATTTTTCATTGGGTGTATCTTATTGATAATTATATAATTGTGTGGTTTTTTTTCAATATAAAAAGGCTCTGTAGAAAAAAAATAGGATATATAAATAGGATTTATCTGCTAGTTAAAATGCTTTTTTGATTTTGATCTCTAAAAAAAAGTCTAGAGAGCATTATTATTGGGGTAAAATGAAACTTTTTGTTCGTTTTTTCTAGATTTTTCGTTTCATTTTTCTCAAAAGTAAAAAGAGTATTGCTTTTTCGGTATTTTTTGGAGGAAATAAAAGTTACTGTAAGTCAAAATATTGATATATAGCTTATTATTGATTTCATTTTAAAAAATATTGTACGTAAATTTGCAAACTCTTTTGTAAAGAGATAAATTATAATAGATACTACTTAAAACGTAGTTTATTGCTATGGAAAATAGAAAAAAAGTTGCTTTTTATACGCTTGGATGTAAACTGAATTTTTCAGAAACATCAACAATTGCCAGAAATTTTAATGATGAAGGTTTTGATCGTGTCGATTTTGAAGATGTTGCTGATATATATGTGATCAATACATGTTCAGTTACTGAAAATGCTGATAAACAGTTTAAGCAGGTTGTGAAGAAAGCGATGAAACTTAACGATAAAGCATTTGTTGCAGCTGTTGGGTGTTATGCACAGCTTAAACCAGAAGAATTGGCATCGGTAGATGGTGTTGATTTGGTTTTGGGTGCAACCGAAAAGTTTAAGATTACTGATTATATCAATGATTTGAGCAAAAATGATATGGGCGAAGTTCATTCTTGTGAAATTTCGGAAGCCGATTTTTATGTAGGAAGTTATTCAATTGGAGATAGAACTCGCGCCTTCTTAAAAGTACAGGATGGTTGTGATTATAAGTGTACCTATTGCACAATTCCGCTTGCAAGAGGAATTTCACGTAGTGATGCTTTGGAGAATGTATTACAAAATGCAAAAGAAATATCAGCTCAAAATATCAAAGAAATAGTTCTTACTGGAGTTAATATTGGAGATTATGGAAAAGGGGAATTCGGGAATAAGAAACACGAACATACTTTTCTGGATTTAGTTCAAGCTTTGGATAAAGTAGAAGGAATTGAACGATTGAGAATTTCTTCGATAGAACCCAATTTGTTAAAAAATGAAACAATTGAATTTGTATCTAAGAGCAGAACTTTTGTGCCACACTTTCATATTCCGTTACAATCAGGAAGTAATGATATTTTGAAATTAATGAAGCGTCGTTACCTTCGTGAAGTATATACAGAGCGAGTAAATAAAATTCGTGAAGTTATGCCTCATGCTTGTATTGGAGTCGATGTAATTGTTGGATTTCCTGGTGAAACGGATGAGCATTTCTTAGAGACCTATCATTTTTTGAATGAAATGGATATATCTTACTTACACGTTTTTACTTACTCTGAGCGTGACAATACCGAAGCGGCTAATATGCCTGGAATTGTTCCTGCAAATGTGCGTGCCAAACGTAGTAAAATGCTACGAGGATTATCAGTAAAAAAACGCCGTGCTTTTTACGAAAGTCAATTAGGAGCTAATAAAACTGTACTTTTTGAAAGTGAAAATAAAGAAGGCTACATTCATGGCTTTACTGAGAATTATGTAAAAGTGAAAACGCCTTGGAATCCTGAACTAGTAAATACGCTACACGAAATTAATTTAACTACCATTGATGAAGACGGAAGTGTACGATTAGAGTTTGTAAATAAATTAGCAGAAGCCTAAAAGAGAAAGATAAGACTGAGCAAGAAAGCAAGACTTACGAGATTTTATAATAGAAGAAAGAACAAACACAAATTCCACAAATTTACACGAAACAGTTAGTGTAAATTTGTGGAATTTGTGTTTAATATAATTAACAGTTTTTAATTAAGGATTTGTAGACCAAATACTACTGTTTTTAATAAATACTCTTCGGTTTAGTTTAAGTTGGGCAATGATTAGTTCTGCAATATCTTCAGATTGCATTACTTTTTCAGGATTACCATCTGTTAGTTTTAATTCTTTTGCCATATCGGTTGCTACAGTACTTGGTGTTAAAGCAGTAACTCTGATATTGTGCTTTCTCATTTCTTGCATTAAAGAGTCAGTTAGTCCTAGAACTGCAAATTTTGAAGCACTATATGCGCTAGTCAATGCATTTCCGTTTAAACCTGCTGTTGAAGAAATATTGATGATATCTCCAGTTTGGTTTGCAATCATATTTGGTAAAACGGCACGAGTTACATAATAAGTACCCATTAAGTTTACCTGAATAATTCTTTCCCAAGCAGCTGGCTCTAATTCTAAGAAATTACCAAATGCTGCAATTCCTGCATTGTTAATTAAAATATCGATAGTTTTAAATTCGGCTAATGCTTTCTCTACGGCATTATTTACAGAGTTAATGTCAGATACGTCAGCAGTAATTGCTAATGATTTTACTCCAAGTGTATTTATTTCGGCTGCCACAGTATCAATATCAGCTTGAGTTCTTGCCATTAAAATTACATTTACACCTTCTTTTGCCAATGCAATAGCAACTGCTTTTCCAATTCCTTTTCCTGCACCAGTAATTAGCGCATTTTTATTTTTTAGATTACTCATAGTAGTTATTTTTATGTATTGTAAAGTACAATTTGTTTAAAATAGTTTGTCATGCAAAAATACCTATTTTCAACTTTGGATGTGGCTTTTAATAGGGATTCTTAATATAAAATTAACTGGTTTGTCACTATTACGTTTTCGCTTTTTTATTTTAAAATACATTAAATATTTTATTGATATCTTTAAATAAAGAAACAAAAGGAGAAAATTATGTAATGCTTTTTTCTATTTAATAAGCCAAATTTGTAATAAACACATTTATTATGAAAAAGACACTTCTTATTTTAGCTATAACAATTCTGTCATTCTCATGTAAAAAAAATGAGACTCCAGAGATTAAAGAAATAGAAATACGAAAAAAACCTGCAACTATTTCTTATCGTATAGAAAACAGAAAAGATTGGTTAAAGGCCAATACTACTGCCGATACGCAGTTAGATATCCTTGTTGCTGTTAACCGAACTGATAAAACCAATTTTGCCAAGATGGATTCTATTTTGGTACCTTCTGATTTAAAAGGTAAGATCGAACATTATCTCCCGTTTCCGTTGACAGTACCCTATTTGAGAGCTATCGATAAGGTAATTTTCTTTTCATACCCATCGCAAACTTTTGCCGCTTATGAGAAAGGACAGTTGGTTTATACAGGACCTACTAATATGGGGAGAAAAAAGGATCCTACTCCAACAGGGCTTTTTTATACCAATTGGAAAGCAGTGAAAACAGTAAGTACTTTTAATGACGAGTGGGATTTAAAATGGAACTTTAATATAGAGAACAAGAAAGGTGTCGGTTTTCATGAATATGCTTTGCCGGGATATCCTGCTTCGCATTCGTGCTTGCGACTTCAGGAAAAAGATGCTCGTTATCTTTACGATTGGGCCGATCAATGGGTATTGGCAGATAAAGAGAATGTGAAGGTTAAAGGAACTCCTGTGATCGTTTTTGGTACTTATGATTTTGATGGAAAGAAACCATGGTTGCAATTAGCTAAAGATCCTAAAGTTTTGGAAATTTCTGCTGAGGAAATAGAAAAGGAAACAAAGCCTTTCTTGGATAAGATTTTGACTGAACAGAAAAATAGAGAAGCATACCAAAATAATAAATAATAAAAAAAGCCACGAATCCTTTTTGTTGAGAATTCGTGGCTTCAATTATTTTAGGTGTAATTTTATTCTTTCAATACCATATCAATACACATTACCGCTGCTAAGATAAGTTGTCTAGAGCTATCATCTTGGCTAACGGTATTTTCAATTTGAAGTACATAATTATCAGCACTAGTAAAGAATTCTTTTCCGATACCTGCCCATTTTTTATTTACTTGCCCAAGCATTTTGGTGTCTTTAGTAAATTTAAAATCCCAACCAGTCCATTTTCCTTGTAGCATACAAACGGTTTTTTCATTCTTATCTAAAATTTCAAATTTTCCTCCAATAGAAAGTAATTTTTGTTTGAATGTACCAATTAAGCATTCTTTTTCGTCGAATACTTCTACTGTAGATCGAAAAATTGCTACTCCACGTTTTATATTGATTATTTTTTCTCCTGCAGGTGTTGCAATTTCTATGTTAAAAGGTGTTGCTCTTTTAAAATCGGTAAAACGTAATACTTTAGTAAAAAAGCCTAGATTTTTTTCTCGGCAATTCATTATTAGTTCGTTGTTCTCTGGATTGTAGATATCGTAGTTATTTGCAGCTTTGAACATCCCGACATGTTCTTTTACTAAAAATAAATTTTGATTCAAGATTGGGTTCATTCTAATTGTTTAAAGTTAATTTATTAATTGTTTTTTGTAATATCCTTTTGGGTTTTAAGATCATTAATAATAATCTCAGTTCCATTAGGATAAATTATTTTTAAATATGATTTATTGTTCGTAACAAATGTCATTGTAAAATTCGACGATTTGTTCAATATCAGTAAAAAGCCATTTATCGCCTTTTAATTTTTTAACGATATAATCACAATCCGCGAAAAATTTAGAAGTATTTCTTCTCCAGGAATTGATGACTCCACAATTTAGACAAGTTGGATATTTATCTTTTCCTTTTTTAACATAATAAAATTCAGGGACGTCTCTTGGTTGAGAATATTGTCCGTTAATATATGAACCATAAGATTGTACTTCATCATGCGGATTTGAGATATGATCAAAAAGGCTGTAATCTGAACCTAGTTTTTTATACAAAGTAGCTTCTCCTTCTGTAATAACCTCCACTAGTTTAGGTTTGTCTAGTGAGTTTAATGTGACATATTCAAAGGTTCTTTTTATTTCAAAACCAAAGAATGTGATTTTTTTAATGTGTTCGTAATCCCATGTATCGGTTTTATCGTCAAGAGAGATTTTAAATTTTATTTTATTGAATTTTAGTGCAGCAAAACCCTCAATGGAATCACCATTTTTAAAAAAAATTATTGCCTCCTGTGTTTGGGAGTAACTTTTAAGATTGATAAAGAATAAGATGATTATAATGCTTTTGTAAAGTTGCTTCATTTTTAGGTTTGCTGATATCCGATGACTTGAATTATTGATCTGTTTTACAGAAGAGGCGCAACTTCTTATTGTAATTTACATTAGGGCAATCTTTAATATTCTTGAGATTGTCTTTTTTGCAATATTTATCCAGTTGATTATTGTTTGTGAATTACTTAATCGGAAGGTTTAATTTAAAAATGGTAGTCTCTAATAATTCCGTATCGTTGTCTTCGCAAAGTAAAAATTCGATTGTATTGTTTGATTTTTTATATAAAGTCAATCCTTCGAATTTATTGGTAGAACTTATTTTTTTGGTGTAGTCTATTTTCATAGTTTTAAGATCCATTTGACCAATGAAGCTACCTAATATTTCTCCATCATTGTAAGTTGATTTTGTGTCTTCGGCTGTAGCCAAAAAGTAAATTTTATCATCAACGAGAATTGCATCAGTAAAACTGCTTCGAACTCCTTTTATCTTTGGGAGTTTATAATCTACAGAAATAAGACTAAATTCTTCTCCTAAACTTTTGGCATGTATGGTGAATATGGCATTTTTATTGGTTTTTCCGTTTCCACGATTGAATAAATACCAATTCTCACCATCAAAAATAGCGCCTTCGAGGTTGAAGTCTTCTGGTTTGATGCCTGAGAAATTTTGCATTACAGCATAAAAATCAGTTAAATTGTTTGTAGCGATTTTAGTTTTTGATTTTAAATCGAATTCGACCATTTTGTTTCGTTGATCGGTAGAGCCGGAGCCAAAAATATAAAGTGTATCATTATGGTTTGTGATGGACTCAAAATCAGGTTTTTGGTTTTTGGCAATATTTTCGGTTGCATTAGCAATTATTTCATGTTTTTTTAAATCGGAGTTATCGATGTTGTATTCGTATAAATAACCACTATTGTCGCCAATTATAAATAATGAATTATCTTGATATATAAGCCCTGATGCAGAACCAATTCCGATGATTTGGAATAGGATTTCTAGTGTGAATTTTTCCATGATTGTTGTTTTTTAATGTAGCTGTTTTTAGCCCCGATTACTTCACTATATTTTATTTTAAATGAGGTTCAGTGAATTCCATTTGTAATGAAAATACCTTGAGAGGAAATTGTTGTTTTTTCTAGAAGAAACAGCGTAACCAGCGGAAACTCCTGTTACTTTATTAGAAAAAAGCAATTTACTGAAAAGTATTGTAATTCAAAGCGGGAAAAAGCTGACCAAAAATAGTATATTTACTTTAATTAAAATGATGAAATATGAAATCAATTGACCCAAAAAATTTTAAAGTTGTTGATAAAATAAAATTATCAAAAATTCCAACTTTACTGGATATAGATGCTGATGAAAAGGAAAAGGAAGTAAAGCTGGATAAGGTTCAAGCTAAATTGAGTAAACTGCAAGATGTGATGTATGCGCATAATAGGTATGGCGTTTTGATTTGTTTGCAAGGAATGGATACTTCGGGAAAGGATAGTTTGATTCGAGAGGTTTTTAAGGAGTTTAATCCGCGTGGGGTTGTGGTTCATAGTTTTAAAACGCCTACTTCGGCGGAGTTAGAGCATGATTATTTATGGAGACATTATCTGGCTTTGCCCGAAAAAGGGAAATATGCGATTTTTAACCGTACGCATTACGAGAATATTTTGGTAACACGTGTGCATCCTGAATTTATATTAAATGAGAATTTGCCTGGAATCGAGAAGGTAGAGGATATTCCGGAGGATTTCTGGAAGGACAGGATTGAGCAAATTAATAATTTTGAGAAGCATATTACTCAAAACGGAACTATTGTTCTAAAGTTTTACCTGCATTTGAGTAAAGAGGAACAACGCCAAAGATTATTACGACGATTGGAGAAAGAAAAACATAATTGGAAATTCTCTGTGTCGGATTTGAAGGAACGTGGGCATTGGGAGGAATATCAGCAATATTATGAGGAAGCGATAAATAAAACTTCGACCAAAGATGCTCCCTGGTATATTGTTCCTGCTGATGATAAAGAAATGGCACGTTATATTGTTGCCAGAATTATTTGGGAAGTAATGCAAAAACATGCTGATATTAAGGAACCAGAATTGCCTGAAACGATAAAAGATAATATCAAGATGTATAAACAACAATTAGAAAACGAGTCTTAGAAATAAGGCTCTTTTTTTTGGTTTGATGTTAATGCAAGTTTATGAATGTTTTGTATTACTAATTTAATGTTAATTATTTTATGGTTTATTGGGTAGTTTTGATGTGACTTTTGTTTTTTTGATAATATCTAAATCATTTTTAGTTAAAGAGTGGGGGCTTACTTTGCCAAAAAAATATAAACCAACTTAATACTAAAATGAAAAGAATTATTTTACCCCTAATTATTCTAGGATCATTAATTACATCGTGCAACAACGATTCTAAAGATCAAGAAGAAGTTGCAACATCTAGTGTTGTATTAAAAGATCAATCGGTTACGCCAAGTTTATTAAAAGCTAAGGCAGGATTTGAAAGTTTAAAGATTTATTCTCTTTTTAGTTCGGATGATGTTTTCCCAGATAGCCCTAAGTTTGTTTTTGGAGGTTCTGCTGATGGTTCTGGTTTGTTAAAAAATACTGATGGAACTTTTACTTTTTTGGTAAACAACGAAGATAATTTTGCAGTTTCCAGAATTACTTTAGATAAGACATTTAAACCTACTAAAGGAGAATATTTGTTGAATTCTAGTGGAGGTACTTGGAGATTATGTGGAGCTACAATGGCTACGCCAGCTGAGCATGGTTTTGGACCATTATATTTAACTTGTGGAGAATCTGGTGAAGAATCTCGTACGCATGCATTAGACCCTTACGGAAGTGTAGGTTCTGCATCAGTATCTAAAGAGTTAGCAGGATTTGGCCGTTTGAGTGCTGAAAATGCTTTGCCTTTACGTACAGGTGCTTATAAAGGAAAAACAGTTGTTGTAATTGGTGACGATGATTCAGGAACTTACGGAGGTCAGGTTTTTATGTATGTATCGAATACTGTAGGTGATTTATCAGGTGGTTCTTTATATATGTTAAAAAGAAACGATGATAACCAAAGAGAGATGGATATGGTAGTTAGTAAAACTTACCCTATTTCTTTTGTAAAAATTGATAACCATAAAACACTTACGGGTGCTCAAATCAATGCATCAGTAAATACTTTAAAAGCAATTAAATTTGGTCGTGTTGAAGATTTAGATTACCGTAAAGGTGGTGGTGCAGCAGATCGTGAATTGTATTTTAATGCTACAGGACAAAATACAACTGGAACAAATGCAGATGCTTCTAGAACTAAATATGGTAGAGTTTATAGATTAAATCTTGATGCAGCTGATCCATTAAAAGGAACTTTAGAGGTTGTTCTTGATGGAGATAATCGTTCAGGAATTGCAGGTAAATTTCAGAATCCAGATAATATTTGTGTAACTAAAAACTTTGTTTACGTTCAGGAAGATGCTAACGGATATGGTGATGAAACTCATGATGCTTATATCTATCAATATAATATTGCAACTAAAGATTTAAAAGTTGTGGTTGAATTGGATCACCGTCGTACACAAGCAGATGCAGCTAAATATAACGTAGGTGGTATGTCTAAATTTGGAGATTGGGAATATGGTGCTTTGATTGATGTTTCTGAGCAAGTTGGCATCGAAGATACTTTTATGTTAAGTGTTCAGCCTCATAGCTGGACTGGCGATAAATATAAAGGCGTTGATGGTGGAACAAACCGTCCGAATGAAAAACAAGCAAGTCAAATCTTAGTTCTTAAAGGTTTAGCAAGATAATTTTTTAAGTAATTATAAAACAGCTATCCACTACTTCAATATGAGGTAGTGGTTTCTGTTTTTCTGAATATTCCTCTTTTTAATTGTTATTAAATCATGAAAAAAATATACTGTTTGTTGTTGCTAGTAATGTTAGTTGCTTGTCAGAAAAAAAACAAACATCAAGAAGTAAATGAATTGTTTAAAGCTGATATTACTTTATTGATTCAGAAAGTTGCCAAGCTCAAATATTCGGTTCAATCTGATTCGACCGAAGCACAAATTCAGAGACAATTTTTAGAGGCTCATCAAAGTTATAAGAAAGTCGAGATGATAAGTGAATATTACTCGCCAACAGTTTCTAAAGCTATTAATGGCCCTGCAATAAGTGAGTTTGAGGAAAATGATAAGATAACTGTTCCGCCTGAGGGATTTCAGGTTATCGAGGAATTAGTTTTTCCAAAATATAATGCCACTAGTAAGAAAGAATTAGTTCAGGAATTGGGAGTACTTACTGCTAATTTAACTCGTTTAGAAAAAGTTTCTAGTACTAATGAACTGACCGATGCTCATGTTTTTGATGCTATGCGATTACAAGTATATCGAATTATTACTTTGGGAATTACAGGATTTGATTCGCCAGTTGTGTTTAACTCCATTCCCGAAGCATTGGTGTCTTTAGAAACGATTGAAAAATATTATCGTGTTTTTGTAGAAAATAAGAAGGTTTCGAATGCTAAAGAGGTTCTTGATATCTTTGAGAAAGGAAAAAAATACTTAAAATCAAATACTGATTTTAATACTTTTGATCGGGCACATTTTATTAGAGAAATTGCGAATCCGTTGAGTAGAGGACTTTATAAAACTCAAATAGAATTAGGGATTCCGTTTATGACAGAATCTAGAGGTTTAAAACCAACAACACAAACTATATTTGATAAGGATGCATTTGATGCAGAAGCATTTTCGGGTTTTCCAGATTATAAAACAACACCAGAGAAAATAGCGTTAGGGAAAAAATTATTTAATGATCCTATTTTATCTGGAAATAACACAAGGTCTTGTGCTTCGTGTCATCATGAAGAAAAAGCATTTACGGATGGCTTAGAACGAGCGATTTCATTAGACGGAAAATCGATGCTTCAACGTAATACGCCAACGCTTGCTAATATTGCTTTCCAGCGAGTGTTTTTCTCTGATTCCCGAGTAGGTTATCTCGAAGATCAGGCAGTTGCAGTTATAAAAAATGAAAACGAAATGCATGGTTCTTTAGAAAAATCAGCTATTGCGATCCAGAAAAATCCAAACTATGTAAAGGAATTTAAAAAGGCATTCCCGAAAGGAGAAATAAATGAATTTGAAATAAAAAATGCTTTGGGATCCTATATTCGTTCTTTGAGTCATTACGACTCTAAGTTTGATAGATATATGCAAAATAAAGAAGCATTTACAGCAGATGAAAAAGCAGGTTTTAATTTGTTTGCAGGTAAAGCCAAATGTGCGACTTGTCATTTTATTCCGCTTACAAACGGAACCGTTCCTCCAAATTTTGACAGATCAGAGAGTGAAGTATTAGGTGTACCAAATAAAAATAAAACACTTGATGGTGATTTAGGGAAGTTTGTTTTAACACAAGCGGCTATTCATAAGTTTTCGTTTAAGACACCTACAATAAGAAACATAGAGCTTACGGCTCCTTATATGCATAATGGAGTCTATAAAACACTTGAAGAAGTTGTTGACTTTTATAATGAAGGTGGAGGGATAGGTTTAGGATTTGATCTTCCTAACCAAACGTTACCTGAAGACAAACTAAACTTAACTGAAAAAGAAAAGAAACAATTAATTGACTTTATGAAGACGCTAACGGATGAGAGATATCTAGGGAGTAAGAAGTAAGAAGTGAGATGGGGGGAGAAGCTAGATTATAGAGGTAAGATGAAAGACTGAGAGATTATATATAATTTAATCTGCTAATGGGTCACGTGTTGCTTTACGAACTTTGTGTTTAATTTTTCTGTCCGTTGGTCAAAAGACTAATGCTGTTCATCAAACTAATTTTAATAGGGATTATAGTTTATGCTCCTTTGCATCAAATTAATAAAAACTATTATCATGAAAATTTACAAATTAGTATTGTTCACAGCTGTTTTCTTATTAGGCTTAATTTCTAGCAAACTTCATGCGCAATCTCCACTACCGATTCATTTTGGTATAAAAGGTGGAGCAAATTATTCAGAGTTGCCTGTTTCAGATGGTTTTAGCTCTAAATATGCGTCAGGTTATTTTGGAGGAGCAATGGCACGGTTTGATGTAGGGAGATTTTATATTCAAAATGAAATTTTGTATAGCGAGAAATCTTCAAAAATTGAAAAGACTTCTTTAATGGGGGCTCGAAATGTAAAATGGAAAAGTATTGAGGTTCCATTAGTGATCGGTTATAAAGTAGTAAACTTTGATGCACTTAATGTGAGAGTTTTTGGAGGAGGGGTTTATTCTTATGTTATCGACGAGAATGTTGCGTCATTAAATCAATTAAAGAACTCATTTGGAAAATTTAATAAGTCCAATATAGGATATCAGGTAGGAGCTGGTGTCGAGATGTGGAAATTTACTTTAGATTTTACTTATCAAGGAGGCCTAAATAATATTAGTAAAGACTTCAATTCTAAAGCGAATTCTTTTAATGTGAGTGTTGGATATTTTATTTTATAACCTCTTTTAAGGTTAACTCAAAAGCAGCAGCAAAGAATCTTTTTGGTTCTTTGCTGCTCTTTTAGAAATATCGAGTTACTTTTGACCACTAATTTTCTCTTATTTCCTTTTTAGATGAAAACAAAAAATAAAGATCAATTTCACTGGATATTTTTAATCTTTTTCTGGTTTATACTCGGGACAACCATTTGGGCGCAACTGATTGCTGATTATGGTACAATGGAGGCTATACGCCAGTCAGCTCTAATATTATTAAGCGCTATTGTTTTGGCGCATTTTCTTAGTGATGTAATGCTTCCTAAGGCATTACGCAAAAATAAAATGACACTATTTGCGATACAGGCTTTTGTTGTAGTATTGCTTTTGTCACTTTGCCTAGCTGTCATTTATGCCAGTTTTTCAGATCCGCGCACACGTAACCGATTATATCCAGAAGAAGCTGATATGACTACTATTCAGTTTCTGTGGGCTCGGTTTTGTGGAAGTATTCCCGCTGCAATTTTGATTTGTGGCACCGCTTGCGGACTTCGATTTTATCAGGAACATAATGAGATCGAAAGAAATCATGCCGAATTAAAACAAGTTCACTTAGAAGCTCAGATAAAAATTCTGCAAGATCAAATCAATCCGCATTTGATGTTTAATATCTTGAATCATATTCATATTTTAATGCAAAGTAATGTACAACTAGCTTCAGATTTATTGATTCAGTTCTCAGATATTTTACGATACCAATTGTATGAATGTAATAAAGAATATGTTTCGTTGTATCTCGAAATCAAGTATCTAAAAGATTTGGTTTCGGTCGAAAAAACCAGATGGGGCGATGAACTAGATGTGAAAACTAATTGGAATATCGAAGACGGACAGTTACAAATTGTTCCATTGCTTTTAGTTCCTTTAATAGAAAATGCGTTTAAACACGTTTCACGATTACCACACCAAAAAGGGTATGTGCATTTATCTTGTGGACAAGAAGATAAACAATTAATTTTTCAAATAGAAAACTCATATACAGAGCAATACAAAATGCCATCTAAGAGTCAGGGGTTAGGGCTTGAAAATGTTAAGAAGAGACTTGCAATTCAGTATCCAGACCGGAATGAATTAAGGATAAACAAGACCGATTCGGATTTTACAGTTAGGCTTGTTTTGGATTTAAAGTAATCAACATCAAGCAGATTTTTTATCGCAGCGGGTGCAAAGATTTTACATACTGATGGTTTTGTAAAAACGTAAAGTTCGCAAAGCTTTGTGTTGAACCAGCTTTGCGAACACTGCGGTTAATTTTTTAGCCACAGATTGTAAGGATTAAAAGGATTTTATATGTAGTATAAATGATAAATCTGCTCAATCTGCAAAATCTGCGTGTAAATTATCATTAAGTGATCCAGATTATCTGATTTATCTTTGGACGAAAAGATAAATCAGATAAACTTTGTGAGCTCCGTGGTTATTTTTTTGCTACAGATTATAATGATTAAAAAGATTTTAAAAAGCTTTGTGTTGAACTAGCTTTGCGAACTTTGCGTATCCCGATAGCTATCGGGACTGTGCCCTTTGCGGTTAATTTTAAGACACAGATTAAAAGGATTAGATAAAGCTTTACGAACTATGCAGTTAAGTTTAAAGCGTTAAGAATTTAAAAAAAAATATAAGTTATGACCATGAAATGCCTGGTAATTGATGATGAACCTATAGCTAGAAATGGGATTGTAGATTTTGTTTCTAAGATTGATTTTCTGGAAGTAATAGGTACCTGTGCTTCGGCTTTGGAAGCTACTTCATATATTCAGGACAAGCAAGTAGACTTACTATTTCTTGATATTAATATGCCCTATCTTTCAGGATTAGAATTTTTGGAGTCTTTGGATAATCCGCCGTTGGTAATTTTTACAACAGCTTATTCCGAACATGCTTTGGATGGTTATCGTTTGCAAGTGATTGATTATTTATTAAAGCCCATTACATTTCAGCGTTTTTATCAAGCTTCTTTAAAAGCAAAACAATGGCATCAAATGATTGGAGCTCCTAAACAAACTCCACTAGATTCATTTCTGTATGTGCGTCAAGAGGAAGGATTTCAAAAAATTTCTTGGGTTGATATTTTATATATAGAAGGAATGCAAAATTATGCTAAGCTGCATTTTAAAGATAGAGTGCTTGTGATTCATCAAACTATGATTTCGTTGGAAGAAACACTTCCAGCGGATATTTTCTTTAGAATTCATAAATCATTTCTAGTAAATATTACTCATATCGATTCAGTTTCTGGAGGGCGTTTATTTATAAAAGGGCAAGAACTACCAATTTCAAGAACACGTAGAGAAGCGTTATTGAAAGAGGTAGTTTATAAGAATTTATTGAGCCGATAATCTAGAACTTCCATTTAAGAGCAACAGCTCCATAGAATGTGGTTGTGAATTTTGGGTCAGCAAGGTCTTTTTCTTTAAAAATTTCCTTTATTTTTCGATCATTGGTCGAGAAAGAGCGAACTAAAGTTGATCCTATAGTAGGTTCAAATATCCAATTTTTACCCAGTTTTACTTGTGGCTTAATACCAGCAATAATTTGTTGGTATCCTAATAACATTGATTTGTTTCCTATTCTGGTTTCGGCTGTCATTCCGCTTAATTCCAAAACAGCTTTTAGGTCAAAATTTTCAGTCATTCGATAACCCAATTCGATTCCTTCTGGAAAATTAACTTTAAAATGTAAAGCGCCATGAGATTCCCAATTAAAATAAATTCCTGGAAGAACCATCGGAACACCAAAACTATTGGTAAGAACTGGTCCTAAACCGAAAGCTAAATTAGGGTTGAATTGTTTTATAAAAATTACACCTCCTTGAACCAATACATCATCCTTGTTAATTTGCTCCATATCGCTATAGACACCAACAGAAGCCATTATTAATAAAGACCAAGACTGAGAAATTGAGCGTAAGTGTTTAACTCCGATTTGTGCATTTAAAATCTCTGTAGGGAATCCATTTGGTAATTCTGCAGGAAGCAATTGCATGTCGTAATCTTTATTTTCCATTTTAGCATAAGCTCCCATAAGCAATACTGACCATAATCTAGGGTTATTGTATTTGTCCATTTTTAAAGAAATGGGAATTTCTAGAGCAACTTGAGCTCTTTTAAAATTACTCTTTGCATCAGTTTTAGAACTGTCTATTGGACGAACATAATTAGAAAACGGGACATAATCAATTTTAGCTTCTCCAGATATACCGGTTTGTGCTTTTGCAGAAATTGAAATTAATAGAAATAAGAACAGTTGAGATAGATAAAAAACAGATTTTTTCATGATTTAAATTAAAATTTTACACGAAGTACCATGTTCTATAGTGATCCTAAAAATAGGTTTGACTAATGGTTGCTATCTGTTGACCAATGGTAAAAATTAGCATATATTAAATTGCATAAAACTAAAAAAGCCTCTCTTTCGAAAGGCTTCTTATGAATGTTTTATAATGAAGTTTACAATTTAAACCCGTATGCCAGTCGCAATGCAACCTGATTGGTGTTGAATTTTGTATAATCTTCATATCGCACACTTATATCAACATATTTATTAGCATACCCAATTCCAGGAGCCCACAAAAATGTAGTGTCATTGTATCCGTTTGTAACTGCAAAACCTGCACCAACTTCACCTAATACATAAAATTGATCTTCCCAGATAAAAGCTTTGAAACCTGCTTTTGCAGGAATGAATCCGATGTCTTTTAAGTCCTGTTTGTTAACAAATAAATTGGTAAAACCAGTTGTTAGGGTTAAAGATGTTTTCATAGATAAATCATACTGTAATCTAACATCACCACCTAAAGACCAGCTATACACTTTATTTGTCGGAATTCCACCGTTTAAACCAAATCCTAAACGGAAACCTTGATCATATTTTTTTATTTCGGTGCTTTGTTGTGCCGTTGCAGAAGTATATATAATTGCAAAAACTGCAATTAATAGCATTTTTAAATTGATTGTCTTTTTCATAATATCAGATGTTTTAGTTTATTAATGATGTAAAAGTAGTAGTAGGGTAGTGTGAGGACGTTATATAATTATTAGCTTTTATTATATAATATTGAGGTTATCAATAAATTGAATAATAATTAGGCTTATAAATTGAATAATAGAGAAAGAATTGAAAGCTTCTAATTATCTTTGCACACTAAAAAAATACAAAGTGAACTTTTCTCAATACACAAAAGAATTTTCTTATAATCTAAAATTAGCTTATCCAATAATATTAGGAATGGTAGGACATACCCTTATAGGTATTGTCGATAATATAATGGTGGGAAAACTAGGAAGTACAGAGCTGGCTGCAGTTTCGTTAGGTAACAGCATGATTTTTATTGCAATGTCATTAGGAATTGGATTCTCGACCGCAATTACTCCTATAGTAGCCGAAGGCGATGCCGAGAAGAATGATAAAAAAATTCGCAACGCATTTCATCATGGATTATTTTTATGCACCATTTTAGGATTAATGCTTTTTGGAGTAGTTGTTTTAGCAAAGCCCATAATGGAATTACTGAAACAACCAGCTGATGTAATTGCACTTGCTAAACCTTATCTTGACTGGGTTGCTTTCTCATTGATTCCTTTAATTATGTATCAGGGATACAAGCAATTTGCAGATGGACTTTCGCTTACTAAGTATTCGATGTATGCTATGGTTATGGCAAATGTGCTGCATGTAGGTATAAATTATTTGTTGATTTATGGTATCTGGATTTTTCCTAAAATGGGAATTGTTGGAGCAGCACTTGGAACAGTAATTTCAAGAATATTTTTGGTAATGTTTATGCACATTATGATATCTAGAAGAGAAGAATTAAAACATCATTTTCAGAATTTTAGTTTTTCAGAAATTAAAAAGGAAACCATTAAAAAAATTATAAGTATAGGATTTCCATCAGCGATGCAAATGCTTTTTGAAGTAGTATTGTTTACAGCATCAATTTGGCTTTGTGGTAATATTGGAAAAACGAGCCAGGCTGCCAATCAAATTGCTTTAAGTTTGGCTTCGATGACCTTTATGTTTGCTATGGGATTAAGCGTAACTTCAATGATTAGAGTTAGTAATCAAAGAGGATTAAACGATTTTAAAAACTTAATTGTAGTGGCACGTTCTATCTTTTTACTAGCTATTATAATCGAAACTGTTTTTGCTATTCTGTTTATAGCCTTCCATAATTACTTACCACATATCTTTTTGAATATGGAAAATGGAGGACAGCTTCTAGATAATAATGAAGTAATAGCTATTGCATCGAAATTACTCTTAATAGCAGCAATTTTTCAAATTTCAGATGGAATTCAGGTAGTTGTTCTAGGAGCTTTACGCGGATTACAAGATGTTAAAATACCGATGTATATTACATTTGTAGCCTATTGGATTATCGGTTTTCCTATTTCCTATTATTTAGCCGAATATACCGATATGAAAGCAGAAGGAGTTTGGATAGGTCTTTTGGCAGGATTAACTGCAGCGGCTATATTTTTGTATATTCGTTTTCATTACCTAACAAAAAAATTAATCAATAATTCAGTTTCAAATTCATAAATTTGGAGCACAATAAATACACACAGACAAAGTAAATCTGTATAAAAAAACAGTCTGTATAACAGACAATAGAAAAATAAAACAAAAACAAAATGGAATTACCTAAATTTTTACTCGGCGACAATACTGATTTCCCAGATGATATCTTCATTATTCATCTTGATTACCCAAGATTTATTATCAATTTAAAAGATGATGAGGTTGAGTTTATGGAAGAAGCAGAAGATCTTGATGAGGCTGAATTAAATGCCGAAATGGAAGGATTAATTGTTCTTGCTAATGAGTTTTATGATAGAGAGATAAAACTTTACGAAGAATAAGTACCTTATTTTAATTTAAATATTTTTTTCAACACTTTAAAAAATCCTTATTAAATGAAAAAATTCGCTTTTTTAAAACCGATTTTTAATTTTATAGCAATTGGATTGCTAATTACTACATTAAGTCGAATATTTTTATTTTTCATATTTAAGGATAGAGTAGTTGAAACTCCTAATTTCTGGTATATCTTTCCAATCGGGTTACGAATGGATTTGATATTGCTATGTTATTTGTCATTTCTTCCAGCACTTTTGGTTACTTTATTACCAAATAACTGCATCAAATTCACCAATAAGTTCTTGGTGTTTTATAGTTTCTTATTTCTTTTTCTGATTCTTTTTGTAGAATTGGCGACACCTGATTTTGTAAAACAATATGATACGCGTCCAAACAAGATATTCTTAGATTATTTAATATATCCTAAAGAAGTTGTAGGCATGCTTTTAAAAAGTTACTTGGTATCTATCATCGTTACTTTTATAATTTTAGGGGTTGTAGTATATTTTGCTTTTAAGAAAGGACAAAAATATTTTCATACCCATCCGGCAGATTATAAATTAAAATTAATTGTATTTCCATTAGTGGCTTTTCTGTTGTTCTTTGGAGCACGTTCAAGTCTTACATCTAAACGACCAATTAATGCAAGTAATGCGGTTTTTTCTACAGATCAGTTAACAAATACTTTAGGATTAAATTCATTTTATACAGTAGCTTTTGCAGCTTACTCTATTAAAAATGAAGGAAACACTAAGATGTATGGTAAAATGGAGGAAGCAGAAGCTATTGCTCGTGTAAAAAAGTACATGACAGTAAATCCTAATGATTTTACAGATCCAGAAATTCCATTTTTACACATTCAAAATCCAGATACACTTTTAAAGCGACCATATAACTTGGTTATATTTTTGCAAGAAAGTCTTGGGGCAGAGTATGTTGGGATTTTAGGAGGTAAGCCATTAACTCCTGAGTTTGATAAACTTTCAAAAGAAGGATTACTTTTTACAAATTTATATTGTACAGGAACGCGTAGTGTTCGAGGAATTGAAGCTGTTGTTACAGGATTTCTTCCTTCACCCTCAGAAAGTGTAGTAAAATTAGGAAACTCGCAACAAGGATTTTTTACTTTGGCAGATGCCTTAAAACAAAAAGGATACGAAACTAGTTTTATATATGGAGGAATGGCCAATTTTGATAATATGGCTTCTTTCTTTAACGGAAATGGATTTCAAGATATCGTAGATCAGGAAGATTTTGATAGCGATGGACATAAATATGCATTTAAAGGGACTTGGGGGTATTCTGATGAAGATTTAGTTGTAAAAGCAAATAATTATTTTAAAGCCAAAGGAGATAAACCATTTTTCTCATTAATGTTTTCAACTTCCAATCACGAACCATTCGAGTATCCTGAAGGTAGAATAAAACCATATGATAAAAAAGCTGCTACAGTTAATAATGCTATGAAATATGCCGATTTTTCGATTGGTAAATTCTTCGAAATGGCTAAAAAAGAACCTTACTTTAAGAATACTATTTTTATCGTAATTGCAGATCATAACACAAGAACATACGGAAAGAATTTAGTACCAATAAACAAATTTCATATTCCAGCCTTAATTATGGGGCCTGGAGTTCCTAAAGGGAAGGCATATGATAAATTGGCGAGCCAGATTGATATTCCTCCTACGTTACTAAGTTACATCGGAGCACAGTTTGAAACGCCAATGATAGGACGAAATTTAACTAAAATAGGGCCAGATGTAAAAGGAAGGTCAATTATGCAGTTTAATGATATTAATGCTTTTAGAGTAGAGAACAAGGTTGTAATTATGCAACCAAATTTAAAGCCATTGCAATTCGAAATTAAAAATGATACAACCTTAATTCCTGTTAAGCTTGACGAAGAACTTGCAAAAGATGCTTTGGCACACGTAGTAACAGCTGGGAATTTATATAAACAAAATAAGTATAAGCTTAGAAAGAAAAAGTGATTTTGAAATACAAAGGTGCAAAGTGACAAAGGTTTTTTAAGTAGTTACTAAGATTTAGAGGTTAAAAAGTCTTGTTGAATCTTTGTTACTCTGTCCCTTTTTTGAACAATTCCAACAAAATAGTAGCAGCTGCAAAAGGTGAAATTTCATCATTTTGCACTGCTTTTTTGTTTTTATCAAGTTCAGCTATGATCTCAGGATGATTGTAGAAGTTTGTTTTTAATTGCTCATTGATAGTTTCCATCATCCAAAATTGATTCTGCTCTTTTCTTTTTTCTTGAAAATAAAGCGTGTCTTTTGCCATTTCTAGATAATCAAGGATAGTTTGCCAAACCTCAGGGATTCCTTCATGAGTAATAGCACTACAAGTTGTTACAGTAGGCTGCCATCCCGATTTTTTGGAAGGGAATAAATGCAAAGCTCTATTGAATTCAGTTTTAGCAAGTCTAGCTTTTTTTATGTTATCACCATCTGCTTTGTTTATAGCAATAGCATCAGCCATTTCCATAATACCTCTTTTAATGCCCTGTAATTCATCGCCAGCGCCAGCAATTTTAAGTAATAAGAAAAAATCAACCATGCTATGAACAGCCGTTTCACTTTGGCCAACGCCTACAGTTTCAATTAGTATGGTATCAAATCCTGCAGCTTCACAAAGTATAATTGTTTCTCTGGTTTTTCGGGCAACACCACCAAGTGTATCACCTGATGCGCTAGGTCGGATAAAGGCGTTTTTATCTTTAACAAGTTCTTCCATTCGTGTTTTGTCACCAAGAATACTTCCGTGAGAGAACGAACTGCTTGGATCGACTGCCAATACAGCTAATTTCTTTCCTAATTCAGTGAGTTGTTTGCCAAAGGCTTCAATAAATGTACTTTTTCCAACACCGGGCACTCCTGTAATTCCTATTCGAACCGATTGATTGGCATGAGGTAAGCAATCATTGATTATCTCATTTGCTTTGGCCAAATGGTCGGGATTGGTACTTTCTATAAGTGTGATTGCTCTGCTTAATGCAGTTATGTTTCCTGACAAAATACCAGAAACTAATTCTTTTGCAGTAGGTTGAATCCGTCTAAAACGCTGAATTTGCTCAATTGATGTTCCACTGGTGATTTCAGGTTGTGAAATTCCAGGTTTTTCATTTAAACTGCTCCCTTGTTTTTTATGTGCTGACAAACTCTTTACTTTTGAAAGGTAAAAGTAATCAAAACAAGAACAGTTTCAAAAAGACTATATGCCTTTTGAAACTGTTATTTTTTGTCGCAAATTCACAAATTAAATAATTTCTGTATGTCATCTCGAGGAACAGGGGATTTCCAGAAGAAACTCTACAATCAAAATCTCCAATCTTTATCAAGCTACTTGTGGAGATCCTTCCTCCGTCAGGATGACAAAAATGAGGTAATAATTCGAGTAAATTCGTGCGATTAGTGGCAGAATAAAAAAATTAATATGCTGCAGTAAAACGTACTTGATGGTGTTTAGGAGTTTCAGCTTCGTCAGTAATTACTACTGCTAAATCTTCTACAGATAGGATACTTCTTTGGTTCTCATCAAAAATAGGATTATCTAATCCCAAACGATATTTACCAGTTCTACCTGTAGTAATTCCAGGATGCATTTCAAAAGCTGGGCTGAAAAATGCCCAATCCAAGTCTTTTTCTTCTTTAAGGATATTCAAATAATCTCTTGCTGCCGATGCTCCAGCGTAGTATTCTTTTGGAAAATCAGGAGTATCTACAGCTTGTAAATTAGGTGCAACAAATAAACTTCCGGCTCCTCCAATTGTAATAAAGCGTTTTACTCCCGATTGTTTAACAGCTTCTTGAATAGATTTTGAGCCTGCTATAAAATCATCATATAAATTAGGGTTTGTCCAACCAGCATTATAAGCACTAATTACAACATCGTTTCCTTTTAAAATACTTGCTAATTCTGTTGTATTCAGGATATCAGCTTTTACCCAATTTACATTAGCAGAATCTTTTGGATTTCTTGCTATTGCGGTAATTTCATGATTGCGATTTGCTAATTCATTTAAGATTGTTGAGCCTACAAAGCCTGTGGCTCCAATAATTGCGATTTTCATAATGTATAATTTAATTAGTAATAAAAAATGTTACAGTTTTGTGTAAAAAAATAGATTAGAACTGATTTGAAAAATTTTCTAATGTGATTGTGCTTAGTTGCGCATTTATTTTTTCGTTGATATCAGCATATAATAAGTCTAGATTTTCGTTTATTTTCTTTCCAACAGGACAATCAGGATTAGGCTGATTTTTAGCGTAACCAAGATTTACGGTATCAAAAGTCATTTTAAAAATATCAAGTAAACTGATTTCTGATGCAGGTTTTAACAATCGTGTACCTCCGTTTTTACCTTCCTTACTCTCTACAATATGATTTTTTTTAAGGTTCGAAATTTCTTTTCTTACCAAAACAGGGTTCAAATTTATGCTACCCGCAATATATTCCGATGATAAATAATCATTAGGGAATTTAGAGAGTAACGTAAGAATATGTGTCGTTATGGCAAACTTACCTGAAATCATACTGTAATAAAATATGTTACAAATTTATAAATTTTTATTCAACTGACAAAATAATTTACTTTAAAATTAAATAATTTAAGAAGATATTAAGTAGTATTTTTGTTTTTTTTCAAAGATGACCAACTTTATTTTAATTTTTGTTTTTATTACTGCGGGGCTTATATTGCAAAATATCAAGGGTTTCCCTATACATATCTATAAGACGTTAAACAAAATCGTAATTTATTTATGTCTTCCTGCTTTGGCATTGTTTTTTATTCCAAAAATAAAATGGAGCACAGAATTGCTATTTCCTATTGGAGCTGCGTGGATTGCTTTTGTAGTTGCATTTCTTCTTTTTTCGATTTTAGGAAAAAAGTATGGATGGTCAAATAAACTAATAGGATGCTTGATTCTCACAGCTGGATTAAGTAATACCTCATTTCTTGGTTATCCTATAATAGAGGCATTGTATGGAAAATCAGGTTTAGAAACCGCAATTTTGGTAGATCAGCCAGGTTCCTTTGTTGTCATTTCGACCTTGGGTGTTTTTGTAGCGGCATTTTATTCTAAAGGAAGTCCTAATTCATTCGCAATTGCAAAGAAAATATTGACTTTTCCACCTTTTATTACTTTTGTAGTGGCTTGCTTTATGAATGTTTTTAATTATGATTTTGATGAAAATCTTCAATTTGGATTTCAAAAGTTAGGTAGTTTGGTTACACCACTAGCATTACTTTCGGTAGGTTTGCAACTTCGTTTTGAAAAGAATAGCAGGCATTGGAAGTTTTTGACCTTAGGATTGTTTTTTAAGCTTATTATCACACCATTATTATTTTTGATATTGTATGTCTTTGTTTTAAAACAAAATTCATCAGTAATTAAGGTTACAATTATGGAAATGGCTATGGCGCCTATGATTACAGGAAGTATTTTGGCCTCGACTTATGGTTTAAAACCCCGATTAAGCAGTATGATGATTGGTTTTGGAATTCCTATTTCATTTGTGACACTTGCTGTTTGGTATTTTATTATGAATCTTATCTAGTTTATATATTAATTTTTTTAGTTCAATTTTATTATGAGTTCGTCTAGTAATACAGCTACAATCGATGGTTCGGTTTTAGTTCAAAAAACAGTTTATTCTGTATTGTTTTCAATAGCATTTGCGCATTTGTTAAATGATTTAATGCAAGCAGTAATCCCTGCTACATATCCTATATTAAAAGATAATTTTAATTTAAATTTTACTCAAGTTGGATTAATCACTTTTGTTTTTCAGCTTACCGCTTCTTTATTGCAACCTTTCATTGGATTTTATACTGATAAAAAGCCTATGCCATATTCATTAGTTATAGGTATGATTTTTACTATTTCGGGTTTATGTCTGCTGTCTGTATCTAGTGAATTCTGGATGCTGTTAATTTCAGTTGGATTAGTAGGAATTGGTTCTTCTATATTTCATCCAGAGGCTTCTAGGGTTGCATTTCTAGGCTCAGGAGGAAAGCGAGGCTTGGCACAGTCCATCTTTCAATTAGGAGGAAATGCAGGAAGTGCAATAGGGCCATTATTAGTAGCTTTAGTAGTTGCTCCTTATGGACAATCGCATGTTGTTTGGTTTGTGATTGCAGGAATATTGGGGATTATCATTTTATCTAGAATTGCAGTTTGGTATGAAAATCATATGAACTTGCGAGCTGCAAAAAAAATAGATTCAGAAGAGACTACCGTTCCTTTGTCTAATAAAAAAATAACTATTTCAATTGTTGTTTTATTGATGCTTATCTTTTCTAAGTTCTTTTATATGGCAAGCATGTCTAGTTATTTCACTTTCTATTTGATAGATAGGTTTGGAATGAGTATTCAGGATTCTCAGTTTTATTTATTTGTTTTCTTGGCATCTGTTGCAGCAGGAACATTAATAGGAGGGCCATTAGGAGACCGTTTTGGAAGAAAGTATATCATTTGGATTTCTATACTTGGAGCAGCACCATTTACGTTGCTTTTGCCTTATGCTAATTTATTTTGGACAGGAATATTGTCTGTGATAATTGGAGTTGTAATTGCTTCTGCTTTTTCGGCAATTTTGGTTTTTGCGCAAGAATTAAAACCTGGTAAAGTGGGAATGATTTCTGGTTTATTCTTTGGGTTTGCTTTTGGAATGGGAGGATTAGGCTCGGCAGTTTTAGGTTATGTTGCTGATCAAACAACTATTGAGTATGTGTTTAAAATAAGTTCATACTTACCTTTAATAGGAGTTCTTACTTATTTCTTACCAAATATCAAAAAGAAAGCCTAATTCTATCAAGTCTATCAACTTTATGATTTTTTTATAGTAGTAGATGTTTTCCTTGTACTTTTTTTACTTATTTTTAAATAAAATTTTAAATAAATACTCATGGCAACATTACGATTAGGAGATATAGCTCCAGATTTTGAAGCAGATACCACTCAAGGCCCAATAAAATTTCACGAATGGTTAGGAGATTCTTGGGGAGTGTTATTTTCTCACCCCTCAGATTTTACCCCTGTTTGTACAACAGAGCTAGGAACTGTGGCTAACTATTACCCAGAATTTGTAAAAAGAAATACAAAAGTTATTGCTCTAAGTGTAGATGGTTTAGAGTCACATTTAGAATGGATTAAAGATATTAACGAGACTCAAAATACGACTGTAAATTTCCCTATTATTGCCGACGAAGATAAAAAAGTGGCAAATCTATATGATATGTTACATCCAAATGCGAGTGATAAATTTACTGTACGTTCCGTTTTTATTATTGGAAACGATAAAAAGATAAAACTGACATTGACTTATCCAGCATCAACAGGAAGAAATTTTGATGAATTGCTTCGTGTGATTGATAGTTTGCAATTAACAGCAAATTACAGTGTTGCAACACCAGCAAACTGGAAAGACGGTGAAGATGTGGTTATATCTCCATCAATTCCTGACAGTGATATTGCAGCTAAGTTTCCAAAAGGACATAATCCTATAAAACCATATTTAAGGATGACTCCTCAGCCTAATAAATAGATTTAGGTATTAAATAAAAAAAAAGGTATAATGAAAATTATACCTTTTTTGTGTTATACTTTTTTTCCGAATTGTTTCATTCGTTTTTTGTCTCCAACGACCCAGATGATATCATCTTTTTCCAAAATCAGCTGTGATTCTGGATTAAGGATTCGTTTACCGTTTCTCTCGATTCCAACTACTAAAGCATTTGTTTGATGTCTGAATTCACTAATAGTTTTCTTAGCAAATTCATTGTCAGATATTTCTAATTGATTTAAAACAATCTCTGATTCTTCAACAGCTTGTGGTATTTCAATTTCATTTTTGGTTAGGTAATTTGTAAACTCATTAACTTGTGCATCAGTACCAATTACGCATATTTCATCTCCAGGAAATAAACGTTCTGTTTTAGTTGGAATTTGAATAGTAATATCGCCTCGTCTTATAAAAGCGATATTGATTCCTAATTCTTCTCTAATTTTTAATTCTTCTAGTGTTTTACCAGCGAGATTAGATTCTTTTGCAATTTCAAATATCGACATGTGACCATCCCAAGGAGTTAAGTTGGCATATTTTCTATCTATTTTAGTCGATGATTCACGATCATTAAGGTTTTTTAAGAAATGACTCTCTATTTTGTGGTATTGTTCGTTTAGTTTTTTAGGGAAAAATTGATATGCAGCTACAGCAATAACTAAGGCAATAAAAGCAACCAAAGGAGAGAAGAAGATATTCAATAGGAATCCTACATAAAATAATCCTAGTCCGATTCGTATTAAGATCATCATCATAATCGGGCCACGGTATTTTCTTTCTTCCCATAAAAGTTCTACTTCTTTTACTGCAACTCGTCTTAATGAAAGTGCCCATAAAAATGGAGCTATAACGACAAGAGTTATAAATGCGGCAATTGCATTTCCAAATCGGGTGTCTTCAACTAATGGAGCTATATATTTAGAAGAAAGTAAAATTACTGCTGTTATTATTATTGTGTGTATTACAATTTGAGTGATGTAAGAGCGTAATACAATCTGCCAGGTACTAACAGATTTTATTGCTTGTGCATTAAGACTATAACGGTTGATGTTTTTGATCCATTTACGAGGTAGTTTTCGTTCTAAGTAATCTGAGAACGGACCTGCAAATTTAACCATAAATGGGGTCGTAAATGTGGTTACAGCAGATACTGCAACAACTATTGGGTATAAAAAGTCGCTCGTTACATGAAGTGACATTCCCAGCGTGGCTATAATAAATGAAAATTCCCCAATTTGAGCCAAACTCATCCCTGTTTGTACCGATTGTTTTAGCGGTTGTCCAGAGAGTAAGGCACCAATAGTAGAACTTATTGATTGACCGAAAATCGTAACAAGGGTTAAAATAGCTACTGGAATGGCATGTGTAATAAGCATTTCAGGATTGATTAACATTCCTACTGATACAAAGAAAATAGCACCAAATAAATCTTTTACAGGTTTTACTAAATGCTCAATATGTTCTGCTTGTGTTGTTTCGGCAATAATAGATCCCATAATAAAAGCTCCCAAAGCTGGAGAAAAACCAACATTTGAAGCTAAAATCACCATCATTAAGCATAAAGCAAGAGAAATGATAAGCAACATTTCATCTGTTAGTAAATGCTTAGCTTTTTTTAATAAAGTCGGGATAAAGAAGATTCCTCCAACAAACCAGGCAGTAAGAAAAAAGGCTAGTTTTAATACTGAAAGTAATAATGCACTTCCCGAAAATTGTTGGCTTACTGCAATAGTCGATAGTAAAACCATCATTAAAATAGCAACTATATCTTGTACAATTAGAGAGCCTATTACGATACCGGCGAATTTTTGTGCCTTGACACCCAACTCATCAAACGTCTTGAGGATAATGGTGGTGGAGGAGATCGATAAGATTACACCTAGAAAGATACTATCCATTTTAGACCAATCCATCCATTGGCCGACCAGATAGCCTAAGGCGACCATTGTTATTATTTGGGTAATTGCAGTTATAGAAGCGGTACCACCAACTTTCATTAATTTCTTAAAGCTAAATTCGAGTCCTAGACTAAAAAGTAAAATAATTACACCAATTTCGGCCCAAACTTCTACACTTTTATTATCGGTTACAGAAGGAAAAAAATCAATATGATTTCCTGCTAAAAAACCAGCGATTAAGTAGCCAAGAACCAAAGGCTGTTTTAATTTTTTAAAAATTAGCACAGCAATTCCTGCAGTCATTAGGATTAATCCTAAGTCACTAATTAATGGTTCTAAATGTTGTGTGGCATTTGTTACAGTCTCTGTTGGACTCATGGGCATATACTTTTATATATTTATTTTTTGAATTGTTGTAAGTTAGCAAAAATTAAAAAAAAATGAAAGTATTTAGATTTAGAAATACAAAATTTAAGATAATTTTATAAAAGAAAATCTCGTTATTTATAGTAAAAGTACTTATAATTAACGAGATTTTTATCTGTAAATGAGTGTTTTAGATACCTAAAAAGTTGCTAGGTGTAATTTTCATCAGCTCAGCTTTGATTTCTTCTGAAACATCTAGAGTTGCAATAAAACTATGAATAGCGTTTTTGTCAATTGCTTCATTTGTTCTTGTTAAACCTTTTAATGCTTCGTATGGATTTGGATATGCTTCACGACGCAAAATGGTTTGAATTGCTTCGGCAACAACTGCCCAGTTTTTTTCTAAATCTTCATGGAATTTTGATTCATTTAAAAGTAATTTATTCAATCCTTTTAATGTCGCTTCAAAAGCAATGATGGTGTGACCAATAGGAACACCAACATTTCTTAAAACAGTACTGTCAGTTAAATCACGTTGTAATCTTGAGATTGGCAGTTTAGCCGAAAGATGTTCAAAAATTGCATTGGCAATTCCTAAGTTTCCTTCAGAATTTTCAAAATCAATAGGGTTAACTTTATGTGGCATAGCCGATGAACCAATTTCTCCAGCTTTGATTTTTTGTTTGAAATATTCCATTGAAACATAGGTCCAGATATCTCTGTCTAAATCAATGATTATATTGTTGATTCTTTTTAAAGCATCAAAAAATGCTGCAAAATGATCGTAATGTTCTATTTGTGTCGTAGGAAAAGAATGATGTAATCCCAAAGTATTTTCTACAAAATTACCTCCAAATTTTTTCCAGTCAATTTGCGGATAAGCAACATGGTGTGCATTGTAGTTTCCAGTTGCTCCACCAAATTTTGCAGCAAATGGAATATTAAATAACAAACGCATTTGCTCCTCGATACGTTCCACAAAAACGCCAATTTCTTTACCTAAACGAGTAGGAGAGGCTGGTTGTCCATGAGTACGAGCAAGCATAGGAATGTCTTTCCATTCTACACTAAGCTCTTTTAATTTGGCAGTAAGCGTAATTAATGATGGCATGTATACTCTTTCAAAAGCTTCTTTTGTAGAAAGAGGGATAGCTGTATTATTAATGTCTTGAGAAGTTAATCCAAAGTGGATAAACTCTTTGTATTCAGACAGGCCTAGTTTTTCAAAAGCATCTTTGATAAAGTATTCAACCGCTTTTACATCGTGGTTCGTTACTTTTTCAGTTTCTTTTATCCAAAGGGCATCTTCTGTAGAGAAGTTTTTATAAATGTCACGTAAACTTTCAAAAAGATCTGAATTTACGTTTGCAAGCTGTGGCAATGGCACTTCGCATAAAGCAATAAAGTATTCAACTTCAATCAATACCCGGTATTTAATTAGCGCTTCTTCAGAGAAAAATGGAGCTAATGAAAGGGTTTTGTTTCTATATCTTCCGTCAATTGGCGATATGGCATTTAATTCGTTTAAAGTAGTCATTGTTGTGTTGTTAATTTTGAAAGATGCAAATGTAAGTTATTGTTAAAACTTCTGAAAGTTACTTGCAAGTTATTATAGTTAAACATTGTAATTTTAAATGATTGTCTTAAAAATTTTATCCCAAATAGTAAAATAAAAGCCAAAATTGTGAGATTCATTTTTATGATGGTTTGAATGGAATTGCGTGGTCGAAATCCATTTAGTAACACTATTTTCTTTCCAGAATTCAGGAAAAATGTCTTTGTTTAAATGTCCTAATATCCCGTAAGATAAATTGAGGATTAAATATAGTATTATACTGAAACAATTGAATTCTAATATAGAAATTAGAATAAGCCATATAGCGCCAAAACCTAGAGTCTCGATTGGATTAAGAACAAATAAGCTATATACATTTGTGTCGATATGGGTGTGATGTAATTGATGAATGGGGTGAAACCACGCTAACTTATGAGCCAAATAATGAAAGCAAAACATAAAAAAATCCATCAAGAAAATTAATAAAAGAGTGTCTAATACTATTGTAAAAAATGAAGTAGAAAAGTCTATTTTAATAATTTGAGATTGATATAGTTTATAGCCTATTAAAGTTACTAGCGTGTTACATAGTAAGGTGCTAACAACCCATTTTATATCTGATTTTTTTATTTTTGTAACCTCAGGATCAATTATTTTACCAATACCAATTGCTAAAAACATAAGTGCTAAATTCTCGATAAGAAAAATTGTTATAACAGTATATATGTTACAATATGATAATAAGTCGAGTAATTCTTTTAGTATCACGTTTATAGTTTTCTAATTTGTTATTTCAGCTAATTTTGTTTTTAAGATTTCCATTCCTTTTGAGGCTATTTCTGGAATAACTTCAATTTTGTTTCTCAAGTTTGGAATTTTAATGGGCTTTGGATCAATGTAAAAAAGAGGTGCGTTAGCAGGAGTATATGAGATTAATCCAGCAGCAGGGTATACTTGCAGTGAAGTTCCTATTACAGCAAAATAATCTGCTTGTTCCGCAATTTCTATTGCTTCTTCTAAGGCTGGAACTTCTTCGCCAAACCAAACGATATGTGGGCGAAGTTGATTTCCTTTTTTGTCTAAATGGTTCATTAATAAATCATCATGCCAATCTAAAATATAATTTAAATCTTGGGAACTTCGTACTTTTAGTAATTCACCATGCAAATGCAGAACTTTGGTGCTTCCAGCACGTTCATGTAAATCATCGACATTTTGAGTTATGATATGTACATCAAAATCCTTTTCCAATTCGGCTAAAATAATATGCCCTAAATTAGGCGTTACTTCTTTGAGTTGTTTGCGTCTTTGATTGTAAAAATCAAGAACCAATTCAGGATTTTTGTACCAACCGTCAGGTGTTGCTACATCCATTACATCATGACCTTCCCATAGACCATCACTATCACGAAAGGTTTTTATACCACTTTCGGCGCTAATTCCAGCTCCAGTTAAAACGACTAGTTTCTTTTTCATTTCTATCTTATTCTAAAAAAAATAAAATTAGTCAATTTATAAGCAAAACAGACTATCTATTTTGTAAAGAATGAATTTATCAAAGTATATGTTTTTTTAGTATTTTTACTATAAGTTAATTTCAAAAGATTGATCTATATTGTTTTGGATTTGCTAACAAACACATACTTATTGAAGATTTTTAAATGATATTAATACAATTTACAGGTTTATCGGGTTCTGGAAAAACTACATTGGCAGAAAATGTGGGGAGTTTATTATTAGAAAAAGGATATAAAGTTGAAATAATCGACGGTGATATATATAGAAAAACACTTTGCAAAGATTTAGGATTTTCAAAAAATGACAGATGCGAAAATGTGAGACGCCTTTTTAATGTTGGTCAGGATTTTATTAAATCAAAAGTTATTGTATTAATGTCAGTAATTAATCCTTACGAAGATTTACGAAATGAGATAGGACAACATGAGTTTGTTAAAACCGTATTTTTGGATAGTTCTATTGATAACTTAATTAAAAGAGATCCTAAAGGTTTGTATAAAAAAGCCTTATTGCCAGATAGTGATAGTAATAAAATTAGAAATTTTACGGGAATAAGTGATGTTTATGAAGTTCCCTTACATGCTGATTTAATGCTAAAAACTGACTCAGAATCGGTGTCGGTTTCAACTGATAAACTTTATTGTTTTATAATAGAAAATATACCTAATACCACTATTTAAAGTATTGTTTATTTCTAACAGTCATTTATGTTGATTGTTTTTGTGAAATATATATGTTTACGTTGCAATACGATAGAAACTTAATAATAAATTTATAAGAAAATATATTTATAAAAATGGAAAACTCAGATCATCCTCTTTTAAATTGGATTCCGAATAAGTTAGTCGAAACAGATGGTAACATCTATTTTGAATGGATTTATCTAGGAGATAAAAGGTATGTAGATCCTTTTTTTGATGAAACTCTTATGAAATGTAAAGTTCATTATAATAATTCAACAAGATACAAAGTAGTGAGTAGCGTAGAAAATCTTATTGACTGGTCTACAGAATTGGTTTCTGTAGAGTTAAAGTCATTATTGTTTCATGTGTCTCGTTGTGGTTCTACAATGATGTGTCAGTCTTTGGCTGTTTCTCCTCAAAATATCGTGGTTTCTGAAGCTCCAATTATCGATCAAATTATAAGAAGTGATCTTTTTGATCTGGATAAAAAAAGGATTCTTATTAAATCAGTAATAGCATTATTGGGACAGAAGAGATTTGTTGAAGAAAAGAATTTAATTGTAAAATTGGATTCTTGGCATACATTTCAAATTGATGAATTGAGAGCGATTTTTCCTGAATTGCCTTTTGCACTGCTTTATAGAAACCCAAGTGAAGTATTGAAATCTCATGCAAAATTAAAAGGAATGCATATGGTTCCCAATTTGTTGCCTGCTACTGTTTTCGGAATTAGTGATGAGGAAATTCAAACAATTAGTTTTCAGCAATACGGAGCTGTAGTTTTAGAAAAGTATTTTCAATCTTATCTTGATTTTTACGGGACAGACAAAAATGTTGTAATGTATAACTATGAAGAGGGGATGAAATCTATTTTGGAACGATTTTTATCTTTTATCGATGCCGATTATTTTGTAGAAGAAGTAGATCAAATGTGTGAACGCTTAACAAGACATTCTAAAAAAGGAGATGTTACTTTTAAGGGAGATTCTTTTACAGATGATGTTTTGGTAATAGATTTGACTAAGGGGAGTAGTCTTTATGAAAAATTAAATAGTAGCATAGCTAAATCTTTGGTTGCCAATATAACTTAGGAAATTGTTTTTATAGTCTTAATTGTGTGGGTTTTTAGTATTTTTGCCACAAATATTATTGAAATGATTGATTTAGATTACCTCGCTTTCCTTGAAAACATACTTACCGAAAACCGAAAGAACAAATTTTTAAAGGTTCTCGAAAACCGCACTAAACACTTTACTATTGTTGTCGAAGATATTTTCCAGATGCATAATACTAGTGCTGTTATGCGCAGTTGTGAAGTTTTTGGAATTCAGGAACTCAATGTTATAGAGCAACGTTATGGTAAAAGGATTGATAAAGAAATTGCTATGGGGGCTCAGAAATGGGTTGATATCAACGCGTTTGATAACATTAGTAATTGTGTAGATACATTGAAGAATAAAGGATATCAAATTATTGCTACAACACCTCATGAGAATGACTGTTTGCTGGAGGATTTTGATATAACTAAGCCCAGTGCTTTATTTTTTGGTACCGAAAGAGATGGTTTATCAGAAGAGATTTTACAAAAGGCAGATGGATTTCTTAAAATTCCGATGGTAGGATTTACAGAAAGTTTGAATATCTCGGTTTCGGCTGCGATAATTATTCAGAATCTAACAAGCAGATTGCGAAATACAGAGATTGACTGGCATTTATCTGATGATGAAATTTTAGAAAAACGTTTGGCTTGGGCCAAAAGCTCAATTAAAGATATCAAACGAATTGAAGCTCGCTATTTTGAAGAGAATCCAAAATAAAAAAATCCCCAATTACAATGTAATTGGGGATTTTTTTTGAGTTTCTAATATCTATATTCAGTCTCAAAGGTGATAGAGACTGAATATAGATATTGAAGATATTATTTAACGATAACCCATTCGCCAGAAGCTAATAAACTTTCTGCTTTTTTAAATTTCATCGTTTCGATTGCTCCAGTAGCAACTTGTTGTACTGTTACATTATCATTACGATTAATTTTAGGCATATCTCTAGTAATAGTTTCAGTTACTTGACGTTGCTGAGTTTCTCCAGCTTCGCGGTTGATATCTTCGCTATTTTCGATTTCGTCTTTACTTAATTTATAATTTTCTTTCTGACGGACTTCTCTTGCTTCCTGAATTTCTGGAGCGTTTTGAGCAGGTAAATCACCTTTGAATAAGAATGAAATTACTTCTCTATTTACGTTATCCAACATTGAACGGAATAAGTTAAAAGCTTCTAATTTATAAATAAGTAATGGATCTTTTTGTTCGTGAACGGCTAATTGAACTGATTGTTTCAATTCGTCCATTTTACGTAAATGTTTTTTCCAAGCTTCATCAACAATAGATAGAGTGATGTTTTTTTCGAAATCAGCAACTAATTGTGCACCTTCAGTTTCGTATGCTTTTTTAAGATCAGTAACAACATTTAATGTTTTGATACCATCTGTAAACGGAACTACAATACGCTCAAATTGATTGTTTTTCTCTTCGTAAATACCTTTAATGATAGGGAAAGCTTCTCTTGCACTACGTTCTGTTTTTTCAGTATAATAGGCTAAAGTTTCTTTGTATAATTTTCCTGTAATCTCATTTTCTGGTAATTTGATAAAATCAGCTTCAGATATTGGAGATGTTATAGAGAAATAACGAATTAATTCAAACTCGAAATTTTTAAAATCATTTGTTGCTTTGTTTTGGTTTACGATAAGTTCGCATGTATCGTAAAGCATGTTTGCGATATCAAGTTTTAAACGCTCTCCAAACAAGGCATGACGACGACGTTTGTAAACTACTTCACGTTGTGAATTCATAACGTCATCATATTCTAATAAACGCTTACGAACTCCAAAGTTATTTTCTTCTACTTTCTTTTGAGCACGCTCAATAGATTTTGTCATCATAGAATGTTGAATTACTTCTCCTTCTTGTAATCCCATTCTATCCATTACTTTGGCAACTCTTTCAGAACCAAATAAACGCATTAAGTTATCTTCTAGAGAAACGTAGAATTGAGAGCTTCCTGGGTCACCTTGACGACCAGCACGACCACGTAACTGTCTGTCAACACGACGCGAATCATGACGCTCTGTACCAATAATTGCTAAACCTCCTGCAGCTTTTACTTCTGGAGACAATTTAATATCGGTACCACGACCAGCCATATTGGTTGCAATGGTTACTACTCCTGGTTTTCCTGCTTCTTCTACAATTTGTGCCTCTTGCTTGTGCATTTTGGCATTCAATACGTTGTGTGCAACACCTCTCATTTTAAGCATACGGCTTAATAACTCAGAGATTTCTACTGATGTTGTTCCAATTAATACTGGTCTTCCTGCGCTAGATAGTTCAGTTACATCTTCGATTACAGCATTGAATTTTTCACGTGTAGTTTTGTAGATATAATCTTCCTTGTCTATTCTAGCCATAGGGCGATTTGTAGGAATCTCAACTACGTCTAATTTATATATTTGCCATAATTCTCCAGCTTCTGTTACTGCAGTACCAGTCATACCAGCTAATTTGCTGTACATTCTGAAATAGTTTTGTAATGTAACAGTTGCAAAAGTTTGTGTAGCGGCTTCAATTTTTACATTTTCTTTAGCCTCAATCGCCTGGTGTAATCCGTCTGAGTAACGACGACCATCCATGATACGACCTGTTTGCTCATCAACAATCATAATCTTGTTGTCCATGATAACGTATTCTACATCTTTTTCAAAAAGAGCATACGCTTTTAACAGCTGTGTTAAAGTATGAATACGTTCGCTTTTTATACCAAAATCTTGAAATAACCTTTCTTTGGCTTCAGCTTCAGCGTCTTTATCTAATTTTTGTTTTTCGATAGCAGCAATTTCCGTTCCGATGTCTGGTAATACGAAAAAGTCTGCATCTGTATCTCCTGAAAGGAATTTGATTCCATTATCAGTTAGTTCTACTTGATTATTTTTTTCTTCAATTACAAAGTATAAAGCCTCATCAATTTTATGCATCTCACGATTGTTGTCTTGCATGTATTGATTTTCGGTTTTTTGAAGTAATTGTTTGATTCCTTCTTCACTCAAAAATTTAATTAAAGCTTTGTTTCTAGGTAAACTTCTGTAAGCTCTTAATAATAAGAATCCACCATCTTTAGTGTTTCCTTCTTTTATTAATTTTTTAGCTTCTGCTAAGAAACCATTTGCCAATTGGCGTTGTAAACTTACTAAGTTTTCAATTTTTGGTTTCAATTCATTAAATTCATGACGGTCTCCTTGAGGAACTGGACCAGAAATGATAAGTGGTGTTCTTGCATCATCAATTAATACTGAATCGACCTCATCGACGATTGCATAATTGTGTTTTCTTTGTACCAAGTCATTTGGCGAATGCGCCATATTATCTCTTAGGTAGTCAAAACCGAATTCGTTATTTGTTCCGTAAGTAATATCTGCATCATATGCTTTCTTTCTTCCTTCTGAACTTGGTTGGTGATTATCAATACAATCAACAGTTAAACCATGAAATTCAAATAAAGGTGCTTTCCATGTGCTATCACGTTTTGCTAAGTAATCATTCACAGTTACTAAGTGCACACCGTTTCCTGTTAAGGCATTTAGATAAAGAGGTAAAGTTGCTACCAAGGTTTTACCCTCACCAGTTTGCATCTCTGCAACTTTTCCTTCGTGTAATACCATACCACCAATTAACTGAACATCGTAGTGAACCATGTCCCATGTAATTTCTTTACCAGCAGCATTCCATTTATTAGCCCAGATAGATTTTTCTCCATCTATTGTAATATATGTTTTTGTAGCCGAAAGTTCGCGGTCTTTTGCTGTAGCAGTAACTTCAATTTGTGAGTTATCTTTAAAACGGCGAGCTGTTTCTTTTACTACTGAAAATGCCTCTGGAAGAATTTCCATTAATGTTTTTTCCGAAATTTCGTAAGCTTCTTTTTCTAAAGTATCTATAGCTTCGTAAATGTCTTCTCTTTTGTCGATATCTTCAATGCTTTCTACTTCTGCTTTAAGAGAAGCAATTTTCGCATCTTTTTCGGCTCTTGCGTCCTTTATCTTTTGTTTAAAAAATGCTGTCCTAGCCCTAAGTTCGTCATGCGACAAAGCCATTAAGCTAGTTTCGAAAGTTTTAATTTTGTTTAAATAAGGTTGTAAAGCTTTGACATCTTTTTGTGATTTATCACCTACAAAGACTTTAATAATACTGTTAATGAAACTCATGATCTGTTGGTATTTCTATAATTTATCTAAATGTGTAAATTTAAACAAAAAAAAAGCCTCTTTTTTGAGACTTTTTCTTTGGGGTTACTTTTTAATATTCATCCTCATTCCAAAGATAATCTTCGTCTGTTGGATAATCCGGCCATATTTCTTCCATTGATTCATATATCTCACCTTCGTCCTCAATTGACTGTAGGTTTTCTACTACTTCTAATGGAGCTCCTGCTCTAATAGCGTAGTCTATAAGTTCGTCTTTGTTAGCAGGCCACGGCGCATCACTTAAATATGATGCTAATTCTAATGTCCAATACATCTTTTGTCAATTTAGTTTGTGCAAAAATAATTTTTTTACTGAGAAAGACAAGTAAAAAATGATTTATTTTAATAAAATTTAAGAACGTTCCTTTTAGTATTCAATTTTCTGTTACAGTTTACATTGCAAATACTAAAAACTGTAGCAGATTACTTTCTCGGAATCCATTTAACTTCCTCCGCTTTTAAGTCAGAAGACAACTTTCGTGCCAAGACAAAAAGGTAGTCAGAAAGTCGGTTTAAGTACTGAATAGCTATTTCTGGAACAGCCTCATTATGACTCAAATGGACTGCCAGTCGCTCAGCACGACGACAAACGCAACGCGCGATGTGACAATATGACACGGTTTGATGCCCTCCAGGTAATACAAAGTGCGTCATTTGTGGAAGTGCTTCTTCCATGGCATCGATTTCATTTTCAAGTAATTCGATGTCAGTTGCTACAATACCTAGATTTTTAAGACGTAATTCACCGTTCTTTAAGACTTCTTTTTCTACAGGAGTAGCTAGAATTGCTCCTACGGTAAATAATCGGTCTTGAATTTCGATCAAAATAGCTTTATAATGTGCATTCATTTCCTGATCTCGTATAAGACCTATATGTGAGTTTAGCTCATCAACGGTCCCGTAACTATCAATACGGATATGGTCTTTAGGAACGCGGGTACCGCCAAAAAGAGCAGTAGTTCCTTTGTCTCCAGTTTTTGTATATACTTTCATTTTTTAAAGGGCTGATTTTTTAATTTATATCCTAACCTATTTTATGGTCTTTGTATCGCTTTCGATAAGTCCATCACGCAAACGAATGACGCGGTGCGCATAGGCGGCAATATCTTCTTCGTGTGTTACTAGAATCACGGTATTGCCGTTGGCATGAATATCACCAAATAGTTTCATAATCTCTACAGAGGTTTTACTATCTAAATTTCCAGTTGGTTCATCGGCGAGAATAATCGATGGTTTGTTAACTAATGCTCTTGCAATAGCGACACGTTGGCGTTGTCCTCCTGAAAGTTGATTAGGTTGGTGATCCATTCTGTCTTCAAGATTTACTTGTTTTAATACTTCGGTAGCACGTACAATTCGTTCCGATTTAGAGTATCCGGCATAAATCATTGGTAGAGCTACATTATCTAATGCAGTAGTCCTTGGTAAAAGATTAAATGTCTGGAAAACAAAGCCAATTTCTTTATTTCTAATTTCTGCCAATTCATCATCTTTCATCTGGCTAACATCTTTTCCGTTTAAGATATAAGTTCCAGAAGTTGGAGTGTCTAAGCATCCTAATAAGTTCATTAATGTTGATTTTCCTGAACCCGATGGTCCCATTAAGGCAACATATTCTCCTTTATTTATTTCTAAATCAATTCCTTTTAAGACATAAACAATTTCGTTTCCAAGTACAAAATTTCGTTTAATATTGGTTATTTTAATTAATGGATTTGCCATTGGAGTTTATGATTGTTGATTTACAATTTTTAGATTTTAAAAGTACAAAACACTTTTGAATTAATCATAAGTAGTTTAAAATACATTTTTGTTACAGTCAATTGTTGTTTGCGAGGAGATAAGGATGTTTTTTAGGTGTAAGCTACAAAACAGATAAAAACACTTTATATAATTATTTAAAAATTTTACATAATTATCATATTTGATTAATTTTTGTAATTTTTATTTAAGTAAAATCATAATATTTTGATAAATATTTAATTTTATTTAAAAATAACATTATATTTGATGAATAACATTAACAAATCAGAATTATGAAAAATACACAATTATTATTCGGACTAGCATTTGTTGCCATGGGATTTGTCTCGTGTAAAGATGAAAAAGCAGCGCAAGCTGAAAAAACTATTGATTCATATGTAGTATATGTAGATTCAATAAAAAATGTAACTGCAGAAAACGCTAAGACCAATTGGAAAGCAATTGAAAGTGGGTATGCAACACGTGTAGAAAAAGCTGAAATGGCTTTGGCTGATATCAAAGAGAATGCAAAAGCTCAAGAAAGATTAGAATCAAGTAAGGCTAAATATGAAGCTTTTAAAGCCGAAATGGCCGCTCTTAATGCACCAAGTAAAATGCAAAAAATGCGAGATGCTTTATTTGGAGAAGGAAAAATAGGAGAGGATATGAATTTTGATTGGGTAAATGCCAAAAACATTCATAGTGTTTACCAACAATTTGTACACACAGTTGAAAATAATAAAGACAGTTATTCTCGAGAAGACTGGGATAAGATTAAAATGATGTACGAAGCTCTTGATAGTCGTAAAAACACAGTTGAAAAAGAAGGACTTTCATCTGAAGATAATAGAAAAATTGCTGGGTTGAAATTGAAATTTGCACCAATGTATACATTAAATAGAATGGGAGCAAAATCAGAAGAAACTGCTAAAGCAAAAGAGTAGGTTAATTAAGTATTTATATTAGGATTAGGTTAAATTTGAATTTTGAGCAAAAATGACAGTCAGGAATGGCTGTCATTTTTTTGTTTATCTAATTTGATTTTCAATCATCATGAGATTTCAAATTTTTTTAAATCTTGTAAAAAAAGTTGCCAGATGGTCTCTTTAAAATTAGTCTTAAAAACACCAAAATGACCAATGTTTTTGACACTGAATTCTTTTGCTGTTAGATGTATTCTTGTTGTTTTAGCATTTTTAAATTGTGCGATGATCCAATCGATTGCAGCAACTGGAGCATAAAAATCATTTTCAATACTGTATGATAGTATATTACAATTTATTCTGTTATAGTTTTCATGAGCATCTTTAATATAGTCAAATTGATAGTTTGGGTTCCTACACCATTTGGCCCATTCTAAAACCATTCCTTTTGGTAAGTCTTCCATGCCACTAACTCTTTTGGAAGGAAAATAATTAAATAAATTAGTTATAATAGGAATTCCTAAGTACCATAAAAGTTGCATTTTAATTCTGTCAAAACCTTTCCAATGTATCCAACTTCCTGATTGTGATGCTACCATGATAACACCATCGAATAAATTATTAGAAGGGACTAAACCTATAAGTTGACCGCCAATACTATGAGTTATAATAAATAATTTGCTCTTTGGATTTTTGTTTTTAACGTATTGAACTACACTTTCAAAATCGTTTTGTGCCCAATTTGAAGCTGTTGTAGAAAATTTAGAAAGTGGTGTGGGTTTAGATTGGCCAATTCCACCGTAATCAAATGTGTAGACAGAATAATGATTATTGGAAAGAAACTTAGCAAAATTGGAATAGTAATTTTGCTTAACTCCTGTGGCAGAGGCAATAATTATGCAATTTGCATTTGGAGTATCTGAAATGAACTCTTTTACAGCTATTGAATAGTGTAATGGCGTATCGATTTTTATTGCTTCCATAATTATAAAATTAATTATAAATGTAGAAAAAATAGTATTTCTTGTGTAATTAAGAAGCTCTAATTATAAAATGTTCTTTTTCTTGTTCGTACCTAAAAAAGACTAATCCCCATTGGTATGTATCGATGGTAACTTTTACTTTGGGATGGTTTTTTATTATTTCCCAGGCTTCTTCCATTTCTGGAGACCAATGAATGTCATCGAAAATCCAAACGGTATCATTAGAAACTGTGGGTAGCAAAAGATCAAAATAATCTAAAGTTGCTTTTTTAGAATGATTTCCATCAAAATAGATGAGGTCATAGTTTTTAGTTTCAGTTTTCAATTTCAATTGAAGACTTCTAAAGTAACTTTCAAATTCTGTAACAACCGATTCTACATTAGTACAATTAAATTTTTGTAATTGTAATTGAGCTAGTCTTGCCGTTTCAGGGCAACCTTCAAGTGTTGTAACTGTAGCTTTTGGGTTTCCTAAGGCTAGGGCAGAAGTGGCTAATCCTAATGATGTTCCGATTTCGAGAATAGAATTAGGTTTAAAGTAAGCTGTAATTCGGAATAGTAATTTAGTTCTTTTAGGTGAAATTCCAGCTGTTTTTGCAATTTTAGAGATCTGTCTCGTATTATTTTCAAAGATTTTTGATCCTGCACCAAAATCAGTTACTTCGATTGTGTTTTTATTTTGTAAAAATGATTTTCGATAAGTATTTAAAATGGCATATTCTGATTTTGCTTTCTTATCATAAAAACATTTCGTTAGTAAGTTAAACACAAAAGGGGAGTGTACCGCGTGTTCGTTTTTGGATTTCCAAAGGAATTTTAGATATGATTTTATTTGAAATAACATAATGACTTTTACAAAGTAGGCGCGAAGATACTAAGAATAGTCGAAAGTCGTAAAGTTTGAAAGTCGAAGGACTCTTAATTAAGAAGAAGTGGATAGAATGATAGCTGATTTTTGATTTCAGATGAGTGAAATCTCAAAAAATAGACAATCTGAATTATTTGCCCATATCAAATCAGAAATCTTTAATCTCTTATGCTTTATGACTTTACTACTTTCGACTTTCAGACTCTAAAAAAAGCTATATTTGCGGGCTTTTAAAATTGAGCTAATAATATGCATTTTTTATGATGACGAAGGAAGAAATAGAAATTAAGAATACGATAACTTCGGAAGAAATAGACCGATGTATTGCTGTTTTGGCACAATTAAATACCGATACAGATCAAATATTTGATATTCCCAGAGAACAAAGAATTGCTCTGCTTAAAGAAGCGGGTATGTTTTCCAGACCAGATAGAGATGAGTTTTCTCGAAGAATTAAGGATGGTAAGGAAGCTGTTAAGCGTAAAAAGGAAAAGAAGGACAAAACGGCTCGTAAAGAAACCGGAATTCGTCATGCGCGTGAAGCAAGTATATTTGTTGCACCAAAGTTATTGGCTTATAACGATCTTGCTCACAAAGAACAATTGGAATTAGAAACGCCTAGGAATTGTTACGTATGTAAAACGGGTTTTACTAAGATGCATCACTTTTATGATACAATGTGTACTGACTGTGGGGATTTTAATTATGCCAAACGTTTTCAAACAGCTGATGTAAAAGGGCAAGTTGCTGTTATAACTGGTTCTCGTTTAAAGATAGGGTATCATATTACTTTGATGCTTTTGCGTGGTGGAGCAACTGTTATTGCAACAACTCGTTTCCCTGTTGATTCTGCATTGCGATTTTCTAAAGAAGAAGATTTTATGGAATGGGGGCATCGCTTAAAAATTCACGGATTAGATTTACGACATATTCCTAGTGTGGAGATTTTTTGCAATTTTATAGAGCAAAAGTATGAGCGATTGGATATTTTAATTAATAATGCAGCGCAAACGGTGAGACGTCCAGCAGGATTTTATACCCATTTGATGGAAAATGAAGAGCTTGCAATATCTTCTTTACCAAAACAAGCACAAGAATTATTACTAGATCATACTAATTGTTTGGATGAGCTAAAAGTATTGACTTCGGGAGCTTCTTCTAATCAAAATATGCCAGTAACATGGCACGGTCCTGAGCCTGGAATTGGATTACGTGCTTCGGCTAAATTATCTCAAATTCCGTATTCTTTTGATAATGCGCTTGTTGCAAATGAGGTTTTTCCAGAAGGAGAGCTTGATGCTGATTTACAACAGGTTGATTTACGTAAAACCAATAGTTGGCGCCTAAGATTGGGACAAATAGAAACGACTGAGATGATTGAAGTTCAATTAGTAAATTCGGTTGCGCCTTTTGTTTTATGTAATCGTCTTTCGGAAGTAATGAAGAAAGATAATACAGGGAAAAAACATATTATAAATGTTTCGGCTATGGAAGGAAAGTTTCATCGCTTTTTTAAAGAAGATCGTCACCCACATACCAATATGGCAAAAGCTGCCTTGAATATGTTAACGCATACTTCATCGGGAACGTTAGCAAAACATGGAATTTTCATGAATGCTGTTGATACAGGTTGGGTAACCGATGAAGATCCTGCTGAATTAGCCAAAAAGAAACAAGAGCTTGAAGATTTTCAGCCGCCATTAGATATTGTAGATGGAGCTGCGCGTGTAATGGATCCTCTATTCGACGGAATTAATACAGGAAAGCATTGGTGTGGTAAATTCTTAAAAGATTATAACCCGATTCCTTGGTAGAATTAGTTTTGAATCTCTGACACAGTCTCAGTTTTTTATCTCATAAAAAAAGCCACAACAGAATTAAATTTTGTTGTGGCTTTTTTTGCTTGAGTAAATGATGCTGTCTAAATTACAATTAGTTATTTCTTGATATCCAGTTTCATTTTTAAAATAGGATACTCTTTTCCTTCATCATCTTTATCGGTTCTGTCGTATGGTAGAAAACCAAATTTGGAGTAAAAATTAACTGCATTATGATTTTGTTCGTTTACATCAACTTTGTTAACGCCAAGTTCATTGATGGCAAAATTCATCAATGTCTTGCCAAGTCCTTTTCCTATATATTCTGGAGCTAAAAATAACATCTCAATTTTATTCTCTGCAATACCAATAAAACCAAGAACCGTATCAGCTTCTGTCAGGCAAAAAACGGGAAAAGAGTTAAAATCGATAGACGATACGATTTTTTTATAATAATCAATGTCAGATGGAACAAGGAAATCATGTGTGGCACGAACAGAATTTTCCCAAACAAGAATCAACTGTTCTTTAAATTTATCATTGTAAGGTTGTATTTCAAAGCTCATTTTGTGTTTTTTACAATAGTTATTTTATAAAATAAAACCACAACAGAATTAGATTTTTGTTGTGGCTTTGTTATTTAATTAAAGCTAGGCTTTTAGTATTCTTTTCAAGGTTTAATAAATAAACAGTGAGGTAGTAGTTTAGTTTATAGAAATTAATTTAATGTCAAAAATAAGCACTGATCCTCCGGGAATAGAGCTATAATCATTGTCTCCATATCCTAAATGTGCAGGAACGATAAGTGTACCGCTACCTCCAGTTTTAAAATAAGGAATACCTTCTGTCCATCCTTTTATAACTTGGTTTAAACCAAAAGAAATTCCAGCACTACTTTCGTCAAATACTTTTCCATCGATAAATGAGCCTTTGTAAGCTACTGTAACATTAGAGGTTGGTGTTGGCTGCACTCCAGTTCCAGGTTCGTTAATTACATAATATAAACCAGATTCAGTTCTATGAGCATCTAATTTATTTTTGGCTACATAATCTTTGATTTGTTGTTCGTTTTTAGCAATATTGTCAACAGGAGCGTCAGTGCTTTCGGCTTTTTTGTTTTTAGCACAAGAAATAAAAAGTGTTAAGGCTAATAGTGCAGGTATAAAGTGTTTCATGTAAAGTAATTTTTTAAAGGCGTAAATATAGTATAATTTTAGTCTCAGTTTTCAGTCCCAGTTTACGGCCTCGGTACGCATTGCTATTATTTATGTAGCAACTTGATATTTGGCTATCTTGTGTAAGCTGAAAATTGTAACTAATTACTAAATCACGCAACTAAATTTATTAGGATTGTTTATCATGTAATTGATTAGTTTTCCAATTTCAATGCTTCTGTCATTTAAATTATCAAAAGTTTCTTTGGTTATGTAGTTGTATTGTAAACAAAATTGTAACCAAACATTTGTTTCAGAGTTTTCAGCATCGCTATCAGTAAGTTTACTTATAAAATGATTCACCTATCTTCTTTTCCGATATGATTCAGAAATATTAGCAGATGCGCTTCTGGATGAACGACGTATTTGGTCGTTAAGAGAGTATTTTTCTTCAGAAGAAAATGATTTTGATAGTTCAAATATTTCCATTGGAAGTTGAAATGATTTTTGATACGCTAATAATTCTTTAAATCCCATTAATTTAATTTTTACGAGTAAAGTAAAATAAGACAAAACCTGCTATTTTGATTTAAATAAGTTTTGGTTAAAAATTAAATATAAAAGGAAAATCATAATTACTGGGGAAAATTAAAAAAGCCACAATAAGATTTTACTTTATTGTGGCTTTTATTTTTATATAAAATAAGAGCTTTTACTGTTCAACTGTAACTAAAAGCTACTTCTGAAACAGAAAACTAAGACTGGGACTGAAAACCGATACTGAATCTATCCTTCAATCTTAGCAGAAAGCTCAAACCAGCGTTCTTCTTTTTGATCTATTTTATTAATGATATTTTGTAACTCATTAGCTTTTTTCTCAATGTCGGCATCGGCTACTTTTCCGTCAGAGAATAATTGCTCAATTTTAGTTTTATCTATCTCTAAATCTTTGATTTCTCTTTCTAGTTTTTGATATTCTTTTTGCTCATTAAAAGTTAGGTTTCCAGTTGGATTGTTTTGTTTCCAATCTTTCTTTTCGGCTTTGTTTTCTTCTTTTTGGGCTACATCAGCACTATCTTCATACGCTCTAAAATCGGAGTAGTTTCCAGGAAAATCCTCAACAACACCTTGTCCTCTAAAAATGAATAAGTGATCTACAATTTTATCCATAAAGTATCTATCGTGAGAAACTACTAATAAACATCCTGGATAATCTAAAAGAAAACTCTCCAAAACGTTTAATGTTACGATATCTAAATCGTTTGTAGGCTCATCTAGAATAAGGAAGTTAGGATTCTGAATTAGGACAGTACATAAATACAAACGTTTTAATTCTCCACCACTTAATCTATCTACAAAATCGTATTGTTTTTTAGCATCAAAAAGGAAACGTTCTAATAATTGTGAAGCCGATATAATCTTTCCTTTCATCAACGGAATATATTCTCCGTATTCTTTGATAACATCGATAACACGTTGTCCTGGTTTTGGGTTGATTCCGCTTTGAGTATAATATCCTATTTTTATTGTTTCTCCAACAACAACTTTTCCTGAATCTAGCGGAAGTGTCCCCGTTAATAAATTAAGGAAAGTCGATTTTCCAGTTCCGTTTTTACCAATAATTCCGATACGTTCTCCACGTTGAAAATCAAAACTGAAATTGTCTAAAATAACGTGATCTTTGAATTTTTTAGAAATTTTGTGAAGCTCAATAATCTTGCTTCCCATACGTTCCATATTAATTTCAAGCTCGACTTTATTTTCGCGACGACGGCTTTGTGCTTTTTCTTTAATTACATAAAAGTCATCCTGACGCGATTTAGATTTTGTTGTTCTCGCTTTTGGCTGGCGACGCATCCATTCTAATTCTTTTACGAATAGGTTTTGTGCTTTATCTACACTTGAGTTTTCAGAGGCAATTCGCTCTTCTTTTTTCTCTAAGTAATAAGAGTAATTCCCTTTGTATTGGTATAATTTTCCGTTGTCTAATTCTATGATTTCATTACAAACACGCTCCAAGAAGAAACGGTCGTGTGTTACCATAAACAACGTGATGTTTTCTTTTGCAAAATAACTCTCTAACCATTCAATCATTTCAAGATCCAAGTGGTTGGTAGGCTCATCCAGAATTAATAAATCAGGACGATTGATAAGAATAATGGCTAATGATAAACGTTTTTTCTGACCTCCAGAAAGACTTTTTACTTTTAGTTTAAAGTTCTCTAGTTTTAGTTTAAACAGAATTTGCTTGTATTGTGTTTCGAAATCCCAAGCATTATGTTGATCCATTCCGTCAAAAGCTTTTTGATATGCTTCTTCATCTTCAGGATTTTCTAATGCTTTTTCGTAAGCTTCAATAACTTTTAGAGTTTCATTATCAGAAGCAAATATGCTTTCTTCGATAGTAAGTTCCTCTTGTAAGTTATTGTTTTGCGAAAGAAAAGCCATTCTGATTCCTTTTCTTAAAACTACCTGACCTGTATCTGGTTCTTCTAAACCATTGATAATACTCATAATAGTTGTTTTTCCAGAGCCGTTTTTGGCAATGAAAGCAATTTTTTGGTCCTTATTGATTCCAAAAGAGATGTTGTCAAATAAGGTTCTTTCACCAAATGACTTGGATATATTTTCTACAGATAAGTAATTCATGGAAATTTGTAACTGAAAATCAGTTTTTTATTGTTTAAAAATAAGTAACTCAATTAGTCTCTACATTTTAATAGCAGTTCCTAAAAAAGTTCGCGCAAAGATAGCCTTTTGGAGCAAACAAAAAAAGGGACTTTTTAGCTATCTTTTTCATTGTATTTTACATAGTTAATTTAAAATAACATCCCTTTTTATGAGAGTTGGTAAGTCAGTTTGTTTTGATTGAATAGGTATAGTAAGGGTATCATAAGAAAAAGGACTGAGATTGTAAGAGTCATAAAATAGGTTTGCTTCTGTTTGTTTAAGAAAACAACTACAATTTTTAATTTTGTATTCTTACAAAAAACAAATGGATTAATTGTCATAAGTCCAAAAATGACATACTCAATCAGTATGTTTTTTTCTTAAAATATTTGAGTCTCCAATTTTTCTTAAAATTCAAATATTACAGGGAAATTGTAGCATATGCCAATATTTTTTGGATGTATAAATTGCAATAAAATCATTTTGAGATAGTCTCATCTTATTGCTAAAATTATTTCGCTATACTTTTTTTTAAACTTCTTTTCTTGCTAATTATTTAATTTTAACAGTATTTATTTTTCAATATTGAAATATTAATTTATTATTGCTTCATAAAGAAGCGATAGAAAGATTGAATTAATTTACTTCTATTAGATATCGTTATGAGGTTAAAATGGAATTTTATAAAAAGAAGATTAGAAGTAATATTAACTAAAACCAAGCAAATATGAGATGTAAAATTATGTATGGAATTATTGTGATGAATATGGTGTTTTCTATCGCCAGCTATTCTCAGATAAAGAAAGATAGTATTGTAAGAATAGAAAAAGACAAAAAAGAGACAAAATTAGTTAAGGAAGAAGCACAAAACGTGATGTTGAATGCTTCTAATGATAATGGTCCCCGAAATGTAAATATTGGTTTACCAGCTAGTATTGGTGGTACTACAATATTAGAAAATGGACTTCCTGTTGTTTACAATTGGGTAGGTCAAAATCCTACAAGCGCTTGGCGAGCAGGATCTGGTTTTAGTAAATTTCAGGTGCAAACAGTTGGTGAAACTGCTATTTCTATAGGTGATGTGGGAGTTTCAGTAAGTACCTATAGTAATAGAGGAACAGAAAAGCATCAGCAGAATTTGGCTTTTAATTCTAATGGATTTGGGCTTTTAAGGGGAGATGTGAGTTTTAGTGGCCCTTTAAAAAACAATTGGTATTATGCTGGAAGTGTGTTTTTAAATTTTGACCCCGGTACTTTTAAATCTGATTTCACAAATTATTTTGATAAAACTCAAATTTATAAAGGGGTAATTAGTAAAAAATACAATGGAGGCAAAGGAGAGATTTCTGTGCAATATAAGTTTGCAAATTCAGAAGGAATTAGTTCAAAAGTAAGTCCATATACCTATAATTTGGATGGAACAGTAAGTCAGTTTGGGAATTTTAAAATTGGTAGAGATTCCTATTTAGAACGTTCTGGAAAGTCAACAATCATTAATCCGATTACGGGACTAAGAGAAACACTTGATCAGATGAAAGATATGGGATCTACGACTAATGCTGTAGATATCATGGGAAACAATGCATTAACTAATGGTATGAAGTTAGATTACGTTGTTCGTTTTCAAAATGCTAAATCGGGTTTGTATAATCCCTATTTTACAAGTTTAAGAAAAATTGATGCTTCAAAAAATCGCTATGTGTATGTAGATGATCAGGATCAAGTATATCAAGGGGATTATGTACAGGGAGTATTAGCTCTTAATACACCAAAAATTTCTCAGAATACTATTATGGGAAGAGTTGATCTAAGTAAAAAAACACAAAAACACCATTGGTCAATTGGTTTAAATGAATTTAATTATAAGATAGATAATTCTTATCAGGCTAGCTATAATATGGTTCAGGAGGTAGCAGATAATCCTGGTAAATTAATTACTCAGATAAAAGATAGTAATGGAAACTGGATAAATGATTCAAAAGTTGATGAGTATGGAAATTCAGGTTATAATGCGGCATTACAATATTATTCGGGTAACGAGAATAAATTAGCACTTTACGGTACTGAAAAATGGACAGTGAATGATAAGTTAGAGTTTAATTTTGGAGCTCGATTAGAATGGCAACGTATTGATGGTTTGTGGTATCCTAAATCTAGCAGGGATGCTGCAAAAGAAGATGGATTTATAAACAATCAAATGGATATGTCTAAAAGACAGGCAATACAAAAAGATTGGTTCAATAAAGCATTCACGGCTAGTTTCCTTCATAAAACATTTGATAATGTTGGTTTCTTGGGAGACATTTCTTATACAGAAGTAGCAGGAAATTTAAGTAGTTATTCGGGTGCTGATGATCCTAATATTTCGCCTTCGCAGATTCCTGGAGCCTCTGTGGGGACTTATTTTAATCATCCTTTAGTGAGTTTAGTTTCTAAAATTACGTACATACAACGCAACAATTTTAAAAACAATTCTTCTTTTCAAGGTGGGCACAAACAGACTATTACCTACGATATTCAAACAATAGGATGGACAACCGATATGGAAGTAAAGCCCTTTAAAGGTTTTAAATTTCATGCGTTGCTGACTCTTCAAAATCCAGAATACAAAAATTTTGTGGTTGACTTAAGTGAAGTTGCCGCTGAAGGAAATAAAATTTATGATTTTAGTGGAGGAACTGCTCGTAGTGTATCAAAAGTGCTTATTGAGTTGGATCCAAGCTATTCTTATAAAAATTGGAGATTATGGGTTAGTACACGTTATTTTAGTAAAGAAGCGGCTAACTATCCGAATACGCTGTTTTTTGCAAGTCGCTGGGAAACCTTTGGAGGTGTTGCTTGTAAGTTGAATAAAAAAATAGATTTGAATCTTAATGTTGTGAACTTTTTAAATCAAAAAGGAGCACAAGGATCTATTTCTGGAACAAATACAACTACTATAGAAGAGGCTCAAGCCTTTGATGGTAGGCCATTAGTTGGGACTTACATACGACCTTTTACAGTTGAATTTGGAATAAAAGTAAAATTATAATTAATTAACGAAATCTATCATTATGAAAACGCATAAAATCATCTTCTTATTGGTTGTCTTTTTTACAGCAACTTCAATTAGTACGGCACAAAAATCTAAAAAAGCAATTAAAACAAGTCCACAAAAGGTTACCTTTTATATTGCTCGTCACGGAAAAACGATGCTTAATACACTCGATAGAGTACAAGGTTGGTCTGATGCGCCATTAACTCAAGAAGGAGTTGAAGGAGCAGAATTTTTAGGCAAAGGGCTTAGAGGAATTGACTTTAAAGCAGCTTATACAAGTGATTTAGGACGTGCGACTCAAACAACCAATATTGTATTACAAGCGAAAGGAGATAAAAAAATAGCTATTATTGAGAATGAAGGATTGAGAGAAACCAATTTTGGAAGTTATGAAGGTGACTTAAATTCAAAAATGTGGGGTGATGCCGCAATCTATTTACATTTTCCGACTACAGAAGCTCTTTTTGCTGATGTAGGCAAAAAGGGAGTGAAAGAAGTGCTTTCGGTAGTGAAAATACTCGATAAATTGAATATGGCAGAAGATTATGACCAAGTAAGAACACGTACTCAAAATGCACTGAAGTCTATTGCCGAAAAGGAAGCGACTAGTGGTGGTGGAAACATATTTATGGTAGGACATGGAATGGCAATAGGTACTATGTTGTCTAATATAACAGGAGAAGAAGTACCACGTTCCCATATGGCAAATGCTTCTGTGTGTAAAGTAATCTATGACAAAGGTAAGTTTACTGTAGAATCTTTTGGAGATACGAGCTATATTGAAAAAGGAAGACAAAGCATAGGTAAATAGAAAGGAAAGCAATTTGTTGCTTCGAACAAAATAAAATGAAAAAAGGCATGACCTAAAAACTTAATATATGAAAACAAAAACCATAAAAACAGTTACAATTCTCTTTTTATTCCTTTCTTTTTTTAATGTAAATGCACAAAAAAATAAAAATAAAACTGCTTCAGAAGATAATATTGTTACTTTTTATATCGCTCGTCATGGAAAAACTATGATGAATACTCTAAAAAGAGCTCAAGGTTGGGCAGATACGCCACTTACTCCACAAGGAATAGAAGTAGCTGAATATTTGGGAAAAGGACTAAAGGACATTTCTTTTAAAGCAGCTTATTCTAGTGACTTAGGCAGAGCACATCAAACGGCTCGAATTGTATTAGATACAAAAGGAGATAAAAACATGAATATTATCACAAATGCAGGATTTCGAGAAGCATGTTTTGGTCGTTTTGAGGGCGATTTAAATGACAATATGCTTACAGCAGCTTCTATATATATGCATTATCCTTCCACAGAAGCCATGCTAAAAGATTCTGGAGAAAAAATGATGCGAGATTTATTTTCAGCTATAAAAGCAATGGATAATCTTGGAATGGCAGAAAATTTCGATGATTTGAGGTACCGTACACAAAGAGCATTTCAGGAAATAGCTGAAAAAGAAGCCGCAACAGGAGGTGGAAATATCTTGCTTACGTCACACGGATTGGCAATAGAAGTTATGCTCTCAGGTTATGATTCTAAAATACCAGTTACCGCACAATTAGGAAATGCCTCTGTGAGTAAGGTAATTTATAAAAATGGAAAATTTACAGTAGAATCTGTTGGGGATATGAGTTATGTAGAAAAAGGAAAAAAAGAATTATCATCTAAATAGGTTACTCAAAAAAGATGCAAATAAATAATAAAAAAGAGGTTTAACTTTTAATTAAAGTTGAACCTTTTTTTTTGGAATGTAATTGATAATCACTCTTTAATTAAGGAGTGACATTTGTTTATTCTTGGTTCTTGTTATTTCTTCATAAACTTGTACTTCATTTTTTTTCATCCTCTCAAATAGAATAGTTAAGTCTGGTTGAAAAAGAATAGCATAAAAAAGAGGCTAAGTCAAATTCAAAAAGATAGAGAAGGAAGTGCCTGATTTTCCATCGCTTTCCATTTTTATGGTACCACCATGTAGTTCTACAATTTGTTTGGTAAGATGCATACCTAGTCCAGTTGTGTATTCACCAGCTGTTCCTACACGTTTTGCTTGGGTAAATTTATCATATATATATTCTTGTAAATTTTTGGGAATACCAATTCCATCGTCTTTTACAACTAGTTTTAGTTTATTGTTTTCGGTAGAAGTAGAGATGTCAATAGCTCCATTTTCATATGTAAATTTAAGACTGTTAGATAGTAAGTTATGAATTACTCGTTCGAATTTTGGACGGTCAATCTTAATCGTTTTACCGAAATTAAGGCTCTTTACTAATGTAATCTGTTTTTGCTCCAGTTCCTTAGAGAAATAAGTAATGGATTCTTCAATTAGACTATCAAAATTTTCTTGTGTATAAAAGGTTGGTTCTTCAGTTACTTGCTCAGTTATTAGAACATCTTCGATAATTTTAAAGGCAAAGTCACAACTTTGATTTAAATAGTCTACCAGCTGTTTGTTTTCTATAAGTTTAAGATTATTTTGAAGCATGTCGCTTATCATTCTTATAGAAGCAATTGGATTCTTTAGATCATGAGCAGCCCATTGCATGGTTTGTTTTTGAATGCTAAGGCTAGAATTTAGATGATATATGATGTCATTTTGAGAAATTGTACCTACAAAAGTCTCCTTGTCATATACCATTAAAACATTTTGTCCACTACTGTCCATGATATTAAGAACATCAGTAATTTTATCCGTTTTGTAAACAACAGGTTTTTCGGTGAGGCAATCTATAATAATTAAGTGTTGTTTTTTGGCTAAATCAGAAGAGGTAAGAATACCAATGGCTTCATTTTCTTCCATTACAACAATCCCTTTTTCTATATACTCGCTACGTCTTGCTGTTACAACACCTGCATAGGCATCTAATGTAACATAATCGTAATTTACAAATGGTGTTATACTCATAGTTAAAAATCCTTAAGCACTATATTTTTTACAGAAATATTTATTTTGAAATCTACACTTATAAGTTCGCCTTCTGATATATATGGGAAGACATTTTTTTCTAAAATTTGGATTACCTTTTTTTTGTCAATCTTAGTAAGTATGTTTTTATTGACAAAAACAGTTTCTATATTTTTATTGCCAACGTCGATAGTTTCAAAGCCATTCGGAACTAATAATTCAAATGATTTTGAAAGTCCAATTTTACCTTGAATTGAATTTTTTGCAAGAACAAGAATGTCTTGAAAAGGAGGAAGCTTTATTTCTTCAAAACTAAGATTAATGGTGTATGTTTTGTTTAAATCGTTCATATTGTGAGTGGTAAAAAAAATAAGCAGAGAGACAAATATACATTTAAATTTTCATCTTTAAATAAGCCAATCTAAAGCAATACTATTCACTTCAGATTTTTCTTATTTTGAGTATTTGGATTTAATGTAGTGTTATATTCCTTAGCCGAAATTTTATATTATTGAGATTGATGTTTTCTTTAAATGCACGTTGGCTTATTAGATAAATATAGTGTTTTAATGTAGTTTTTTTACGACGTATATGAAAAAATGAATGAGTTTTAGGATTAAAATAATAACGAATAAATAATAATCTATGTATTTGTTTGGTTTTTAATGATTTATTGCTGGTTTTTAGAAGGATAAATTATGTTAAATATAAATCTTGCATTATAAATTAATGAAGTTTGTACATAAAAAGAGAACAGAAACATATTAATTATCAAATCATGGAAGAACTAAATTTTACTTAAATTGAAATAAATGATTCGATATTTAATAAATAGCAACTATTCTTATAAGGGCTTGAGAATTTATTGTTGCGATATAACCATAACGTATGGTTAGAAACTGTATAAAAAAAATGCTTAAGAATTTAATTCTTTATAAACAGCCCCCATAATTTTTAATCCTTCAGTAAGTTCCTCCTTGTTTAGAGAACCATAACCAAGTCTTAAGGAATTAGAAGATTGGTTGTTTATATAAAAACTTCCTGGAGGTACAATTTGAACTCCTTTTTGCTCAAGTAGCGCAATATATTGGATGAGGTCTATCGGCTCATTAAATTTTACCCAAAAAGCGAGTCCTCCTGTTGGTTTATTAAAACTAATGGCATTTCCAAAATTTTCATGTAAACAAGATTCCATTAAATCACGCCTTTCTTTGTATGTAGCTACTACTTTGCGAGCATGTCTTTTTATGGTTCCGTCTTCCATTAATTCAGCTATAGCATGTTCAAGAATAGTATCTCCTTGACGATCAATTTGCACACGCAGGTTTACTAGAGATTCCATAAAGGTTGCAGGACCTGTAACGTAACCCACACGTATTGCAGGTGCTATGAGTTTACTTAGCGAACTAATATATATGACATTAGCTGATTTCTCACTACTGGCTAATGCGAGTTTGTTTCCTGCACCAAAATGATATTCGTGGTCATAATCATCTTCGATTATAGCAAAATGATATTTTAAAGATAGTTCAAGTAATTGTATTCTTCGTCCCGCTTTCATAGTAATTGTAGTGGGGAATTGGTGGTGAGGAGTGACATATACTGCTTTGATTCTTGTCTTGAGGCATAATGCTTCAAGTTCCTCAATATTAATTCCATCATTATCTATTTCGACTGTTTTTAAAATAGCTCCTGTTTCTCGAAATATCTTTTGAACGGCATAATAAGAGGGATTTTCGACTACCACAGTATCGCCAGATTTAATAAGAACCTTGGCAACAAGATATATCGCCATCTGACTTCCTCTGGTTACACATATCGTTTCTGGGTTTACATTAAGGCCTCTATCTCTCGAAAGCATTAGTGAGAGCATTTCTCGGAGTTTATGATCTCCTTTTTCGCTGCTATAACCAAGTAATCCCCATTTTCCTTTGCGTTGAAAGATACGTTTGTATGCTCTCGATAATTCTTTAAGCGGGACCAGTCGGGTATCTGGAGCACCTTCATTAAAAACAATGCGACTTCCTTCAAGTGTACGGTCGGTAAGATAAAAAGGATTGTAATGTATGTGTTCAAAAGTGGCTGCTTTTTTTTGAACTGCAGGTTGCTGTTTTTCTATTAATGGTAAATTCTCGGATACAAATGTTCCAGATTTGTATTTACTCTCTAACCATCCTTCCTCGATGAGGGCTTCGTAAGCAAAAACAACAGTTTTTCGGTTTACTCCAATATCATCAGCTAAAATTCTGGTGCCCGGTAATGGTGCTCCTCTTTCAAGCCTTCCTTTAATAATTTCTTTTCGAATTACGTTGGTTATTTGTTCTACCAAAGTTTGATCGGAATTAAACGAAATATTGAAAATTGTTTTCCAGGGTCTTAACATTGGTGTTTTTATTTTATTAGAATATCCTTTGGATTCAAATTTAGCCATTTTATAGTGACTTACTTTATCTGGACCTATTTGTTTGTAAAAACTGGATTAATTAAACACTCCTGTAATGCAAGACATTTGCTCTTTTATAAATCATTAATTAAAAATATTAAATTATGAAACACATTGAAATTGCTACATTAGATCATTTGGATGAATTTGCTGAATTATTCAATAGTTACCGCGTTTTTTATAGACAGCCGTCTAATGTCGAGATAGGGAAAGTTTTTCTTAAAGAACGAATCAGTAACAATGAAACAACTACTTTCTTAATTAAAGCCGATGGTAAATTTGTAGGATTTGCACAATTATATTCATTATATCACTATAAGGCATTACAACGACAATGGCTATTAAGTGATTTATTTGTTGCTCCCGATTTTAGAGGCCGAGGTTTTTCTAAGGACTTAATTGATAGATGCAAACAATTTTGTGATGAAACGGATGCTTGCGGTTTGTTATTAGAAACAGAAAAGACAAACGAAATCGGTAATATTTTATATCCTAAATGTGGTTTTGAATTAGATCAGGATCATAATTATTACAACTGGTGGAAGAATGCTTAATAAGCTTAAATAAAATACCACAATAAATTGTAGATTAAAAGAGCTGTTCAAATTATGTTGAACAGCTCTTTTGGCTTTGAATTGATTTGAGGTTTTATTTATAACGTCAAGGTTATTTAGTTGCCTGTTGATTATCTTTCATAAACTTCTGGAAGTTTTCTTCAGAGGCAAAATAAGCGACATTGCCTTCTTCGTTTAAGGAGACAATATATGCCGAGGCTTTATCTATTTTTTCTCCTGTAAATGGGTCTGTTGCTTTACGAACGCTTTCGTCGGTTGGGATACGCTCTACACACATGGCGCAACAGCCATAGTACATTTTTCCATCAAAGGGAACTTCCATTTGCTTTTTTTCCATGTGTTTGTCATTGACCATGCATACCTCATCAGTAGGGACATGTTTTGCAATGTTAGGAGTATTTTGTTGTACAGGTAACTCTTGCGGAGTTTGGGCTACAGTTTGTTCTTTGGCTTCTTTGTCTTTGCAAGAAATTAATACCGCTGCAATTGCGGCTATAATTAGGTATTTGCTATATGTTTTCATTGTTTTATTTTTTAATTTTTGTTCCTTCTACTATTTCTTCAGTTGCTTTTAGGAGTATGTTATCGTCTTCATTTAATTCGCCAAATACTTCTATTTTATCCATTAACGGACGTCCTTTTGAAACGGGTATGTTTTTTGTCATACTGTTTTCGATGCGAATTACATACATACCGATATTACTTTCGACTAAGGCTGTTTTTGGAATGAAAAATGTTGCTTCTTTTGCTTGCAACGGAATCATTGCTTCAACTACCATTAATGGTTTTAGCTCTGGATATACTTTCATTAAATCGGCTTCGATGCGTTCAGAACGAAGTTTGAAATCTAATACTCCTGATTTTCGAGATATTTTTGCCATATACTTTTTCTGAGGAATCGAATTTACTTTGAAATGTATCGAATCTCCTAAGTTTAAATACCCAGTATTGGCTTCAGGAACGGAAAGGGAAACTCTTAATTTCTTGTTATCCTGAAGTACCAATAAAGGTTTGTCGGAGCCTTTTCCTATTGGGCCAACATACGAACCTAAATCGATGTTTCTTTCTGCAATGATTCCGCTAAACGGCGCTCGAATTACCAAATAGTCATTCATAATTTGTATTTCCTGATAAGCTGATTTGGCTGCTTCTAATTGTGCTTGGTCGGCTAGTTTTCTTGCTGTAATCTGGTCTAAAGCATCTTTGGCAATGGCGCCTTTGGTTTCATTGGCTTTAAACATTCGGTCGTAATTGGATTTTGTCGCAATGTATATTGCTTCCTGTGCTTTCCACTTTGATTTTGCAGATGCTAATTGTGCCTGAATCTCTGGTGCTTCGAGTACAAGAATAACTTGTCCTTTAGTTACTACCGAACCAATATCTACAGGAAGTTTCTTAACATAACTGTTTACTTTAGCATAAATAGCCGTTTCCTGATCTGAGACTAATTCTCCAGCTAGTTTTAATGGTACTAGTGGATTGCTTTTTTTGATGGCTATTGTTTCAAAATTTGGCATCATCATCATTGGCATCGCGTCTGTTTTTTCGGCCTTTTTAGTTTCTGAATTGCAGGATGCAAATACAATTCCGATAAGGATATAATAGATTAGTTTCATATGTATTTTATTTTTTTAATGTTAACCGTTGAGTGTAATTAATTTTAACACATAGAAACATAGATTTTATACTCTCAAAAAAGTCGTTCCACTTAGTTAAAAGACACATAGCTATGTTAAAGAAATGTGTTTCTTTTTGTATTCTTTTAATACATAAAAATCTATGTTTCTACGTGTTAAACAATATTTTATAAATTACATCGAAGGGTTTGTTGTTATATAATGTGTACTGTTTTCGTCCTCAGGATCTAATGATGGGGATTGTGTCGATGCTTTGCCTTGTATCCATACGAATACTAATGGTAATAATAGTAATACACTAAAAGAAGACGCGATTAATCCGCCAATTACGGCTCTCCCTAGCGGTGCAACCTGATCGCCACCTTCGCCATGACCAATAGCCATTGGTAACATTCCTGCAATCATTGCCAGTGAAGTCATGATAATAGGGCGAATACGAAGTGATGCTGCCTGAATTGCGGAGCTTAATGCATTTCCGTTTTGCATGCGCAATGTTTCGGCATTACTTATTAATAATACGGCATTGGCAATAGAAACTCCTACGGACATAATGATTCCCATATATGATTGTAGGTTTAAGGTTGAGCCCGTAATTTTCATTAATAGCAACGATCCTAAGATTACAAATGGAACGGTTGTTAGGATTACAAACGAAACTTTGAACGACTGATAATTGGCAGCCAACATCAAAAAGATAACCATAATGGCAATTAATAATCCCAATGCTAAGCTGCTCATGGTTTCATCTAGCACAGGAACCATTCCTGAGATTTGAATGTTTACTCCTTTTGGTAATTCTCCCAAGGATGCAATCGCTGCTTGTACATCTTTTTGCGCACGACCTAAATCGGCATTATGAATATTTGCTGTAACAGGTGTGTAACCCATTGTCCCTAGATTGTAACTTTCTCCCAAAACTTTTGTTGGAGTTATGGTAGCTACATCGCCAAGAACTGGTCGATCAGAGTTTTTTCCTAACGGTACATTAAGCAATTCGTCTTTGCTGGTTAATATATTTTGAGGTGTTTGCACTTGCACATCGTAAGCAATTCCCATCATTCCACCTACCCACATATTTTTGCTTGTATAGCGTGAAGATGCTGTAATTGGCACTAATGAACGGGCAATGTCTTGTGCATCGATTCCTAATTGTGCGGCTCTTAATCTGTCGATATTAATTTCGAAAGCAGGGTAGCTCAACGATTGCGGAATTTGCTGGTCTCTTAAATAGTCAATTTCTTTTAGTTTTGCCAATAATTTATTGGCATACATGATGTTCATTTTTTTCATCATTCCAGAAAAGCGAACTTCAATAGGCGTATTGGTTCCTTGACTAAGAATTTTTTCAGTAAGTTCTATCGGTTCGAAAGAAAAATGCAATTCAGGCATTTTTGTTTTCATATGATGACGGATTTTTTCTTTTAAATCATTGGTGTTTCCGTCAAAATCTTTTAATGCAATTTGCATCAACGCTTCGTGTGGTCCTGCATTGTATAGGTAAATTGGGCTTACCGCAAATGACGATGGGTGCTGACCGATAAATACTGAAGAAATTGCGATATGGTCTTTACCAATTACAGTTTCTAATTCGCGTAATACCTGTTTGATTTTTAGCTCTGTTTTTTCGATTCGAGTTCCTTCAGGCGCTTTTATACGTACCTGAAACTGACTTGAATTTACGGTTGGTAATACATCTTTTCCTGTATTACTATACATTACAAAAATACCTAAGGCAACTACAACAAAACTGGCAATTAAAATCGTTTTACGTTTCTCCATTATAGATTGTAAGAACGTTACAAAACGATTTTTAAATCTATCGAATTTATCTTCTTTGTGTTCGTGATCTTCTTCTTTGGCCTTCATTAACCAGTTTGCCATTACGGGAACAAAGGTTTGTGATAGGAGGAATGATAAAATCATTGAGAACCCAATAGCAAGTGCCAATGGCATGAATAATGAACCTGGAATTCCTGTCATCATAAATGCTGGAGCAAATACTGCCAAAATGCAAAGCAGAATCAATAATTTAGGAAAAGCAATTTCACGACAAGCATCTAAAATGGCTTTGGCTTTTGTCTTGCCCATTGCAAGATGCTGGTGAATGTTTTCTATCGTAACCGTACTTTCGTCAACCAAGATTCCTATGGCTAATGCCAATCCTGATAAGGACATAATATTGATACTTTGTCCAAATAATTTCAGGAATAATACGCCTGAGATAATAGAAATTGGAATCGTTAGTACAACAATTAAAGCGGCTCTTTTATCACGTAAGAATAGCAATACCATTAATCCGGTTAATAAAGCACCTAATACGCCTTCGAGAATTAAACTTTTTACGGCATTGATCACATATACCGATTGGTCAAACTCATAAGAGATAGTAACATCATCCGGTAAATTGTTTTGAATCATTGGGATGGCTTTCTTTAAATTTCTCACCACATCCCAAGTCGATGCATTACCCGATTTTGCAATATTGATATATACTGAGCGTGCTCCGTTAATCAAAGCATAACCTGTTGTAATATCAGCACCATCTTTTACAGTTGCCACATCGCGGATATAAACGTTATCGACTGCACCTTTAAAAATTGGAATATTTCCAAAATCGGCAACTTCTTTAATTGTATTGTTCGTCGGCGTTAAATAATTAATATCATCAATGTATATATTTCCTGAAGGTGAAGTAATATTATTGCGGCTAATAGCCTCTACAATTTGCTCAGGAGTTAATTGGTGGGTACGTAATTTATTCGGGTCGATGTTTATTTCGATTGTTCTTGGGCTTCCGCCAAAGGGAGGTGCGGTGGTTAATCCAGGAATTTTAATCAAAAATGGTCGAGCCGTAAAGTTGGCAATATCTTGCAGTTCGTTATTTGTTTTTGAATTACTCTTGAAAACCAATTGTCCAACAGGTTGCGACGATGCATCAAATCGGATGATGAATGGAGGCGGAGCACCCGGTGGTAAAAATACCTGAGAACGATTGGACAATGCATTGATTTCAGCAATAGCCTGTCCCATATCTGTACCTTCATAAAAGTTTATTTTCATTAGGGTAAGTCCTTGAGTATTCTTGGTTTCGATGCTTTCAATTCCGCTTGTAAACAACATCATGTTTACGTACATCTTTGTAAAATAGCCTTCCATTTGTTGCGGTGTATAGCCATTAAATGAATGGGCAATATACACGACAGGAAGATTCATATCTGGCAGAATATCTACCTTTATATCTTTGGTAGCTTTAATTCCGAAGAATAAAAGCCCTAGCACCATCACCATAATCGAGATGGGCTTGCGCAAGGCAAAACGTATTAAATTCATAATTTATGCTTTAGTAAATGGCGTTTAATAAAATAGACAGATCCCCTTTGGCAGCAGCTTTAATCCATAAGGCTTGCCAGATGTTGTTTTGTGCTATTTCATAGTCTATTTCGGCTCTGTTGAGCGCATAGAAAGATTGTGTCAGATCTACAATAGTCGTTAATCCGTTATTGTATAATGCAGTATGTTGCTGGTAAGCTTTTGTAGCAGCTTTTACTTGCGTTTTGGTTTCTTCAAAATTTTCAAATGCATTTTTTAATTTGTCATCTGCCAATTTTTGTTGCGCCACAAGTTCTTGATTCATATACTCATATTCCTTTTGCAAGGATTGTGTGATGAATTTTTGCTCTTTCTTTTTGGATGACTGACGGTATATATTCATCAGATTCCAACTGATACCAATACCTACAAGATAATTGCTGCGGTCTATGCCAACTCCATCTGAGTAAGATTTAGAAAAAGCGGAATTGTCTTGTACATAATTCCAATCGAAGCCTGAGCCACGACCTTGTATGACTCCAAAGGATGAAATAGTAGGAAGCCCCAGTGTCGATTGTAATTTTTCTTGTTGTACGCTTTTTTGAACCGCACTGTTTTGCCATTCCAAAATAGGATGTTTGCTAGTTTCTAATGAAGATTCAAGAAGCAGCATAGGAGTTTTGTTGGTAAAAAGGCTATCGAGTTCGTACTTACGATATTCTTCGCCCATCATAACAGCCAGTGCTTTGGAGTAATCGAGTTCTAAATCATTGGCTTTTATTACTGCCGATTTAGCATTGGCAACTTCGGCTTTCGCCAAAGAAAAATCGACTTCTGGAATCAAACCGCTATTCGAACGGCTCTCGGTAGTTGTAGCGACAACTGCAGCACGTTCCAGGTTTTTGTCCTGCACAAACTTTACGCGTTGTGCGGCTAAGAGGTTCAAATAAGCAGCGCCAACTTTTACCTGATGTTGGAATTTTAGTTGATCTAAGTCTTTTTGAGCAACAGTTTCATCGGCTTTGGCAATAGCAACCTGATTTTTTATTTTACCAAAAGTAAATAGGTTCCAATTGATATTTGCTAGGTAAAGCGAGCCAAAAGCGGCATTCCAGTTTTGTTCCTGCAAAGGCATAGAAGTCGATGCAACACCCAAACCACCAAAGCCATACATAGGTCCGTTTTGAGCATTTATAGTTCCATAGCTCTGTTGTGCGATCAAGGTAAAATCAGGCAAATATTGACTTTTTTGATATATCACATTTTCTCTCGAAGCAAGTACCATTGCTTCTTTGGCTTTTATTTTTTCAAAATTCTGAACAGAACGTTCAAGAGCATTTGGTAAAGTTACAGTCTGCGCCAAAAGATTACCTGAGGCAAGACCGATGAATACCAATGCAAAGAATTGCATTTTCATACATTTATATTTAAAATTAAACAATAGAAGTCCCATGCTATTCTTTAGAAATAGCACAGTTTATCAATTGAATAAAATCAAATACGGTACACGCAATAGTAGATGTAGAGTAGGGTATTCCTAATAGGAATCGTCGTAAAGACGTATGAGAATCCAGAAGTTTTTAGCTGTGGAAGTTCATAGCCAAAGACCACTTTAAAGAAGTGAAAAGGCAAGGCAACCCCCAAGTATTTTAAAGGAGGATTATCAGAAGCTACTTTCTGGGCCTTTTCTGTTATTTTTAATAATTTGGTTTCATGCTTACAGCAGTCCTTACGTATTTTTTTGTCTTTAAAAGCACATTTGGTACAAGGCTGTCCCTCTTTGTTTTGTGCAAAAAAATAAGTTTCCTGTTGTACTCCTTTGCAGATATGAGTATTCTTGGTAAAGCCACAAGACAATACCAAGTAAAAAAAGGCGAGGAATAGGATTAATGCTTTTTTCATATCAGGGAACAAAGGTTGCTATCTTCTTGCAAATCGTTGTTGCATAATTTTGGTAGATATTTGTAAGATTTACAATTTTATTACTGAAGATGTTTTTACCATTAAGGGATTAAGGGAAATTAAGTTTTAATTGGAACGAGGATTTAAAAATTTACCGCAAAGTGCGAAAGGGTTTACGCAAAGTTTCTCCACGATATTGTCATTCTGAGCGGAGTCGAAGAATCACACGCAGGACGCTATAATCTGTGGTAGAAAATTTAACCGCAAAGAGTGCAGTCCCGATAGCTATCGGGATACACAAAGAGCGCAAAGTTTCTCCACGATATTGTCACCCTGAGGAACGAAGGGTCTCCGCGAGTAACTCGATAATAATAGGACAAGTTTGTGAGAATATGGAGTATATACTCTATGCATACGTTTTTCTCTATTAAGGAGTTAAGAAAATGTAAGTTTAGCGTAATGAAACTTAATCTCTCAAGGATTAGATTTTATTTTGAGATTATCGTTCCAAATAGGTGCTGAGAAAAGTACTTAAATCAACTCGATGGATTTGTTGAGGTGTATTAAGTACTGGTTTTCTAACCAAAGATTCATTAGTTAAATAATAATGCAAACCATCTTCGGTTGCAATACCTTCAATTTGATGAAATGGCAAAGCAAGTTTTATCTTTCGTTTATTCCCCGATAGAAAATCATTGTTTTTATAATCATATAAAAGATATAAAAAAGGCTTCCCAATTTTTGAATGTCCACAAAGGACTATCAGTTTCTTGGAAGGCAAATAAGCAGCACCAGTTACCAATCCTTTTACATCGAGGGTTTCTTTTAGTTGTGCAATATGATTTCCGGGTTTGCTGGGTAAAGCATAAATGCTGGTTTTAGTTTGTTTCCATTGTTTTGTAAACAAATAAATACTGTCGTTTGTAACGATAAAAGCTTCGCAATCAAAGTTGGTTTTGTTTGGACTTTCCTTGGCAAAATTAGTTTGATTGGAATAAGTAAACAAAATGGTATCGATAACAGGTTTTCCTGCTAGAAATGATTCTTTCTCGATTTTAAGGATATGCAAATTGCTTCTGTTTCCCGTATAATTATTTCCAAAATCGCCGATGTATATATGTGTGCTGTCTTGTGAGATTTCTTCCCAGTCGGTATTTATCACTCCCTCCAGTATGATTTTCTTTCTAATCTCTCCTTGATGATTTAGCCCATAAATGGTTTTGTCATGGTCATCATTATGTGTCCACAACAACGAATTAAAAGCTATTAATCCCGAGGTTTCTTTTATAGAATCACTTAGCTTATTAGAATATTCAGGTTTTATTTTTGCTGATTTGTAAACACAACTTCCATCGTTCTCAGTAGCCTTTGGATTGTAGTTTTTAGACAACGGATCGGTACAACCTAAGATTTGCCCATAAGTTGAAGTAATGCATAAAAAGAAAAGCAAAAGGGCTTTTTTCATTGGGATGAATTGTGGTTATCAAAAGTAAAGGAATATTTTTTGATTGTTGGTGTTCAGAAATCTTTCGTAAAATAAAAAACTACAACTTTTTGGGTTGTAGTTTTATGGGGCTTTAGGTTATTTTATAATTCTAAAGGTACTTTGTTGGATTTTAAATTGTAGTTAAAAAAAATGTAATCTGTATTTTTAAGAGAGCATACCTTTTTTTGAAATGTTTTTTTTTCAATAATATTTTCAAACGTAAAAAATATTTTATGATTAAGATTCTTGACCAACAGAAGTTTTTAGATTCCGTTTTTTAAGACAAATAATTTTACTCTCCTTTTCTTTTTATGTTGGATCAAACCATTCTTTTTTCTTGACTACTTCAATTAAATGTTTTATCGTAAGCTTAGATTTTAAAGGATATTTAACTTTATTAAAAAAGAATCGGAAGAAAATTAAACTTTTCCAAGAATAATCAGGATATATAAAATATTTGCTGACAGTGAAATTTGAATAATTAATGTTATATTTCTTAAAAAAAGTTTCCATTAAATTTTCAGCATCTAAGTCAAATATTTTATATTCCTCACTTCCTATGTTTGTGTCTAAATCTATATTTTTTAGACCTGTAGACGATTTAAAGAAATTTATTATTTCTGTTTCTAATTGTGTCATATTTTAAGGGGTAAATCCATTATAAATTATACTACTTCCATGAACCATCATTCCAGCTCCAATTACGGAAGAATTTCTCCCTAAAAACACTCCTAGATTTTTTGTAGGAACCCCCATAACAGTTGGTAAACGAATTGGCATTTTAGCTGTAATACCTAATGTTTTTTGAAAATATACGGAAGATTTCAATGTTGTTTCAGATCCTCCCAAAGCTACTCTTATGCCTAAGCTAGATTTAGATACAGTCGTAAGGCCCATTATTGTTAGTTCTTGTTTTATCATATGTCTTAGAGATTTTATCTCTGTTTTTATTCGCTCCGATTACAAATAAAAAACTAAGAATTATAATAAATAGAATTATCAAAAAACCTCCTTTCTTATCTTTTTTAAAATCTTGTTTTAAAAAACGCATTGGTTTGATAAATAAAAAATAGTTAATTACATGAATAATTAACATTATGAATATGGTTTTCAGTTTGTCATTTGATAAAAAAGATGGAGCTTGGTTTTCTTGAAAAAAATATAAGAATCCAAATATTGTAATTAAAATTACATACAAAATTAAAGAACTTATAAAAGATGTAGTAATCAGAGCTCTTTCATGGCCTTTTTTTGGTGAATCTCTATAATGCCAATACACACGATATAAAAAATAATAATAAGCTTTCATAAATTTAATGTTTAAAAGGTACTGGAAATAATGGGGTTTGAGGGGAACAAGAATTATAAATTACTTTTCCTAAAAAGTGTTTCCATGTACTAAAAAAATGAGAGATATTTTTTTAATGTATTTATATGCTTGCTGTTTCTTTTGAGATTTGTCAAACGTAAGGAGGTAGATTGTGAGTATTCTAAGGTTTTGTTAAGTTGTAAAAAATAGTATTTTATTAATTAAACAACTAAAACAGCATTTTCTATTTTAGTTGTCTAGTTAGTTCTAAAATTCAATTCTTAAACCTATTTGATTTGTACTTGCTAATAAGGTTGTTTTAGGAGCAGGTTTATAATTTTCTACCAAACCATCATTATATTTTGAAAGAGCTGATTTGATTTTTTTAGGATAACCAATTTTAATAGGGATAGAAGCAACAATCAAAGCTCCACCAATAATGGCTGCAGTCATATTTGTTCGTTCAGATTTTACCGAAGGGTTATATCCATTTCCAGGGTAAGATGTAGAACTATTATCTGTATTCATACCGATAATTAAGTTCGTTGCCACAAGACCTATTCCTCCATAAAAAAGAACATTTCCCCATGTTTTTTTGCTTCTCCCTGCATTATAAAGGCTTAGTGCTTCACTATTATTAGCTAAAAGTTGTCGAACTTCATCGGATGATAATCTTTTGTTTTCTGCATTATAAACGGTTCCTCCACTTTTATAAGTAAGCTGTTGCGAAAAGGCTGTTAATGATAATGTTAAAAAAAGACAGGTAATAATTTGTTTCATGAGTTTTTTGTTTGTTATTGGTTTTGTAAATATTTTATTGTTGTGGTTATGATTTTTTTTTTGTGCTATCATTATGTTGATATCTTTATAAAGATACTTTCAAGAGGAATTTCGGTTTTTGTATCACTGATGCAACCAATGATTAAGGGAATTATTGTAGTATATATTAACCTGTTTTCATACTTAACTTTCCTTTGGTTTTATTTTCTTACTATTTAGATGATAGTGAGAGTGTGACTATAAAGGCCATGCGTTTTTAATGATTTTAGATATAAATTCCTGAAATAATGCCGTAAAGATAATTTTTTGAACCAAATAAAAAAATCCCACTTTTACCGATATTTAACATAAATAAACAAGTTTGTCAGTCTTTTAAAATCTCCTTTGATTTCTCGTTGAATATTTTATATTTGTTAGTATTAATACTGTAATAGATATGAAAATAAAAGAAGATTTATTCAATAAAAGAATTATTTCTATAGATGCTTTTCGTGGGATTACCATTTTTGTTATGATTTTTGTCAATGAGTTGGCAAGTATAAAAAATGTACCACAATGGATGAAACACATGCCAGCGGATGCTGATGCAATGACATTTGTTGATTTGGTATTTCCTGCATTTTTATTTATTGTAGGAATGTCTATTCCATTTGCATTTAATGCAAGATTAATTAAAGGAGATACGCCTAAAACAATCTGGACACATACCTTGAAAAGAGCATTGGCGCTAATTATTATCGGAGTTTATATGGTAAATGCCGAATATGGTTATGATGCATCCAAGATGGTAATTTCGGCTGCTTTTTGGGGGCTTTTGGCATATACTATGCCAATTCCTATTTGGAATAAATACGATAAATCATTTCCTAAAATTACTAAAAATATATTGCAATATGGCGGAATGTTGGTTTTGGTATTGTTGTATTTTTTATATGTTCAGGAAAATGGAAATATAGGAATCACGCCAAAGTGGTGGGGGATTCTTGGGCTTATAGGTTGGGCCTATTTAATTTCTGTAGTTTATTACTGGCTGGTTAACGGAAAGTTGATAGCAATGATTGCATTTCTTTTTATTTGTCTTATGGCAAATGTTTTAAATCAAATTCAAGGATCTTTTGTTCATGAAATAAAGTGGATTGGTTTTATTGCTGGGCATATGACGCATGCTACATTGGTTTCAGCAGGAGTAGTGATATCTCTTTTGTTTTTTGAAGGGAAAATATCTGAGAAAATCAATTGGAAAGTAATAGGTTTTGGAGTGTTGTTTTTCGTGCTAGGATATGTATTAAGACCCTATTATGAGGTTTCAAAAATAAGAGGAACACCATCATGGGTATTGTATTCAGCAGGTATTTGTACAGTAGTATTTTATTTCTTGTATTGGTTAATGGAAGTCAAAAAACAAACCAAGTGGAGTAATTTTTTTATGCCAGCTGCCGCAAATCCACTTCTTATTTATATACTTCCTGGAATAATATATTATTTCAATTTAGCATTTAAAATACATATAATTCCAGATTATTTTCGCGAGGGAACCCCAGGAATTATCTGGTCTTTAGTATTCTCAACGATTATGCTATTTGCTATGCGAATTTTTAATAAATACAAGATTCAACTGCATTTGTAAAGTTTCAATTGAATGAGTTTGTATTGAAAGAAATTATTTATATTTTCGATTATATTTTTGAAAATTACATTATGACTGAAGAACAACGCAGACAAATAAAAATTGATAATGACACTATCATAAAACAAAAAGAATACCGAGTAAATGATTGGTTGCCAATTTTGGATGTACCAAAGCTAAGAACTCTAGAAGAGATAAAAGGGAGAATGTCAGTTATGAACGCTTTGATAAACATTGCTTTTGAAGCTCCAACTTATATTATTAAAGAATGGATTGAGAATCATGATTTGACTAAATATTTATCCGATTCAGAAAAAGAAATAATAGAAAAAGAAAATGATGATTTAACTGAATACGAAGTTAATTCCCTAAGATGGTATTTAGAGTCTTTATGGGCTTTTATGTGGGTAACAGAGATGATTTCTGGGCTAGAAGCAGAGGATTATATTGGAGATAATATGGCTTCACTCTTACCAAATCTGGAAAATGGAGATAGTAATCAGAAATTAGAAAGTTTGCAGCGTCTAAAATCAGAAGTTGAGATTTACACTATGCTTGATTATTATTACCGAATTCATTGGTATTGTGTAGATGAAAGGCTAAATGGTCGACAAGCAAAACTTAATGAAGGATTAGTATATGAAAGACGAAAATCATTAGAGTGGATTTATAATCGAGCCGATGATTGGGATAATGTAGAAATGGGTACATAAAACAATAACAAAAACGGGTTTAATCATAGTATTAAATCCGTTTTCATTTTTTTACAAAAAATCATCTCACAAATTATAGTTTTAGGTTTTGAATCTGTACTGATTTGATTTCTAAAATAGCGCCAGAAACAGGATTGTAATTCACGAAATTAAATTTGCAAAGATTATGGATATTCAATGGTTTATCGTTTAGTTTAAAATCTGACCAAGGAATCTTTATTGTAGAAAATTTATCAGGTGAAGCAGGTAAATCTGCCATTGCGTGTGTTCCTCCATGTACACAGCCAGTTCCAGAATCATTTCCTTCGCGAGCCTGTAATTTAATGGCTTGTGATGATTTATAAGTAATGCTTACAAAACTAGAATTGCTAGGTAAATTGGTTGGTTTTCCATCATTAGATTCAGAAGGAGTGATCGTTACATTTAGCTCAATTTCACCAAGAGGAGAGTCTTTTGCAGTTACACGAATAATTCCTTCTTTGTCCCGAATGGTATTAATCATTTCCTGATTTTCTTTGGTGGGCCCTGCAATATACCATGTGTTTGAAATAACTAAATCTGAACTATTAGTAGCGTGTTGAAGTGAGGAAGTTTTGCAACTTGAAAAAAAATAAGAGATTGCAATAAAAATTATAGGTAAAATTCGATTAGTGATTGTTCTATATTTCATAAAGATTAATCTTGTTTTTTTGCTAAAATAAATAATTAACTAATAAGTGGTTATATTATTTTAGAGCCAGTAATAATATTTAGTCTTTGAGGTTGGGATTAGCAGAAAATTTTTAACTTTCCCCAAAATATATAGCTCAATTTTTTCATGCAATTATCAGTAATCATACTTAATTACAATGTGCGTTATTTTCTAGAACAATGTGTTTTAAGTGTTCAGGATGCTCTTTCTTCAATAGAGAGTGAAATCATAGTCATTGATAATAATTCTTCAGATGATAGTTGTGAGATGATTCGCAGTCGTTTTCCCAATATAAAACTGATTCAGAATTCCGAAAATCTAGGTTTCCCAAAAGGAAATAATATAGGAGTTTCTCAGGCTAAAGGCGATTATATATGTATTCTAAATCCAGATACAGTAGTCGCCGAAGATACATTCACAAAAGTATTGGTCTTTGCCAAGGAGCAGCATGATTTAGGAATAGTAGGAGTGAATCTTATTGATGGGGCAGGTAAATTTCTTCCAGAGAGCAAGCGTGGTATTCCAACGCCTTGGGTAGCTTTTACTAAAATTGCAGGATTGTATAAGATTTTCCCCAATTCAAAATACTGCAATAAATATTATGCGCAACATTTACAAGAAAACCAAACAGGAAAAGTCGAAATACTCGTGGGTGCTTTTATGGTAATGAAACGAGATTTATATAATGAAATTGGAGGTTTCGATGAAGATTGCTTTATGTATTCTGATGATATTGATTTATCATATATGGTTTTGAAAAATGGAAAAACGAATTATTATTTTTCTGAAACTACTGTAATTCATTATAAAGGAGAAAGTACAATAAAGGATGAGAAATACATGAAACGCTTTCAGGATGCAATGAATTTCTTTTATAAGAAGCATTTTAAAGTGTCATTTTTATTTTCCCTTTTTATGAAAATAGGGATTGTCTTTTTTTCAATTATCAAAATGATTCAGGGAAATGCAACGGTAAAAACAACTCCTAAAGAGTATTTTTTGTATAGTTCAAATGATAATTTAGCCGAAAAATTGCGTTTAACTTTACAAAATAAAGTTACATTTTACGATTTAAAAAAAGAAAAAATGGTAAATTCGTCCCTGATTTATATAGTAAAAGGAGCTGAAGTAATTTTGGATAATCAATACATATCATTCAAGAAATGTATCGATATCATAAAAACGGAGAGGCATAAGAAGATTACTTTTAAAATTTTACCCAAAACCACTGCTTTTTTAATCGGAAGTGATTCTAGTAATGACAGAGGTAAAATCGTTAAAATCATATAAAAATTATATTTAATGTAATTTATATTTAAAAATTTCAGTAATTTCGCAATCTGAAAATCAAAATCACCTTTGAGGTTAACAATATGGCAAGATTTGAATTAAAACTTCCTAAAATGGGAGAAAGTGTCGCTGAAGCAACAATCACGAACTGGTTGAAAGAAGTTGGAGACAAAATTGAAATGGATGAAGCAGTGCTTGAAATCGCTACCGATAAAGTAGATAGCGAAGTGCCAAGTGAAGTTTCTGGGATTTTGATTGAGCAATTGTTTGGTAAAGACGATTTGGTACAAGTAGGGCAAACTATTGCTATTATTGAAACAGAAGGTGGTTCTTCATTTTTGGTTGATAAAGTAGCAGAAGAAGCAGTTGTTCCAGCAGAAGTTGCAGCTATCGAAAAAACAATCGAAATTGCTAAAGAAGCGGTTGCTCCGACAGATTATACTACATCGGATAAATTCTTTTCGCCTTTGGTAAAAAACATTGCTAAAGAAGAAAATGTCTCTATCGCGGAGTTAGAGAGTATAAATGGTTCAGGAAAAGACGGTCGTGTGACCAAAGAAGATATATTGACTTATATTGCAGGTAGGAAAGACAAACCGGAAGCTCCAAAAACGGAAGCCAAAGTTGCTGTTGCTGCATCAGTTAAAGTGCAGGAGCAGGTAGTTTCAAAAGCAGCGCCAGTTTCTGTGAATGGAGGCGATGAAATCATAGAGATGGACAGAATGCGTAAGCTTATTTCTGGTTATATGGTGGCTTCAGTTCAAACATCAGCACACGTACAATCGTTTATTGAGGTGGATGTAACTAATATTGTAAAATGGAGAGAAAAAGTTAAAACTGCTTTTGAGAAAAGAGAAGGAGAGAAGCTAACTTTTACACCAATTATGATGGAAGCCGTTGCAAAAGCATTAAAAGACTTCCCGGGAATGAATATCTCAGTTGATGGTGATTATATCATTAAAAAGAAAAATATAAATTTAGGGATGGCGGCTGCGTTACCAAATGGAAATTTAATTGTTCCGGTAATTAAAAATGCAGATCAGTTAAACCTTGTTGGAATGGCAAAAGCGGTTAATGATTTAGGTAATCGTGCAAAAGCAGGAAAATTAAAACCAGATGACACACAAGGAGGTACATATACAGTAACTAATGTGGGAACATTTGGAAGTGTTTTTGGAACACCAATTATTAATCAACCACAAGTAGGTATTTTAGCTCTTGGGGCAATTCGTAAAGTACCAGCGGTTATAGAGACTCCAGAAGGAGATTTTATCGGAATTCGCCAAAAAATGTTCCTTTCGCACAGTTATGACCACCGAGTTGTAGATGGGGCATTAGGGGGAAGTTTTGTGAAGAGAGTAGCTGAATATTTAGAGGCTTTTGATGTAAACAGAGACTTCTAGAAAATTCAATCTTATAAATAATTAACCCTTTTAACGTTTTAAATGTTGAAAGGGTTTTCTTTTTGCTGCATTCTTGCGTTACAGATGGTAATCGGCAACTTTCTGAAAAAAACAAGTGAAATTCGGCTTTAAAAATTATATTTGTAAACTTATAAAATTAAAAAATGGAACTGAAACTCAACAAACCAATTTGCTTTTTTGATCTTGAAACTACAGGAATTGACATCGGAAAAGATAGAATAGTAGAAATTTCAATATTTAAAGTTTTTCCAAACGGAAATAAAGAAAGTAAAACTTGGTTGGTGAATCCTACAATTCCAATTCCACCACAAACTACCGCTGTTCATGGTATTACCGACGAAAAAGTAGCCAATGAGCCTACATTTGCAACATTGGCTCCGCAGGTTTATAATATGATAAAAGATAGTGATTTGGCTGGATTTAATTCAGATCGTTTTGATATTCCATTATTGGCAGAAGAATTACTGCGTGCGGGAGTTGATTTTGACATGAAAAATAAATGTTCTGTCGATGTGCAAACTATTTTTCATAAAATGGAAGAGAGAACATTAAGTGCTGCTTTAAAATTTTATTGTGGGAAAAGCTTAGAAAATGCGCATTCGGCAGAAGCGGATACAATGGCGACATATGAAATTCTTAAAGCGCAATTAGATCGTTATCCAGAATTGGAAAATGATATGAAATCATTGTCGGAATTTACAACCAGAAAAAAAATAGCTGATTTTGCAGGAATGATTGCTTTTGATAAAGATGATGAAGAGGTTTTTACTTTCGGAAAGCATAAAGGAGCAAAGGTGGAAAAGATTCTTGAAACAGAGCCAGGATATTTTAGCTGGATACAAAATGCTGATTTTCCTTTGTATACTAAAAAGGTATTAACAGCTATTAAATTAAGAAAGTTAAATACAAAATAAGGTTCTAAGAAAATAAGGTTCTAAGGTTCTGAGTTTTTATGCTTGATTCTCTTAGTGGCTTAGCGACTTAGTGGCTTAATAACTTAAATAGAATGAAGATAATCTGTATCGGTAGAAATTATACCAATCATATCGAAGAGTTGCAAAACGAACGCCCAACGGAGCCAGTTGTGTTTATGAAGCCTGATTCGGCAGTTTTATTAAAGCAACATCCATTTGTAATACCTGAATTTTCTGAGGATATTCATCACGAAATTGAGTTAATTGTTAAGATTAACAAGGTGGGAAAGTATATAGAGCCGAAGTTTGCGCATAAATATTATGATGAAATTAGTGTGGGAATCGATTTTACTGCTAGAGATTTGCAAGCTAAGCTGAAAGAGAAAGGCTTACCTTGGGAGAAAGCAAAAGCTTTTGATGGTTCGGCAGTAATAGGTGAATTTTTGCCTAAGACGCAATTTAGTTCGTTAGAAAATATTACATTTGAGTTAACAAATAATTCTAAGAGCGTTCAGAAAGGAAATTCTAATATGATGTTGTGGAAAATTGATGAGCTTATTTCGTATGTTTCTCAGTATTTTACATTAAAAATTGGAGATATTATTTTTACAGGAACTCCAGAAGGAGTTGCGGCTGTAAAACCAGACGATGTTTTAGAAGGATTTTTAGAGGGAAAAAAATTATTCAGAATACAAGTAAAATAATGGCTTTAAAATACAACCTTTCAAAAGTGTACGCACTTTCAGATAACGATCCGGAATTTGTAAATGAAATTCTTAATTTGTTTGTAACCGAGGTTCCAGAGGATTTAAAACAAATTAAAGAAGGGATAAAAAAGAAAGATCATAAGCATGCCTATGCGTATGCACATAAAATAAAACCAACACTTGATTTATTAGGTCTTAATATGGCTTTTGAGGAGATTCTTCAGGTTGAAGCCTGGACAAAGGCAGAGGGTAAAAAGAAAGCTATTGAAGAGACTTTTAAGAGTGTGAAAAATCAAGTAAAAGAAGCGATTAAAGAAATTAAGAAAGACTTTGATCTGTAAATTTTCCTGAAGTTTCAGGTTAGATTATCTGTTATGTATAAAATTCACTAACCGTATAATTGAATATAAAGGTTAGTGAATTGATTTTCTTTCTTCGTATTACTTCGCGATAAAAAGGATGTCTATTGCTACTCCCTATGCAACTCCTTGCGAGAAATAATCTAATGTAGTAATTTGAACTTCACATACATGAAAGCAACAATAATAACAATTGGTGATGAAATCCTAATAGGGCAAATTGTAGACACAAATTCAGGTTTTATAGCTAAATCTCTAGATAAAATTGGAGTCGAAGTCCATGAAATGATTTCGATAAGCGATGATAAAGAGCATATTTTAAATACATTTTCTCAATTACAAAACAAAGTCGATTTAGTAATTATCACGGGAGGTTTAGGACCGACTAAAGATGATGTAACTAAAAAAACATTCTGTGATTACTTTGAGGATGAATTAGTGGTTGATCTTGGGGTTTTGGAGCATGTTACGGCTATAATCGAAGGCTTTTACAAGCGACCGATCACTCAGATGAATAAAGATCAGGCATTGGTCCCTTCAAAATGTACCGTGCTTCATAATGAGATGGGGACGGCACCAGGAATGTGGATGAAAAAAGAAAATACTGTTTTTGTCTCTCTTCCGGGTGTTCCTTATGAAATGAAATATCTGGTAGAAAGTGTTATAATTCCAAAGGTTGTAAAAGAATATGAACGGCCATATATTATTCATAAAACGATACTTACATACGGTCAAGGCGAAAGTTTAGTAGCGGAGCGTATTGAGGAATGGGAGAATAATTTGCCTGATTTTATAAAATTAGCTTATTTGCCAAATCCAGGAAGAGTGCGATTGCGACTTTCGGCACGAGGTACAGATAAAGAAATGCTAGAAGCGGCTATTGAGGCCAATGTGCAATCGCTAGATGCAATCATTCATGATATTATTGTAGGTTTTGATGATAATGAAACCATCGAGGTAGTGGTTGGGCAGTTACTAGCTAAGAAAGGAAAGACGATAGCAACAGCAGAAAGTTGTACGGGAGGGAAAATCGCGTCACTTTTGTCAGCGGTTTCTGGTGCTTCGAGCTACTTTAAGGGAGGTGTTGTGCCGTATTCAACTGAACTAAAAACTACTATTTTAGGCATTTCAGCGAGTTTGATAGAGGAAAATTCTGTAGTAAGTTCAGAGGTGGCTTCGGCGATGGCTTTGAGTGTAAAGCGCCTAATGAAAACTGATTACGCAATAGCGACAACTGGAAACGCCGGACCGACAAAAGGAGACTCAAATGCAGAAATAGGTACGGTTTTTATTGCAATTGCAACTCCGAGTGATATAATTGTTGAAGAATTTAACTTTGGGCAACCACGTGAAAAAGTGATAGATAGGGCTGTAATTAAAAGTTTAGAAATGTTACAGAAAGAAATTTTAAAAAATGTGCGATAATTTTTTGTTTCAATCGTTTATTTTTCTTTTCTTTGCACCCTGATTTTGAATAACGATAAAACATAAGTATAATGTCAAGAGTTTGTGACCTTACAGGTAAAAGAGCGATGGTAGGAAATAACGTTTCTCACGCTATGAACAAAACTAAGAGAAAATTTTCTGTGAACTTAGTTAAAAAGCGTTTTTATCTTCCAGAAGAAGATAGATGGATTACTCTTAGAGTAGCAGCATCTACGATAAAAACAATTAATAAAAATGGAATTTCTGCAGTTTTGAAAAAAGCGCAGTCAGAAGGATTTATCAAATAATCTTTTCCAAAATAAATATATAGCAAGATGGCAAAGAAAGGTAATAGAATCCAAGTAATTTTAGAATGTACTGAGCACAAGACTTCTGGTGTAGCAGGAACTTCAAGATACATTACAACAAAGAACAAAAAAAATACTCCAGACAGATTAGAGATTAAGAAATTTAATCCAATCTTGAAACGTGTAACTGTTCACAAAGAAATTAAGTAATAATTAGAGATTTTATAAATCTCAATGGTTTTCCATTAGAGCTTTATAAGAACTTCAAATAACATTTGAATCATGGCAAAGAAAACCGTAGCATCGTTACAAACAGCTTCTAAGAGATTATCAAAAGCCATCAAAATGGTGAAATCTCCAAAAACTGGTGCATATACATTCGTAGAATCTATTATGGCTCCTGAAGAAGTTGATACTTTCTTGAAAAAGAAATAATTAACAATTACAATATATAGAAAAGCTACTTTCATTCGGAAGTAGCTTTTTTATTTTTTATATTTGTCTCGAGATATAAGAGAAGCCCAACATTAGTCCTTTTTTTAAGCAATGTACCCGCTTTTGCTTCAATCTTTTGGTTCTGAAACCCAGAACAAAAGGATTTTATCGCAATCGGGGCTAATTAAAGACATTTGTCCTTTTTTAAACTCAAGGATTGTTGTAGATTGTGAGAAGATCTAAATAATTCAAAAAACTAACAACCTATATAAAATGAGTTTTTTTAAAAAAATATTTTCATCCGATAAAAAAGAGACATTAGACAAAGGTCTTGAAAAATCAAAAACCTCTTTCTTTTCTAAATTAAGCAAAGCAGTAGCTGGAAAATCTAAAGTCGATGACGACGTTTTAGATAATTTAGAAGAAATTCTTGTTTCTTCGGATGTTGGAGTAGAGACAACTCTAAAAGTTATTACCCGAATTGAAAACCGTGTAGCGGCAGATAAATATCTTGGAGTTGATGAGTTAAACCAAATCTTGAGAGAAGAGATTGCAGGTTTGTTATCAGAAACCAATACAGGTGAAGCAACCGAATTTGTAATTCCGATTCAGACAAAACCATATGTTTTAATGGTTGTTGGAGTAAATGGAGTAGGGAAGACTACAACTATTGGTAAATTAGCTTATCAGTTTAAAAAAGCGGGCTATAAAGTAGTTTTAGGTGCTGCAGATACTTTTCGTGCAGCAGCGATTGATCAATTGCAAATTTGGGCAGATCGCGTAGATGTGCCTATTGTAAGACAGAATATGGGTAGTGATCCTGCATCAGTAGCATTTGATACCTTGCAATCTGCAGTAGCTCAAAATGCAGATGTAGTAATAATTGATACAGCAGGGCGTTTGCATAATAAAATCAACTTGATGAATGAACTTACGAAAGTAAAACGCGTAATGCAGAAAGTTGTAGCCGATGCACCACACGATGTACTTTTGGTTTTAGATGGTTCTACAGGTCAAAATGCTTTTGAACAAGCCAAACAATTTACTGCAGCAACGGAAGTAACCGCTCTTGCAGTTACTAAACTAGATGGTACTGCCAAAGGTGGTGTTGTAATAGGTATTTCGGATCAGTTTAAAATTCCTGTAAAATATATTGGTGTTGGAGAAGGAATTGAAGACTTGCAGGTTTTTAATAAGTATGAATTTGTTGATAGTTTCTTTAAATAATTTCAAGATGAGTTTTAATACTATTCCCCCAATATATTTTTATTTTGGTAGCATTCTTTCTTTTGTTTTGTCTAATATATTTAGAGAGCAAAATCTAACCGTATATTACATTTTATTGATAATAGGTGTGATTTTGTTTCTTCTTGGTCTTCTTAGAAGGATTCAAACAAAAAGATAATTTAATAAGCAGATATTTTTTAATATCTTTTTATAATATAAAGCCTTTCGTTATTAGGATAAGCTTTGTTTAATATATAAAAAACCAAGGAAAACTTATCGTATTCGTTGGTTTTTTGCTTTATAAATAAGTCTGAATAAATAGAATTGTTTATTGGGTTTTGGCATTTTTTTTCTTCTTTATCAATTTTATAAAGTTAACTTTGTGTTTAACAAAAAACATCCATAATTACCGTGAAGCTTTAGCCTTGATAGAAGCGGTATCCTTTATTATGATTTTTTTTCATAATAAAGATATAGCGAATAGCAAGAAGTAGCTTCTCAAAAAAATTAACTATAATGAAAAACGTATTTAAAATTCTTTTTGTGTCGCTTTTGTTTGTCGCTTGTCAACAAAAAATAGAACCCGCCGATATTGCAAAATTAAATGGATATTGGGAGATCGAAAAAGTTGTTTTTGATAAGGGTGAGGATAAAGATTATGGTATGAACGAAAGCTATGATTATTTTATGATCGGAGCCGATAATACAGGGACACGTCAAAAAGTAATGCCGCAGTTGGATGGAACTTTTGTGACAAATGATGTACATGAGGATGTAAAAGTAAGATTTAAAGACGGTAAAGCTTTTTTAGATTATTCAACACCTTATATGAAATGGAGCGAAGAGTTGATTGCTTTAACAGACAGTGAGTTAGTGTTGTTGAATGCCGAGAAAAAAGAATATCATTATAAGAAAGCAGGACCAATTAATATCAAAGACAATGGCAAAGAGACTAAATAATCAGAGTACCGTTGGGGATATTTTACAAAAAATTATTGAGGTAAATAAACTTCAGTATGGAATGGATGAAATTGATGTAAAGGACGCATGGAGACAACTGATGGGAAATGGTGTGAATAGTTACACAAGAAACGTTATTTTAAAAGGAAGTACGCTTTATGTTGAGCTTACATCTTCTGTTTTAAGAGAGGAACTTACACATGGAAAATCTAAGATTATTACAATGATAAATGAAGAATTACGAAGAGATGTGGTTCGAGATGTAGTTTTGAGATAGATTTTTTTGAAATTCTAAGTTTTTGAGCTTTTGATTAATCTTTTCAAGCTGGATAAAGTTGAAGTAAGATGCAGTAACATGAGTTCAAAGGATCTGAGTTAAATGGTTTTAAACCGACACTATAAAAAAAACAAAACCCGCTTCATTGAAGCGGGTTTTGTTTTTTTATGAATCTTAGAATCTAAAAAGTCTAAGTGTCTAAAATTCTAAGCTAGTCTAAAATTAGAATTGCTCTCTTCCAGCAAAATGGAATGCACCTTCGATAGCAGCATTTTCGTCGCTATCAGAACCGTGAACTGCATTTTCTCCGATAGAAGTTGCATATGCTTTACGAATTGTTCCTTCAGCAGCTTCGGCAGGATTTGTAGCTCCGATTAAAGTTCTGAAATCTTCAACAGCGTTGTCTTTTTCTAAAATTGCAGCAACAATTGGTCCACGAGACATGAATTCTACTAATTCTCCGTAGAAAGGTCTTGCAGCGTGAACAGCATAAAATGCTTGAGCATCAGCTACAGTTAATTGAGTTAATTTTAATGAAACGATTTTAAATCCTCCATTAGTAATCATTGCTAAGATATTTCCGATGTGTCCGTTTTGAACAGCATCTGGCTTAATCATTGTAAAAGTTCTATTTGTTGCCATTTTTGTTTTTATTAAATTTTGTGCAAAAATAGACTTTTTTTGTGAATTGAATTTAATAAATTCATAATTAAAACTACACAGGCTGTCTTTATGATAATTAATATTTAAAAATGTTGTATCGATTAGGATGTACTAGTAGAGACAGACTGTAATGCATCTACATTTTACATATAAACTCAAGGCAAATTAAACCTTAAAAATAAGTTTGTTCTTGTAGAAAATCCATAAAATAAATGTCCAAATAGCAACATATGTGAGTGCTCCAGCTAATGAAGCCGTCATAGGGTTACTGAAAAATGGTGCAATCCCAAAACTATATAAATAATCTAAAAGATTGATTTGTTGATCTGGACTATGTGGATTCTTAAATTGAATCATTACTAATCCTTGTGGGATTATTTGAGAAAAGAAAAAAACGATCATTGGATTTACTCCCCAAATCAAGAATAATTTAATTCCTTTTTTTAAGTTCAGAATGTCAATAAGATAATATAACAATGCTAGACAAACTGTTGCTAATCCTGCAGTATATAATACATATGTACTTGTCCATAAGGATTTGTTTATTGGGAAAACGATACTCCAAATCTGAGCAACGATGATTAGGACTATACCTGCAATTGCCATTTTTTTAGCAATCTCTATTTTGGGTATAGAGCGGTGTAATAACTGACCAATAAGTAAACCAATAATTCCAGTTGCAATTGATGGAATTGTACTTAAAATTCCTTCAGGATCCCATGTTACGGTTCCGCGGTACGTATGGTCTTTTAACAAGACACTATCTATCCAGGAAGCCAGATTAGTTCCTTTATCAAAATTAGCTTCTCCAATTCCAGGAACTGGGATTAATGCCATTACTGCCCAATATCCCAATAATAGGAGAGAAGCAACTAGTATTTGTGTTCTTTGATTTGATTTTAAATACAAAAGGGAGACTACAAAATAGACTATTGCAATACGTTGTAAAACTCCAGGTAATCTCACGTCTTGATATGCTTCGATACCACTATAAGCCAAAAAGAGGTAAATAAATAGAATCGAAAAGGCTAGGATATTTTTTACTTTGGAACTAAAATTCCCCATTAATGCATATCCTACCGCAATAGTTATGATTAATCGACCAATAAGCAACGGAATTCCTTCGAGTCCAAAAAGTTGTATTTTGGCAAAGAAATTAAAGAAAATTCCAAGGCAGAACATTCGTAACGAGCGTACTAGTATTTTATTAAAAGTTGTGCTGTCAAAGGTCTTTGTAGGCATTGCAAAAGAAACGGCGACTCCCATAATGAAGATGAAAAATGGAAAAACCAAATCGGTTGGTGTGCAACCATGCCACTCAGAATGTAATAGAGGAGGATAAATAGCGCTCCAGCTTCCTGGATTGTTGACGATTGTCATTAATAAAATAGTTAATCCTCTGAAGACATCTAGTGAAATCAAGCGCTCTCTGGTCATAATGTTTTGGTAATAGGTTAGTTTTTGTTTTAAAAGTTAATAATTTGGTTTAGTGTGTAATAATCTCAGAAGTAAGCGGTTATTTATTTTCGTATGATTATTACTTTATTGTTTTGTTTTTAAGAAGCTGCCTAAATTTTGAGGAGGTTCTTATATCGTTATAATATTAAAATTAGATTCTAATGGTTTTAATTCTTTAATTAAAAGCGGAATTAATTCTTCACCTTTTTCCATATAAAATTCTGAAAAATTGATTTGACGTTCCTGTAAGCTTTTGTTAGGGAATAATTCATTTTGCAAGTTGGTTATACGTTGCAAAATGTCATTTAGCTTTCTCTTTTGAGCTTTTAATAATCTTTTTTCAAGGTTGTCTAATCCTTTTATTTGTTTGATTTCCTGTGCTTTTACTGCTCCTGTAAACGATTTGTCGGTTTGATTTGCCAATTCATAAAGATATTCGAATTGCTTCTGTAAAATTTCTTTTTGAGGAGTTAAATCAATAGAAAAAGGAGATAATTCTCGTGTGCTTTTGTTAATTAAATTCTCTTGTTTTGAGAATAGATCGCTCCAAGATAAATTTAATTGATCCGCTTTTTTAGCTTGTTTTTCGGTTGCTAAAAGTACCGAGTTTCTAATTAAAAGCATTGGAAAAGTAATCTTAACAGTGTCAAAAAAGGATTTTAATTCTAACCAATAAGCGATTTCTCCACCTCCGCCAATATAGCATAAATTAGGTAAAATAATCTCCTGATATAATGGACGCATAATCACGTTGGGGCTGAATTTTTCAGGATTACTTTCTAATAAATCGAAAATTTCTCGTCCTGTAAATTCAATTCGGGTGTTGTTTACTCTGTATTTTCCATTTTCAAAAACAATACGTTCACGTAATTCATCTTCGATGTAAAATAAATTAATCTCACGCGGATTTACTTGTATCGTATAATCTTTTAGTTTTTCAATGGTTTCCTGAACAGCTTTGTAGGAAGATTGAGATTCTAATTCTTCTTTTATATAAGGGATAAAGGCGCGTTTTAAATCGGCATTATCGGCATCTAAAATTACTAAGCCTTGAGAAGCAAATAAACTATTTGCTAAATAACGAGTTGCATCTGCCAGATTATCATGTTTTAAATAAGCTTCCTTGAATATTTTTTTTAAGACATTAGCATTAGTGCTAGAACCTAATTCTAAAGCATATATTTCGAAAAAATCGTCAAGCCCTTTTGTTGATAATCTGCCTACAGGCCCACTACTTTCAGCATTCCATCTGAATTTTTTACCTTTAAAATTGAAGTAATTAATTTCTTCAAAATCATGATCTTCAGTCGCCATCCAATAAACGGGAACAAAATTATAAGAAGGATATTTTGACTTTAATTCGGTGGTAAGATTAATTGTAGAAATTATTTTATACAAAAAATATAGAGGTCCACTAAATAAGTTTAATTGATGACCAGTAGTAACAGTAAATGTATTTGGGAGAGCTAATGCTTCAATATTTTGCTTGGTTGAATCTGAAAGGTCAATCGTAGCATACTGTTTTTTTAAGACTGAAACTAAAGGTGTTCTATTGTTATCATCAAAATTTTGTTGTTTTTCAATGATTTGTTTTTCAAAGTTTTCCAGTGTTGGAAAATTATTATATAGCGGTTTTAAATCTGATTTTTGCTCTAAATAATCATGTATCAATGTTGAAAAATATCCTGAGGTCTGGTAGCTGATACAGTCGGTTGGCATAAGTATTGGTTTATTTTTGATAGCTGTAAATTTAATCAAAATTTATACTTAAAAATGGATTTAACGATTGCTTATGATTTGATTTTTAAAATTTGTTTCAATTACTTAAAAATCAGAAAGTTAGTTGGTGCATAGGAAAATACTTGTTTTTAAATTTGTTTATTCAAAAAATAATTCGCAAAATTTGCATCAGAAAATAAATCATTAACCAATTAATAACGAAGACAATGTTTGTATTAAACTTTACCTCTCAAAACATCGCATCAGGATTAGATTCTGTTGTCATGTGTCTTCGTGGCTTTTCGCAATCATAGCAAATCAATTTTAGATATATGAATAAGCCCGAAGGAAATTAACTTTCGGGCTTTTTTTATTCTAGACACTTCAAAAAATTCCCGATACCCCGCACTCAATTTATCTATTTGAGATAAAATGCTTTTGTCTTGTATTTTTTAATACTTGACAGGAAAACTATAATTTAAATTTTTTTAAATGGACAATTATCTTTTAGATGATTACATCCAATGTAGTCGTTTAAAGACAAAAAGACAAAAAAAGAGATTAGTTAAAGAGGATTTCGAAAAACAATTAATTCAGTTGAATAAACTCCAAGATGAACTTTGGGAAAAGAAAAGATGTTTGCCTTTAGTTCCCTTAGCAATGCCTTATCAAAAAGGATGGCAACGCTATTTTGTACTAAGGGAAGATATAGCAAGATCTAAAGAGGCATTGTTCTATAAAACAGTATTAGAAAAGATAAATACAGTGCAATATTCTCCTGATAAATCTTTTAAGAAAAAGAAAAAGAGGAAAAGAAAGCATGTATATGTTGAAAAACTTCAGATTATAAAAGAGTTTTCAGAATCGGAATGGAGAAGTCCAAAATTAATATTGACAGAGAAAGAAAAAATACATTTTTATAAAAGGGAACGCTGGTGTCCTAATTGTAAACGCTATAAAGTACATTATATATTTAATGAACCTTGGCGTTATGTATTACGTGTTAGACCCAATATGATAACACATACTAGAATGGTTGATGCAGTTTTGGAAAGTGAAATAGATAGATTAGAAAATTATCTAACAAGAAATTTTCTTAGATATACGATGATGAAAATGAAACATGGAAGTTTGGACAATGGGCAATGGAGAGTGGTCAAACAATTGAAATATATAAATCCTTTAGACTACAAACAAATTCATACCGTAATGGATGAATATTATAAAGAAAAAGAATATCTAAGTAATGGGGGAAGAGACCCTAAAGATAAATAATACAATGGGAAATAAATTATCCGGAAAAGACCTGATTAAAATAGGCTTTCCAAAAAATAATAGTATCAATATCGCCTTGGGGCAGATAAATAGATACCGCAAACGAGAAAAAAAAGAGAGTATATTAAACGAAGCCAAAGAAGTTTTACTGTCACCTGAAAAATTTACAGGACATGGCACTTGGGGTAAAGTTGCTGAAGGATTGGTTAATCCGGTACAGGTAAGAATGCACCAGTTAAATAATACTCGTGCACCATTTTCCATATTTGGAGAAAATGAAATTGATGAGCAGGCTAAGTATCAGTTATATGATGCTTTAAAATTGCCAATTTCAGTTGCAGGTGCGTTAATGCCCGATGCACATTCTGGCTACGGATTACCAATAGGTGGCGTGCTTGCTACAGATAATGCGGTTATTCCGTATGGAGTAGGAGTGGATATTGGCTGTCGGATGAGTTTGTCAATTTTTGATATACCAGCATCTTTTTTTAAAGGAAAAGAGCATCAGTTGCAAGCGATTCTAAAAGACCACACGAAGTTTGGAATGTACGAAACGCATACCATACGAGCAGACCACGAAGTGTTTAGCCGAAGCGAGTTTCAGGATATTCCACTTATAAAAAACTTATTAAGTAAAGCATATAAGCAACTTGGCACATCTGGTGGAGGGAATCATTTTGTTGAGTTTGGGATTGCCAAAATTACCGATCCACTTAATGAATGGAAAATTGGAGTAGGTGAGTATTTTGCAGTGCTTTCGCATAGTGGGTCAAGAGGTTTGGGAGCTAATATTGCCAAACATTATACGTATCTGGCAACCAAACAATGTCCGTTGCCTAAAAATGTGCAGCATTTGGCTTGGTTGGATTTAAATACACACGATGGACAGGAATATTGGCTGGCTATGAACTTAGCAGGAGATTATGCCAAAGCTTGCCATGATGATATTCATCGCCGAATTGCCAAAGCAATTGGTAAACGTGTGGTTGTAACAATCGAAAATCATCACAATTTTGCTTGGAAAGAAATGGTAAATGGTAAGGAAGCTATTGTACATCGTAAGGGGGCAACTCCTGCAAATGTAGGTGAACTTGGAATTATTCCGGGTTCGATGACTGCGCCTGGATTTATTGTTCAGGGTAAAGGAAATGCATCCAGTTTAAATTCTGCATCACATGGTGCAGGACGCCTTTTTTCTCGTAGAAAATGCAAGGAATCGTTTACGCAAAGTGAGATTAATAAAGTCTTAAAAGCAAACGATGTGAGTTTAATTGGTGGAAACATTGATGAAGCACCAATGGCGTATAAAGATATTAATAAAGTAATGGCTAATCAAACAGAATTGGTGGATGTTTTAGGAACATTTACACCAAAAATCGTTCGAATGGACAGATAATTTAAAAAAATAAAAAAGATGAAACGATTTCAAGATGAAAATAAATTTTTAGGAAATTTTGCTAATGAAATTTTGGTAAAATGTCCGAAATGCGATTCAAAATCAGCTGTTAAAAGAGAATATAAAGAAGGATGTAATTGCGGACGTTGTTATGCTGCAGTTTTTGAATGTAAACACTGTTTTTATAAACTCAATGAACCAGTTTATCAATACATTGCCTATGGAAAATCATATTGCAATCATTGTTTTGAAAAATATGAATTTGAATCGCAACCTTTAAAAGAAAAGCCTGAAAAATATAAAGCTAAATGCCCACATTGTAACTTTCAAGAAGAATGGAAACCAAAAATTAAAGCGGTTTTACAAAACTCAAAAGCAAATGATGGTTTAGTAACAGATACATGGTATAATTTACCTCTTTGGTTTCAAAAAGAAGTAGATGGAGAAATATTTTGGGCATACAATCAAGAGCATATCGATTATTTAGAAAGGTATATTGGAGCAGATTTGCGAGAACGAAATTCAAAGATAAATTACAGTTCAAGTTTAGTAGCTCGTTTACCAAAATTTGTAAAAGAAGCTAAGAACAGAGAAAAACTGTTGAAAATTATAGAAAGATGGAAAAAATAATTCAAATAACATCAGGTCGTGGCCCAGCAGAATGTAGCTGGGTTGTGGCTCAGGTTTTAAAAACATTCCTAGAAGAAGCAAATGACAATAAAATAAAGACTACTTTGCTTCAAAGAGAAACAGGAATAGAAAATGGTACAGTAGAAACAGCAACAATTTTACTAGAAAGTAATAACCTTGATGAGTTTGTAAACTCCTGGATTGGAACAATTCAGTGGATAGGACAGAGTCAGTTTAGAAAATTTCATAAACGTAAAAACTGGTTTGTCGGAATTTTTGAAGTAGATAAAAAGACTACAACGCAAATTTCTGAGAATGATATTCAGTATCAGGCAATGCGAAGTTCAGGTGCTGGGGGGCAACATGTAAATAAGGTAAGTTCTGCCGTAAGAGCCACTCATCTTCCTACTGGAATAAGTGTTGTATCTATGGATTCGCGTTCGCAGCATCAGAATAAAAAGTTGGCTACCGAGAGACTATTACAGAAATTTAAGGATGAAACAGTCAAACAATTCAAAGCTGAATTTCAGATGCAATGGATGAACCAATTGCAAATTCAGCGAGGTAATCCGATTCGGATTTTTCAGGGTTCAGATTTTAAAAAACAAAAACAAGCAAAAAATTACAAACAAGAAAGACAAAGATTAAAAAGAGAAGATTATTTAGATAATGATTAATCTTTAGAATCTTGAATTCTTAAATAGAATAAATTATGAAAACAGTAGATAAATATCTTTTTCAGGCATTAGATAGTTATCCATATTCGCTGGAAGAAACCATCGAATCACTGGATTATGCCTTGTCTTATGATGATAAAAACACAATGGCTCTATGCTTATACGGACAGGTTTTAAGCGATCAGTTATTTAAATATGAGGAAGCTAAAGAGTATTTTCAGCAGGCGATTTCGATTAATATTAATTCAATCGAAGTATATCCTTTTTATATTCATACTTTAATTTTGAATGAAGATTACAAAGAAGCAAAGAAACTGATTGACTTTGCATTGACTATTAAAGGGATTAACAAAGTAGAGCTATTTCTTAAGAAAGTAATGCTCTTGGAGAGTCAACAAAAGTTTAAAAAAGCTTTGAAGACTTTGAAAAAAGCAAAACTTGTAACTATAAATTCAGCTTACAATTATGATATTGAAGAGACTGAAAAAAGAGTAAACAAAAAAATAAAAAAAGGTTCTAAAAAAGAGGAACCTGTTAAAAATAAAAAGAAATAATACTAGAAAAGGATGTCATAATAGATATCCTTTTTTATTTCTAGAAACTTATATCTATTAAAAGAATATTTTGAATAACAACTAAGTAGAGTGCTATGTTTTTGTATTAAGTTTTTCACAAACATACTTTAATTTTAAAGATAAATATTTGTTACTTTTAGGAATTAGCCTCATTTTTACATTCTATTTTCTTAAAATACATATAGAATCATATGAAAAATAATTCCAAAAAAATAAATTCTACAAAACACGTTCTTTTTGGTAGCTTAATAGGTACTACAATCGAATTTTTTGACTTTTATATTTATGCCAATGCAGCAGTCTTAGTTTTTCCGCAGTTATTTTTTCCAAGTTCAGATTCGACTATGGCAACATTAGAGTCGTTAGCTACTTTTTCAATTGCTTTTTTATCACGCCCTTTGGGTTCAGCATTTTTTGGGCATTATGGAGATAAAATAGGGCGTAAATTCACTTTAGTTGCTGCCTTGTTAACTATGGGGATTTCGACAGTAGCCATAGGTTTTTTACCAAGTTATGCCAGCATTGGTGTTGCAGCTCCTTTATTATTGATGTTATGTCGATTTGGACAAGGAGTCGGGTTGGGTGGAGAATGGGGAGGAGCAGTTTTGCTAGCAATCGAAAATGCACCACCAAATAAACGGGCTTGGTACGGGATGTTTCCGCAATTAGGTGCGCCAATTGGCTTGCTACTTTCAGGAGGCACTTTTTTATTACTTACAGATTCAATGAGTAATGAAGATTTTATGAATTATGGATGGAGAATTCCTTTTATTGCCAGTTCACTTTTGGTAGTAGTTGGTTTTTATATCCGAACTAAAATTACAGAAACACCTTCTTTTGAAAATTCTAAAAAGGAACAAGAAGAAGTGAAAATTCCATTTTTAACTTTGGTTAAGTCGTATAAAAATCAATTAATTTTTGGAACACTCGCAGCTGTAACAACCTTCTTGGTGTTTTATTTAATGACTGTGTTTACGTTGAGTTGGGCAACTTCTGATTTGGGTTATGCAAAAAGAGATTTCTTATTGATCCAGTTGTTTTCAGTATTGTTTTTTGCTTTATTTATCCCTATTTCTGCTGTAGTAGCAGATAAAATCGGACGCCGTAAAATATTAATTTTAACTACGGGAGCTATTGCTGTTTTTGGTTTTTTCTTTTCCTATTTTCTAAATTCAGGAAATGCAGCGATGGTTACTTTCTTTTTATGCCTTGGAATGGGCTTGATGGGCTTTACTTACGGTCCTTTAGGAACCTTTCTGTCTGAATTGTTTCCCACTGCCGTTCGTTATTCAGGAGCTTCATTAACCTTTAATATGGCAGGAATCATCGGTGCAGCATTTGCCCCAATGATTGCGATTTGGCTAGCAAGTACGTATAATTTAACCTACGTAGGTTTCTATCTTAGTATTGCAGCTTTTATTTCGATGTTATCATTATTAGTAATTAGTAAAAAAGAACATAAGTTTTAAGAATTTAATCCTAATAAAAAAGGGTCGTCTAATTATTTAGACGACCCTTTTTGTTTTATCGTTTTAAGCTAAAGTGGCTTTTGAATTCGGCTCCGTTTAGACGAGTAACTACAAACCAATAGTCTGATGAAGGTTGATTTTGACCAATGTATGTTCCATCCCACGAAGTATTAGTTGCTAATTCTTTAATGAGTTTTCCATAACGGTTAAAAATTTGTATTCTCGTATTTGGCTTTAAATAGCGAAAATCAATTGTCCAAGTATCGTTGTAACCATCATTATTTGGAGTGAAAAATTTTGGAAAAGGAAGTTCGTCGACATAATTAATGCACTCTGTGGTGGTCGGTTCAAGGATATTAATTGTTATTGAAGATCTTTCGCTTTCGCATCCATTAATTGTTTGGGAGGCATAATAAATGATTCCATTTTCTAATGGAGTCGATTCCGATAAATCTGTTCCAGTTGTAAACGAATCGTACCACTTTATGTTTTGACCATTTATTTTTATATCGCTAATTGTAGCATTTTGCTGTGCACAAAAACTTTGATTCCCATTAAGAATTGGAGGTTGAGTATCTTGAATTTTCACATTTACTGCAAGTCTTTCGCTTTCGCAACCATTTATTGTTTGTGTAGCGTAATACGTATCGTTTTGTAGTAAAGTAGTATTTGGTAAAATATTTCCATTCGTTACAGCATCATACCATTTTATGTTGTTTCCCGTAATTTGAATATTGTTTAAAGTTGCATTTTCTTGAATGCAAAAGATTGTAGGATTTAAATTTTCAGGAGTTGGTATAGAATTAACAAAAGGTATTATAGTAGCTTTTATCGCTTCAGAAATACATCCTTTGGAATTTTTTATTTTTAGAGAATATTCTCCTGGATTTAAAAGTGTTGATGTTGCATTATTAGTCCAGGTTAAGCCATTATCAAAACTGTATTTAGATGCTATAGAAAGAATGGTTATTTTTCCTTGACTATTATTACAATTAGGTTGAGTTATACTATTTGTTGGGATAGTTGGGTAATCTGTTGGTGTATTTATGTTGATTGAAATAGCTTCGGATTCACATCCTGCTGCATTTTGAATCTTAATTTTATAATTTCCTACAGCTAAATTCCCAGAATCTGAACTTGTTTTCCATGTTAATCCATTATCAAAACTATACTTTGATGCTACGGTTATAATTGTAATAGTTCCAAAAGGATCAACACAACTATCAGGTTGAGAAATCGTATAAGCAGGGATTTTTATGGCGTCTAAAGGAGGATTGATTGTTGTTTTAGCAGAAAGTGAGGGACAGCTGGTTGTACTGTTTTTAATTTTAACAAAATAAGTGCCGGGATCTAAATTAACAGCTTTAGCATTTGTAGTCCAGGTAAGTCCATCGTCAAAGCTGTATTGATAAGCATTTGTTGATACTGTAATAGTTCCTTTTGTATCCGTACAACTACTTGGCTGTTGAACAGTAACATTTGGTTGCTGAGGCGATGGGTTCGGATTATTTAGTGAAATGTATGTTGAATTCGATTCACATCCTAAAGCATTTCTTATTTTTAAAATATAATTATCAGGAGTTAAATTAGGAAAAGTAGAGTTGTTTTTCCAAGTTTTACCATTATCTATACTATATTCTGAAGCAACTGTAGTGAAAGTTATGGTACCTAAAGATTCACAATTGGGCTGTATTAGTGAGTATAATGGGGAACTAAGGTGAAATTTTGGAATATAAACACTTTGCGTGTACGATTCACACCCTAATTCATTTTTTATCTTTATTGTGTAATATCCTTCATCTAAATTTGTAGCCGTTGGAGTAATTGTCCAATTTACTCCATTATCAAAACTATATAATGAAGCTGGAGTTGTTATTGTAATACTTCCCCCAGTTCCACATATAGGTGGATTTGTAATGTAATTTGGTTTGGGTAAATAAAAAGGATAAAGTGTTTCAACTCTCCACCAGGACTCACAACCTAAATTATTTTTTACTTTTATGGAATAATTACCAGGAGATAAATTTGTGGCTGTGTTGTATTGACTCCAGGTTCTACCATCATCAAAGCTATATTGATCAAATAGGGGATCTATAGTAATGCTCCCTTTATTCTTTGATTCACAAGTAGGTTGAATTACTTGTATATTAAAATTAGATAAATATTCTTCAGTGAAATTTACAGAATAAAGTGTTTCTGAGATACATCCAGATTCATTTTTTATTTTAGGATAATAAAAACCAACAGGTAAATTTGTAGCGGTTGGACTTGTACCCCATGTTTCACCACCATCAAAACTATAAAATGGTGCCGGTGTAGTAATTGTAATAGAACCTCCTTTACCACAGGTGGGATTAGTAACTTTATATTCGGCTGCTTTTATTTTAAAAGGAGTGAATTCAATTATAAGGTTTCCTGACTCACACCCTTCTTTATTTTTTATTTTTAGTTGATATTTAAATCCTATAGGAAGATTTGAAGCAGTAGGATTAGTACTCCAATTTAAGCCGCCATCAAAACTATATAAGGCGGCGGATGTCGTTATGGTAATACTTCCAGTAGCATTACTGTCACAAGTCCTTGGTTGCACTATTGTATAAGTAGGAGTATTAAGGAAATTGAGGTTAAGACCAAACCAATTATGATCACTTATACAGCCTGATTTATTTTTAATCCTAAGATAGCCACTTACGCCACCATTTGGATATTTAGTAAGATTTGGATTCGTACTCCATGTTGCCCCATCATCAAAACTATAAAATGCGGCAGGAGTGGTTATGGTAACACGTCCTGGAGTGGTACAGGTGGGTTCTGTAGCTAAAAATTCGGGAGGACCTAAATAATGAGTATTATTTATATTGGCAATTGCGTAATTGGATTCACAGCCTAAAGAATTTTTTGTTTTTAAGAAGTAAGTCCCATAATCTAAATTAGAAATATTTGGACTTGTACTCCATGTTACTCCTCCATCAAAACTATAAGATGTAGCTGGGCTTGTAATTAAAATACTCCATTTTGATTCCGTTTCACAATTGGGATTTATTATTCTGTATGTAGGCTCATTAAGATAGAAAGCAGGTAAATTGACATATAAAACATCGGATTCACAGCCTACTTCATTTTTAATTTTAATATAATAATAACCCGAAGTTAAATTAGCTGCCGTTGAATTTGTTGTCCATGTTTCTCCATTATCAAAACTATATTCGGATGCGGGGCTGGTAATCGTAATACTTCCGTTTGTTGTACACGCAGGATTTATTGTGGTATAAGTTGGTTTAGATAAATAAAAATTTATTTTAACTGGATAAACATCGGATTCACAACCTAGTTCATTTTTCGTTTTCAGTATGTAATTGCCAGGTTTTAAATTATTAAAAGTAGGTGTTTCCTGCCACGTTAATCCGTTGTCAATGCTATATTTATGTGAAAACTTTGAAAAAATAATACTTCCGGTATTGCTACAAGTATTTGGTTGAGTAACTTTAGTTTCCGGGTATGATTTAGAAAATGGATCAAAATAAATTTGATTAAAATAAGGTTTCGATTCACATCCAAATTTATTTTTAATTCTAACATTATAATAACCAGAAGGTAAATTAGTTGCCGTTGGATTTGTTGTCCATGTTTTTCCATTGTCAAAACTATATTCAGATGCGGCGCTGGTAATAGTTATACTTCCGCCTTGATTACAGCTGGGTTGGATTAAAGTATAGGTTGGAGAATTAATATATGACGGAAAAAGTAAGACGCTTTGAGAATAGGATTCGCATGCGGTACTGTTTCTTATTTTAAGTAAATAATTTCCAGTAGGTAAATTTGTTTTGGTAGCGCTATTTTCCCAAGTCAAACCATTATCAAAACTAAATTGTGACCCTGGGGTTGTGATAGTAATAGTTCCACCAGAACTACAAGTTGGCTGAATAATTGAAAATGTTGGGCGGTCTAATAATATTGGGGGATTAATTGTTACAATCGTAGGTGTAGAAATACAGCCAGAAGCGGTTCTTGTTTGAACATAATATTTGCCATATTCTTTTGTTACAAAGTTGGCATCTGTTTGCCATACTAAATCTTTTGTAACATAATTGTCATCTGAAAGGAAGGCCAGGCCTTTATCAAAACTATATTCTATTCCTAGGTCGTTAACTTTTATATAACCATTTGTATCTTGACATGTAGGCTGAACTACTGTTACAGAAGGATTAAGTATTGAATTGTTTATAGTTAATTTTGAACTTATGAAGCAATCATTTGCATCTTTAACTTTTACAGCATATTCTCCCAAATTTGTTTTAACTGAAGGAATTGGATAAGTTTTATTCGTTGCTCCATTTATCGCTATTCCATTTATATACCATTGAAAAGTTGTTGCTAAATTCATGGTTTTATTCAGATTAGCAGTCAATATTAAATCATTATTGCAGAAATTGCCGCTTTGAGTAATAGTAACACCAAAATTTTCAGCAGTATTTAATCTTAAATTATCATATAAGAAAGAAGGTTCATAATCAGTATTAAATGATGCAGGCAATATCTTTTCTGGCCCTAACATTATTGCGTTAATAGCAGTATTTGTAGTAAAACTAATTGTTATTTCTCCCCAAGTAGTCTGAGGTTGGTATAAAACTTTTCCAATTTCAATCCAAGATGGGTCAAATGAATTTGGATCTGAATTCGTATATAATGGTAAATTATCTTTATTCTTAGATCCATAAAGTGTTATATAAGTTGGCGCTAAAAAATTAAAATCAAAACGTTTACTTAGGTTATTTGTTTCGATACTCATCAATGTAGCAATATTCAATGTTAATTGATAGTTTATTCCGGTACTTAATGGATTTGATAATTTTGTAGCGATATATTCTTTTTTATTGTTTTTGTATACTGCCCTGAAAATTCCTTTACCATCGGGGAAATTTTGAAGATTTTTGGAGTAAATAGTATTAAAAAGATTGCAGTCCTTATTTAAATAATCTGGAGACGGGATTGTTCCTTTTGTCCAATCAATGGTTGTTGGAACGTCTTCATAACCCTGAGGACACATAGTTTTTTCTTCAAAAGAAGAATTTTGTAAAATTGAAACAGTATTATTACAAATACAATCTTCATCATTTAAATCTATTTTTCCATCGCCATCATCATCAATTCCGTTGTTACAATTTTCTTGAGAATAACAAAAAGAGGAAAATATAAACAAAAAGAGGAGTAATGTATGTTTCATAGATTTGGTTTAGTAGATTCGCAAATGTAATTAAATATCTATTAAATAAAATTAAAAGTCTGTGCTTCAAATTATAAATTATTACTCCAAAATCTTTTTGCAAAAACATTATAAATAACCCGTATTTTTGCAGAAAATATTTCCCTTTGAAAACGAAGCTTTTTGTAATTACACCTCCATTTACCCAACTGAATACGCCGTATCCAGCAACTGCTTATATCAAGGGGTTTCTGAATACTAAAAACATTGAATCTGTTCAGGCAGATTTGGGTATAGAAGTAATTTTAGAATTGTTTTCGAAGAAAGGATTACAAGATTTGTTTGAGTTTTGCTCCGCCAGTTTGGCTTCCAGCCTCGGGCCAAGTTCAAAATTAGAAGTTTCAGAGAATACAATTTCAGATAATTCTAAACGTATTTTTGCATTACAAGAGGAATATCTTAAAACTATTGATGCTGTAATTGCCTTTTTACAAGGAAAGAATCCAACATTGGCATTACAAATTTGTCAAGAAGATTTCTTGCCAGAGGCTTCTCGTTTTGCACAATTAGAAGAACTTGACTGGGCTTTTGGAACAATGGGAACACAGGACAAAGCGAAACATTTAGCAACCTTATATCTAGAAGATATTTCGGATTTTATTGTAGAATGTATCGATGAGAATTTTGGTTTCAGTCGCTATGCAGAACGTTTAGGACGAAGTGCCAATTCTTTTGACGAACTGTATCAAGCTTTACAACAAGAACCTACTTATATTGATCAGGTTTTAATTTCGATTTTAAAAGAGCGAATAGAATCGGTAAAACCAACGTTGTTCTTAATATCAGTCCCATTTCCTGGAAATTTATACAGCGCATTTAGATCGGCACAATGGGTAAAAAAGAATCATCCTGAAATTAAAATTTCAATGGGAGGAGGTTTTCCAAATACCGAATTGCGTTCACTTTCAGATCAACGTGTTTTTGAGTTTTTCGATTTTATTACTTTAGATGATGGAGAAGTACCAATTGAAGAATTAATTTTGAGTATCGAAAATCCTGAGATTAATTCGTATAAACGAACTTTTCTGTTGGAAAATGGGGAAGTAGTTTATAAAAATAATTCGCTTAAACAAGATTATAAGCAATCTCAAGTTGGAACGCCAGATTATTCCGATTTGCTTTTGGATAAATATATTTCGGTTATAGAAATTGTAAATCCAATGCATAGAATGTGGAGTGATGGACGCTGGAATAAACTCACCATGGCGCATGGTTGTTATTGGGGAAAATGTACGTTTTGTGATATTTCATTAGATTACATAAAGGTTTATGAACCTGTTGCGGCAAGTTTGTTATGTGATCGAATGGAAGACATGATGACACAAACGGGACAAAATGGATTCCATTATGTAGATGAAGCTGCTCCGCCAGCACTTATGCGTGCTTTGGCACTCGAAATCCTTCGAAGAAAGTTAGCGGTTACTTGGTGGACAAATATTCGTTTTGAAAAAAGTTTTTCAGCCGATTTATGTTTGTTGTTAAAAGCTTCGGGTTGTATTGCCGTTTCAGGAGGTTTAGAAGTTGCTTCGGATAGATTGTTGAAATTAATAGATAAAGGGGTAACTGTAGAACAAGTTGCAAAAGTGACACGTAATTTTACAGAAGCAGGAATTATGGTTCATGCCTATTTAATGTACGGATATCCAACACAAACGGTTCAGGAAACCGTTGATAGTCTTGAAATGGTACGTCAGTTGTTTGAAGCGGGAGTTTTACAATCAGGGTTTTGGCATCAGTTTGCTATGACAGCCCATAGCCCAGTAGGAATGTATCCAGAAAAATTTGGTGTAAAAAAAGCAACAGAAACTATTGGTAGTTTTGCAAATAATGACATCGATTATACTGATTCTACAGGAATCAATCATGATAAATTTAGTTTCGGGTTAAAGAAATCATTATTTAATTTCATGCATGGAATTTGTTTTGATTATGAGCTTCAAGACTGGTTTGATTTTAAAATTCCAAAAACTAAAATTGGATCTGATTTTATTTATGATGCATTACAGGAATCAGAAGATTTTAATATAAAACCTACTGCCAAGATTGTTTGGTTAGGAGGGAAGCCTTTTGTAGAATCTTTTACAAAATCAAAAAAAGGGAATTCTTGGGAAATGCTAACGCTTACTTTTCATGATAAAAAAGAAAGCTTTAGTATTCAGACAAATAAAAACGAAGGAGAATGGTTAGTAGAAATACTACAGAAAATTTCGGTTGCAAAAACTAAAACTTATACATTTCAGGAAATCAAAGCTGATTTTGAAACTAGTTTTGAAGACTTCGAATTATTTTGGTATTCTAAACCTGTGAATACATTAAGAGAGTTTGGATTATTGGTTCTATAGATACTCAACAGATTCACCATCATTTGGAATTGAAGTTTTTGACAAAAGATTATTTGCAGTTAATGCGGCTTTTAATTCTGTTCTGGTTGTTGGACAATGATTTAAAGCCTCTAAATGATTTGCGAATACCTTGCCAGGTGCAAGTGCAATAAATTTTATAATATCATTTATTCTCATCAATAATGGCTGTCCAAAATCTAATCTTGCAGTACCGCAAGCAATAGTTGCGATATCAGGTTTGAGTTCGGTTAATACTTTTTCTACATCTTCGGTAAGAATGGTGTCAGAACTAATATAAATTGATTTTTCATTAAGTAGTTCGATATAAAAACCCATTACATTTCCCATTAGTTTTGCAATAAAACCATACCCATGAACAGCGGGTATGCCCATTATTTTTCCGTCTAAAAAATCTTGTGGCTTCCAATAGTCCAGAGTTTGGATAACGGTTAAGCTTCTTTTAATAAGGGCATTTTTATCTTTGCTATTGCAAATAACAGGAATCGATTTTCTTCTTAAAAAAACCTCACCAGCTTTATCTAGATGATCTGGGTGTAAATGGGTGATGATACAATGTGTGACTTTGCTTAGAATGTCTCTGCTATTTTTTGGCAGATAGGTAAGTGGATTTCTTTTAGGTTTGTAACGAAAAATACTAAAAGGAGCAATGGTCTTCCTTTTACCTAACATTGGGTCAACCAAAATGACATGTTTTTCTGTTTCAATTACTAAAGTGGCATTACGTAAATGATGCAATCTCATATCTGGAATATTTGAATATTAAAAATACAAAATTCTATAAATTTAGACAAGAATTAGATGGTAAATCGGAAACCAATTCCGTGTAGGTTTTCTATAGAAATCCCCTGTTCGTTTACTAAAATTTTACGCAGACGCGAAATGAAAACATCCAAACTTCGCCCCATAAAGTAATCATCATCTCCCCAAAGTGATGTTAGAATCTGCTCTCTCTTTAAAACGGAATTTTTATTGTCAAGAAATAATTTTAATAATTCAGCTTCACGTTGTGTAAGGCCAATTTTTTCATTTTCATTATAAAGGACAAAGTTTTTAGTATCAAAATGGTATTTTCCAATTTTATAGATAGATTTATCTATAGAATCATTTTTTTGCGAACGCTTTAAGAAGATTTCAATTTTTAGAAGTAATTCTTCAATACTAAAAGGTTTTACGAGATAATCATCGGCACCTAGACGTAATCCTTTTATTCTGTCTTCTTTTAATGTTTTAGCTGAAAGGAAAATAATAGGAATATCGGAGTTGTTTTTTCTTATTTCGGTTGCGAGTTCAAAACCATCTATTTTTGGCATCATAATATCCAAAATACAAATATCAAAATTCCCCTTATTAAAAGCTTCCAAACCCAATTGTCCATCGCAACAATGTGTTACTTCGTAATTGTTTTGTTCCAAATTGTCTTTGGTAAGAAACCCTAAGGTTTCATCATCTTCGGTGTAAAGAATTTTGAAAATACTCATTTTTTATATGGAATTGATATGGTTATGGTAATCCCTTTTTTAGGATTGTTAGTAGCATTGATTTTCCATTGATGCAAGTTGCAAATCTTTTTTACATAATACAAGCCCAATCCAAAGCCATTTGACTGGGTGCTTTTTTCATTTGGAATTCTGTAAAACTTATCAAAAATAAAGGAAATGTTTTTGTTTGCAATTCCTATTCCGTTATCTATAAAAGCAATTTTTAACAATTGATTTTCAGTAGTTAAACGAATTATAATTTCAGGCTTAGTATCACAATATTTTATTGCATTATCCAAAAGGTTATAAACGATGTTTGTAAAATGAAAAACATCAGTAATAATAGTATAGTTTGCAGAGTCAGACTCAATTTTTATATCAGTATCAGGATATTTTAGTTTAATATTTTCTATGGTTTCCTCAATGGGAGGAATAATTGAAATGTTTTTTAGCTCTAATTCTAATGGGGTATAATCTGATTTTGCAATACTTAAAATCTTCTCTATATGATTATTTAATTTGCCACTTTGGTTGATGATGATTTCAGTATATTTCTCCAGTTTCTTGTCTTCTTTGATCGGATTTTGTTTAATTAAATAATTTGAAGCAATTAAAATAGAGGCTAAAGGAGTTTTGAACTCGTGCGTCATATTATTGATAAAATCGCGCTGTAATTCGGAGTATTTCTTTTGCTGTAAAAGCATGAAAATCGAATAAATATAAATTAGTAGAATGATAATAAGCATTATCGAAAGTACAAGCCAAAATCGCATTGAGCTGAATATATAGCTCGTTTCATTAGGAAAGCGTACAGCAAAGTAATAAACTAGATCTTTGTGTTTTGGAAAATGAACAGATTGTTTTCCTTTTGATTTTTTGGATAAAGAAATATAATCTCCATATATCATTTCATTGCTTTGGCAATTGTACATGGCGTATTCGAAATCAGTCGTAATATTCATTTTCTTGAATTCCGACTTTAAATAAAATTCTAAGATATCGGGTTCAAAATCATTTTCAATGTTTACAACATAATAGTCATTGGATATTTTTTGAATAGGACTTTGTGCAGGTAACTCGTTACTATTGCTCTCATGTAGTTTTTTTGCAACTTCAAGTAATGCAAGATGTGTTTTCTGGTTTAGCTTCTTTTGCTCAAGGGTAAAAGCTTCTTTTGTCCATAGCAATTGCACGACTAATATGCCGATGATTGCTATAAAACCCAGGATAATAATGCTGTTGAGCCTGTTTATTTTCACTTAAATGCAATTTACAAAGTGTAATATTAATCAAAAATATCTTTAAAAACAGCGATTAACAAGTCGTTAACAAACATTTGAAATCGCTTAACAGCGTTTCATTTTTATCTGATTTACATTTGTAATGTTCAAAATGACAAACCAAATAATCATTTAAAAATTTAAGCTTATGAAAATTATCAGACCATTATTATTAGTATTGACTTTAGGTTTAATGTCTTTCTCAGCAATTGCTCCAGTAGAAACAATAGTAGCAAAAGCTACTGCATTTGCAGGATCAATTACATGGAAAGCAGAAACTATCGATGTTGGGCAAATACCACTGAATGTACCAAAAGAAATTGATTTTGAATTTAAAAACACAGGAAAAACAGCTGTAGTTATTACAAGTGTTCAGGGATCTTGTGGGTGTACTGCAACAAATTACACAAAAGAACCGATTTTACCTGGAAAATCGGCAAAGATTACAGCAACATATAATGCTGCTAACAAAGGCGCTTTTTCTAAAACTGTTACTGTAGTAACAAGTGCAGAAGCAACACCAAAAGTGCTTACTTTAAAAGGAATAGTTTTATAAAAGTAGTTAGTTATAATGCCTAGGCTCCAAATAAGTTAAATTGTTTGGAGTTTTTTTATGTTTAAAACAGAAATGAATCGTTTATTTAGGTAACACATTTATACATTTATAAAAACGATTGCTGTAGTGATTAGAGTCTAATGCGCTAATTGTTACGCTCTTTATTTTTCCAGATGAAGCATGAATAAATTTTGATTTCATACCGTTGGCTTCACAAATTATTCCAACATGACCTATGCTCTTTCGATTTTTATAACCATAAAAAACTAAAATATCTCCGACTTCAAATTCTTCAGGTGATTTTGCCTTGCCTATATTTTTATAAGCACCAGAACTTCGAGGTAAGCTAATATCGAAATATTTAAAAACATAATTGACAAAGCCAGAACAATCAAATCCTTTTTTAGGAGTATTTCCAGCATATAGATAGGGTGTTCCCAGATATCTTTTGGAATAAGTAATAATAGAGTCTCTGTCTATTATAGATTGTATTCCTTGAACTTGATTATTTGTGATTTTTTCATCCTTTTTTATGGTAAATGATGAAAATAGAACTACAACTACAACTGTAAATATATAAATGGTGAATTTCATTTTTTAAGTAAAGAAATGGTTTAATTTATAAAGATATGTGGATGTTCTTTAATATCAAAGGAATATAATATCAAAGAAATGGAAAGTGTTTTTTGATAGGATTAATACAATCTTTAAATGAAGAATTATGTGGGTATTTATGGGGTAATTTTTACAAATAAGTTTCTTTAATTTGTTATCTTTGAGAGACCTCAAAATAAAATATGCTAAGAAATAGCTTTTTTATTAAGAAGGATAATGATTAAAGGTAAGCTGAAAACTTTATAGAGTAAGCATGATTTTAATACATATTTATGGAAAATTCTTTATTTAAAAAAGTAAAAAAAGCTATTGATTACTGGTATATCCCATTGTTAGTGGGCATACTTTTCGTTGGAATCGGAATTTGGTCTTTTATAACACCTTTAGCTGCATACTTAACTCTTGCATTTCTTTTTAGTATTTCATTTCTGGGAAGTGGAATTTTTGAAGTCATTTTTGCACTTTCAAACAGAAAAAAAATAGATAATTGGGGTTGGACCTTAGCATCAGGGATCTTAGGTTTAGTAGTAGGGATATTGCTAATTTCTAATCCATTAATTTCGATTACAATCCTTCCGTTATATGTAGGATTTGTGATCTTATTCCGTTCTATTATGGCTATAGTTATTGCTTTTGATTTAAAGAGCTATGCGGTGCCTGATTGGGCGAATCTTTTGGTTTTAGGGATTCTAGGAATTATATTTTCATTTATATTATTGTGGAATCCTATTTTTGCAGGGCTTTCATTGGTATATTGGACAGCTTTTGCATTTATTGCAATTGGAGTTTTTTATATTTATTTCTCTTTCAAATTGAAAAAAATACATAATATTTCTGAGAAGTTACATTAAAAGATAATTTTATAAAGATTGTTTTGGGATACTCAAAACAATAAAACAATAAATCGAAAGTATTTCAATTAGTATAAATTAATTGTATAATACTTTCGATTTCTTATTTTTACAGAAGTAGAATTAATGTGTTGAGTGCCGTTAAGTTCTTTTCTTTTCAATCTTTAAAATAATAAAATGAAATATAATAGATGCGGAAAAAGTGGTTTGTTATTACCGCAGATTTCTTTGGGATTATGGCATAATTTCGGCTCAGTAGATAATTTTGAGAATGGTGAAAGTATCATTAAAGAAGCTTTTGATAAAGGAATAACACACTTTGATTTAGCCAATAATTATGGACCAGTTCCTGGATCGGCTGAAGAAAATTTTGGGAAAATTCTATGGCATAATTTTCAAGGAAACTTACGAGATCAAATTGTAGTTTCTACCAAAGCAGGTTATACGATGTGGGATGGACCTTATGGTGATTGGGGTTCTCGTAAATATTTGCTATCGAGCTTAGATCAGAGTTTAAAACGTATGAAACTAGACTATGTAGATATTTTTTACTCTCATCGTTTTGACCCCGAAACACCTTTGGAAGAAACAATGATGGCTTTGGATTATGCAGTACGAAGTGGAAAAGCTTTATACGCAGGAATATCCAATTATAATGCTGAGCAAACTAGAGAAGCAACTGCAATTTTGAAACAATTAGGAACACCATGTTTGATACATCAGGTTAAGTATTCTATGTTTGTTCGTGAAGCCGAAGCTGGTTTGCTAGATGTTCTTGAAGAAAAAGGTGTGGGTTGTATTGCATTTTCACCCCTTGCACAAGGACTTTTAACAGATAAATACCTGAAAGGGATTCCAGAGAATTCCAGAGCTTCAAATCCAAACGGCCATTTGCAACTAGAAGAAGTGTCAGAACAAAAAGTGCAAAAAATAATTGCCTTAAATGAGATTGCTAAAAATAGAAATCAATCTTTAGCACAAATGGCATTGGCATGGTTGCTAAAAGACAATCGAATTACATCAGTTTTAATTGGTGCAAGTTCAGTAGGACAGTTAAATAACAATATAAATAGTTTGCAAAATCTTAATTTCTCCCCTGAGGAATTAAAAGCGATTGAAGCCATTTTGGGGTAGGACTAATGTAGAAATGTATTATTCCTCATTTCTAAAAAAAATGTAGTTTTAAAAAAAAACAAAAATCCCAATCTAAATATTCAGATTGGGATTTTTTATTGTTTTAGGCTTAAGCCAAATAAAATTATTTCTTTTTTGTAGGTTTTACAGGTGCATCAAAAATACCTGGAATTGCAGTCATTTCAGCAATTTTCACAATAACATCAGTTGCTTTTTGCATACTTTCTACAGGAACATACTCGTATTTTCCATGAAAGTTATGACCACCAGCAAAAATATTAGGGCAAGGTAATCCTTTGTATGATAATTGTGAGCCATCAGTTCCACCTCTAATAGGTTTAATTAATGGTTTTATGTTTAATTCTTTCATTGCTTTCTCTGCAATATCAACAATATGTTTTACAGGTAAAACCTTTTCTTTCATATTGTAGTATTGGTCATTTATTTCGGTAATTACGATTGGTTCCCCGAATTTTTTAGCAAACTTATGATTGATTTTTTTAGTGATTCTTTCAATTAATTTTTTACGTCTTTCGAATCTTTTTGCGCTATGGTCTCTAATGATAAGCTCAAGAACAGTTTCTTCGATAGTTCCAGTTATGTGATGTACGTGAAAAAAACCTTCATAACCTTTGGTTTCTTGAGGAGTTTCTCCTTTAGGTAATTCGTTAATAAACTCATTAGCAATAAGCAATGAATTAATCATTTTTCCTTTGGCATAACCAGGATGTACACTTTTGCCTTTAAAAGTAATTTTAGCACCAGCAGCATTAAAGTTTTCGTACTCAAGCTCACCAATCTGACTTCCGTCCATGGTGTAAGCCCATTCTGCACCAAATTTTTCTACATCAAAATGATGTGCACCACGACCAATTTCCTCATCAGGAGTAAAACCAACTCTAATTTTACCGTGTTTAATATCTGGATTTTTAATTAGGAATTCCATTGCAGATACAATTTCTGTAATTCCAGCTTTATCGTCAGCGCCTAATAGCGTAGTTCCGTCGGTTGTAATTAAGGTTTGACCTTTATATTGTAATAAATCCTTGAAGTAACTTGGAGATAAAATAATGTTTTGCTCTGCATTCAGTACAATGTCTTTACCGTCATAATTAGGAATAATTTGAGGTTTTACATTGGCTCCTGTAAAATCTGGAGAAGTATCAAAATGAGAAATAAAACCAATAGTAGGTACAGCGTGCTCTACATTACTTGGTAGAGTAGCCATGATATACGCTTTGTCATCGATAGTGACATCATGCATACCAATAGTTTTTAATTCTTCTGCTAGTTTATTAGCAAGGTCCCATTGTTTAGCAGTACTAGGAGTAGATTGTGAATTTGGATCAGACTCTGTATCAATTGTTACATAACTAATAAATCGATCTATAATATGTTGCATTTCTTTATTTTTTTAGCAAATATAGACAATTTTTTTAGCTGTCTTATTTTAGATTAAAAACATCCTGATGGAAATAAAAACCGATTTTCTTTTATGATGGAATCTTTTTTGGACTGATTTTATTTTTAAATGCTCTTTACACATCTAAAACCTAGATGGTTTGCAGGAGAGCGTATTTCACCTTTTCCTCTTGTGCCTACCATATATCGAGTGCAATATCGATCGGTACATAAAAAGGAACCACCGCGATGTACTTTTTTATAAAGACCATGTTCAGACGGATCATTATTCATTTCAGGTCCTTGCGGATTTTTAGTTACTTTTCCAGTTTCAGCTAATGATTTGTAATAGTCTACGCCATACCAATCATTTACCCATTCCCAAACATTTCCGGCCATATCGTATAGTCCGTAGGCATTTGGTGCAAATTGTGCTGTTGGCGCAATTCCTATAAATCCATCTTCTCCAGTATCACCATCCTTAACAGGAAAATGACCTTGATATATATTGGCCTGAAATTTCCCTTTTGGTTTTAAAGTGTTTCCCCATGCATATAATTCTCCAGTTTTGCCACCTCTAGCTGCAAATTCCCATTCTGCTTCACTAGGAAGCCTTTTCCCTGCCCATTTAGCATATGCAAGCGCATCTTCGTAAGTAACTTGTACAACAGGATATTTTTCTTTGCCTTTTATTGTACTTTCAGGTCCTTCAGGATGTCTCCAATTAGTTCCACCAATATAAGCCCACCATTGTAAGAAGTTGTCTAAACTAACAGACGTAGAAGTAGGCGTAAACACTACAGAACCTGTAATTAAATCTTCTTCAGCAACCGTAGGAAATTCTTCTTTAGTTGGTTTTTGTTCAGCAACAGTAATATATCCCGTTGCATTTACAAACTGCTCAAATTGCTCATTGGTAACTTCAGTTTCGTCCATCCAATAGCCATCTACATACACGCGATGTATTGGAGCAGCATCTTTGGTGACTCCTTTTATACTGCATAGGCTTTCGTCAGCAACATTACTTCCCATTGAGAATTCCCCTCCAGGAATCCAAACCATGCCTTTTGGGGCTTTATAAGGAGCTGTCTTTTTGTTTGTAATTGTTGGTTCAAATTTAGGTTCAGATGAAGTTGTTTGAATTTGATTGCATTCTAACGTCAGATTTTCTTCAGCAGGTTTTGTGAATTTTGTATAGCCAAAGCTAATAAATAGAATACCAGAGGCTATTATTCCGAATGACCAAAACTCGCTTACTTTTTTCATTAATTCTATAGATTTAGTATGGTTTTATTTTTAAGAAATAAAAGTACAATAAAAAACTTTATGCAACATAAAATAGTAAGCTGTTTTTTTACATAAATTAGATGCGTTTTAGTATATTATAATTAAATTTGCAGCCACAAAAACAACAACACACTTATGTATAAATTGCTTATTCGTCCGATACTTTTTATGTTTGATCCAGAGGAAGTTCATTATTTTACTTTTTCATTCGTTAGGTTTATTTCAAAAATACCAGGAGTTTCATCGATTATAAAAGCGATCTACAAAGAAAATGACCCTCGTTTAGAACGAGAAGTTTTTGGAATAAAATTTAGTAATCCAGTTGGACTGGCTGCAGGATTTGATAAAGATGCTAAATTATATAAAGAGCTTTCTGATTTTGGTTTCGGATTTATAGAAATAGGTACTGTAACCCCAGTTGGGCAAGAAGGTAATCCTAAAAAGAGATTATTTCGTTTAAAAGAAGATCAAGCAATTATTAATCGAATGGGATTTAATAATGGTGGTGTTATCGAAGCAGTAGAGCGATTAAAACAAAATAAAGGTGTTTTAATTGGAGGAAACATTGGTAAAAATAAAGTGACTCCAAATGAAAATGCAGTCGATGATTATATTATATGTTTTGATGCTTTATTTAATCATGTTGATTATTTTGTAGTGAATGTAAGTTCTCCAAATACACCAAACTTGAGAGCTTTACAAGATAAAGAGCCTTTGACACAATTATTGCAAACATTACAAGATAGAAATGTAACGCATGCAAAACCAAAGCCAATTTTGTTAAAAATCGCACCAGATTTAACCGATGAGCAATTGTTAGATATTATTGATATTATCAAAACAACACAAATTGCAGGTGTAATTGCAACCAATACGACAATTTCTAGAGAAGGATTACAGTCAGCAAATAAAGAAGAAATGGGTGGCTTATCAGGGAAACCGTTAACTCAAAGATCTACAGAAGTAATTCGTTTCCTCTCAGAAAAAAGCAATAAAGCATTTCCTATTATTGGAGTAGGTGGAATTCATACTGCTCAAGATGCTATCGAAAAATTAAATGCAGGAGCAAGTCTGGTTCAGTTATATACAGGTTTTATTTATGAAGGACCAGCTTTGATAAAAGCGATCAATAAAGCCGTTTTAAAAGGATTGTAACATCATTACTTGCACAATTAGACCAGTAAGTAATGCAATTCCGAAACTTAAAAGAGTTCCTATAAGAACGTATTCTGTTAGTTTGCGGTCTTTAGCCTCTTTTAAATCACCAAATCTAAAGATAGATTTTGCAGCTAATAGAAAACCAATAGCTTCAAAATGTCCAGTGATTATAAAACAGAAAACAAATAGACGTTCTAATATGCCAATGTAATTTCCTGCATTGGCAAGAGAATTGTCAGTTCTGTTATTGTTTTCGGGAGTCCAAATAGAGATTAGGTTTCTAATGCAAATGGAAGTTGGTTTAGTTAAAAACAGAATTCCAGTTAGAATAACCCAGAATTGGTTATTAAATCCAAGAAAATCTATTTTTTGCTGATTGTATAAAAGTGCAATTGTAATTAAAACTATAAAATGAGCTATTTGGTCACCAATAAACCAAGCTCTTTTGGTGGATGCTTTCTGAAAATGAAGTTTCAAAAAGTCTATCCCCCCATGTGTAACTGCCAATAAAAGAGCGTACCATCCAAAGGATAATTCACCAACCAAAATCCAAGTTATAATACCGTGCAAAGCGGCGTGTATGTATAAATAAAAGCTTTTTTGTTTCTTAATTTCTTTATCAATAACCCATGAATTAGGTTGAAAAATAAAGTCCCCAAGCAGGTGTGCCAAAAATAATTTTACAAATAGTATCATAAAGTTAATTCTTTTATTTGCGACCTAAAATAAGAGTCTAAATCCATTATTAAATCAAACTGTGCTCGTTTTTGTCTTCTACTTACAGCAGCTTGGTTAATGCCTAATTTTAAACCAATTTCTTCCTGTGATAATGCTGGATTTTGTATGGCGATTACTATAAATTCAGCAGCAGGGACTAGCCAGTTATCCATAAAAGTCAAACTTAAGCGTAACATCAAGTTGAGTTTTGTATCAAAATCGGTATTTCCAGATTTTAATGCCAAAGTTGTTTTTTGTTTTTTTAATCCTTCAAAAAGTTCCCCAGAATATATAAAAGCAGTTCCGTTACTTTCGGATATCTTCTTTTCTTTGTGTGTTTTATCTCCAAAACCAATGCTCATTCTGGCATCAAGCTTTAGAGTTCTCAAATATGCTTTTATTAATAAAGTTGATAATAAGGCATCTTCGGGATTCTTGATCTCTATCTGAAATTCATCACCACGATAAATTTCCCACTCACTTGGATTCTTGCCAAACTGACTAAATAGTTTTTTTAAACCATTAATCCAATCTTTGGGTTTTAGCTGTTTAGAGCCGATAATATCTCCTGTGATTATGCTTGTCATATCCAAATATAATTAAAAATTAAATATCATTTTGTTTGAAACCTTCTTTATTCTATATGTTTGTTCTTTAGTTAGATGAGGTTTAAATTAACATTGTTAGTGTGTGAATATTACAAATATAAGTAATATTATTTGTTATTACGTTTTTATGTAATAGTTAATTTTATTACATTTTTGTGTAATAAAATAAACAAAGCGGATATTTTTTATTTAAATAAAAAAGACAGTAACTTAGCATTCAGAAACAGAGTAGCTTTGAGTAAAGAAATTAAGATTATCGAATGTCCACGAGATGCTATGCAAGGCATCAAAACATTTATTCCTACTAAGAATAAGGTTTCTTATATCCAGTCTTTATTGCGAGTGGGCTTTGATACCATTGACTTTGGGAGTTTTGTTTCTCCAAAAGCAATACCTCAAATGCAGGATACTGCTGCCGTTTTGGCGCAACTAGATTTGTCGCAGACAACTAGTAAGTTACTGGCGATCATTGCAAATACGCAAGGAGCAGAAATGGCCTCAGAGCATAAAGAAATTCATTATTTAGGGTTTCCATTTTCGATTTCAGAGAACTTTCAAATGCGGAATACGCATAAAACAATAGCTGAATCGATAATAACACTTCAGGAAATATTAGAAATAGCGGATAAAAAGAATAAAGAAGTTATAACGTATCTTTCGATGGGATTTGGAAATCCATATGGAGATCCTTGGAACGTGGAGATAGTAGGAGAGTGGACAGAGAAGCTTTCTAAAATGGGAGTAAAAACACTCTCGCTTTCTGATACTGTAGGTAGTTCAACGCCGGATATTATTACCTATTTGTTTTCCAGTCTAATTGCACAATATCCTCAAATTGAGTTTGGCGCCCATTTACATACCACACCAAGTACTTGGTTTGAAAAAATTGATGCTGCTTTTCATGCTGGTTGCCACCGTTTTGATGGGGCAATTCAAGGTTTTGGAGGGTGTCCAATGGCAACAGATAAGCTAACAGGTAATATGCCAACAGAAAAAATGGTATCCTATTTTACGGCACAAAAACAAAATACAAATATAAGAGCAATGAGTTTTGAAAGTGCCTATAATGAAGCTTCAAAACTATTTGGTGCCTATCATTAAACAATCATTAATTTTTTACAAGAAAGTAATAAGTAAGAATTAAAATCCGTTGTTTGCGTTATATTAAACTAAAACTAATTTTGCAATGAAACCGTATCCTCATAATATGTTTCTTAAGCTAATAACCGTTGCGATATTGTTTTGTTCGTGCGCGAGTGATTTAGATTTTGATCAAACTAAAGATCTTACTTTAAAGCCTGCCGTTGTTGCTAATCTAACTTATTTTGATGTTAAAGCAAATGAATTTATTGATAACGGAACAGAGCAAGATGTTTTTTTTGACGCAAAGGATTTTGATATATTTAGAGACAATTTTTTTAGAGATAATTTAAAGAAAGCCGAGTTTAATTTTGATATTGAAAATACAATATCTCGAGCTTACATTGTTAGTTTTGTTTTTTTGGACGAAAACAATCAGGTTATGCATGATACAGAAATAAATGTTCCTGCATACGCAAACATACCCAATAATGTAAAACATACAGATGTCTTCGAAAATGAAACGCTTGATTTGTTAAAAAAATCAATCAAGCTAGAAATAAGAGTCACCATGCTGGCTGGAGCACCATTAACAGCAAATAGTTCAGGGAATTTAAAGTTACGTTCAGGAGCAACCCTTTACTTCGAAATAAAATGAGAAAAATTTATCTGATTTTATTATTAGTGGTAAGTATTTCTGGATTAGCGCAGAACAAGCAGGTTTTGTATAACTTTGCTACTATTCCGCAATCCTTACTTGTAAATCCAGGTACCGATATTTCTTATAAATATTATTTTGGAGTACCACTATTGTCAGGTGTCTCTGCAAATGTTGGTTCGAGTAGTTTCTCAGCATATGATTTATTTGCGAATAACAGAGTCGATTTTAATACTAAATTGAGAAATGCAGTAAATAAAGCATCCAAAAATGATATCGTTTCAGTCAACGAACAAATTGAATTGTTCTCAGGAGGGTTTAAGCTTGGAGGTCTTGAAGACAAAGGGTATATTTCGTTTGGAATTTACCAAGAAGCCGATTTTTTCATGTATGTACCCAAAGATTTAGCGCTATTGGCATTAGATGGGAATCAAAATTATATAGGAAAAAGATTTGATTTAAGTCAGTTAAGTGTCAAGGCCGAAGTACTTTCTGTTTTTCATGTAGGATATCATAAAAAAATAAATAATAAGCTCATTTTGGGAGGAAGGGCTAAGTTATATTCAAGTGGATTAAATGCAACTTCAATCAAAAACTCAGGATATATTTATACGGGAATGTCAAATACAACAATGTATAACCAGATAATTTCTTCTAATTTAGAGTTAAAATCATCTGGAATTGCTGAATATCTCGAAGATGATTATGATGGAAGTATCGCCTCAGATATTGCACATAAAACTTTTTTAGGAGGAAATTATGGAATCGGTTTCGATGCTGGAATAACTTATTATCCAAAAAAAAATATTCAGTTTACTGCAAGTATTATTGATGTTGGATTTATTCGCCATAGCAAAGAAGTAGAGAATTTCACTTATAAAGGGTATTACCAATATGAGGGAGTGAATCCTAATTTTACCAATCCCAATAAGCCAGAAAATGTATTCGATGAATTTGAAGCCGCAATCCCGCGAGATACACTTTATAATAAATACACCACTTGGCGTCCAGTCAAATTTAATTCGTCAATTCAGTATTCTTTTGGAAAATCTAGATCAGATGAAGAATGTAATTGTAAGCCACATAATGAAATAGAATATCTTAACGGATTTGGTGTTCAGTTGTTTGCAATGTCTACGCCTAGAACTCCACTGGTAGCTTTGACAGCATTTTATAGACGGACACTTTTTCAAAACCTACAAGTTAAAGCAACTTATACAATTGATTCTTATTCTTCAAAAAATATCGGATTTGGATTTTCAACCACCTTGGGTAAGTTTAATATGTATGCCATGATCGATAATATTCTGGAATATAAAGATATCACAAAAACGAATAGTGCCACATTTCAATTTGGTTTAAATTTTATTTTCAAAGAAAATTCTGAATACAATTAAGTTGTTTTTTATTAGAAGCTAATCCAGCTATTCACTGTAATCTTTATTGTTTTAAAGAAAAACAATAAAGGATTTTCGTTGCTATCTGGGCTAGGAGACTAGTGATTTTAAGGTCAATTTTAATGGAGATTTATTGTTAGAATTTATAAAAACAAAAATTTATAAATAGTATAACGTGTATGTTTTCAATTTATTTACTATATTTGCACGCAATTCAACTAGAAATTGCACCATGAAAGCACACAACTCCAAGATTATCGGCGAAGGTTTAACTTACGACGATGTATTATTAGTACCTAACTACTCTAATGTGCTTCCTCGCGAAGTGAGTATCAAATCAAAATTTTCTCGAAATATTACGCTAAACGTTCCAATCGTATCTGCAGCTATGGATACTGTTACCGAAAGTGCAATGGCAATTGCTATGGCACAAGAAGGAGGAATTGGTGTTTTACATAAAAACATGACTATCGAGCAACAAGCTGGAAAAGTACGTAAAGTAAAACGTGCAGAGTCAGGAATGATAATCGATCCAGTAACTTTACCATTAAGTTCTACAATAGCTGATGCTAAAATGGCGATGAAAGAATTCGGAATTGGTGGAATCCCAATTGTTGACGAAAACAAAATCTTAAAAGGAATTGTTACCAATCGTGACTTACGTTTCGAAAAAAATGGAGCAAGACCAATTGTAGAGGTTATGACAAAAGAAAATTTGGTAACTGTAGCCGAAGGAACTTCATTAGAACAAGCCGAAGTAGTTTTACAAGGGCACAAAATAGAAAAATTACCAGTTGTTAATGCAAACTATGAATTAGTTGGATTAATCACTTTTAGAGATATCACAAAACTTACACAAAAACCAATTGCAAATAAAGATGTTTACGGGCGTTTGCGCGTTGCGGCTGCAATTGGAGTAACTGGCGATGCTGTTGATAGAGCTGCTGCATTAGTTGCTGCTGGTGTAGATGCTATTATTATTGATACAGCACACGGACATACAGAAGGTGTTGTAAATGTATTGAAAGAAGTAAAAAGCAAATTTCCAGGAATCGATGTTATCGTAGGTAATATAGCAACTCCAGAAGCTGCTAAGTATTTAGTAGACAATGGTGCCGATGGAGTAAAAGTTGGTATTGGACCAGGTTCAATCTGTACAACTCGTATTGTTGCAGGAGTTGGTTTTCCTCAATTCTCAGCAGTGTTAGAAGTAGCTGCAGCTATAAAAGGAACTGGCGTACCAGTAATTGCTGATGGAGGAATACGTTATACAGGAGATATTCCTAAAGCAATTGCAGCTGGAGCGGATTGTGTAATGTTGGGATCATTATTGGCAGGAACAAAAGAATCTCCAGGTGAAACTATCATCTTTGAAGGAAGGAAATTTAAATCTTACCGCGGAATGGGTTCGGTAGAGGCGATGCAAGGTGGTTCAAAAGATCGTTATTTCCAAGATGTTGAGGATGATGTTAAGAAACTAGTTCCAGAAGGAATTGTAGGTCGTGTTCCTTACAAAGGAGAATTAAACGAAAGTATGCTTCAATTCATTGGGGGACTTCGTGCAGGAATGGGGTATTGTGGTTCAAAAGATATTCCTACTTTACAAGAGTCAGGACGTTTTGTTAGAATTACTTCTAGCGGAATTACAGAGAGTCACCCTCATAATGTAACTATTACAAAAGAAGCTCCAAATTATTCAAGATAATTTAGAAGTTTTCATATAAAACAAAAGGCGTAAGATTTTTATTCTTACGCCTTTTTTGCTATTTCTTCGAGTATAGTGTTGTATAGGATATTTGATTCTGATTCATTTAAAACTTTTTTGGGATAGGAATAAACCACTTTTTTAATTGTATTATTGCTTGGTTTTGTAAGGATCCATTTTATTAATTCACTAATTCCAGAAGGAGTAATTATCCCAGAATCATTTTCAAATTTTGGACATTCTACGAAAACCCCACCATTTAGCCTTAGTACTGCTATTCTTTTTTCTGAATTTTGTTCTAAACCATAATGAATACTAAAAGATTGATTTTCTGCTATTATTGTTATTTGATTCCCATCAAATGTAGTTTGATCATATTCATAAAATACCCACCAAAAATAAGTTTTAAAATCTACTATAATTTTACGCTTCCCTTTTTTATTTATAGCCATAATAAAAGTCTTTCTTGGAAACATAAGTCTTTGGTTTTAATGTAAGTGCAATGTCTCAAAATTAAGTTTTAGGAGTTTTTAGTGTGTTTTAAATCAATCCTTTTATTTTGGCATGTTGTAATAATAAAATGGTTTTAGCGTCTTTTATTTCGCCTGTTGCAATCATATTGTATGCTTCATCAAAAGTCATTTCGAGTACTTCGATGTTTTCATTTTCGCTATCAAGTCCTCCGCCTTCACTAACTTTCATGCTTTGGTCATATTCTCCTGTAAATAAATATAAAATTTCGGTTACAGATCCAGGTGACATATAGGTTTCAATTACTTTATCTACATTTTTTAAGCGATATCCTGTTTCCTCTTCAGTTTCTCTAATGATACATTCTTTGGGGTTGTCTTTATCTAATAGCCCAGCACAAACTTCAATCATCATTCCAGAATCATTTCCGTTAAGATAAGTAGGCATGCGAAACTGTCTAGTAAGAACTACTGTTTTCTTTTTTGAATTATAAAGTAAAATTGCAGCTCCATTTCCTCGATCGTATACTTCTCGGGCGTGAGTTTCTGGTACTCCATTATTCTTTTGATAGTCAAAAGTTACTTTGTTTAATATGTACCAATTATCAGATAAAAGCTTAGTTTCTGTTATTTTTATTTTAGGATTGCTCATGTGTCAATTTTTTTTAGCAAAAAAAAACGCTCTGAAATCCAGAGCGTTTAGTTTTTTTATTTAAGTATCGTTTGCTTTCTGTCTGGACCTACAGAAACAATTTTGATAGGTACTTCAACTTCTTTCTCGATAAACTCGATATATTCTTTTAATTCAGCTGGTAACTCTTCATAAGTTGTCATTCCAGTTAAATCTGCTTGCCATCCTTTGAATTCTTTATAAACTGGAGTTACATTTTCAGGTTCGATATTATATGGGAAGTGAGAAATGTTTTTTCCTTTGTAATTATATTCAGTACACACTTTTAAAGTTTCAAATCCAGAAAGGACATCACCTTTCATCATCATTAATTGTGTAACACCGTTTACCTGAACAGCATATTTTAATGCTACTAAGTCTAACCATCCGCAACGTCTTTGTCTTCCTGTTACTGAACCAAATTCGTTTCCGATTTTTGCCATTGTAGCTCCAACTTCGTCAAAAAGTTCAGTAGGGAAAGGACCGCTTCCTACACGAGTTACATATGCTTTAAAAATTCCGTAAACTTCTTTGATTTTGTTTGGTGCAATTCCTAGACCAGTACACGCTCCAGCAGCTGTAGTGTTAGATGATGTTACAAAAGGATATGTTCCAAAATCTACGTCTAATAAAGATCCTTGAGCACCTTCACATAAAATAGATTTACCTGCTTTTTGAGCTTGGTGCATATATTCTTCACTATCAATAAAATCTAATTTTTTTAATTCTTCGATAGCTTCAAAAAACTCTTTTTCAAGTTCTGCTAAGTTGTATTGAATAGCAACATCATAAAAAGCAATCATAGCTTCGTGTTTGTCTGCTAGTGCTCTATAGCGCTCTTTGAAGTCTTCTAATTCGATATCACCAACACGTAAACCATTTCTACCTGTTTTGTCCATGTAAGTTGGGCCAATACCTTTTAATGTAGAACCAATTTTGGCTTTTCCTTTTGAGGCTTCTGAAGCAGCATCAAGTAGACGGTGCGTTGGTAAGATTAAATGTGCTTTTCTAGATATAATTAATTTGCTTTTGATGTCTAGATTGAATTTTTCTAAACCTTCAATTTCTTTTTGAAAAACTACTGGGTCAATTACAACTCCATTACCAATAATGTTAATAGACTTCTCATGAAAAATTCCTGATGGAATTGTTCTTAAAACATGCTTTATTCCGTCGAATTCTAAAGTGTGTCCTGCATTTGGTCCACCTTGAAAACGAGCAATTATGTCATAATTCGAGGTAAGAACGTCTACAATTTTTCCTTTACCTTCATCTCCCCATTGTAATCCTAGTAATAAATCTACGGTCATTCTTTTTTTAATTTTAATTGTCGAGGCGGTTTTGCCACCTGCTCAGATTAATTAGTTGTCTATTTTATTTGAATATTTTTGAGAGCAATCTTTTTATTGATTGTCTATTTTTGTTTTTTGTTTCCGTAAAAATACAATGAATGATTCGTGATTTCAATATCAAATATTTCTTCGATTGTTTTTTTTATGGTCTGGATTCTAGGATCGCAAAATTCGATTACTTCACCAGAATCAGTCATAATGATATGATCGTGTTGTTTATCAAAATATGATTTCTCATAGTAAGCTTGATTTTGTCCAAATTGATGTTTACGAACTAAAGCACAATCTAATAATAATTCTATCGTGTTGTATAAAGTAGCTCTACTTACGCGATAATTTTTATTTTTCATTTTGATATACAAGTTTTCAATATCAAAATGTTCTTCACTATCATATATTTCCTGAAGTATAGCATAACGCTCAGGAGTTTTACGATGGCCTTTTTGTTCAAGATATAATGTAAAAACATTTTTTACAATTTCTTGATTTTTGTTGTTGTCAGTTGAAATGAGTGTCATATCCTGCAAAGATAATTTATTATTTTAAATGAATAAAAGTTTCCTGTTTAAAGTTTCACATTCAAATGTTTAATCGTAAAATTTCAGGGACTTACGTTCTGTATTCTCTGGTTACTTTCTCAACTCCATCAATTTTTTTGATATTGTTAATCATTTTCTTAAGTATTGAGTTGTTTCGTACAATTACGGCAATCTGGCCATGAAAAATCCCTGCATCAGTACTCAATGAGATGCTTTGGATGTTTACGTTCATGTTATTAGAAATTACTTTGGTTAGTTGATTGGTTAGTCCCAAAACGTCCATTCCTGTAATATTTATAACTGCTTTGAATTCCTCTTGTGAAGAGTCAATCCATTTGGCGGTCATAATTCTATAGGCGTAGTTTGATTGCATGCCAATAGCATTAGGGCAATCTTTTTTGTGAACTTTTATCCCTTCATTTATCGTTACAAATCCGAAAACATCATCACCAGGAATTGGGTTACAACATGGTGATAATTTGTAATCAAGTTTATCATGTTCTGTTCCAAAAACCAACATGTCATAATTACTGCTAATTACAGGTTTGTGAATATCTGTATCGGCAGTGGTAGTACTGCTGTTGCGTTTTATTTTGTTTTTGAAGAAATTAATAAACGTATTGCTTTTTTGAGCGGCATAGTCTTTTAATTGCTGATTTTCGATTGCGCCAATTCCAACTCTATAAAATAAGTCTAAACTCGTTTTAAGTTTAAAGAAATTAACTAACTCGTTTATAACTTGTTCGTTAATAGTTATTTTTAAGTGTTTTAGTTTACGCGTAAGTAGTTCTTTTCCTTCCTCGGCAATCTTTTTGGTATTTTCGTTTAATACGTTTTTAATTTTGGTTTTCGCTCGGGATGTGGTTACATAATCCAACCAGTTTATGGTTGGTTTTTGGTTTTGAGAAGTGATTACTTCAACCTGATCTCCACTTTTTAATTCGTAGTTAAGCGGTACTAATCGTCCGTTTACACGTGTCCCACGAGTTTTTATTCCTATTTCGGAGTGAATGCTAAAAGCAAAATCTAATGAAGTTGCTCCTTTTGGAAGCGATTTTATTTCCCCTTTCGGAGTAAATACAAAGATTTCTTTTGAATATAAATTCATTTTAAAATCTTCAACAAAATCTACTGCATTTGTTTCTGAGTTTTCTAAAGCTTCACGAAGCAGGTTTAGCCAAACATCAAGACCACTTTCTTCGGTGGCTCCGTTTTTATATTTGTAATGCGCCGCATATCCCTTCTCGGCGATTTCATCCATACGCTCACTTCGCACTTGTACCTCGATCCAGCGACCTTTCGGTCCCATAACAGTTATGTGTAAAGCCTCGTAACCAGTAGATTTTGGTGATGAAATCCAATCACGCAAACGGCTTGGACTTGGTCGGTAATGGTCGGTTACGATAGAGTATATTTTCCAAGCCAGAAACTTTTCGTCATGTGGATTGGATTTATATACAATTCGAATGGCAAACTTATCGTAAACTTCATCAAAGCTTACGTTTTGTGCACGCATTTTTCTTCGGATTGAATAAATAGATTTCGGACGCCCTTTTATTATGTACTCAATTCCTTCTTCGTCCAAAGATTTCTTTAGCACATCCGAAATATCTTTGATGTAAGCATCTTGTTCTTCTTTAGTTTCTCGAATTTTACTTACGATATCATTATAAACTTCTGGTTCCGTATATTTTAATCCTAAATCTTCTAGTTTAGTTTTGATGTTATACAGCCCTAGGCGGTGAGCTAGTGGTGCATAAATGTATAAAGTTTCTGATGCAATTTTGGTTTGTTTGTATTCGGCCATTGAGTCCATCGTTTGCATATTATGCAAACGGTCGGCTAATTTTATCAATATTACACGAACATCATCATTTAAGGTAAGGATCATTTTGCGGAAATTTTCCGCTTGCATTGATGCATTTAGATCTCTCTGGACCATCGAAATTTTAGTTAATCCTTCTACAAGTTGTGCTACTTTTGGATTAAATAAACGCTCAATATCCTGAACTGTCAGAGGAGTATCTTCGACAACATCATGCAATAAGGCAGCGGCAATTGAGGTAGCTCCCAATCCTATTTCAGAAGCAACGATTTTTGCGACAGCAATAGGGTGGAAGATGTAAGCTTCACCTGATTTTCGTCTTTGTTCTTTATGAGCATCAACAGCAACATCAAAAGCTTTCCGAATTAATTTTTTGTCTGTAGGACTTAAAGTCTGGTAACTAATTCGAAGTAATTCTTTGTATTCCTGCGCAATTGCTTTATTCTCTTTTTCGATATCTATCTCTGTCATATGTACACCTAGTTCAATTCCCTAAAAATAAGAATAAGTTTCAATATACACAAGGGAATGAAAGTGTTTTAAATATTGAAAATAGAATAAAATGTTTAGAAAAACAAAAGCTTTCTAAGCATAAAAAAAAACACTATCCTGAAATAGTGTTTTGATTTTTAGTTTGTTATGTTTTGTTGCTTAAATTTTAAAGATTCAAATAGGCTTGTCTTATAAAGAATTAAAATAAAGAGCTATTAAAATCTCTAAGTATATGCTCTTTTTGAAAGGATTAAATTTACTGAACTTTACTGAAATCCAAATCTTGGAAATCGTAACTAAAATCAGTTAGTTCAGAAATTGCTTGCATCTTTAAGTTAGTAGCTTTTCCATTAGAGTCATATTTAAAAAATAAATGGGCATCGGCATGGAAATAAGCATTATCCCATTTTACCACAAAATTTCCATCTTTGTAAAAGAATACTTCACCTACCAATTGAGGAGAACGTTTTGATGCAAAATATATTTTCCCTTTTTTTTCAGTTATCGTTACATCTCCAAACCAATTGTCTTTGTAAGTTCCAGTGATTTTGGTGAAATCAGTTTTCACTTTGTCTTTCTTGTTTTTTGCTACAACAGCCCAGACTTCATCAGTTACTTTATCTGCTGTTTCTACATTGGCTTTCATACGATTACTGTATAGAGCAACGTAATCTTCAGATTTAATTCCTAAATAACTATCTTTTATGGTATTGGTAATAGCAGTAAATGCTGCGCCAGATTGCTGGTTTGTTAAGACTATAATTCCTAATTGTAGTTCAGGAATTAAAGTAACCTGAGTAACGATTCCTTCTAGACCACCTGTATGAGTAACTTGTTTGTTTCCTTTCACATCGCTTAAAAACCAGCCTAAACCGTATCCGCTAAAATGAGTATTGTATGGTGCTCTAGGTTTTACTGGAATTATAGTTTGCAATTGCCACATTTCGTCATGTTCCTTTTCTGAGAATAATTGCTTGTTTTCGGGACCATATTTACCATTGTTCATTTGCATGATTGCCCATTTACTCAAGTCGTTTACGCTAGAATAAATACCAGCAGCAGCATCAAATAGTTGATTTTTATATCTGGTGATTACTTTTAGTTTCCCATCTATAGGTACATGTGGTGCAATGATATTGGTTGAGTCTTTTAAGCGTAAAAAAGATGCTGCACTATGATTCATTTCTAGTGGTCTCATGATGCGTTCTTCTATAAAATCGCCCCAGCTTTTTCCGCTAACAACATGAACGATTTCACCAGCAACTATATATAATAAATTATCGTAATCGTATTTGGTTCTAAAACCCGAAACAGGTTTTAAATATTGTAAGTTTTGGGTAATATCCTGTACTGTAAAATCACTTCCATCAGGCCATATCATTAAGTCTCCCGCTCCAAGACCTAACCCGCTGCGGTGAGTTAGTAAATCACGAATCGTAAATTCCTGTGTTACATATTCATTGTACATTTTAAAATTTGGAAGGTACTTTATTACCTTATCATCCCATTTGATTTTGCCTTCATCAACTAAGATGGCCAAGGCTGCACTTGTAAAAGCTTTACTATTTGAGGCAATTCCGAATAGTGTATTAGCGTCTACTTTTTCTTTTGTCAAGATAGATTTTACACCATAACCTTGTGCCTGAACGATTTTTCCATCTTTAATAATGGCAACAGCAATTCCGGGAACATTAAATGTTTTTAACGTATTTTCTACCAATGCATCAACCTCTTTATTGGTGATTTGTGCAGAAACTGAGAAACCGAATAATAGTGCTAAAAGCGATAATTTATAGTTCATGCTTTAAATTTTATAATTGATTAAAACCTCGTTGTCTTTTTGCTTCAAAAATTAATATAGCTGCTGCAACCGAAACATTCATGCTGTCTATTTCACCTTCCATGGGGATGATGATATTTTGAGTTGCTGCATCTCTCCATTCTTGAGTTAATCCTGTAGCTTCGGTACCTACAACTAATGCTGTTGGAGTAGTAAAGTCTTGTGTGTGGTAAGAAGTAGAGTTTTGAAGTGTAGCGCAGTAAAAATTAATTTTATTTTCTTTTAAAAAAGAAATGATTTCAGTAGTTGTTCCTGTTGCAATTTGATTCGTAAATAAGCAACCCACACTAGAGCGAACTATATTTGGGTTGTACAAATCGCTTTTAGGATTGGCAATAATTACTGCATTTAAATTGGCTGCATCAGCAGTACGTAGTAACGCACCAATATTTCCAGGCTTTTCTGGAGCTTCGGCAACAAGAATTAATGGATTATCAGATAGTTTTAAATCTGATAATTGCAATGATTTGGTTTTGGCTATAGCCAAAATACCTTCGGTGGTATCGCGATAAGCTAATTTTTGATAGACTTCTTTATTGATTTCGATTAAATTAACTTGTTGGCCAGTTAAATTATTGATCTCGTTTTCAGAAATTAATTCGGGTAAAAATAAAATAGTTTCTATTTTATAATCCCCTTTTGTAGCTAACAAAATTTCACGTTTTCCTTCAATTAAAAACGTTCCGGTTTGCTTACGTGCTTTTGCTTTTTCTTGCAATAACACTAATGATTTTATAAATGGATTTTGTATCGAAGTAATTTGTTTCAAGGGAAAATGTGCTGAGTTTGTAAGTGGCTAAGGTAATAAGATTTTTTAAATTTTAAATTCAATACTATTTTTTAGAAAATGACTAAATTTATTAATTGTAGTTAGCATCTGTTTATAAAGAGGATTTCTTTATTTTTGTCAGAATTATAGATTTTATTTTCATTTTAAAAACATATAAATGTTTAGCTTATTAGATATCATTGGGACAATGGCATTTGCTATGTCGGGTGCATTGACCGCAATGAATAAACGATTGGATCCGTTTGGGGTTTTTATAATTGCCTTTGTAACAGCGGTAGGTGGGGGAACGGTGCGTGATGTTTTAATTGGCAGAACACCAGTAGGATGGATGCTTGATCTAAAGTATGTTTACGTTATTATTTTAGGGTTTATTCTATCTGTTATTTTTAGAAAAAAATTTGATAGACTAAGAACCTCTTTGTTTTTATTTGATACCATAGGCTTAGGTGTTTTTACATTAATTGGATTAGAGAGAGGGATACTTACGGGTTTACATCCTATTATTTGTATTGCATTAGGTACTATGACAGCTTGTTTTGGAGGTGTTACTCGTGATATTTTGTGTAATGAAATACCTGTGATTTTTAGAAGAGAAATTTATGCTACGATTTGTATTCTTGGTGGAATTGTTTTTTTTGTATTAAAAGAATGGAATTTAAATGATGATATTTTGTATCTCGTAACTTGTATTGTTATAATTTTAGTCCGATTAATGGCAGTAAAATATAAATGGTATCTACCAGCATTAGAACACAAACGATAAATGAATTCTAATATCAAATAGTGAAAAACTACACCGTAAAATTATATCAGGAAACAGATTACGAAAAATGGAATGCCTTTATTGGTCAGGCCAAAAATGCTACTTTTTTGTTTCATCGTGATTTTATGGAATATCATAAAGACCGATTTAAAGATTTCTCTTTATTGGTTTATGAGAATGAAAAATTAGTTTCGGTTTTACCTGCAAATAGAGTTAATAATGTAGTGTATTCACATCAGGGACTGACTTATGGAGGTTTGGTTTATGATGAAAAAATAAAATTGGTTTCGGTTATTGAAATCTTTAAAAGTATTTTAATTTTTTTAAACGAGATGGCTGTTGTAAAATTACATTTGAAGACGCTGCCAGCAATTTATCATTTAAAACCTAGTGAAGAAATTCAATATGCTTTGTTTTTAGCTGAAGCAAAATTGGTTCGGCGGGATTCGTTGTCAGTTTTGAATTTATTTCAGGAAAACAAGATATCAAAAGTTAGGAGAAGAGGGATTCAAAAGGCTGTTTTTAATGATTTAGTTATCAAAGAAGAAGATGATTTTGAAGACTTTTGGAACAAAGTTCTGATCCCGAATTTGGATAAAAAGCATCAAGCTAAGCCAGTTCATACTTTAGAAGAAATACAGTTACTAAAAAAAATCTTTCCAGATAATATTCGCCAGTTTAATGTGTATCAGAATGATAAAATAATAGCAGGAACATCAGTTTTTGAAAGTAAGAATGTAGCACATTGCCAGTATATTTCTAAAAATGAAAATCAGGATAATTTAGGGAGCTTGGATTTTTTGTTTGAGTTCCTGATAAAGAAAGTATTTAGCGAAAAACAATTTTTTGATTTTGGAATATCTAATGAAGAACGAGGGAAAAAGCTAAATGAAGGGTTATCATATTGGAAAGAAAGCTTTGGGGCGAGTACAATTGTCCATGATTTTTACGAAGTAGAAACAATAAATTACGGTTTATTAAATAATGTTTTATTATGATTTCTTTTTTAGATTTGAAAAAAGTAAACGAGCCATACAAAAAAGCATTTCAGGAAAAAATGGAAGCAGTTTTGGATAATGGCTGGTATATTTTGGGAAAAGAAGTCAAAGCATTTGAGACATCATTCGCAGCGTATTGTGATGCAAAATATTGTATAGGAGTAGGAAATGGTTTGGATGCTTTAGTCCTGATTTTTAAGGGGTATATTCAGTTAGGAAAACTTAAAAGAGGAGATGAAGTTATTGTACCTGCAAATACATATATAGCTAGTATTTTAGCAATCCTGCAAGCTGATTTGGTTCCTGTTTTAGTTGAACCAAAGTTAGAAACGTATAATCTTAATCCAGATTTAATCCAAAGTGAAATTACACCAAAAACTAAAGCAATTTTAGTAGTTCATCTATACGGACAATTGGCAGAAATGGATGCCATAAATAAAATTGCTGATGTAAATAATCTTTTAGTTGTTGAAGACGCAGCACAATCTCACGGTGCTTTATTAGCAAAAAGCAAAAAGTCAAAAGTCAAAAGTAGGAATGCACAAGCATATAGTTTTTATCCAGGAAAAAATTTAGGTGCTTTGGGAGATGGTGGAGCAATTACAACGAATGATGCTGAATTGGCTAAGATTTTATTTTCGCTTCGAAATTATGGTTCAGAAGTAAAATATTATAATGATTTTGTAGGTATGAATTCGAGATTAGACGAATTACAAGCTGCATTTCTGAATGTGAAATTACCAAATTTAGATGCTGAAAATGAGCAACGAAGAGATATTGCTAAAAGATATTTAGCTGAAATAAAAAACAAAAAAATAGTATTACCATTTTGGGATTTTTCAAATAATCATGTATTTCATTTATTCGTTATTCGAACTCCAAACAGGAATGATTTACAGGCTTATTTATTAGAGAATGGTATCCAAACAATGATTCATTATCCTGTTCCTCCATATAAGCAAAAAGCATTTCCTCAATGGAATGATTTGTCTTTTCCTATCACCGAAAAAATACATAATGAAGTTTTAAGTCTGCCAATAAGTCCTGCTCTATCAGCTGAAGAAGTGAATTTTGTGATCGAAGTAATTAATAAATACTAGTTTGATATTTATTAAAAAATATACTCAAACGAATCTATTTAAAGTTACTTCTTTTAAATAGCTTGAGTGCAATATTAAAAATTGGGATTATAAAACCTTAACAAAATTATAAAAAGCTGAGCTGCTATAGAACAGGTTATAAATCGTTTTCTTTTTCTATTAGAACTTTGTATGTATTTGAGATATAAAATTAATTAGTTAAGAAAATCTTAATTTTTTTTTATTTTCATGCAATTTTATTTAGTACGTTTGGAAGAATTAATCTACAAACCAAACTACAATAAATGAAATCAATTTTTACTCTTTTATTTTCTGGAATATTTATATTAAGTAGTATTACTACAAATGCCCAAATTAGTACTTCTACTGGAGGCGCGGGGAGCATTTTACCAAACTCACCAATTTCTAATACTAATGTTGGTATTGGGACAATTAATCCAACTGCTACATTAGATGTTAATGGTGACATTAAAGTAAAAAATGCTATTTTTTCAGGATCAAGTCTCGCTGATGGTCAAACCTTCATTGACTCTAATGAGCGAAATCAAAAATGTATAGTTTTTAAAGCAGGTAATCTTGTTAATTCTAATAATAGTAGAATGATGAGTTTTTTAGATTTTCCAGCGTCAAATATTAACGCAAAATCTATGTTTTGGTTTTCTATTGATGACAGGTCTGATAATCAGAGATTAAGGATTTATGCAGAAACTGGAGGGTCTAGTACATTTGTACTTAATAATAAAATTCAACAAGAATTTGTGAAAATTTTTGAAGATGGGAATGATAAAGTTTTTATGCATTTTCCTAAACCTAATTCAAGAGTTGTAATCGGTGGATTTGGAGATTATTTGCTTGAGCATAAGTTTGTAGTTAGAGGTAGTGCAAAAATAGAAGGAAATATTTTGACAGATTCTAATATTGGTATCGGAACCTCAAATTTTGTAGACGGAGCAGATACCTATAGACTTTCAGTAAAAGGAAAGATAAGAGCAGAAGAAATAAAAGTTTACAATACTTGGGCAGATTATGTTTTTAGTAAAGATTATAAATTACCTAATTTAAAAGAAGTCGAAAAATATATCGCTGAAAATGGTCATTTGCCAAATGTACCTTCTGCTAAAGAAGTCACAGAAAAAGGTTTAGAGTTAGGTGAAATGGTAAAAATCCAACAGGAAAAAATTGAAGAATTAACTCTTTATTTAATTCAGCAGAACAAAGATATGGAAGAGTTAAAAGCTCAAATGAAGAAAATAATAGAGAAGAAATAAAATTATACTATGAAATATTATTTATCACTAGTCTTGTTAGGATTTGTAATGACAATTAATTCCCAAACAAAAATCACGTTCAACTATGATGCTGCGGGCAACCAAACATTGAGAGAACTATGTCTTTTAGGTTGTACAGCTAAAATGTCTAAAGAAATTCCCAAAGAAATTGAAGCAATTACTGAGGAAGATCTACAAAAATTTTCTCCTGAAGATGTTATTTCTTACTATCCAAACCCTGTAAGAGAAGAATTATATCTTAAATGGGAATTAAAAGACGGTAATAGTGTTTCTTCTATAGTGGTTTATGGTTTAAACGGACAAACACTAAGTACCTATCATAAAGCTGAAAAAATAAATACCCAAAATATTTCTTTTCAAAGTTACCCAACTGGTATTTATATAGTCGCTTTAATTTATACAAGTGGAGATCAAAAAACAATAAAAATTATCAAGCAATAATTATATGAAGCAATTTTACCTACTAATTTTATTTTTTATTACTCATATTTTATTTTCTCAAAATTTTACTGATACCAAAGGAGAATTACAAATTTCGAACTCCGGTACAGCAACCTATACTTTACCTATTGCTATCCCGCCAAGTATAAAAAGCGTAGCGCCAATTATAAACCTTGCCTATAGTAGTGGGATAAGAGGAGGTATTGCTGGGCAAGGCTGGAGCATTAATAGTATTTCTGCGATTAGCCGTATGGCAACCAGAAGGGATATTGATGGCTTTACTGATGGAGTGGATTTTGATGCAGATGATAAACTCGCTCTTGATGGACAACGATTACTATTAAAAACAGGAACGTATTGGGTACCTGGATCAACTTACGAAACAGAGTACAAAAGCAATACTAAAATTGAATTAAAAACAGAAGGAACTACAACTTATTTTGTTGTAACAGCTCCCGATGGTTCAAGAAGTTGGTATGGGTCACAAGGATCCGGAAATCTTCAAAACTCGATTTCTGTAAACTCATGGTATATTGTACGTTATGAGGATCCTAATGGAAATTATATTAGTTATAATTATACAACAGTTTCTTATAAGAATACCAATCAATTGTATATTGATACTATTACATTTAGCGGAAATACTACTGTAGGAATTACTACTCAAAATAAAATAGCTTTTATTTACAAAGATGCTAAAAGAATAGAAAGGGATTATATGAAAGGTGTTCCAATATATGCCACTAAAATTTTAGATAACATTCAGGTTTATTCAAATAATCTTTTATTTAGAAAATACCAACTCACTCAGGAAGCAGACCCTGATTTAGGTTATGAAAGAGTAACTCAGGTACAGGAATTCAATGGACAAAACGAGGCTTCTAATCCTGTTATTTTTGAGTATGAATCCTCTCCTACAAATAATGTAAGGAGGGAAAAAGAGTATTCTAACTCACTTAGTTTTGATAAAATAAGACTTGGAGGTGATTTTGATGGAGACGGAAGGCTAGATTTTGTAGAGGCAAATAAAGTTTATACCAATTTATTTAATGAGGATAGTGGAAATGCCCCTATTACTTTGCCTTTTATTTATGGGACTGAAAAACTAATTGCAGCTACAACTCTATCAAATAATAAACTTAATCAATTTCAATCAGTGGTTAGAGTGATTGAGAAACTAGAGAGTATTGATTTTGAATTCTATAATTTTGCAAATGGAGCTTTCCCAAATGCTTTTACAAAAACAATTACGCTTAATAACAAAGTAACCAATGAATTGGATCCAAGATGCAAGAATGGTCCAAGAGATCAGTATGAAATAAAGTATAATAATTATTACGAAGGTGATTTTAATGGAGATGGAATTTCAGAGGCTTTTATAATTTCAGCAAGAAATGAACAAAATATAGTAGAAGCAGTTCTTGGTGAAGGTGAAGAATTTCAAATTCGATGCCTTTATGAAGTTGTAAATGATGGTTACGATTATTATATAGTAGATTTAAATCCGAACAGTTCAGCGATCATGGGAAGTAAAGGATTCGTAAAACTTAACACGAATATAATACTTAATTCCTTGGATTTTTTTGACTATAAAAATTTAGTCGGAGACTTTAATGGAGATGGCAAATCGGATATTTTATCAATAAATCAAAATGGAAAGTTCTATCAAGTTTTGAGTTTTAAGCAACTAACTGTTGCTCCATGGATTGAAATAGAAATAATTGGTTCTGGAGTTTTAGATAAATATACCCCTTCTAAGCAATTATTATTAGGAGATTTCAATGGGGATGGAAAAACCGATATTATGTTGCCTGACTCTGAAGGAGGAGAAGGTCATGCCCTATGGCATATTTATTATAGTAATCCAAATCCTGCTGGGGGTGATTTTTTCACTAAAGAATCTCATACTATTGTAGAATATAGACCTGATACAAGCAGAGATGGTAGTGATTACTCTACACAGGTGCATTATAGTACTTATTATGCTATGGATGTAGATAAAGATGGTAAATCTGATTTAGTGCGTGTTTGGAGAAAATATTATAAACCAAAATGGACAATAAATGATCATAATACGGAGTGGCAAATAACAGCATTTACTAATAATATAGGAAACACTTTAAGTACTAAAACTTTCCCTTTAACTTATAATTCTGATACTAAACATCCATTTTTAGGGTATGTCCACTTAAATTCTAACTCTCCTGATATTCCTATTCCTTTAGCTTCTAATTTTAGATATAATGGTGCTAATACCGATCTAGTACTTATTAGAGGACATTACAATAGAATTGAGTATTATCAATTTAATAAAAATGTAAATACTGATAACAGATTAAAATCGGTGACAGAGGCTAGTGGAAATATTAAGCAAACTATCGAATATATGCCAATGCAAACTACTGGAAGTGGTTTAGGAGATATCAATGGTTTTTATTCTTCTAGTGAAACTGCTCTTTATCCTGATATAGAAATTATTCGAAATCCAGAGAGTTTTTTAGTTTCTAAACTTACAGCAACAATAAATGGTATTTCAAAATATCAGGATTTTAGATATAGAGGATATGTATCTAATTATAATTACGGTACAGTAGGTTTTACAAAAACTACAAGAAGTAGTTGGTATCTATCTCCATACGATGCTAAAATATGGACTACCCAATACAATGATCCCAATCTTAGAGGGGCTAATACGATTACTTGGTCGAGTACAAACGCATCAACTGTTTTTGCTGCTATCCCAACTGATTTATTGAGTACTAAAACAAATGTTTTTGCAACCTATTCTAAAGGAGGCAATACACCATCTGTTCCCTTGCCTAGTGAAATAAATATTATAAATCCTGTAACTGCTAGTGAAACTACCAAAGCAAGTAATTCGATTACAGCATCATCTGCTATAAATAATGATTTAAATGTTAATTATCTGGCCCCACAAATAATTTTAAAACCAGGATTTAGCGCAAAAGCAAGTGATAATAGTATTTTCAGGGCCTATCCCTTTATAGAAAGCGAAAATGCACCAACAACAAATAGTAGCGTTTATAATGTATTATTAACCAAACAAACTACTGTAGATCATCTTACAGGTATAAAAAATGAAACTACTTTTACCTATGACGGTACTGTTGAGAGCAAAAGTTATTTTGGTTTGGAAACCCGAAGCGTGTCAAAACAATATAGTGGAGGAACCTTACAAGGTACAACAATAGTCGATACTCAATATGATAACAATCCAACAGGAATTGGTAGTGGGTATTATATAGGAAGACCAAAAAAAGTAAATACTTCTTCTACTATTTATACTGGTGACACCCGAACAGCTGAGGAAAAATATGTTTATACAGGAACAAATTTAACTAAAACAGAAAAAAAAGGACATAATACCTATGCCATTATAGAGGATATGACCTATGATACAGTAGGAAATTTATTGACTAAAAAAGTAAGTGCTCCAGCAGCTTCAGTCCCAGTAGCTGCCCGAATGATTACCGATGAATATGACAGTACGAAACGATTTGTAATTAAAAAAACAGATAACCAGGGGTTTGTTACCAATTATGCTTATAACGCATTAGGCCAAGTAACTAAATCTACCGATTATATGGGAGTCGTTAGCGATTTTGTATATGATAATTGGGGTAAATTAACCACTAGTACGATTACCAATGCCTCACAAACGCCTCTTGTTACCAACATTGTGTATGAAAAACGATCTGATGGTGGATATACCACAACTAATACAACTAATATCGATTCTAAAACTATTACAGTTTTTGATGTATTAGGAAGACCCGTTATTACTACTACAAAAGGATTTACCGTTAATTCTATGGTGTCTAAACAGGTTGTTTATGATGCATTAGGAAGGAAGACTAAAGAAAGTGAACCTAGTTTGTCTTCCCCTGGACTATGGACTTTATATGAATACGATCATTTAATGAGGCCAACAAAAATTACATTACCGACTGACAAAATACAGACAATAGCATATAATGGATTAACTACAACTAGCACTGATGATGGAAGAACTACCACAGCTACAGTAGATGCACTGGGTAACAAAATACAAACTACCGATCCTGGAGGTACGATCAATTTTGTTTATTATGCTAACGGAAGCCTTAAAGAGTCCAATTATGAAGGAAATAAAGTAACAGTATCTATTGACGGATGGGGTAATAAAGTTGCCATGACCGACCCAAGTGCTGGTACCTATACTTACTCCTATGATGCATTTGGGCAAATGAAAACAGAAACTACGCCTAATGGTACTACTTCATTTGTGTATGATGATGCAGGGAAAACAACAGAAAAAACAATTAAAGGTACGAATACCGATAGTAAAACTACTTATGCCTATAATGGTTTAAACCAAATTACAAGCAGTACTTTTACAAATACATTTGAGAGCAGCGTTATTACCAATAACTATGAGTATGATACTTATAAAAGATTATCCAGAACTATTGAAACAACTCCTTATGCTACTTTCACAAAAGAACTGACCTATGACACTTACGGAAGAGCTAACAAGGAAACGTCGACAGCTTCAGCAAGTGGCAAAACAAGTGCTAAAACAGTAAAGAACACCTACCAAAATGGTTTTCCTTGGCAAATAGTCGATGATGCAACACAACAAGTTTTATGGCAAACCAATGCTCTAAACGAAAGAGGACAGCTTACAGGTGCTTCTTTAGGAAATGGTATCGTGATTAACAATACGTATGACCAATATGGTTATGCTGAAAAGTTTAAACATGATAAAACAGGAACAGCTCCTGTAAATATTATGACATTAACAACCACTTTTGAACCAAAAAGAGGTAACCTAACCAACCGAACAAATAACTTATTTAACTGGAATGAAAATTTTAAATACGATGAATTAGACCGTTTAACAAGTTATTACAACGCGCAGGGAGTTCCAGAAATTCAGAGTTACGATGTCAAAGGTAAAATTTCTCAAAATAGCGTAGGAACATACAACTATACTGTACCTAATAAAACATATCAAAATAATTCGATTACGTTAACTCCTGAAGCTTTATCCTATTACCAAAACAGAGGATCTGGAGCAAACACAGCTCCTAAAATGGGAATAGAAGTTACTTACAATACTTTTAAAAGTCCTGTAAGAATAAGAGAACAAGGTCGTGATGGAACTTACAACGATTATATAAATTTTGCTTATAATGATGGTAATGATCGTAGCACCATGTTTTATGGCGGATTGCAAGATGATAAATTACAACGTCGCTATCGCAAGCATTATTCTGCCGATGGATCGATGGAGATTAAAGAAGACAAAACAACAGGAACTGTAGAATTCGTAACTTATATAGGAGGCGATGGCTACACGGCATCTATTGTTTTAAAATCGGATGGCATAAATTCTGCAAATTATTTATATTTACATCGTGATTATCAGGGTAGTATTATCGCTATTACAGATAATAACGCAACTATTGTCGAAAAACGTCTTTATGACGCTTGGGGAGCGATAATCAAAGTACAAAATGGTACAGGTGTAACTCTGGATGGCTTAACAGTTTTGGATCGTGGTTATACAGGACATGAGCACATACAAAGTATGGGGCTTATCAATATGAATGGCCGTTTATATGACCCGAAATTGCACCGTTTTTTACAACCAGATAATTTTATTCAGCAAATTGAAAATACACAAAACTATAATCGTTACGCTTACGTTCTTAATAACCCGTTAAAATATACTGATCCGAGTGGGGAAGAAATCACTTTAGGAGTTGCAATAGGCATCGGAGCAGCCATAGCAGCATTAACCTATACTGTAACTGCATTACTAGCCGATGTGCCATTTACTGTTGGTGGCTTAGTAAAAGCTACGTTTATAGGTGCAGCAAGTGCAGCAGTTACTTTTGGTATCGGTAGTGGAGCTGAAAATCTATTTACGAATTTCTATTCACAAGCAGCATTTCAGGCTGTTTCGCATGGTACTTTTCAAGGAACTATGACGGCAATTTCTGGAGGTAAATTCTGGAGTGGTTTTGCTGCAGGAGCATTGAGTAGTATTGCTGCGAGTGCATGGAGTGGAGGTGAAACCATTACCGATAATGGTAATTATACAATGTCAATGGCAAAACATGCAGGTCTTGGAGCAGGGACTGGAGACTTAGGTATGATTGCTTTTGGGACTGTTTCTGGTGGAGCAGGTGCTGCGCTTACAGGAGGGAACTTTTGGCAAGGAGCAGTAACAGGATTAGTAGTTTCTGGACTGAATCACGCAGTGCATAAAATGGAAGAAAGAAGAGAATTACTCTCAAGGTTTAAAAAAGGAAGTAGTATTAAACCATTTGGTAAACCTGATTTTAGTCAAAAGGGTATTAGAGATATAAATGGAGCTGTTGATGGACTAGGTAATGATTTTGTTAAAGCAGGTAGTCCAGAAGTAAGTTTTGATTTAATTGGTAGAGATACTGCTCATACCACAGATGGGCACGTATATATTAATCCAAGTAAAATAACTACTAATTATAAATATGCTTCTATTTTATTTCACGAGTATCGACACGCATATCAATATTTTGCACCTTATTTAGGTAGTTCTTCAAGAGTTGAACATTGGAAAAAACTTTATGGGAATGATTATGGTGGAGAGGGTGGATATAGAGATGCGATGGAGTATGATGCATATTCTCATCAATATAGAATGGGGGATGCAAGTCCATATGTAAATGATGGTCTTGGAATGTATTATAACAGAATGGTTATGAAATGGAATAAGGCTAGAAATTAATACTAATAAAAATGAAACATTTAATAGAAACTTTAATCTTCGTATTTAGTATATCTTGTTTATATAATTGTACTGAAAAAAAATCTATTTCAAAGAATGATTTAGAAATAACTTTTAAAAACGATAGCCTTTATACATTTTCAGATAAGAGTTCAAAAGATACAGTTAACATAATTCGTTATTCGATAAAGAATAATTCTTCTAATATATATTATATAAATAAAATGATAAGAGGGGCAGAAGTTTATAAAGAAGGGATTTATAAAAATGGAGTAAATATTTTTGTTTTTGATAGCAATACTAATAAAGAAGTAAAGTATAAACAAGATTTGACTGATTATGGCAATTTTGATACAAAATCATTTTATGATTTTATAAAAAATGAAGCGGACTCAACAAGTAAATGGTTGGGATACAAATACACTTTGGATTATTTTGAAACATTTGATATTGAAGATAAAAGAATTTTTATTCATCCAAATGAAGAACTTTATTTTGAGTATCCAATTTTTATAAAAAAGTTTCAAAAATTCGATGGGAATCGTATAGGATTTGTGAATTTAAATTCTAATAAAAATTATTATGCAACAATATCAATTGCTAGTGATAGATTGATTTCTAGTAATAAATTACCAAGAGATATTTTGAAAACAATAGAAATTAATAATGCTAAAATTTATCACGGTATTCTTGAATCTAAAAATAAAGTACCAATAAAAGTTTTAGAGTAAAAGTGGAAAATAAAGAAATGATATTTATTTAACAATTTGAAGACTAGAACTTAAAGTGTAATCTTTCTGAGTGCGTTTTACATAAGAACATTCCATAAAAATAGTTTTTTGTGTATCATCATTTCTGGACGGTACACTTTTAAAAAAGTCAAAATTGAGAAACAAAAGAATACACGAAAATTCAGAGTAAACTAGTAAATGGTAAAAAAAAAATCCGGACCTGGTTTACTTCCTTAAAAAACAATAAAACTTTAAAATGGGAATATCCCAAGGTTGATGTACAGCTATTTATTAAACCAGTTTTAAAAAACGTTGGGCAAATGCAAATTAAGCCTGAAATTTTAAATAAAGAAGATCCAAAAGAAAAATTAGTAACTCATTTTGCAAGTAGATTGTTTTTGAAAAATGTAGAAATTAATGAGAAATTATTGAGGTATAGGGATAGAATAATTCAAAATATAATAGATGATTGTATTGTTTTATTATCTTCAGAAACATACCAGTATGAAATATATTTGTTTTCAAAAAAAATTGACAAAACTTGTAGAGTGTCTATAAAATATTCAGACAATAAAAGATTTTGATATTTTGTTAATGATAGTGGAAAAAGGATAGATATAGTGAATTAATGTCTATGATGTTTTTTTGACAAGGTGAGGTACCAGATTGTTAGTTAGTGGACTAAATATTATGTTCATAGAATAGTTTAAAGGCAAGATATCGTAGGGCGTTTAAAAGCAGCTGGGTATGCTACCCCAATACATATGCAAATCTTTGGAATAAATTATTGAACGGTTTTAAATAAAATTTCATGAAAAAAATATTTTTATTATTATGTGTTCTATTTTTAAATTTTTCTGAATATAAAAATTTAGATATTGAATTACATATAGTCAACACGAAAATAAAAAATAGGGAAATGATTACTTTTCAAATAAACAACAATTCAAATACAAATTATTGTTTTATAATGGATACTCTTTTCCCTGATAGAGGGAAAGAGTATTACTATTATCAAAAGCAATTTATAAATCCTCAACTACTTATTTCGGATAATAAAAACAAAGAAAATTCAGTCTGGGTTAAAGATATCTCATATGATGAAAAACAATATGAAAAATTAAAAATAAAAAAACACTCTCTTCATGATAAAATAAGTCTAATTTTTATAAAAAAAAAGAGCAAAGTAAAATTTAATTTGACTTTTGATTTAATTCAAAAAATAGATGAAGAAACAATTATGTATTACAAATTAAATAAGAAGGAAAAATATAAATGTGAAATTGAATATTTTATTAAACAAGAATTTATCGATAGTAAATTTCCCAAAAAAAAGATAGATTCTATCAAACAGAAAGGATACAAGTTTTTTATAGGTAACTTAAAATCCAACAAAGTGCCATTAGAATTATAACAATGACTAGAATAATCGTAAAGCTATACCTCTGAAGGGGATATGTCAAACGGAACGATAGTGCAGAAATTCTTTCCATGTTCACAATAATAAAATATTTACAAAATTAATAACAAACATAAAATTCATGAAACAAATTATTACCTGCTTATTTTTAACATTATCATTAACAGCTTTTTCGCAACAGCTTACTTATAAAAGTGGAGGAACCGTTTATAATGGAGAAAACAAAAGATTATCATCCGATGAAGTTCGACAACTTTTAGCTAATAATAGTGACGCACTAAGCCTTTATAATGCAGGGAGAAGCAAAAAAACATGGGGGAATGTTCTTTTTTATGGGGGAATAGGTCTTGTGGCAACGAACTTAATTATCGGTATGAATACAGATAATAGTACTACATCTTATCCTGGAAATGGATATTACCCTTCAGTAAAATCTGAACCAACAAATATGACTGCTGCCATTATTGGTGGAGCTTTGATTGTTGCTTCTATCCCTATTAAAATTGGTTTTCCTAAAAAAATCAAATCAGCTCTTTCAAAATACAATGACGGCTTGGTAGATAATTATAAACCTGCTCCTAAAACAACCTTATTAGCAAGTATAAATCAAATAGGTTTAAGAATTGAATTTTAGGGTTATTATTTTTTTAAATTGAGGCATTATAGTGTAACAATTGTAGAATCAGGAACAAATTTACGTATGTTTAATATTTTAGACTATCCCAGTTAAAATACACATCCATTGCCAATATCTGTATTTCATATGGGAGACAGGAATGCTAAAACCCGTTTTCAATTTCGATTAGAAACTAATGGATATAGACAGTTTATAATGAATAATAAAAGCCTAGCAGAAATAGTCAAAATTTATGAAGATGGAAAAGATAATGTATAAATGCAGTTAGGAAAAGCAAACAATCGTGTTGTAATTGGAGGATATTCTAATCACCTCGAGTAGCTTAACAATAAAATATTTGTTCAAGGAGGTAATGCTAAGGTATAAGGAAACATTTTAACAGACTCTAATTTAGGTATAGGAACATCAAACTTTACGGATGGAGCGAATACTTATAGATTATCAGTAAAAGGAAAGATAAGAGCAGAGGAAATAAAAGTTTATACTACTTGGGCAGATTATGTTTTTAGTAAAGATTATAGATTACTTAATTAAAAGAAGTTGAAAAATATATAGCTAAAAATGGCCATTTACCCAATGTGCCTTCTGCTAAAGAAGTCACAGAAAAGGGTTTAGAACTTGGAGAAACGGCAAAAATACAACAGGAAAAAATAGAAGAGTTAACTCTTTATTTAATTCAGCAAAATAAAGAAATGGAACAGCAAAGTAAAGATATTCAAGAGCTTAAAAATCAAGTAAAGGATTTATTAGGAAAGAAATAAGTGTCATTATTTAAATTTGGTATTTTTGAAAAAACTATATAAATGACTTTATTATATTTTGATCTAATTTTAGTGGGAAATTGTTTAGTTTTGGCTGTAGTTGTTGCAGATGACTCAATGTTTTCAAGATAATTAACTATTATAATTATTTTTGATAGGATGAAAAATAATTATAATAGTTAATTATCTTACTACTTTACACAAGCAAGAGGCCTTCCCACAATGGAATAATTTATCTTTTCCTATTACTGAAAAGATACATAACGAGGTTTTGAGTTTGCCGATTAGTTCTGTTTTGACAGATAATGAAGTGAGTTATATAGTTGATATTTTAAACCAATATTAAATGGATTTTGCAAAAAGGCATGAACTTAAATTAAGTATTAAACGATATGTACCAGAAAAAATCTGGCTTTCATTTTTTAAAATATATGAATCGTTAAAACTTAGATACATCTATAAAGAATATTTAATTAAAAAAGCACCTGATAGACATAGAAATGCACTTGAAATTGTTAGAAAAAAAGAAAAAATAAGAGTCGCTTTCTTTTTGACGCATGAATCAGTATGGAAATATGATATGCTTTTTAATTTAATGTTAGAGCATCCAAGATTCGAACCAGAAATATTTGTTTGTCCAATTGTTAATTATGGTGTGGAAAATATGCTTTTTGAAATGGACAAATCGTTTAAATCATTTAAAAATAAAGGATATAAAGTTATCAAAACATATAATAATGAAACAGGAAAGTATTTAGACATAAAAAAGAGCTTTTCACCTGATATAGTATTTTACACTAGTCCTTATAAAGGGATACAAGATTACAGATACTATATAAATCAATTTTCAAACACCTTAACATGTTATGTACCTTATAGTATCCCAACGGTTAATTATGAGTTTACCTATAATTTAGATTTTCACAATCTAGTTTGGAAAATTTTTTCGGAAACAGAGATTCATCAAAAAATGGCATCCAAAGAGCAAAGAAATAAAGGGATTAATAGAATTGTAACAGGTTATCCAGCATTTGATCCGCTTTTAATTAATAAACGTCCAAAAGAAGTTTGGAAAAATAAGAATCCCGCCTTAAAAAGAATTATATGGACACCACATCATTTAATGAACGAGTTAAGTAAAGTATCTAATTTTTTGGAGTACTATGATTTCTTTTTAGAATTGGCGATTAATTATAAGGATAAAATACAAATTGCATTCAATCCGCATCCTTTATTAAGAGTTAAATTGGAAAATGACCCAAATTGGGGTAAAGAAAAAACCGATTGTTACTTTAATAAATGGATAAATATCGAAAATGGTCAGTTTGGAGATGGTTATTATATTGATCTTTTTTTGACATCAGATGCACTAATACATGATAGTGGTTCATTTATGGCAGAATATCTTATTACAGGAAAACCATCGCTTTTCATGATTAGAGATGAATCGGTAATGGACTATTGGAATGCTTTCGGAGAAAAAGCAATCGAAGCACATTATCAATCTAGAAACAAAGAGCAAGTTATAGATTTTATTGAAAATGTTGTGCTGAATGAAAACGATTGTATGAAAGAGCAACGTAATAATTTTGTGCAAAATAACCTGATTCCTAAAAATAAATTAACTGCATCTGAAAACATATTGGATTATTTAGAGAGCCAGATCTTTCAATAATTTAAGACTGTTTTTTAGCTTAAGATTTTATTTATAATTAGTAAAGAGTATAATGATATTTTGATTGAACAAATTAAAAAAAAATAAATTAAACATTTAATAAATGGATAAGATCTCTTTAAAAGCAATAGCTACTAAAGGAATTATTTGGTCTGCCGTAGATAAATTTGCTGCTCAGTTCGGTCAATTTGTTGTAGGTGTAATACTTGCACGCATTTTATTGCCTGAAGACTTTGGTTTAATAGGGGTGTTAACTATTTTTATAGCGCTATCACAGACTTTTATCGAAAGTGGATTAGGAATAGCTTTAATTCAACGTCAAAATAGATCTAAAGTTGATTTTTCGACTCTATTTGTATTCAATTTAGTTATAAGCAGTTTTTTTTATTTGGTATTATTTTTCTCAGCACCTTTTATATCTTCTTTTTTTAAGCAACCTCAATTAATTGATTTGACAAGAATCTTAGGTTTGGTTTTGTTTTTAAATGCTTTTGCAATAGTTCAACGAACTAAACTGACAATTGAGATTGATTTTAAGTCCATTGCAAAAAGTAATGTTGTTGGAATTATTACTGGCGGATTGTGTGGAGTAGTAGCTGCAATGAATGGATATGGAGTTTGGTCATTAGTTATTCAAATGCTTATTGGAGCTTTTAGCTCATCTTTATCTTTTTGGTTTTTAAGTAATTGGAAACCTTCTGTTATTTTTTCAAAAACGGCATTTAAATCTTTATTTGGTTATGGATCAAAATTATTAATTGCTGGTTTGTATGCCCAAGTTCTTAATAATATATATAATATTTGTATAGGTAAGTTTTATCCAATTACTTCACTAGGCTATTATACAAGAGCAAAGAATTTTGCCGATTTATCGGCTGGAACTATAGTCAGCATCTTGCAACAAGCTACTTTTCCAGTTCTTGCATCATTACAAAATGATAAAGAAAAACTAGTTTCTGTTTACAGTCGTATGATTCGAATGTCAGCTTTTTTTATTATTCCTTTAATGACTCTGATTGCTTTGTTGGCCAAACCAATTGTTATATTATTACTTACAGAAAAATGGATCTCTTTAATTCCACTTTTGCAATGGATGGTTTTTGCTCGTGTTTTTTTTCCTATGAGTGCAATTAATATGAATTTATTGAATGCAATTGGTCGCTCAGACTTATTTTTAAAAGTTGATCTGTCTAAATTACCTTTAACTATCTTAGCAATGATAATTACAATTCCATTAGGTATAAAATCAATTATTATTGGTCATGTTATTACATCAGCGATATCATTCATAATAAATGCATATTTGCCAGGTAAGTTTTATGGTTACGGGGCAATGCAACAATTAAAGGATATGCTACCCATTTTTACAGCAACAATAGGAATGGCAGTTTTAGTATTTGCGATATGTTACTTTATAGATAATTTAATATTTCAATTATTTTTAGGAACTATTTTTGGGGTTTCAGCGTATTTATCCATTTGCTGGATATTAAAACTAGAAGAGCTAAAAGAAATTTTTAAATTATTTTTGAGTTTAAAAAAAGATAATACTTTAAAAATTTAATATGTTATAATAGTTATGAGTTTGTTGAATGCATATTTATGAAAATAATCTTTATAGCATAGGGAGATATAGGCTTTCTAATTAAAAATAAGACTTAAAGACTATGTTAGAGAAACGTGTTTCTTTTGATTTTATAATTTGAAGTGTTTATTTCAGGAAAGATCATTTTATTTTTTTGCTGAATATAATAATGTAAAAAATATGAAAATTCTTTTATTAGGTGAATATAGTGCTCTTCATTATACATTAGCAGAAGGGTTAAGAGTATTAGGGCATGATGTTGCAGTAGCTTCTGATGGGTGCAAATGGATGGGAAATGATAGAGATATTGATTTGTTTCGCCCTGGATACGATTTTTTCAACTCAGTAAAATACTTGGGCCGAGTACATAATATTTTTAAGAAATTTACAGGTTATGATATCGTACAGATTAATAACCCTTCATTTTTGGATTTAAAGATTAAAAGAAATCTTCATTTTTACAGATTTTTATTAAAAAATAATGATAAAGTTTTTTTAGGTGCATTTGGGACTGATTATTTTTGGGAGAAGTTATGTTTAGAAAATAAAACACTTAGATATACTGATTTATTTATCGGAGAAAAGCCTCTTGATATTTATAAGTGTGAATGGTTAGGAAATCAATTTCAAGATGCAAATATTGAAATTGCAGAAACGTGTACTGGTATAATCTCATGTTTGTACGAGTATTATAAAGCGTATGAACCTTACTATAAAGATAAATTAGAATATATTCCTTTGCCTATTAATACTGACTTGCTTCAGTATAAACAAAAAGGAATTCAAGAGGATAAAATCAAAATTTTTATTGGTATTCAAAAGTTTAAAACGAAATTGAAAGGCACTGATTTATTTCTTGAAGAAGTGATGAAAATTCAGCAAGCTTACCCCAAAGAGGTTGTAGTAAATAAAGTTACTTCCTTACCTTGGATGGAATATGTGAAAATTATGTCGGAATCAGATGTTTTATTAGACCAGGTTTATTCATACACTCCTGGTATGAATGGTCTAATTGGTATGGCGCAAGGTTTGGTTTTAATAGGAGGAGGAGAACCAGAAATGTACGAATTGTTAAATGAAAATAATAATCGTCCAATTATTAATGTATTTCCTGTGAAAGAGGATATTTACAGCCAATTGGAAAAACTAATAGAGAATAAAATGATTATTTCTGAAATTTCAGAAAATAGCAGAAGATTTGTAGAGCAGCATCATAATTATATACAAGTGGCTCAACAATATGTTGATTTTTGGAATAGTAAATAGTAATTTATTCTCCAAAAAAGTGTTATAAATACCTAATCATTCTAATATGTTGTCTTTTTATAATTAATAATTCCTTGTTTTTTTCTGTAATTCTGCTTTGTTTTATTTTCAAAATAACATCTATATTTGTAAGCATATAATTAAAAATGATAAAGACTTTTCTGGAAAATGACATTGAGATTTTAATTTCTACAATGAATCAAGATTCATTGGATTTTTTGGTTGCGATGTTTCCGTTTATACATTTTTCTAATTTTTCTATTTTAATTATTAATCAAACTCAAAATGAGAAAATTCTAACTTCGAGTTATTCTAAAGTAAGAGTTATAAATTCGTTTGAAAAAGGTTTGGCAAAAAGCAGAAATTTGGCTCTTGATAATGCTATTGGAAAAATTCTTGTTATTGCTGATGATGATATTGTTTATCAGGGAGGATTTACAGCTAAAGTAATGAATGCTTATAATAAGTTTCCTCAAGCGGCTGTAATAAATTTTTCAGTGATAAATTCAAATAGAGATTTAATTAAAAAATATCCTTCTGGTTCTAAAGTTAATTTGAATATCTTCGATATACTGAATGTGAGCTCAATAGAAATGACATTGAACAAAGCGATTGTTGACGCATCTAATATTCGATTTGATGAACGTTTTGGTTTAGGAGGAACTTTTGAAATGGGTGAGGAAGCTGTTTTTCTATCTGATTTAAAAGCAATACATCAACAGCTTATTTTTGATTCGCAAATAATTGTAATGCATGAAAGTCAAACTTCTTCAGAAAAGAAAAATATAACTAATAAGTATTACATTCAAGGTGCGCTATTTTCAAGAATATTTAAAAATAAATATATTTTTTGGATTTTTATCAAATTATTTTTTGATTTAAAACAGAAAAAAATACGATTAAAAAATATTAAAACTGCTTTGAAAAGTGCAAAAAGAGGGCATGAAAAATTTGATATGACGAAGTATGGAAATAAATAATAACAGGATACAAATTATCTCAATTCCTAAAATAGAAGAGCGAAGAGGAAATCTCTCCGTAATAGAACACGACACAGTTCCCTTTGATATTAAAAGAGTGTATTACCTGTATGATGTTCCAAGTGGGGCAGAAAGAGGAGGGCATGCTCATAAAAATTTGCAACAATTTTTAGTTGCATTAAGCGGTAGTTTTGATGTTGTTTTAAATGATGGGAGAGAGTCAAAAAATATTACTTTGAATAAACCATTTGAAGGTTTGTTGATTAAACCTGGAATTTGGAGAGAACTGCAGAATTTTTCTTCAGGTTCTGTTTGTTTGGTAGTGGCTTCGGAGGTCTATATAGAAACTGATTATATAAGAGATTTTGAGGAGTTCATTAGTTATTCTACTCATAAATAGAAAAGTATAGCCCCTTTTTTTTTAGATAATTTTTTACTTTAAAAAGTATACGCAAAGAAAAACTGGGTAGATTTAATAAAAATTGAATCTTTAAATTAATATTTTGTTTATCAACATCTTTTAAATAAAAATTTTTTTCGGTTTTATATCCAAATGTATGATAACGTAAGCTGTATTCAATTCTGTATAAATCCAAAAAAAATTTAAGAGAAGGGTTTTGCTGTTCAGGTATTTTAAACTGCTGAAAATCCATTAATTTCATCGTATTAATGTTCTTTTTAGATAAACTATTAGGTATGTCATAATTATAAATAGTTGTAATTTTATTACTAATTGCTACATTGTGATGAATGCCTATTTTTGTCCATAATTCTAAATCTTGACCATTTGTAACTCCAGGTGTAAAACCTTCAAATTTCAATAGTATTTCCTTTGGAATTGCTAAGCTCGAAGTCCATGTTGTTCGAAATGGGGTATTCGAATAAAAATAGTTTTCGATAATCCCTGAAAATGACTTTTCGACTCCCTTGTGATGTGGTATTAAAAATTGCTTTGATATTGTTTTTATTTTGTAGCGAGAGCAATAAATACCGCAGTTGGAGAAGTCATTATATAATTTAAATAGTGTTTCTAAGTGATTAAAATACCAATAATCATCTGCATCTAGAAAAGCAATTAATTTTCCCTTAGATTTTTCGATTCCTAAATTTCTTGCAACAGAGACACCTTGGTTTTGTTGGTTGTATAAACTTATTTTAGGGTTCTTTAAGCTGAGAACCTTGATTTTGCTATCATCACTAGATCCATCATCTATTATAATAATTTCATAATCTGTAAAGGTTTGGTCGAAAACACTCTTTAAAGTATTTTCAATATGACTAGATGCATTGTATAACGGAATAACGACTGAAAAAAAAGGCATATATTTAGTTTTTTAAAGTGCAATAAAAACCCAACCGATATAGGTCAAAAATAAAAAGTGAGGGATTATTACTCAATAAGTTTTTGTTTAATGATGATTTTAAAAGCAAAAATAATTTTCCATAAATTACAGAAAGTTTATACTTGTCTATCATTTTATGATAATACGAAAGTTTGACATATTCTATATCAATAAGCTTTTTGTCAACTAGATATTTTAATCCACTTACAGATTCTTCCGATTTTTTTAAGAAAGTTTCACTGTTTTCAATTCCTAGGTGATAAACAGGATTATTAATATGGATTATTTGAATGTCATTTTGCTTTAATTCGAAAGAAAATAAAGTATCTTCATGTCTTAAATTTGGAATTTCTTCATTGAAACATACTTTTTTAAAGATTGATTTTGTAATCAAAAAGTTTAATGTTAATAAGGAAATATGTGGATTTTCTTGTCTTTTCTCAACTACTAATGCTTCTCTTGATTTTCCATAAACCCATCTTAGGACTTCAGATTTTATGGGTTTCTCTTTTTGATATTGGATTCCACCGTAAACTACTTTTTCTTCGATATTTATTTGAAGAATATAATTAGAGATAAAATTAGAATGAATTGGTAATGTATCAGCATCAAGGAAAAGGAGGTTTTCAAAGTAAGCTTTCTGAGCCAATACATTCCGAATAGCACTACGACCTATATTATGTTCTAAAATAGTATAAGAAGTATTCTTTAATAAGTTTATTTCGTTATTTTCAATTAAGTATTGATTTGATCCATCATCCTGACAAATAATCTCAAATTCGATTTCAGATTCTAAACATTGCCTATGTAACTCCTTGATAAGAGGACAAATATTGTAATTATATACTGGAATAAGAATGGAAAGCATTAATTGTCGTTTTTTAAAATATATTTGTAAAGAAAATACTTTTTATTAAAAAAATCTCTTTGTTAATAAAAATGATATCAAGTTTATATAAAAGTAAAACACTGAAAATGAATTTAAGATCTGTTTATTATTTTATTTCTCCAAAATCAAGACTTGTTGCACGAAAAATATATTACTCTCCTTTTGATCTGTTCAATTCATTAAGTGGACGTAAAAAGAAAATGGTTCCAAATAAAGGAGATATTTTATTGGCTCGGGAGACTTCGTAGAGCAAGGGAAACATCATCTTAAGCTTCTAATAGAGTATGCAAAGCTAAAACCAAATCATTCGGTTCTGGATGTTGGATGTGGTATTGGTAGAGTTGCAGTTCCACTTACTAACTATTTATTAGCTGATAGTAGCTACGAGGGATTTGATTTGGTTAAGAAAGGCATTAGTTGGTGTAAAAATAATATAACGATAAATTTTCCTAATTTCAATTTTCAGCATATCCCTTTAAACAATGATTTGTATAGCTTAACAAATCAAAAAGCTGAAAACTTTACGTTTCCTTATCTTGATAATTCTTTTGATACTGTGTTTTTATTTTCAGTTTTCACACATATGCAACCATTAGAGATTCAAAATTATCTTAATGAAATTTATAGAGTATTAAAGCCTGGTGGAAGATGTTTAGCTACATTTTTTGTTTATGATGAAATTAATGAGAGTATGATTTCAAACAATAACGGAACTTATATTTTTCCATATAAAAATGAAGGATATAGATTGATGAATGAAAAAGTACCATCAGCTAATATCGCTTTTAATGAAAAGTATTTATATAAAATGGCAGGGCTAAGTAAATTAAAAATTGAGAATAAAATATACGGAACTTGGTCTAAAAGAGGAGATAAGCCCCTATTAGATTTTCAAGATATCTTAGTTTTTGAAAAATAATTTAAAAGTGTATTACACCGTTCTCTGAACTACTTCAAAAATTCTGGCATCTTCACATTTTAATGTTTTTGAAGGGAATTTCATTAATAATGCATAATCGTGTGTTGCCATGATAATGGTTTTTCCAAGTGCATTGATGCTTCTTAAAACTTCAAGAACTTCTGAACTTGTTTGAGGATCTAGGTTTCCTGTAGGCTCATCAGCAAGAATAAATTCAGGATCGTTTAGTAAAGCTCTTGCAATTGCAACACGTTGTTGCTCTCCACCAGAAAGTTGATGAGGCATTTTTTGAGTAAATTCTTTCATACCAACTTTATCAAGAACTTCATCGATTTTACGTTCCATTCCTTCTTTATCAACCCATCCCGTTGCTTTAAGTACAAAAAGCATGTTATCTTGTACAGTTCTGTCTGGAAGTAATTTAAAATCTTGAAATACAATCCCAATTTTACGTCTCAAATACGGAATGTCATTTTCTTTTAGGGTAGCCAAATCAAAGTCAACAATATGACCTTCACCTTCTGTTAATGGTAAGTCGCCATATAAAGTTTTCATGAAACTACTTTTTCCAGAACCTGTTTTTCCGATGATATAAATAAACTCTCCATGTTTTACTTCTAAATTTACATGAGATAAAATATTTTTTCCTTCTTGATAAATAGCTACATCTTTAAGAGACAGTACGGTTTGTGACATGATAAAATTAATTTGAATGGTAAAAGTAATAAGTTAACGGCTGTATTCAAAATAAAATTTCCTCATTTAAAGAAATAGTCCTTTATATACCATTATTTAAGGCTATAAGTGTGTGGATGTTGGCTTTTATAAGAGTGTTAAATGATGATAGTTGTGGTTTTGTTTATAATAAATACTAAAACCAATTCGTTATACCCAGTAGAAAATGATACATTTGAAAATTAAATTAAAATCACAATGCACAAACTTTCACGGTTAATTTTTATACTAGTTTTCCTTTTATCGATTAAGGTTTCGGCACAAAAGTCGGCTATTTATACCTATGATTTAAAGGATTTTGACAAAGCAGTTTCTTTATATAATGACAAACAATATGCATCGGCTCAGATTATTTTCGAAAAAGTAAAAGAAAAAGATGCGAGAGAAGAAGTAAAGGCAGATTGTACTTATTATATTGCTAATTGCGCCATAAGAACCAATCAGCCAAATGCTGATGAGCTTATGGAGCGTTTTGTTGAGGATTACCCAATAAGCACCAAACAAAATCAAGCTTACATTGAAGTAGCTCATTATTTTTTCGACCAGGCAAATTATCCAAAAGCATTGCAGTGGTTTGATCGTGTAGATGAAAGCTATATGAGCAAGAGCGATTTAGATAAATTTAACTTCCAGAAAGGATACAGTTACTTTAATTCTAAAAAGAAAAAAGAAGCAACAACTTATTTTAATAAGGTGGTGAATTCTCCTGAATATGGTTCTCAAGCCAAGTATTATTTAGGATTTATGGCTTATGAAGGCGATGATTATAAAGAAGCAACCAAATATTTTGATGAGGTTTCAGGAGAAGAGAAATACAAAGAAAAGCTTTCGTATTATCAGGCTGATATGAATTTTAAATTAGGGAATTTCCAAAAAGCAATTGATTTAGGGCAAAAAGCAATGCCGAAATCAAATGAAATCGAAAAGTCAGAATTGAATAAGATTATCGGAGAGAGCTATTTTAATTTAAAAGCATATGATAAGGCAATTCCGTTTTTAGTACAATATAAAGGTAAAAAGGGGAAATGGAATAATACTGATTTTTACCAATTAGGATATGCTTACTATCAGCAAAAAGATTACGAAAATGCTATCTCACAATTCAATAAAATTATTGAAGGAAAAGATTTTGTAGCACAAAATGCATATTATCATTTAGGTCAGAGTTATTTAAATACTGATAAAAAGCAACAAGCTTTAAATGCATTTAAGAATGCTGCCGAAATGGATTATGATAAAGCAATTCAAGAAGATGCAAGTTTAAATTACGCTAAGCTGAGTTACGAAATTGGGAATTCATACCAAAATGTACCAGTAGTATTGCTTGATTTTTTGAAGAAATACCCAAATAATTCTAGTAAATCTGAAGTAGAGAAGTTATTGATAGATTCTTATATTTCGTCTAAAAATTACAGTGAAGCTTTAAGCTTATTAGAAAAAAATAGATCTCCAGAGAATAGATTAGCTTATCAAAAAGTGCTTTTTTACAGAGGTTTAGAATTGTATAATGATAATAATTATCAAGAAGCTTCTAAGATGTTTGTGAAATCTCTTAACGAACAAAAAAGCCCTGAGTTTACAGCTCGTGCTACTTTTTGGAAAGGAGAAACAGAGTATCTGAATGATGATTTTAAAAATGCTTTAATCAGTTATAAACAATTTACAGGTTTGGCAGCTGCCAAAGCAACTCCGGAGTTTAAAAATGTTAATTATAATATTGCTTATACGTATTTTAAACTAAAAGAATATGATAATGCAGCCAATTCATTTCAAGCTCAAATTGATAATTCAAAAGAGGATACTTCAAGGCTACATGATTCTTACTTAAGATTAGCTGATTGTCGATTTGTAACCTCTAAGTATGCATTGGCACTGGAAGCTTATACAAAAGTGATGAGTTTTAAAGGAGTTGATGCTGATTATGCTTATTTTCAAAAAGCCATTTGTTATGGTTTTATGAATAAAAACGACAAAAAAATCGAAGAACTTAATGGGTTTCTTCAGATGTATAAAAAATCAGAATATCGTGATGATGCTATGTTTGAGTTAGCAAATACATATGCTGCAGTGAAAAAACAAGAGCAGGCAATTAAAATGTATGATCAATTGGTTGCTGAGTTTAAAAATGGAGCTTTCACAGCAAAGTCTATTTTACGTGAAGGACTAATTTATTATAACTCAGATAGAGATCAATTGGCTTTGGCGAAATTTAAAAAAGTTGCAGCTGATTTCCCTAGAACTCCAGAGGCTCTTGAAGCAGTTTCTACAGCGAGATTAATTTATGTAGATAATGGAAAAGTAGATGAATATGCAACTTGGGTACGTACGCTGGATTTTGTTGCAGTTACAGATGCCGACTTGGATAACGATACTTTTGAAGGGGCTATAAAACAATATGATCAAAATTATACTAAACAAGCGATTGTAGGTTTGAGTAGCTATGTGAGTAAATTTCCAAAAGGAATCCATGCACTGGAAGCGAATTTTAAATTAGCGCAAGCATATACGGCAGAAGGCTCAGAAACTAAATCGATCCCTAATTATCAATATGTAATCGAGCAGCCTCGTAGTGAATATACAGAGCAATCTTTAATGCGATTGGCTCAGATATTCTTAAAAGCTAAAGATTGTGACAGCGCAATTCCTGTTTTATCTCGTATAGAAAACGAAGGAGATTCTTTTCAAAATAAAACATTTGCGCAAGCGAATCTGATGAAATGTTATTATGATAAAAATGATTATAGTAACTCGGTTGTATATGCAGAAAAAGTATTGCAAAACCCTAAAACAGATGAAAATGTAAAAAGTGATGCTCAAATTATTGTAGCAAGAGCAGCAATTAAATCTGGCGATGAAGATAAGGCTAAAACAGCTTATGCAAAATTGGCTACAACATCAAAAGGAGAGTTGGCAGCAGAATCATTGTATTATGATGCTTATTTTAAAAATAAAGAAAATAAGTATGATGCTTCAAATGCAGCAGTACAAAAATTAGCTAAAAACTATTCATCATTTAAATATTTTGGAGCAAAAGGATTGGTGCTAATGGCGAAAAATTTCTATGGGCTAAAAGATAGTTATCAAGCGACTTATATTTTAGAAAATGTAATTCAGAATTTTACAGCTTATCCAGATGTGGTTTCTGAAGCTGAAAAAGAATTAAGTGCTATTAAAGCAGAAGAATCTAAAACCAATTCATCGATTACAAAGTAGAAAATAGAACAAAGAATATAGAATAAAGAGAATAGATATTGAAATCTATTTTCTATCCTCTTTTCTCTATTTTCTCAAAAAAATAAAATATGAAAATCAATTTCCAAAATAAACATATCGCTTTTCTTTTACTGCTAAGTTCACAGTTGACTTTGGCACAAAAAAAGGATGAAACAAAAAAGAAAGAAGAAACAATTGGAACCGAAGAAGTAAATGTGGTAAAAGCATATTTGCCTACAATTTCAGATGCTTTTAAGGTAAAAGAAATCCCTTCTTTAAATGATGAAGGGAATGCTCCTAAAGAAACGATTAAATATACTATTTTTTCTTTTCCAGTAGCATCGACTTTTACGCCTTCTAAAGGAAATGCCCAAGGAGTAGATAAGGCTAAAAAAGAGCATTTATTTACTAATTATGCAACTGCAGGAGTTGGGAATTATGGTAATTTAAATGCTGAATTATTTGTTGCGCAGGAATTAGGAAACAATGATTATATAGCAGGAATGTTTAAGCATCAATCATCACAAGGAGGAATAAAAGGAATAGATCTTAATGACAAATTTTATGATACTTCATTAGATGTGATCTATGGAGTAAAAAATAGAGATATGTCTTGGAGTATTGATTTAGGATATCAAAATCAGATTTATAATTGGTATGGACTACCAGTTGATTTTGGTTCAACTTTAACTCCGCAGGATCGTGGAATGCTGCTTAGTAGTATAAGTCCAAAGCATTCGTATAACGGAATTAATCTTGGAGGGAATATTGATTTCAGTGATGGGATTTTTACTAAAGCAAGTATGAAATATAGTCACTTTTCGGATGGTTTGAAATCTTCTGAAAATAGATTTTACATAAAGCCGTCTTTTAAAGTAGAGATAATGGATCAATCTATTAATACAGATGTAATTGTAGATTATGTAGGTGGAAGTTTTGAGAATAATTACGAGAAAACAAATTTACAGCCTATAAAATACGGTTTTACAAATTTTGGATTATCACCGAGTTTTGTAATGCAACAAGATGATTGGACGCTGAATTTAGGAGCTAAATTATTTTATAGTTTAGATAATGAAAATAGTAATAGTAAAATTTTAGTGTATCCAAATGTGACTGCTTCGTATAAGGTAGTTGGTGATTTAATGATTTTTTACGCTGGAGCGGAAGGGAATTTAGAGCAAAATACTTATATGGACTTTGTGGATCAAAACCCATTTTTATCTCCAACATTAAATATTAATCCAACAGATAAACAGTTTGATATTTTTGCAGGTTTAAAAGGGAAATTAGCAAATAATGTAAGTTATAAAGTTCAGGGGTCATATGTAAACGAAAGAAATAAAGCATTGTTTAAAAGCAATAATTATACAGAAGATATAGCTAATGAGAATTATGCTTTTGGAAACTCTTTTCAAGTAGTGTATGATGATATGACAACAATGCGTTTTTATGGAGAGTTAAAAGCCGATTTTTCAGAGAATGTTTCTTTCGGAATCAACGGAACTTTTAATAGTTATAGTAATGATCACCAAAGTGAAGCTTGGAATTTGCCAACAATGAAATTAAGTACAAGTTTAGATTTTAATGTTACTAAACAATGGTATGCAGGTTTTAATTTATTTTATGTAGGAGAAAGAAAAGACGAGCAGGTAAATACTAGCTTAGGAATAGATGCAAGTCCGATTACATTAAAAAGCTATTTCGATTTAAATGCGCATGTAGGGTATAAATACAGCGAAAGATTGACTTTCTATTTAAAAGCAAATAATATTACCAATCAGGCTTACCAAAGATGGTTAAATTACCCAGTTCAAGGTTTTCAGATTATGGCTGGGGCAAACTATAAATTTGATTTTTAAGAAGACTTAACCGCAAAGATTTACGCAAGTTTTGCAAATGTTTTAGCCTTGTATTCAGGAATGAATTTATTTTATTCCTGAATACAAGGCTAAGTTTTTTTTAATATATTAATTTGCGACCTTTGCGTGAGCCTGATATACTTTGTTGTTAGAAAAAAAACTTAGTATCTCAGTGTCTAAGAAACTTAGTACTTTAAAAAAATGACTTTCAAACAAAAAATACATACTTATTATTTACAAATGGTTCAGGATCGAATAGATGTTTTTAAAGACATGATTTCGGCATTAACTGAAGATTCTAAAAATGATGCTAAAGGTTCAGCAGGAGATAAGCATGAAACAGCTTTGTCAATGATGCATATTGAACAAGAAAAACTAACTAATAAATTAAAAGAAGCGATTGCTCAAAAGGCAATTCTGGATAGAATAGATGCTGATTTTGTTTCTTCAACTATTATTATTGGAAGTTTAGTTCAGGCAAACGGTATTTATTTGTACTTGAGTGTAGCTTTACCAAAAATAACAATTGATGGAGTTAATGTTATTGCATTGTCGCCTCAATCTCCACTAGGAGCTCATTTGATGGGAAATAAAGTTGGTTTTAAATTTGAGATTAACAAAACGTATTATACGATTGAGAGTGTTTTGTAATAAAAAGGCCTATCGCTTCTAATAATATTTAGACTATTTTTGTTTTAATAATGTGATTAGATTCTGATTTAAGCTTTTAGTATTTATGCCTAAAATAGAAAAGAATTTTTTGTCAAAAGCTTCTACAGTCACAATTGCTTTTTTTGTAATTTCTCTTCCTATTTCAGTTAGTACAACAATTTTAGCTCTGGTATCTGTAACGTGTTCTTGTCTGGTAATAAGATTTTTTTGTTGTAATGTTCTTAATACAGTAGAAGTCGTCATTGGATCTATTTTAGTATGAGATGACAATATAATTTGAGTTACTTCTTGTTTATGAAGTGTAAGCCAATGTATACTTGCCATAAGCACAAATTGAGAATGAGTAATATTGTATTGTTCTAAAGCCTTTTTGATTTCGCGTTGCCAAAGATTAGTTACTTGCCACAACAAAAAACCAGAACTTTCTTCTGGTTTTTCTACACTAAAAGTATTGTCTGTTGATTTACTCATTTTTAAGTTTTTTTATTTTGAATTTGTTGTATCATTTTTATCACAAATCATTTTTGAAGTTATAAAGTTAAAATCATTTTCATTGATTTCAAAGAAACCGTATCGGAATGGATAACCCCAGTATTTTTTGTCTGAGATAAATTCAAGATTTTCAATCATTGGAATTATCGAAATTTGATTGCATTTCATGAACTCAATATTTCTTCTGAAAGGCTTAAACTCTTCTGTCATTTCAAAGGAATACGTATGATCATCAATTACTCTTCCTAGTGCGGTAAACATTTGACACTTTTTATTTTCTTTCATTGTTATTTTAGAAGAATATATTATAATGTAATCATCTTTTGTCATTCTTTTCAGAGGTGCTTTTTTTCCATGACAAACCTGAATAAAATTGCCTTTTATAGCCAATTCTGTATGCTCTTTTGAAATAGCAGCAATCCAGTATTTACTCATGGTTAATTTTTTTTGCATTTTTAATTTGATTTTCAATATCAGCCGGTAAATGATTAACAATTTCTTTGGCAACTAATTTTACCCATAAAAAAGACAAAATCCCTTTAACAGTCATTGTAATACAAATTTTCAGACCTTCTTCAGTCTCTTCATAAGTATGTTCTCCATACATTTTAGCAAACGGGAAAGTGGTTAAATCTGTGAATTTTTTATTTTCTAAAATCTCAATCAGTTTAATTTTTATTCTTGGGCCTCCTTTTGGTTTAAGAATAAAATAGTTTCCAACTTTAAACTCTCCTATAAGCTCGGAATGTTCAACAGTATCATCCCATTTTTTCCAATTATTAATGTCTGTTGTTAATTTCCATATTTGTTCCTTAGTTATTTCTGTTGTAATTACAGAATAAGATTTTGTCCACATAAATTTTCTTGTTTTATTTTGTAAGTGCAAATATAGTAAGTGTACTTATTATAATGTAAATAATTTTGATATAAAATAGGGATGTTTTTTTTGAAAGTGTTTAAGTGTTTGAAATAGTGATATTTATTTATGTCTCTATTTTTTTATGTTAAAAATATATTCTTAGCTCTTTATAGTATTTACTCTTTAGAATTTAATAATGTTTGTCTAGTTATTATAGATTTTAATTCCAAGATTTCTTTTAAAATTTGCATTTCAGCACTTTGATTAGCCTAAAAATTGAAATCTTCAAGTTTGAGGCTTTCTTTAGTGTTAAAATTTTACATTTTAGATGTAAAAACAATTTTATGGTTACAGAATGAAACTAAAATAGCTATATGTGTTTTGTATTTGTAACTGTTATCGCATATTTGCCTTATCAAAATAAATAAAAATATAAAAATATATAGTTATGTGTGGAATAGTATGTGCCTTTGATCTAAAACAAAAAGCCGAAACCTTAAGACCTCAAGTATTAGAAATGTCTAAAATTATTCGCCACCGCGGACCAGATTGGAGCGGTATTTATAGCAATGATAAAGCAATCTTATCACATGAGCGTTTGGCAATTGTAGATCCGGCTTCAGGAAAACAGCCTTTGTTTACAGAAGATAAGAAATTAGTTCTGGCTGCAAATGGTGAAATATATAACCACAGAGAGTTACGTAAACAATTTGAAGGAAAATATAACTTTCAAACAGAAAGTGATTGCGAAGTTATCTTAGCACTTTATAAAGAAAAAGGACCTCATTTTTTAGATGAAATGAATGGTATTTTCGGATTTGCAATATATGATGTGGAAAAAGACGAGTATTTTATCGCTCGTGATCATATGGGGATTATTCCGTTGTATATTGGGTGGGATCAGGATGGAACTTTTTATGTAGCTTCAGAATTGAAAGCTTTAGAAGGGTATTGTACAAAAATACAGTTGTTTCCTCCAGGGCATTATATGACAAGTAAAGAAGGTGAATTTGTACAATGGTACAAAAGAGATTGGATGGAGTATGATGCTGTAAAAGATAATGAAACAAGCATTCCTGAAATTAAAAAAGCATTAGAAGCAGCAGTTCACAGACAATTAATGAGTGATGTGCCTTACGGAGTTCTACTTTCAGGAGGTTTAGATTCTTCTATAACATCGGCTGTAGCCAAAAAATATGCTCAAAAACGCATAGAGTCTGATGATACAACAGATGCTTGGTACCCGCAATTACATTCTTTCTCAGTAGGATTAGAAGGTTCGCCAGATTTAGCTGCAGCTCAAATAGTAGCAAAACATATAGGAACAATTCACCACGAGATTAAATTCACGATTCAAGAAGGTTTAGATGCGGTTCGAGATGTGATTTATAACTTAGAAACTTATGATGTAACTACAGTTAGAGCATCAACTCCAATGTGGTTAATGGCAAGAGTTATTAAGTCAATGGGAATTAAAATGGTGTTGTCTGGTGAAGGAGCTGATGAGTTATTTGGAGGGTATTTATACTTTCACAAAGCACCAAATGCAAAAGAATTTCACGAAGAAAACGTTCGTAAGTTAAGTAAATTACATATGTATGATTGTTTACGTGCAAACAAAAGTTTAGCCGCTTGGGGAATTGAAGGGCGTGTGCCATTCTTGGATAAAGAATTTATGGATGTAGCTATGCGTATCAACCCACAAGATAAAATGATCAATAAAGAGCATCCTATGGAGAAATGGGTAGTTCGTAAGGCTTTTGAAGATATGTTGCCAGAAAGTGTTGCTTGGAGACAAAAAGAACAGTTTTCTGACGGAGTGGGATATAGTTGGATTGATACTTTGAAAGAAGTAGTAGCAAAAGAAGTTTCGGATGAGCAATTGGCGAATGCAAAATATAAATTCCCTTTACAGACACCAACTTCTAAAGAAGAGTATTACTATCGTTCTATTTTTACAGAACATTTTCCAAGTGATGCAGCTGCCTTATGTGTGCCTCAGGAAGCAAGTGTAGCTTGTAGTACAAAAATTGCTTTGGAGTGGGATGAAGCTTTCAAAAACATGAATGACCCTTCTGGAAGAGCAGTTGCAAGTGTTCATGATGATGCATATGTTAAAGCATAAAAGAAATAAAATTATATCAAGGAAAACGCTCTCAATTTTTTGAGAACGTTTTCTTTGTTTTTTTTAAGTAAAAACTGATAATTTAGTGGTTAAAAGAGAATTTTTAGCCATATTTGTTACAGCAAATTTTTTAAACTATTAAAAAGATATAGTTATGTGTGGAATATTAGCCATTATTGGAAAAGGAAAAGACCCGCAACTTGTAAAAGAACTTTCGAAAAGAATGTCACATCGTGGTCCAGATGAAAGTGATTTGCATATAATGGAAAAGGGGCATATTATGAGTCATGAACGTTTGTCGATTATAGATCTACATTCGGGAAAACAACCTATTCAAGGAACATCTTCTGCTTGGATGATTCATAATGGCGAAATATATAATCATCAAGAATTACGTGATGGAATTTTGAAAGCACATACTTTTAGAACAAAATCAGATTCAGAAGTAATCGTTCATTTGTACGAGGAGTTTGGTTATGATTTTTGTAATATGCTCGATGGGGATTGGGCTTTTGTTGTAATTGATGGAGATGATTTTATTGCAGGAAGAGATCCGTTGGGAGTAAAACCGCTGTATTATGGTTTGGATGAAAGAGGAAGAATTTATTTTTCGTCAGAAATGAAGCCTATTGCAGATCAATGCAAGTCATTTTCAACATTTCCTCCAGGACATTATTACACACCAAAAACTGGTTTTGTAAAATATTATCAACCTGAATATGAAGATTATTTAAAGGCTGATCAAAACTTAAATTTGGAATTAATTCGAGAAACTTTGACTGAGGCAACTCGTAAGCGTTTGATGAGTGATGTGCCAATTGGAGTATTACTTTCAGGAGGATTAGATTCGTCTTTAACATCGGCAATCGCAGCAAGATTATTAGCAGAACGAGGAGAGAAATTACATTCGTTTTCAATTGGTTTAGATGGAGATGCGCCAGATGCAAAAGCGGCTAAAAAAGTAGCAGATTTCTTAGGAACAGAGCATCATGAAATACATTTTACAATAGAGCAAGGAATTGAAGTTCTTGATAGATTAATTTGGCATTTAGAGACTTATGATGTAACATCTGTTCGTGCAAGTACACCAATGTATTTCTTGTCTAAGGCAATTGCGGATTTAGGAATAAAAGTAGTGCTTTCGGGAGAAGGTGCAGATGAGATTTTTGGAGGCTATTTGTACTTTAGAAATGCTCCTTCTGCTGAAGAATTTCAAAAAGAAACTATCGAAAGAGTTCAGAAATTATTTACTGCCGATTTATTAAGAGCAGATAAGTCAACAATGGCTCACGGATTAGAAGCAAGAGTACCGTTTTTAGACAAAGCTTTCTTGGATGTGGCAGTTCGTATTAAACCAGAAGAAAAACAGCCTAAAACACATCAAGGAAGTGAAAAATATATATTAAGGAAAGCATTTGATACTCCAGAAGATCCTTATTTACCAGATGAAGTGTTGTGGAGGCAAAAAGAGCAGTTCTCAGACGGAGTAGGTTATAATTGGATTGATGAGTTAATTGAATATTGTTCTTCGAATGTTACTGATGAGCAATTAGCTGGAGCAACAACAGAGTTTCCTTATAACTCGCCCACTACAAAAGAAGCTTATTTTTACAGATCAATATTTCATAAATACTATCCACAGGTTAGCGCTGCGCAAACCGTTAGAAAATGGATTCCAAAATGGCAAGAAAACCAAGATCCAAGTGGGAGAGCAAATGCAGCTCACGTAAAAGCAGATACAGAAATTTCTAAATCGGGAGTTGTAGTTTGATAAAATGAGTTTCATTTTGAGTTAGAAATAATTAAGTAAGTCAATTAGCAAAATTTCAAAACAGCATTTAAAATGTTCGTTTTGGAATTTTGTTATTTATAATAGTTGGAGATTTTGTTTTTTATACTATAAAAAACGGGTTTTTTTAGTAATATGTTGATAACTTAAGTGCTTTAGATGGTATTTTAACGGATATATAATTTGCGTTTTTATATATTTGCGTGTTAGACAAATATTACATTTTTTAGAATAAATTATATGAGCGAAGAAATCAAGAAGAACAATTATTCAGCAGATAGTATTCAGGCATTAGAAGGAATGGAGCATGTAAGAATGCGTCCATCGATGTATATTGGAGATGTGGGTGTTCGAGGACTGCATCATTTGGTTTATGAAGTTGTGGATAACTCTATCGATGAGGCCATGGGAGGATATTGTGATACTATTAGTGTAGCAATAAACGAAGATGGATCAGTAACTGTAGAAGATAATGGTCGTGGTATCCCAGTAGATTTACATAAAAAAGAAGGAGTTTCAGCATTAGAGGTTGTAATGACCAAAATTGGTGCTGGAGGTAAATTTGATAAAGACTCGTATAAAGTTTCTGGAGGTTTGCACGGAGTTGGGGTTTCGGTAGTAAATGCACTATCGGTTCACATGAGGTCAACCGTTTTTAAAGATGGTAAGGTTTACGAGCAAGAATACGAAAGAGGTAAAGCATTGTATCCTGTTAAGCAAATTGGCGAAACAGATAAAAGAGGTACACGTCAGACATTTTACCCAGATAATACTATTTTTACACAGACAACAGAGTTCTCTTACGACACTTTGTCGGCTCGTATGCGTGAGTTATCTTATTTGAATAAAGGGATAACAATCACATTTACAGATAAAAGAGAGGTTGATGAAAAAGGAGAATTCAAAAGTGAAGTTTTTCATTCTGATGAAGGATTGAAAGAATACATTCGTTACCTAGACGGAAACCGTGAGCCGATTATCTCGCACGTTATCTCTATGGATCATGATAAAGGAGAAATTCCTGTAGAAGTAGCTTTGATTTATAATACAAGTTATACGGAGAATATTTTTTCTTATGTAAATAATATTAATACACACGAAGGAGGTACACACCTGCAAGGTTTTAGAACTGGATTAACCAGATCATTAAAGAAATATGCAGATGCTTCAGGAATGTTGGATAAATTAAAATTCGATATTTCAGGAGATGACTTCCGTGAGGGACTTACTGCAATTATCTCTGTAAAAGTATCTGAACCACAATTTGAAGGGCAAACAAAAACTAAACTAGGAAATAGAGAAGTTGTTTCGCCAGTGAGTCAGGCTGTGAGTGAGATGATTGAGAATTATTTGGAAGAAAATCCAAATGATGCTAGAATTATTGTTCAAAAAGTAATTCTTGCTGCTCAGGCACGTCACGCTGCTAAGAAAGCACGTGAAATGGTACAACGTAAAACCGTAATGGGTGGAGGCGGATTGCCAGGTAAATTATCTGATTGTTCAGAGCAAGATCCTGCACGTTGCGAAGTATATCTTGTCGAGGGAGATTCGGCGGGTGGAACTGCAAAACAAGGACGTGATCGTGCATTTCAGGCAATTTTACCATTACGTGGTAAGATTTTGAATGTTGAAAAAGCAATGCACCATAAAGTATTCGAAAACGAAGAGATTCGTAATATTTTTACAGCTTTAGGAGTAACAGTTGGAACTGCTGAAGATAGTAAAGCATTAAACTTAGATAAACTTCGTTACCATAAAGTAATTATTATGTGTGATGCCGATGTCGATGGTAGCCACATTTCTACATTAATATTAACATTCTTCTTCCGTTTTATGAAAGAGCTAATAGAGGAAGGACACGTATATATAGCTGCTCCACCTTTATATTTGGTTAAAAAAGGAAATAAAAAAGAATATGCTTGGAATGATGTTCAACGTGATCAAGCTAATGAAAGAATGGGTGGAAGCGCAGGAATTCAACGTTATAAAGGTCTTGGGGAGATGAATGCTGAGCAATTGTGGGAAACTACAATGGATCCAAATTTCAGAACTTTGCGTCAAGTAAATATTGATAGTTTAGCAGAAGCAGATAGAGTTTTCTCTATGTTAATGGGGGATGAGGTTCCGCCACGTAGAGAATTTATTGAGAAGAATGCAGTTTATGCTAAAATTGATGCTTAAAAAAGTTTAATTGTTATATTTGTTTAGTTGACTGTTGCTTATATTAGCTGTCAAGTAAATTGATTGTAATAAGCAATTAATCCAATAAAAAATTAACTAATAACCGAATAAATTTTTAAAATATGAAAGTTACCATTGTAGGAGCAGGAAACGTTGGAGCCACTTGTGCTGACGTTATTTCTTATAGAGGAATTGCAAGCGAAGTAGTATTATTGGATATCAAAGAAGGTTTTGCTGAAGGTAAAGCTTTAGATATTATGCAATGTGCTACAAATACTGGTTTTAATACCAAAGTAACTGGGGTAACAAATGATTATTCTAAAACAGCTGGTAGTGATGTAGTGGTAATTACATCTGGAATTCCTAGAAAACCAGGAATGACTCGCGAAGAATTAATTGGAATCAATGCTGGAATTGTGAAAACAGTTGCTGAAAATGTATTGAAGCATTCGCCAAATACAATAATTGTAGTGGTTTCTAATCCGATGGATACAATGACTTACTTAGCGTTGAAATCTACTGGATTACCAAAAAACAGAATAATTGGTATGGGAGGAGCACTTGATAGTTCTCGTTTTAGAACCTATTTGTCTTTGGCATTAGATAAACCAGCTAATGACATTTCGGCTATGGTAATTGGAGGTCATGGAGATACAACTATGATTCCATTGACACGTTTAGCTTCGTATAATGGTATTCCTGTAACAGAATTTCTTTCAGAAGAAGTTTTGCAAAAAGTAGCAGCTGATACTATGGTAGGAGGGGCTACACTTACTGGGCTTTTAGGTACATCTGCTTGGTACGCGCCAGGAGCTTCAGTAGCGTATTTGGTTGACAGTATTTTAAATGATCAAAAGAAAATGATAGCATGTTCTGTTTTTGTTGAAGGCGAATACGGGCAAAATGATATTTGTATTGGTGTGCCATGTATTATTGGTAAAAACGGTGTTGAGGAAATCTTAGACATCAAATTGAATGACCAAGAAAAAGCATTATTTGCTAAAAGCGCAGATGCAGTTAGAGGAATGAATGACGCTTTAAAGTCGATTTTAGTATAAGATTTACGAGTAAATAGGAGAAGACTGCACTTTTGCAGTCTTTTTTTTGAGATTAATTAATAAATAAATTGGTTAATCTTTTCGTTAATTATATATTTGCTCGGTTTAAAAAAATGATGCAATTTATGATTTCGTCATTCTAAATATGAAAACTTGCTCAACGGCTTGATATTGTATGATTTAAAACAAAACAAACTATAAAACATAATTAATTTTTAGTAATAATGCAGAATAAAGGACTTATTAAATTTTTCGCAATTCTATTTGCATTGGTAAGTATTTACCAACTTTCCTTCACTTTTGTCGCTGATAAGGTAAAAAGTGATGCGAAATCTTTCGCAGGAAATGATCCTGATAAAGAAATTAAATATTTGGATTCTATTGGTAAAGAAAAAGTTTTCAATTTAGGATTTACTAGTTTTACTTTTAATGAAGTAAAAGACAAACAAATCAATAAAGGTCTTGACTTAGAAGGTGGAATAAATGTTATTCTTCAGATTTCTGTAAAAGATGTTTTGAAAGGATTGGCTAATAATTCTAAAAATCCAGTTTTTAATAAGTCATTAGCGGATGCAACTGCAAATCAAAAAGGAAATCAAACGTATTTAGATGCGTTTTTTGAAGCATTTGAAGCAAATTCTAATGGAACAGTAAGATTAGCTTCTCCAGACATCTTTGCTAACAGAAGTTTGCAAGGTGAAGGTGGGATTGATTTCCAAATGAGTGATGCTCAAGTTAAAAAAGTAATCAAAAGAAAAGTTGATGAGTCTGTAGATAGTGCTTTTGGAGTACTAAGAAAACGTATCGATAAATTTGGTGTTACACAACCAAATATTCAAAAAATTGGAGAAACAGGAAGAATTCTTGTTGAACTTCCAGGTGCAAAAGATGTTGATAGAATCAAGAAATTATTGCAAAGTACTGCTCAATTAGAGTTTTGGGAAACATACAAAATTGAAGAAATGGGTAATTTCTTAGTGGCTGCAAATGAAGCCTTGAAGAAAACTGAAATCAATAAAGTTGAAACTAAAGCTGTAGTTAAAGATTCATTGAATGATTTACTTACAGGTGGTAAAGATTCACTTGCTACTAAAAAAGGAAACAATCCTTTATTTGATAAAATTATAGGTCAAGGTGGTGGGCCAGTTTTAGGTCTTTTCTCACCAAAAGATACTGCTGTTGTAAACAGTTATTTAAAAAGATCTGACATCAGAGTATTGTTGGCTCCAGATCAACATTACGCAAAATTTGTTTGGGGAAAACCAACAGATGTTAAAGATGCAAAAGGAAAAGAAATTGAAGCAGTTGAATTATATGCTTTAAAAGGAAATAGAGATAACGTTGCTGCAATGAGTGGTGGTGTTGTAACTGATGCTAAAGATACTTTTGACCAAATGGGTAAGCCAGCTGTATCTATGCAAATGAACAGCCAAGGAGCTAGAGCTTGGGAAGAATTAACAGGAAGAGCATATACTCAAAAAAGCAATATAGCTATTGTTCTTGATGATATCGTATATTCTGCTCCAGGAGTTTCTAGTGGTCCAATTTCAGGAGGAAGATCTGAGATTTCAGGTGTATTTGATGTTACAGAAACTAAAGATTTAGCAAACGTATTAAGAGCTGGTAAATTACCTGCAGCTGCTGATATCGTTCAGTCAGAAGTTGTAGGGCCATCCTTAGGTCAAGAAGCTATTGATAATGGAACAACTTCTGCTATCGTAGGTTTACTTTTAGTATCTCTTTGGATGATGATTTATTATGGTAAAGCTGGTTGGTATGCTAATCTTGCATTGGCAGTTAACTTACTTTTCTTATTTGGTATTTTAGCAAGTTTAGGAGCGGTTCTTACATTGCCAGGTATTGCTGGTATCGTGTTGACAATGGGAACAGCAGTAGATGCGAATATCATTATATATGAAAGAGCAAAAGAAGAATTGAGAGCAGGTAAAACACTTGACGAAGCAATTAAAACTTCATATAGCTGGAGAGGTGCAATGTCATCTATTACAGATGCAAACGTTACGCATATTTTAACTGGAGCTGTATTGTTTATATTTGGTTCAGGGCCAATTAAAGGTTTTGCTACTACTTTGTTAATTGGTATTATTACCTCTTTATTTACTTCTATCTTTATTGCTAGAATATTTATTGACAGAAATATTAGCAGAAAGAATGATTTAACATTCGTGACTAATTTCTCTAAAAACATGTTTAATAACTTCCATTTCGATTTCTTAGGAGTTAAAAAATGGACGTACTTATTCTCAAGTGTTGTTGTTGTTGTTAGTATTGCATCATTATGCATAAACGGATTAGATCAAGGTGTAGATTTCGTTGGAGGAAGAACATTCCAAATTCGTTTTGAGAAACCTGTTCAAGCAGAAGTTGTTAAGGATGAATTGGCTGTGGTTTTTGGTAGTGCTGAAGCAAAAGTTTTTGGTAAAGACAACCAATTAAAAATTACAACTAAATATAAAGTTGAAGAGCACGGTATTAAAGCTGACGAAGAAGTAAATAAATTATTGTTTGATAATTTGAAAAAGTACTATTCTGATGGTTTAACTTATGATAAATTCGTTAATGCTTATGAAGGTAAAAAATTAGGTATCGTACAAGCTTCAAAAGTAGGTCCAGCAGTTGCTGAAGATATTAAAACAAATGCATATTGGGCTGTACTTGGAGCAATGGCAATTGTATTCTTGTACTTAATGATTAGTTTTAGAAAATGGCAATTTAGTTTAGGTGCGATTGCAGCTATTGCTCACGACGTTATTTTTGTATTAGGTATTTATTCGTTATGTTATAAATTCATGCCGTTTGGTATGGAAGTAGATCAGCACTTTATTGCTGCGATCCTTACTGTAATTGGATACTCAATGAATGATACAGTAATTGTATTTGACAGAGTTCGTGAATTTTTAGCAGGAAAAACAAAAGGTTCTTTTGAGCAGATTGTAAATGACTCTATTAATACAACAATGTCTAGAACAATTAATACTTCATTAACGATGATCGTGGTATTATTGATCATGTTCATTTTTGGTGGGGAATCAATTAGAGGGTTTATCTTCGCTATGTTGGTTGGTATTATTGTAGGAACATATTCTTCTTTGTTTATTGCAACTCCAGTGTTAGTAGATTCTATCTCTGCAGCTGACAAGATCTCAATCGAAGAAAGACATAAAAATGCGGAATAATACTTCTGTTATTATTTAAGGAAAAAGGATTCAATGAAAATTGAATCCTTTTTTTTATGCAAAAATTTTAGCTATTAAGTTTCATTAAGCTTTGAACTCAATTTTCTTCAATCCATTCAATCTGTGGTGAAAAAATAAATATTAACTGAGTTTCATTAATAAGAGAAACTTAAATTTCTTCATCTCTTAATGGTTAGAGAAAATAAAACATAATGTTTTTAGTTTGAACGATTAAGAGATGAAGTTTCATTAAGCTTTGAACTCAATTTTCTTCAATTCATTCAATCTGTGGTGAAAAAATAAATATTAACAAAGTTTCATTAATAGGGGAAGCCTAAATTTCGTCATCTCTTAATGGTTAGAGGAAATAAAACATAATGTTTTAATTTACAGTCACAGTCGTATTTTGCGGTAAATAGTGAGTAGTTTTTGATTGTCAGTCACAGTTTTCAGTCTTAATGACAAGTTGGTGGTTTGCGGTAAATAACGATCCATTTAGGTGTTTTTAATCTTTCAGTGCGCGGTCCGTAATTCACAGTAAATAGGGAGTAGTCTCGGTTGTCTGTCGCGGAGAGAAGTAGCTACTGGTTAAGAATTTCTGTTTACGGTACTCGACGAGTATTAAATAGTAAACTTATATTGCGAACTTTGCATTGTTATATAAACCGAAATTACAACAAACGATTCACTGTAAGCTTAAGTTGTAAATTGTGACAGATAATTGTAATATGTAAATTGAAAACTGAGCGTAGCGACTGAAATAAACTGTTATAAAAAAAAACGCCCGATGTTCTTATATGAGAATATCGGGTGTTTTATATATTGTGTTTTATTTAGTTCACAGAGGCTTTTTTATTAGCTCTAATCATGAAGTAAGCTCCAACTATTATAAATGGAATACTTAGCCATTGTCCTGTTGAAAATAAGCCTAATTCGCTTTCTATACCGCCTTGGCTTTCTTTTACAAATTCGACTATGAAACGAACTACAAATAAAAGAACTAAAAATAAACCAAATAAATATCCTGGTTTTTGGCTTGCATTTGTTTTCCAGTATAAATAGTAAAGAATAGCGAATACAAAAATGTAGCAAAATCCTTCGTATAGTTGAGTAGGATGTTTTACTGGAACCTGAGCTAATAAATCAGCAAATTTCGGATCAGTTGCTATTGCATTGTATGCTTCTTTTGGATTAGCAATTTGTGTTTTGTTTATAGCATCATTTTTGCTAAAAGTATCATGTAAAAAACGAATTCCAAAAACAGAATCAGTTTCTTTTCCAATGATTTCTGAGTTAAAGAAGTTGCCTAAACGTACAAATATTGCTCCACTAGCAACAGGAAGGACAACTCTGTCTAGGATCCATAATAAGGGACGTTTTAATATTTTTTTGCTGTAATAGTACATTGCAATGATAATTGAAACTGCTGCACCATGACTAGCTAAACCTTGGTAACCTGTAAACTCAAAATTTGGACTAAAACGGAATGGTAAGAAAATTTCTGAAATATGATTTCTGTAATATTCCCAGTCATAAAATAATACGTGTCCTAAACGAGCTCCAATCAAAGTAGCCAAAACTGTCCATATAAAAAGAGAGTCTAATTTGTCGATAGGTTCATTTTCACGTTCGAAAATCCGTTTCATTATGTACCATCCCAATCCAAAGGCGATTACGAACATTAGGCTGTAATATCGAATCATGAAAAAACCTAAATCTATTCCTTCCGAAGGATTCCAAACAATGTTTAAAGCGTGTATCATGTAGTAATATATTTTTATGTTGTAAAAATAAAATTTTAAAATAGAGTTATACTTTATAAAAAGTTAATGTTTTAGATTGCATTTCTTCTCAGGAACGGGGTCGTAGCCACTTCCTCCCCAAGGATTACAACTGAGTATTCGTTTGATCCCTAAATAGCCACCATACAACAAACCGTGAGTTTGCAGTGCCTGTATCATGTAGCTTGAGCACGTTGGTTCAAAACGGCAAGCTGCAGGTGTAAAGGGTGATATCGCATTTTGATAAAACCGTACAAGTAAAACAAATGGATATATTACTATTTTTGATAACATACTTCGTTAGTAATCAGTGTTCAGAAAAAGTATTAAAAGGGTATTTTAATTTTTATAAACTGAGCTAAAAGACTTTTTGCTATACACTAAATGAAGTTCCGTCTTTTCCATCTTTTAATTGAATACCTAATTCAATTAGTTGATCTCTGATTTGATCAGAAAGTGCAAAATTTTTATCAGCTCTTGCTTGATTTCTCATTTCGATTAACATAGTTACAACTCCTTCTAATTTATCATTATTAGCATCTGAAACTTTTTCATCTTTTAAACCTAAAACATCAAAAACAAATGCTCTTAATGAAGTTGACAGGTTGTTTAAATCTTCAGAAGTAATAGTTTCTTTATTGTCTTTTAATAAGTTAACATAACGAACAGCTTCAAATAGCTGTGCAATTAAAATAGGAGTGTTAAAGTCATCATTCATAGCATCGTAGCATAGTTGTTTCCAACTAGCTATATCAATCGATGAAGAAGAATTTGTAGTAATAGAATCTAGAGAGTCAAGAGCCTCCATTAATCTTTTGTATCCTTTTTCGGCAGCAACAATGGCATCATCGGAAAAATCTAAGATGCTTCGGTAATGTGCTTGTAACATAAAAAAACGAGCTACAGAAGCAGAAAATGGTTTACTTAGGATAGTGTTTTCTCCGCTTAAAATCTCACCAGGTAAAATGTTGTTACCAGTAGATTTTGCCATTTTCTTTCCGTTTAGGGTAAGCATATTGGCATGCATCCAATAATTTACTGGGCTTTGTCCTGTACAAGCTTCATTTTGTGCAATTTCGCATTCATGATGTGGGAATTTTAAATCCATACCACCTCCGTGAATGTCAAAATGATTGCCTAGATATTTAGTGCTCATTGCGGTACATTCAAGATGCCAACCTGGGAAACCATCGCTCCAAGGTGAAGGCCATCTCATAATATGTTGTGGTTCTGCTTTTTTCCAAAGAGCAAAATCCTGTGGGTTTCTTTTGTCCGATTGACCATCAAGATCACGGGTATTAGCTAGCATATCTTCGATATTTCGTCCGCTTAAAATGCCGTAATTGTTGGTTTCATTATATTTTACAACATCAAAATAAACTGATCCATTGGCTTCATAACCAATTCCAGTATCAATTATTTTTTTGACAATCTCGATTTGCTCAATAATATGCCCGGTAGCAGTAGGTTCAATACTTGGAGGTAGAAAATTAAAAGCTTTCAGGATTTCATGAAAATCTACAGTATAACGCTGTACAATTTCCATAGGTTCCAATTGCTCTATGCGAGCTTTTTTTGCAATTTTGTCCTCACCTTCATCTACATCATCTACAATATGACCAACATCGGTAATATTTCGCACATAGCGTACTTTATAGTCTAGATGCGAAAAATATCTAAAAATCACATCAAATGACATAAAAGTTCTAACATTTCCTAAGTGAACATTACTGTAGACTGTAGGTCCGCAAACATACATTCCAACATTTCCTTCATGGATTGGATTGAAATTTTCTTTTTCACCTGAAAGTGAATTGTATATTTTTAGATGTTGACTTGTATATAAAGGCATGTTATTTTACTATTTGATTATTGATTTGAAGCTATTCCTGCTGTTCTCCATATCTTTTACTGGCTAAAGAAGTCAGAAAAAGGATGAAGCTTTCATCAGAGCTAGTTCATAAATATAGTTTTGAAAGAGGTTATAAATTAGAACTGAGTTTCTAATTTAATGTAATCTAAAAATTCTCTTCTTGTTTGAGGATCTTTAAATTTACCACCAAATTCAGATGTTACAGTGCTACTTTCAATATCTTTAATTCCTCTTGAGTTTACACAAAGGTGTTTTGCATCTATAACGCAAGCTACGTCTTCAGTACCAAGGGCTCTTTGTAATTCTTGAACAATTTGCATAGTTAAACGCTCTTGAACTTGAGGTCTTTTTGAGTAATACTCAACAATTCTGTTCATTTTTGATAGGCCAATTACTCTTCCGTTAGAGATGTAAGCAACATGAGCTCTTCCTATAATTGGTAATAAATGGTGTTCGCAGGTAGAATAAAGCGTAATGTTTTTTTCAACTAACATTTCGCCATATTTATAATTATTATCAAAAGTAGATGCTTTAGGTTTTCTTACAGGATTAAGTCCTCCAAAAATTTCTTTAACAAACATTTTTGCTACTCTGTTTGGAGTACCTTTTAAACTGTCATCTGTTAAGTCCATTCCAAGTGTAATCAGAATACTTTCAACATCTTTCTTTATCTTTTCAATTTTTTCATCGTCAGTAATTGCAAAAGCATCTTCTCTAATTGGGTTTTGCGCACTTGATCCGATGTGATTGTCACCTATTTCGTCTAAAAAATCTTCGTTATTTATCATTAAAAACTACTATTATAATGGGTATATCTTTTTGAGTGCGTAAAGATAATTAATAAAAGGGAAACAGTTTCTATCGTTTGTATTATTTAATGTACAGTTTTTGGATATACATTAATTTATGTGTACGTATGTGCTTGATACATAAATGGCAACAACGATTAATCGTTGTTGCCATTTGCATATTATTAACTATTTGTTTTTTGTAGTGGTTGCTATTTTTTAGCATTATATACTAGAAGAGCTTCTTTTAAAACTGTAACTGCTTGAATTAAATCTTCTTTGTTTAATACGTAAGCAATACGTACTTGGTTTAATCCCATTCCTGGAGTTGAGTAAAATCCTGCTGCAGGAGCAATCATTACCGTTTTACCATTGTAGTCGTAGCTTTCTAAAAGCCATTGTGCAAAATCATCTGCATTAGTAATAGGTAGTTGAGCAATACAATAAAAAGCACCTTTAGGTTTAGTTACTATTACGCCTTCTATTTTATTAAGCTCTGCTATTAAGGTGTCTCTTCGCCCTCTGTATTCAGAAATTACTTCATCAAAATAGCTTTGCGGTGTATCGATAGCAGCCTCACAAGCAATTTGTTCAACAGTAGGAGGGCTTAAACGTGCTTGAGCAAATTTCATTACTGTAGCAATAACTTCTTTGTTTTTTGAAATTAAACATCCAATTCTTGCGCCACACATACTGTAACGTTTAGAAACTGAATCGACCATGATTACGTTTTGTTCAATGCCTTTTAAGTTCATTACAGAATAATGAATATCTCCATCATAAGTAAACTCACGATATACTTCGTCAGCAATTAAATATAAATCATGTTTCTTAACTAAATTTGCTAGTTGCAAAATTTCAGATTCAGAATATAAATATCCAGTTGGATTTCCTGGGTTACATATTAATATAGCTTTTGTTTTTGGTGTAATCAGTTTTTCGAAAGAAGCAATACTCGGCAGTGCAAAAGCAGTTTCTATACTAGAAATAACTGGAACTACTGTAGCGCCTGTTGATGCCGAAAAAGCATTGTAATTAGCGTAAAAAGGTTCAGGGATAATAATTTCGTCTCCTGGATCGGTAATTGTTGCTAATGCAAAAAGCAAAGCTTCAGAACCTCCAGTTGTAATAATTATATCTTCCTTGTTTACGTTTACGTTTTGATGTTGGTAAAATTGAGCTAGTTTTTTTCTATAACTTTCATAGCCAGCTGATGGGCTGTATTCAATAATACTTAAATCAATATTTTTTATGGCCGAGATGGCGGCTTCGGGTGTCTTTATATCAGGTTGTCCAATGTTTAAGTGATACACTTTATGTCCTTTTTTCTTAGCTATATCAGCATAAGGAGCTAGTTTTCGTATCGGTGATTCGGGCATGTTTTTGCCTTTGTTTGAAATTTTTGGCATGATGTAAATTATTGAAGTGCAAATTTGCGGTTTTTTTTCGAATTTAACGTAAACAATATAAGTAGTTGTTAATTTGTATTAATTAACTAAAATTTTAGTATTTTTATAAGAAATACTCTTAATGAAAAGAAAAATTACTTTGTTTTTTTTGCAAATAATCACCTTTACTGCATTTTCGCAGCAGGGATTTGTTATTGATAAACATATAGATAAGGTTACAATTCCTTTTAAATTAATAAATAATTTGGTTTTTATACCTATTAAAGTAAATGGTATTGAACTTAACTTTTTATTAGATTCTGGAGTTGACGACACCGTGCTTTTTAGTTTAGAAGACAAAAAGGAGCTTAGATTTTTTAATATCAAAAAAATTAAACTTAGAGGTTTAGGTATCGAAGAATCTATTGAAGGTTTAAAGTCTACCAATAATACTTTAGAAGTAGATGGTTTAAAATCTACAGATAACCTTTTGTATGTTATATTGGATCAGGAGTTTAATTTGTCCTCACATATAGGTATTCCTGTAAATGGAATCATCGGCTATCAGTTCTTTAAAGATAATTTGATTGAGATAAATTATCATTCTAAAAAAATTACCGTTCATAGAGCTACCGATAAGTATAATAATAGGTTAGAAAAAAAATTCAAAAAAATCCCGATCACAATCGAGAGAGCTAAGCCTTATCTTTATTCAAATGCAGTTATCGATAGCCTTGGTATTCCTGCAAAGTTGCTTGTTGATACTGGCAATAGCGATGCTTTTTGGATTTTTCAAAATCCGAATATTAAATTACCAGTGAAAAACTTTGAAGATTATTTAGGAAAAGGATTTAGTGGTGATATTGAAGGAAGAAGAGCTAGAATTCCTAAATTTTCTATTGGTGACTTTGATTTTATTCACCCTATTGTTGCCTTTCCGGATTCTAGTTCTGTACGAAATGTAAAAATGGTTCCTAATAGAATAGGTTCAGTTGGTGGTGAAATATTAAGAAGATTTACTGTAGTTTTTGACTATAAAGGTCAAAAAATGTATCTAAAGAAAAATAAAGAATTCCCTCATCCTTTTACATATAATAAAAGTGGGATTGTTATTCAACATAATGGATTACAATGGGTGCAAGAAACGGTACATTTAGAAACAGTTCCTATAGTGAAAAATTCATCTAGTGATGCAACAGAAAAGATAAGTGATGATTTTAGGTACAAGTTTCTGTTAAAACCTGTTTTTGAAATTGCAAATGTTAGGAAAAAATCTGCAGCAGAACGATCTGGATTGAGAAATGGAGATATTATTATTAGTATTAATAAAAATTTGGCTTATAAATATTCTTTAGAGCAAATAAATAGATTACTGAAATCTGAAGACGATATATGGATAAGTTTAGAAATTGAAAGAGATAGTCAGTTATTGAAATTTAAATTTCAGTTGACCGATGAATTATAGTCTTAATTTAACTTCAATAGATAAGTCAGTTTGGGTTAAGTTGTTGTTTGTTAATGTGTAAGTTGTTTAATTGTTTCGGTGATAGGAGGTTAATTAGTTTTGTTTTTTGTGTTTATAAATTGTTTTTGTAGTTTTAACAAAAAATTAATAATACTATATGTCCAAAAAATACTTTGCAAAACTAAAATTGCTTTTGTTTTTACTCACTTTATTTTTGTTGCCTATTAAAAATTTCGGACAATGTGCGGGCTTGGATTCAAAAACAAGCATATGTGATATTCCTAATCCTGCCAGTCAATCCATTAATTTATTTGCATTGCTAGATGGAAATCCTACAGCAGGTGGTACTTGGACAGATGATGATTTTTCGCAAGGATTAGATAGGGCTACAGGAATTTTGAATGCTCAGTTAATAAGAGAAAGTGGATTTTATAGATTTACTTATACAGTTTCAGGAGTAACAGGTTGTGTTGATAATTCGGCTACAATAACTGTTGCAATCGGAGGATATGCTGGAATTTCAGGACCAACAGGGGCTGCATGTACAGATGCTACTGCATATGATTTATTTCATGTTTTTAATGGTGCTTTTTTAAGTCCACAATCTAATGGTAAATGGTATAACAATACTATAAATAGTCCAGTTAATGGTAGTATTATTGATCCTAAGGATTTAGGAGTAGGTACTTATCAATTTACCTATTCAATTCCTGCTATAGGAGATTGTGCTGGACCTGTTTCTTCAATTGTTTCTGTTACCGTTTATAGAGCTCCAGAAGCAGGTAATCCTTCTAATTTATTGTTATGTGATAGTGATGATTTATCCATTTATTCTAATCTGGATTTAAATGATCAACTTTCTGGTGAAGATCCAAATGGACAATGGACAGATAATGAGAATACAGGAGAGATAACAAGTAGAAATGATCATTTTGTAGATGTTCAAAAAATTTATGAAACCCATGGTGAGGGTATTTATACTTTTACCTATACCGTTAGTAATACTCCGCATCCTATTTGTAAAATTGATTTTGCAACGGTAAGAATACGAATAGAAAAAAGAATTGATCTTACAGGAGCTACTTTGGTTGTGAGCTCTGATATATGTGAACCAGATATTCTTAGAGCTACTTATTCGGCAAAGCTTACAAGCGGAGCAAAAATTATTCCTAATGGACAGTATAATGTTACTTACAAAATATCAGGTCCATCATCGGAAACAAGAACAGAATTGTTGACTATTAATAATGGTTCTGTAACTTTTTCGTTGCCGTCAATATTTTTTCAGAAGGTAGGTCAATATAAAATCGAAATCAAAGAATTTAATGCTTTTAAAACCGAAGGCGTTTGTGTTACTATAATCAATAACTTATCAGATGATCTAACGATACATCCAATTCCTAAGTTGGATTCGGCAAAAATAAAAATCGACCCGGTTTGTCAAAATAAAAGTGCACTGGTACAAATTACGGGAGCTTCAAGTCTTCCAAATGGAAGATATAGTATTAATTATAAAGTAACGGGTGCAAATAATACCAATGCACAAGTAGCTTCGATTACTGTTGTAAATGGAGCAGCAAGTTTTATAATACCATCAACTTTAACTGCTAAGGATGGAAGTTCATTAGTTGTAATTACGAATATTACGAATACTCTTGTAGGTTGTACAAATACTGCAAATGTATCAGGAAATATGGTAGTTAATCCTTTGCCAAATTCAATTGATATTAAGATAGAAATAAAAGATTATTGCTTAAATGAACCAGTACCAGTTTCAATTTCTGGACTTGGAACGTTAAAAAACATTACAATTCTGTACACTATTTCCGGAAGTAATTTGGCCCCAACACAAATAATAACCTTAGCTGTATCAAGTGGGAAAGCGAGTTTTGTTATTCCTCAAAATCTACTTGCTAATACAGGGGCGACCAGAGTTACAATTACAAAAGTTACAAATAACGAAACAACTTGTGATATTGTACCTACAGGTTTATTTGATGATTTCTTGATAAACACCATTCCGATTGCGCCAGCAACGAGTCCTCAAATATTTTGTAAATCAGATGGAGCTACAGTTGCTAATTTAGTACCTAACGGAACACAATATAAATGGTATGATTCTGTCACTGCTACTACCCCTTTGTCTGCTACAACGGTATTGGTTTCAGGAAATTATTATGTTAAAGAAACAGCGCTTTCAGGCGGATGTGTATCGCCAGCAAATAGGAGTGTTGTTACTATAAATGATATACCAGCGCCAGTATTAAAACCAAAAGGCCAAGAATTTTGCGGAATAAATAACCCTACAATTGCTGATTTGTCTAATAATACCAATGCTTCTGCTTCAATAGTTTGGTATGATGCTCAAGATAATGGAAACCAGTTAACTAATGCAACTTTGCTTCAGGACAATACAATATATTATGGGTTTGATTTTTCAACTACTACCAATTGTTTTTCGAATGATGTTTTGATTGCAAAAGTTTCGCTTACAAATTGTTCTACTACAGAATATGCAGATTTCTTTATCCCCGACGGATTTTCTCCAAATGGAGATGGTACAAACGACACTTATGCAATTCCCGATATAGACTTTTTATATCCTGATTATACACTCGAAATTTATAATAGATATGGGAACTTAATGTTTAAAGGCAATAAAAATAAACCAGATTGGGATGGTAAAAATTCTGATTCCAAAATAATTGATGGAGTAGCTCCAAATGGTGTTTATTTTTATGTTGTCCATTTTAATAAAGATAATAGGCCGCCTTTACAAGGTCGTCTTTATTTAAATCGATAATTCCTATTTAATTTAATTTTCAAATGAAAAAAATAATACTAATTATAAGTTTTCTTTTCTACATCATTGATACATCTGCTCAGCAAGATCCAGAATACACACATTATATGTATAATATGAGTATGGTAAATCCAGCGTATGCAACAGGAACTCCATCAATGTTAAATTTAGGAACTTTATACAGAACACAATGGGTTGGAGCAGTTGGTGCACCTAAAACATTTAATTTTTTTGGACATACTTCCTTGAGTAATAAAATAGAAGCGGGAGTCTCATTGATTTCTGATGATATAGGGGATGGTGCTAAAAAAGAGAATAATTTTTATGCCGATTTTGCATACATACTTGAACTAGGAGGAAATAACAAGCTTTCACTAGGATTAAAAGCAGGACTTACTTCTTTGCAAACAAATTTTAATGGATTCCAATTTCAGAGTGGAGATGTAACTACCGATTTGGCTTTCGCCGAAAACATCAATGTTACCAAGCCTAATATTGGTATAGGGGCTTATTATTTTACAGATAAATTTTATGTTGGATTATCGGCACCAAATTTATTGAAGTCCAAACATATTGAAGAAAAATCGGGTATAAACGCATATGGTTCCGAAGATATTCATACTTTTTTAACTGCAGGATATGTTTTTCAGCTTAGTGATATCTTTAAACTGAAACCTGCTTTTATGTCTAGATTCGTTGTTGGAGCACCCGCTTCTGTAGATATAACTGCCAATGTTTTGTATAATGAGAGATTCGAACTGGGAGCTGCTTACAGAGTAAATGATGCAGTTAGTGTTTTAATGAATGTAAACGTAACCAAAGCAATTCGAGTAGGTTATGCATATGATTATACCACAACCAATTTTGGTCAATTTAATTCTGGAACACATGAGATTATGCTTCTTTTTGATTTAGATTTATTAGGTAAAGGATATGATAAATCACCAAGATTCTTTTAAAATGAAAAATATGAAAAAATTACTAGTTATTATATTCGTATTTTCAATACAGTTTGTTTGCGCTCAAGACCAGAATCTTGTTCGGGCAAAGCGATTTTTTGATAAAACATATTACAGTGAAGCCATTCCATTATATGAAAAAATTGTTTCAGAGAAGCCTTCGGCAGAAGCCATAAAAAATTTAGCCGACTCCTATTATTATACCAATGATTTAAAGAAAGCACAACAATATTATAGACTTCTGATTAAAAATTATGACAAAGATTTAGATAGAAACTACTATTTTAAATATGCTCATACACTCAAAGCAACCAATAGTTACCAAGAGGCAAATGACGTTTTAAAACAATACTATTCTAAAAACAGTCAGGATTATTTAGATTTTGAAAACGCTACCAAAGAACTCGAGAATGTTTCGGCAATCGGAGACAGGTATAGGATTAAAAATCTAGCCATAAATACCAAAAATTCTGAGTTTGGAGCAGTAAAATATGGAGATAGTTTGGTTTTTGCAGCAGTAAAAAAGAAGCCAGGATTGTTTGATAAAATGTATAAATGGGATAATGAAGCCTATCTTAATTTAGTTTCGGCGCCAATAAATAAGATAAAAGCAGGAGATTCGATTGCTTATTATTTCGCAAAAGAATTAAAAACAGGAATGCACGAATCTAATGCTGTTTTTACAAAAGATGGTAAAACCATTTATTTTACAAGAAATAATTATAAAAACGGAAGGAGAGGAAAAAATGATGATAAAATCTCAAATATTCAAATTTTTAGAGCAGAACTCATAAAAGGAAAATGGAAAAATGTGATATCACTACCGTTTAATAGTGACAACTATTCAGTAGAACATCCAGCGTTGAGTTCTGATGAAAAAACATTGTATTTTGCTTCCGATATGCCAGGGACATTAGGCTCATTTGATATCTTTTCGGTAGCAATAAATGAAGGAGCATATGGGAATCCTCGGAACTTAGGAGCACTGATTAATACAGATAAGAGAGAACAGTTTCCGTTTGTTTCAAAAGATAATAAACTCTATTTCTCATCAGATGGGCATTTGGGTTACGGTTCGCTTGATGTATTTGTTTCTGAAATTAAAGATGGAACCTATACAAAACCTCTCAATGTCGGTCTGCCATTAAATTCAAATTTAGATGATTTCTCGTTTACTATAGATTCAGATACCAAAGAAGGGTATTTTGCATCGAATCGAGCAGGAGGAAAAGGAAGTGACGATATCTATCAATTAAACGAAATCAAGCCATTACTAATTGAAGATTGTAAGCAGCTCATTACGGGAGTAATTACAGATATTGATACAAAACTGCCATTAGAAAATGCTGTGGTTATTCTTCTACAGGAAGAAAGCAAGGAGTTGCGTACGATTGTAACTTCAGCTGATGGTAAATTTAATTTTAAAGTAGCTTGTGAATTATCTTATACGATTTCGGCATCTAAAGAAAATTATACCGATAATTCCAGAACCTTAATTCTAGATAAAACTAGAGGAAAAAGTAATGATGCTTCAATGGCGCTTAAATCTCTTGAGGTTATAAAACAAGAAGAGAAAAAATTAGCTGAAGAGAAAAAACAAAAAGAAGCATTGGAGTTGGTTGTTTTAAAAGCGAATGAAGCTAAAGCTAAAGCGGATGAAATTGCTCAGATCGAAATTAAGAAAAAAGAAAAAGCAGTAAAGGCTGTTGCAGACCAAAAAGAAAAGATAGAAAAGATTATTGCCCAAGAAAAAGATGTAGTAAGAGACAAAGACCGATTAATTATAAAGACGGATCCTATTTATTTTGATTACGATTTGTGGTATATAAGAAAAGAATCTAAGGTTATTTTAAACAGGGTTTATGAATTAATGAAGAAATATCCAGATATGGTAGTCGAGATTGGTTCACACACCGATTCTAGAGGTAATTATAAATACAATGCCAATCTGTCTCAAAAAAGAGCACAATCTACCAAAGAGTATTTGATAGATTCCGGAATTGATAAAAAGAGAATTATCGCAAAAGGATACGGAGAGTCTGTGCCAATTGTAAAATGTAAAACAGACGATGCTTGTAACGAAGAGCAACACGAATTAAATAGACGTAGTGAATTTGTAATTAAGAATTTATAAATCGTTCTGTTGTTTTAAAATAAAAAGGCTTCTAAATAAATCAATATTTTGTTTAGAAGCCTTTCTTTTGGTCACTTTTTTATTTAATTTTATAAGATATATGAACTTAAAATATTTAATTATGAAGAATCTAGTCCTGCCTTTTTTGCTTGTGTCTTGTGTTGTGCTTCAGAGCTGCAAAAAAAATGAAACTCAGAAGGAAGCTGCTAAATCAGAAGCTGAAAGTATTGTAAGTGTTCAATGTTATAAAGCTCTTTATGAAAAAGATACTATAGATTTAAAATTGAATACTCTAAAAGATGGAAAAATAAGTGGGGATCTAGTCATGAAAATGTATGGTACGCCACAAAAGAATGGAGAAGTCATTGGAGAGTTTAAAGGAGATACTTTATTTGTAGATTATACTTTTATTGAAGGAACAAAGAAAGATGTAAAGTTTAAAAATCCTATGGCATTTTTAAAACGAGATAAACAACTCATTTTAGGTAATGGAACTATGGAAACATATTTAGGTAGAACTTATTTTGCTAAAGGTAAGCCTATCGATTTTGATCGTGTAAAATATAAGTTTGAAACTACAGACTGTGTTGATAAATAAACAAGCAAAAGCAAATCAATAAAAAATGGCTTCCTAGAATTTAGGAAGCCATTTGTGTTTATGGGAATTTAATTTGAATACTAATTAGATACTACTCCTTTAATTTTTAAAGCGACACGACCCTCTGGGTAATTTACGGCATTAGTTTCAACGGTAATTGTTTTTCTTATTGGCCCTGGAGGCATATTAAATTTCACTTCAATTTTTCCTGATTTTCCAGGCATAATTGCAGCACTTGGTTTAGATACAATACTAATACCTGCTGTAGATTGTACTGATGTGATCATGAGGGGGGAATCTCCAGAGTTAGTAAATTCAAAAGCCTTAGCTCCGTTGTCACCTTTACTTACTGTACCATAATCAATAGTATTATCCTTGGCAGCAAAATCAATTTTTGGGCCGTTTTGAGCAAGACCAATGGTTGTAACCATTAAGATTGCTATAAATGAGGCTACTTTCTTCATTTGATATTGTTTTAAGTTATTAAGTAAATATACTTTCTTTTAATTAATACACAAATTATTAATTCGCTTTTTATAGTGTACTTAATTATTTACTTTTGTCATCTATAATGAATACAAAAATCAAACCAAAGTGTAAATGTTCATTTGTTTACCCTTTTAAACGCTTATTTAATTGATAAAAAGGCAATTAAAAAAAGGGAAGATAAATAGATGATTAAACAAATTAACGATTAAATATATCCAAGATAAAATGACAATTCCAGCACAATTTGACGCTAAAACAATCGAAAATAAATGGTACGACTACTGGATGAAAAATAATTATTTTCATTCGGAGCCAGATCATAGAACGCCTTATACAATTGTAATTCCTCCTCCTAATGTTACTGGAGTCTTGCATATGGGGCATATGCTAAACAATACAATTCAAGATGTATTGATAAGAAGAGCGCGTCTTAAAGGGTTCAATGCTTGTTGGGTTCCGGGAACAGATCATGCATCGATTGCTACAGAAGCTAAAGTTGTTGCTAAATTAAAAGCAGAAGGAATTAATAAAAATGATTTAACGCGTGAAGAGTTTTTAGCACATGCTTGGGAGTGGACAGATAAGTATGGTGGTGTAATTTTAGATCAGTTAAAAAAATTAGGTGCTTCTTGCGATTGGGAACGTACTAAATTTACAATGGATCCAGATATGTCGGCTTCGGTAATTCGTTCGTTTGTTGATTTGTATAACAAAGGATTGATTTATAGAGGATACCGAATGGTAAACTGGGATCCTGAAGCAAAAACGACTTTGTCTGACGAAGAAGTTATTTATGAAGAACAACAAGGAAAATTATTTTTCTTAAAATATAAAATTGAAGGAACAGAAGAGTTTTTAACAATTGCTACAACGCGACCAGAAACTATTTTTGGAGATACTGCTATTTGTATCAATCCAAATGATGAACGTTTTACACATTTAAAAGGTAAAAAAGCAATTGTACCTATTTGTGGAAGAGTAATCCCTATTATCGAAGATGAATATGTAGATGTAGAGTTCGGAACAGGATGTCTTAAAGTGACTCCTGCACACGACATGAACGATAAGACGCTAGGAGAGAAGCATAATCTGGAGATTGTAGATATTTTTAATGAAGATGCTACACTTAATAGTTTTGGATTGCATTACCAAGGAAAAGATCGTTTCGTGGTTCGTACCGAAATTGCAAAAGAACTAGAAGAAATTGGTGCTTTGGCAAAAACGGAAATCCACTTGAATAAAGTTGGAACTTCAGAAAGAACTAAAGCAGTTATCGAACCAAGATTATCGGATCAATGGTTCTTGAAAATGGAAGAATTAGTAAAACCAGCAATTAAATCTGTTTTAGTTGATGGAGATATTAAATTACACCCAAAACGTTTTGAAAACACTTATGCGCATTGGTTAAATAATATTCGTGATTGGAATATCTCTCGTCAGTTATGGTGGGGGCAACAAATTCCAGCTTATTTTTACGGAGACGGTAAAGAAGATTTTGTTGTTGCTGAAAACATAGAAGATGCATTAAAATTAGCACAGGAAAAAACTTCAAATCCGAAACTTGAAACAAAAGATCTTAGACAAGATGTTGATGCTTTGGATACTTGGTTTTCTTCTTGGCTTTGGCCAATGTCGGTTTTTGGAGGAATTATGGATCCAGAAAGCGAGGACTTTAAATATTACTATCCAACAAACGACTTAGTAACAGGTCCGGACATTTTATTTTTCTGGGTTGCCAGAATGATTATTGCAGGTTACGAATATGCAGGTGAAAAACCATTTACAAATGTATATCTAACAGGATTAGTACGTGATAAACAACGTCGTAAGATGTCTAAGTCATTAGGTAATTCACCTGATCCTTTAGATTTAATAGATACATTTGGTGCAGATGGAGTACGTGTAGGGTTGCTTTTAAGCGCTTCTGCAGGAAATGACATCATGTTTGATGAAGAGCTATGTAATCAAGGAAAAGCGTTTTCAAATAAGATTTGGAATGCTCTTAAATTGATCAAAGGATGGGAAGTTTCAGAAACAATTCCACAACCAGAATCATCAAAAGTAGCAATCGAATGGTTTGAGGCAAAGTTTCAGCAAGCATTAGTTGATATTGAGGATAATTTTGAAAAATACAGAATTTCTGATTCATTAATGGCAATTTATAAATTGGTATGGGACGATTTCTGTTCTTTATTCCTTGAAATGATTAAACCAGCTTACCAACAGCCAATTGATAAAAAGACATTTGATAAAGCAATCGAAATTTTAGAAAATAACTTGAAATTGCTTCATCCGTTTATGCCTTTCCTAACAGAAGAAATATGGCATATACTTGCTGAAAGAACTCCAGAAGAAGCTTTAATTGTTTCGACTTGGCCAGAATTAAAACCATTTGATGCAAAATTAATTACTGATTTTGAAAATTCGGTTGAAGTGATTTCTGGTATCAGAACGATTCGTAAAGAAAAGAATATTGCAATGAAAGATAGTATTGAATTGAAAGCGATTAACAGCGAGAAATTTTCTACTTATTTTGATTCTGTAATAACTAAACTAGGAAATATAGCTGCATTCGAATACGTTTCGGATAAAGTAGATGGAGCTTTGTCATTTCGAGTAAAGTCTAATGAATATTTTATCCCGATAACAGGAGGGAATATTGATGTTGAAGCTGAAATTGCAAAATTAAATGCAGAGTTGGTTTACACGCAAGGTTTCTTGAAATCAGTTCAATCTAAATTAGCAAATGAAAAATTTGTAGCAGGAGCGCCAGAGAAAGTTTTGGCTAACGAAAAACAAAAAGAAGCTGATGCTTTAGCAAAAATTGCTACAATAGAGCAAAGTTTAGCAGGTTTGAAATAAGAGCTAGATTTTTTTAAATATAAAAACCCGACAAATTTTTAAAATTTGTCGGGTTTTTTATTTTCAGATAGTAGCGTTTCTCGCATTTTACTTTTTACTTACTTCTTCCGAGTTAAAAACAGAAACAAAGGATAAGAAGCCACTGTGATACCAACTATGATTGTAAAGCTTTCTGGGTCACTATATATGAATCCGATTAGTAATGCTAATGAAACAAGAATTGCTAATATGGTTGTCCAAGGATACCAAAATGAGCGATAAGGTCTTGGTAAGTCAGGTTCTGTGATTCGCAGTTTTATAAGCGAAAAATAAGCCAATCCCCAAACAATAATAGAGGTAAAGGCGGCGAAGGAAAATAATACTTCAAAGGAACCGATGAAAATTAAAAACAAGCTAAATAATGAAGAGACTAAAAGAGCAACGATTGGAGTTCCACCTTTGTTTACAGTTGTTCCTTTTTCAATAAAAAAGCCATCACGACTTAATCCATATAGAATTCTTGGCGGAATCATCATAAAGGCATTTAGTATGCTTATTAAAGAGAAAATAGCTATTACAGTAACTATAATAGCACCATTTTTACCGAAAATAATGTTGGCAACATCGGCTGCTGCCAGATTAGAATTTGCTATGGTTTCGATTGGTAAAACATAGAAAAAAGCGACATTTAATAAAACATAAATAGCAATTACGAGTAAGACACCGCTATATAAAGAACGCGGAATGTTTTTGCTTGGGTTGTCGTTTTCTTCTGCAAAAAAACAAACTCCGTTCCAACCATTATAGGTACCGATAATAAGCTGAAGAGATTTAAAGAATCCAAATAGAAGTCCAATTTCAAAAAAAGAACCTTCTTTTTGAATTGGAGGTAATTTTACTCCAGAGTACATAAAACAAGCAATTACCAAGGCAACAAAACAGACAACTTTAATAAAACTGGTAATTTGTTGGATGAGACTACCATTTTTAACACCACTTAAATGTAATAATACAAATGTAACTAGTAATGCGATTGCTATTTCGGTTGAATAGTTTCCTAGATTTGGAAAAAGTATAATAAGATATTCGCTAATAACGATACAGTAAAATGCGGGCGGAATTACATTGGTAATATAATCAAACCAACCCGATAAAAAGCCTGCATAATTACCAAAAGCTCTTTTGATATAATTATAAGATCCTCCAGCTTTAGGAAGCATAGTTGCTAGTTCAGCATATGAATTGGCACCTATTAAGATAAAAAGGCCACCAAAAAGCCAAGAAGCAATAATAAGCCAATAATTATCTAGCATCCCAGCGATAGTACCAGGTGTTCGTAAGATTCCAACTCCTATTGTTCCTCCAATTAATACCGCAATATTAAAGCTCAGTCCCAGACTTTTCTTTAATTGGTTCTTTTTGGAATCTGACATATTTAGATTTTATTTTTTTTGAATTATTAAGTCCACAAAAGTAGTGTAAATTAGAGTGTCTTTTTTAAAACAAAAAACCTCGTTTAATAATAAACGAGGTTTTTTGTTTTAGGAAACGGAAATTGTATCTTAGAATTTATATCTTAAGCTTGTCATTACCTGACGAGGAGCAATAGGATTCACACTATAATTCTCGTGAACAGTATAATTTAACTCGTTTGTAATGTTTGATAATTTACATAAGATAGAGAATTTATTCCACTCATAACCAGCTGAAACATCAATTGTAGTATATCCTTCTAATGGAATTTCTCTGTCGTTAATTGCAAGGATTTTAACTGTAGGATCTTTAGGGTCTGTAATTTCAACATATTGACTGTTCCATCCACCAGTTCTTTTACCAATATAGTTTCCGATAGCACCAAAAGTTATTCCTTTTAATACTCCTGTAGGTAATTTATAAAAGAAACTTAAATTAGCTGTATTTGCAGGAGTTCTTGCTAAACGATCTCCTTCGATAAAGCTTCCTGCTTTTCCTGATGTTTTAGTATAACGCATATCATTATAGCTATAACCAGCAATAATGCTTAGTCCTTCAGTTGGTCTAGCTGTGATATCAATTTCTACACCTTTACTTCTTGTTCCACCACTTAGCACTTTTAAATTTGTGTTAGAATTGATTGTTCCATCAAGATTGAATTCAGCAGTTTGAACTAAGTTGTCATTGTCAATTTGATATACAGTAACATTAGTACTTAACGCGCCTCTCCAGAAATCTTTTTTAATACCAACTTCATATTGATCAATAATTGAAGGGTCAAGAGGAGCATTGTTGAATGTAAATCCTGTATTTGGAGTAAATGAAGTTGAATAGCTTGCAAACAATGACATGTCTTTAGTTGGCTGATATACTAATCCAATTTTTGGAGAAAATGCTTGATCAGTTAAAGGAGCTACTTCTGGTAAAAGTTCAAGTTGTTTAGTTTTAGTATTCAATTGCTGTGTTTCAGCTTTTGCTTCTTGCCAAGACCAACGTAATCCTGCTAAAACTTTAAATTGTTCTGTAATAGAAATTAAATCTTGGAAATAAATACCAAAACGGTTTGTATCAGTTTTTACTATTTTTGTTACATCACCAACTGGAATATCCATTCTTTGTTGATCATAGGTAAAATTAAAGATGTTGACTTTGTCATAAGTTGCAGGACTAAATGCATATGTATATGCTTGTGCAAATGAATTTTCTAAATCAACACCAGTAAATAATTCATGTTTTACTCTTCCAGTATAGAATGTCCCTTGTAAGCTAAATTGTTCAGCTATGATTTGCTCTTGAGATTTATTTTGTCCTAATGGTCTGTTCCAGTCTCCATGAACATAATCTTTAATTTTAGTATCGATTGAGATTCGTTCAGTTCCTTTAGAAACTCTATCAAAATTTTGGAATGAAGTATTGAAATTAAATTTCCAATTGTCATTAAAATTGTGATTTACTAATCCTGAAATTGTAGTTTGTTGTGTAGTTCCATTAGACCATAATGCTCCTAAGTATTTACTACGAGGCACATCGGCAATTTCTTTTCCAATTGCTCCAGTTCCAAAATCGGGAGTCCAGTCATCATGTAAATAATCTCCTTGTAATGTAATATTTGTTTTATTACTTACTTTGAATAAGAATGATGGATTAATATAATAACGTTCTCTTTTTACGATGTCTCTAAAGCTCTCAGAGTTTTCGTAAGAACCTGTAAATCTGTAAGCAACTACATCGCTTAATGGACCGTAAAAATCTACAGTTGGTTTGTAAAACGAATAGCTTCCCATTTGCATTGATATTTCGCCACCACTTTTAAAAGAAGGAGTTTTAGTAACCATGTTCAAGATTCCTCCAGGAGTTACATTTCCGAATAATAAAGCCGAGCTTCCTTTTAAGACTTCTACTTTTTCTAGAGAAGAAACCTCAGGCATAACTCCACTGTTTAAACGAAAACCATTTTTAAACATATTATTTGCTGACATATCATACCCTCTTGAAAAGAATGATTCTTGAGCACCTCCACGGGCAGATCCTACATATACACCATTAATGTTTTTTATGACATCACTTAATCTAATAGCTTGTTGTTGCTCGATTACATCGCTTCCAATGATTTGGATACTTTGCGGTATGTCCATTGGTTTTAAGCCAGAACGAATTGCAGATACAGGTTTGTTTTGTTTATTGGCAGTAATAATAACTTCATTAAGTACTTCGCCTTTTTTGTTTTTTACAGTATCAGTAATTGCTGTAGTAGTTCCTTGATTTTCAGCTGTGTTTGCTCTTCCTTGTGCAAAACCTGACAGACCGAATAATAAACCTAGTGTAGGCAATAATATATATTTCATATTTGTTTATTTGGAATAAAAAAAAATAACGGCGCAAAAGTAGTATCTATGTTTGTATTATCAAAACTTATTTAGATTAATTACAATTAGTTTTTAACAAATTTTTATAGTTTCTTTAATAGCCTAAAAAAAGAAGGAAACCTTTGTTATCACTAACTTAAGTTTCCTTCTTTTTATTTGTTATGAACAATATCACTTATTTAACTTCTATAGAATAAGTTGCCATTTTCCAGATTTCATCATATTTTTTTCCATTATGTTCACCAGCGCTTTTCTCTGTGTGAGCAAATTCTACCATATATTGTCCAGACCAAATTGGTGTAAATTCAAATTGTCCTTTTTCGTCAGTATATAGTTCTTTTTCCCAGCCATTTGGAGCAATTACTTTAATTTTTTGCTTTTTTGCAGCAACTCCTTCATATAAAGCTACACCAGATAATTTTGTGTTTTTCTTTGCTACATCAGCATTTTCAGAGAATACACTAATCGTATTTTTGTTTGCTGTAGCATTATTACCTGCTGTTTTGTTTCCAACGACAACATTAGCGCTTGAATTATAATCTAATTTCATTGTGCCGTATACGTCTTTTACAGTATGTTGCATTACAACTGTGTACACGCCATCTTCATCGGGAGTAAAGAATGCTTGGTATTTTTTGTCTAAAGCAGTTGGGGTTAATTTAATTTCTTTTTTAGAAGGACTTATCAATATTAATGAAAAGTCTTTTAAATCAGAAAACCATTTAGCTGCTGGGGTAACATCATTATCTGAAAATTCTCCAAAGTATACTGAAACTTCTTGAGGTTTTCCTTTTGTTCCTGTTGCTTTTGTTTCGATCCATAAAGCATGAGCAAATAATTGAGGACTTAGTAATACAGTTAATAAAACTACTAGAGTCTTTAAGGGTGTTAATTTCATAATGAAAGTATTTAAGTTTCTTTGATAAATAATTATAATGATTTCATCAATCTTGAAATCGTTAACAAAATTATAATTTAATATTTGTTTTCACAATATTTATTTAGACTAATTATTAATAAAAATTTAAGAAATTCCTTTTTATACTTATAACAAAAAATATATTGTGGTTCAGCTTTAACTTCTATTTCGACTATTGGCTATCTTGGGTTTTTAATTGTACCACCAATGGTTGGTTTTATCTCCGAATTTCTAAGCATGAAATGGGATTTTTTAATCATAGCTTTTTTAGGCGGAATGATGATTTTAATGGTGAATAAGGTTGGGGAGGAGGAGGAGGTTCTTTTTTTTAGATACTAAGGCGCTAAGATTCTGAGATGCAGCGATTTTTTTCTTGATTTGTCTATTATGTTATAAGTTTAGTGACTTAGCTTGAGAAACTATAAACTATAAAAAAAGCTTTATCCTGTTAGGAATAAAGCTTTACTATTAAAAAATGAATCTTAAATAAGATTTTATTTCTTCGTCATTAGATATTTCTCTGAACTAGCTTTTCCTAATTGAATACCTGAAATTTCTGCTGTCAAAGTATTATTAGTATCTTTTGTATAGCTGATTTTTTGAGGATAATCGTGTTTTGGATTTTCGAAAACCAATCCTTTCTCAGTAGAGGCAGTCAACTCAAAAGCAACTGCTTCATCGTTATTTTGCCCTTTTACAGTAGCGTTATAAGTTAAGATTTCTCCTTTTTGCTGTAGTTTGATTGTTTCAAAATGAATCGTGTCTTTTCCTTTAATGAAATAAGAACTTCCTTGAAAAGTACTATCATTTACTTTATTCCATGTTTCAGTTAAAGTGCCTTGTGGAGTAACATTCTCCCATTTTCCAATAAGCCAGTCAGCAGCTTTTATTTTGTCTTTCTCAGGAGACTCAGCTTTTTTGCAAGAAACAATAGCTAATAAAAGAATTATGAGGGTAATTTTTTGAGTCATTATATATTTATGTTTGATGTTATTTGGAATTGCTAAATTATGAAAAAAAGAATAGTGAAATGAGAAAATGAGAAAATGAGAAAATGTGAAAATGTGAAATATAAATGGTAAACATCTAATCTCTTATTTTACATCTGCCTCTTTACATCTTGTCTCGGCCATTTTACACGCATAGATTTAACTTCTTCATATCTAGTGCGAACTACAAAGGATAGCATAAACGAGTTCTTTGGTAGGTTTTTGATCTTTTAGTTTCTCTCTAACGGTATCAAAATCTACTTTAAAGTCGCAACCTAATTTATAATTGCCACAACCATAAGCCGTTTTTCCTTTCATAATCGTTCCTTTTTTGCATTTAGGACACGCCAAAGAGTCTGGTGTTGCTGTTGAAGTTGCTTTAGGCGTTGCTTTTTTAGGTTCTAGTTTGAGTTTGTAATTTTCTTCAAAACGAATCAAACCTTCTACTGTGCCAGCATCAGTTTTAAAGCCTTTTATGTTTACAGTTGATCCTTTCTGAACTAATCTTAAATATTGGTTTTCTGATATTTTTTTGTCTGCAAAAGTATAAGGCAATACAAAATCACAACCTGCTTTATAATTGCCACAACCATAAGCTGATTTTCCTTTTATAAGTGTTGCTTTTTGACATTTCGGGCAGGTTTCTGCCAAAATCCCTGCAGCTTTCTTTTTCTCAACTTTGGCAACTTCTTTTTGCACGCTTCCTGCATGCGAAATATTAGCATGTCTGGTTTCGCTTCGTACTTCATACACTAAAGCTTCGACCATGCGCTTCATGTTGATAATAAAAGCACCAGCGGTATAAGCACCTTTCTCAATGTCTTTTAACTGCTTTTCCCAAGAACCAGTAAGTTCTGCCGACTTTATTAATTCATTCTGAATAGTCTCAATAAGCTGAATTCCAGTTGGAGTAGGTAGAACCTGTTTCTTATTTCGAACAATATATTGACGCTTAAAAAGTGTTTCAATAATGTTGGCTCGTGTAGATGGACGTCCGATACCGTTTTCTTTCATCAATTCGCGTAAATCCTCATCGTCTACCTGTTTACCTGCAGTCTCCATAGCACGCAGTAAAGTTGCCTCTGTAAACTGATTGGGCGGTTTGGTTTCTTTTTCTAAAAACGAAGGTTCGTGCGGGCCTTTTTCTCCCACAACAAAATTCGGCAATAGATCAGCTTCTTTTTCTTTAGCATTCGGATCTTCAAAAACAACACGGAATCCTTTTTTTAAGATTACTTTACCAGTAGTTTTAAAACTTACATCGGCTGCTTTTCCGATAACGGTAGTATTCGCAACTAAACAATCATCGTAAAACACGGCAATAAATCGCTTTGTAATAATATCATACACTTGTTGCTGATTGTATTGCAAATTAGATTGTATCCCTGTTGGAATAATCGCGTGGTGATCTGTTACTTTTTTATCATTAAAAACCTTTGGCGATTTTTTAATCTTTTTTTCTAAAAGTGGTTGGGTTAATGTTGCATAATTAGTTAAATTTTGCAAAATACCAGGTACTTTAGGGTAGATGTCATTTGGTAAAAATGTGGTATCAACTCTAGGGTAGGTGACTACTTTTTGTTCGTATAATGTTTGAACAATTTTAAGGGTTTCATCTGCCGAAAATCCAAATTTTGTATTGCAATATACCTGTAAGCCTGTTAAATCAAACAGCTTAGGAGCATATTCATTACCATTCTTTTTATCGATAGAAACAATTTCAAAATCACTTTCTTTTACTTTATTGGCCAAAAGTTCTCCGTCTTCTTTCTTCAGGAAGCGCCCTTCTTCATAGCTAAAAAGTGTTTCTCTGTATAAGGTTTGTAACTCCCAGTAAGGTTGAGGTTTAAAATTTTCAATTTCTTTAAAACGGTCAACTACCATAGCTAATGTTGGGGTTTGTACCCTTCCAATAGATAATACTTGTTTGTAGCCACCGTGCTTAACAGTGTACAAACGGGTAGCATTCATACCAAGTAACCAGTCGCCAATAGCTCTGGAAAATCCTGCATAGTATAAATTATCGTAGTTCGCAGAAGGTTTTAGATTTTCAAAACCTTCTTTTATAGCTTCGGTAGTTAGGGATGAAATCCATAAACGCTGTACTTCGCCTTTATAATTGGCTTCGTTCATAACCCAACGCTGAATGAGTTCTCCTTCTTGTCCAGCATCCCCACAGTTTATAACCAGTTCGGCTTTATCAAATAAAGTTTTTATGATTTTAAATTGCTTCTGAATACCTGAATTTTCAACTACTTTGGTTTCAAATTTTTCAGGAAGCATGGGTAGGTTGTTCAAATCCCAACTTTTCCAATGGGGTTTGTAATCGTTTGGTTCTTTTAAAGTACATAAATGCCCAAAGGTATAGGTTACAGCATAGCCGTTGCCTTCATAATACCCATCGTGTTTGGTATTGGCTCCTAAAACGGATGCGATTTCTCGTGCTACACTTGGTTTCTCGGCAATACAGACCTTCATTTTTCTCCTTCTAATTTGAATCGCGAAATTAAGGATTTTTTATAAGAAAGGAGCAAAGGTTCTTAGGAACAAAGGCACAAAGATGTGAAGTTGCTGAGTTGCAGAGGTACAAAGTTGCAGAGTTGAAAAAGAGATAAAGGTTTTATGTTTCACGCAGATTTTAAGTGATTCAAGCAGATAGGCGCAGAGAATGTAATAAAATCCGTAGAGTCTGTTTCAATCTGCGGAATCTGTGTTTAATCTATGGCAGAAAAAAATAAGCTCAATCTTGTCTCTCGGAGTCGAAGATATGAGTTATAGTGAGCTAATGAACCAATCTTTACAAAGTTGCTTTTCAATTATTGTCGATTCTGTAAAATGGACTTCGGCCGCGTTTATCTTGAGTGAAGTTGAATGTACTTAGTCTGGGAATATTTTAAAATTGAATCTTCTGATGGAAACAAAAGCTCTAGCCCTGATGGAAACGACATCCTTTTTCTGGCTTCTTTAGCCAGGAAAAGATATAGTGGACAGCAGGTCCCGATAGCTATCGGGATAGCTCCTTGAAATTTTAAAAACAGGGGTTGTAAAAGAGTTTAATTTTTAACTAAGCCTTCTTTCTTCTATCTGTTAGATATTTTCGAACTGGAATATCATAAAAAACCATTGTTAGATAAGCTACACCAAGTAGTAAAATTGTACCTGTAGTTATGATAAAAACAAGTTGAGTTGTATCTGGTTTGTAGGTTGTATAATAGTTGGCAAATGCAAACATCACTGTATAATGAGTCATATATAACGGATAAGATATTTTTCCAGAGAAGATACACAATTGTTTGAATTCTTGCTTTAAAGTGGCTCCAGCTCCAAAAACGACTAACAATGGAAAATAGAATAATACGATTAGGGGTTCAGTTAGCCAATTCCATTCAGAAAAAGGCACAAAGAAGGCTAATAGTAGTAATACAGATAAACCTATGAAACCTAGGTTTGATTTAATGATCCAATTAGAACGGAAAATCAACATACCTGCTAAAAAGGAATACGAAATACGTGCACAGCCATCCCAAAAGGTTTCTCCGCTCCAGCCGCCCATTAAAGAACCTCCCGCACGATTACTGACAAAACAGATTCCTACTGCGGCTAAAAGAGTTAATAAAAAGAGGTTACGACGACTCAATTTATGAAGGAAAAGCACATAAAGAATATTAGCAACATACTCCCAAAACAAAGACCAGGCAGGGGCATTAAAACCAAATAAGTTAAAATAACGATCTGGCATTACCGGAAACGGAATCATAAATAGTGAACAAAGAAAGATCAAAATCAATTTACCCGTTTCGTAGGTTTCGGAGTGATTGGAAAAAGGATCAAAAAGGAAAGCTAATAAACCCAAGACAGAACCAAAAATAACCAAAGGATGCAATCTGATTAATCGTAATTTAAAAAAATCGGAAATTTTCATTTTGTCAATGCGGTCATGATAGGCGTAGGCAATAACAAAACCTGAGAGACAAAAGAAAAAGTCGACTGCTAAAAAACCATGTGCGATGAAGTTTTCGTTGGGAGGATAAACGATTTCCATAAAATGAAAAAATACAATAGCCAATGCAGCTACTCCTCTTAAGCCATCAAGAATTTCAAAATGTTGTTTTGGTTTTATAAGTTCGGTATTTGGTGTGGTCATGGTTAGTAGTGTGGTATTTTAATAATGTGGCTTATAAACTCAATAATAAGAATTTGCAATCGGTTTCTACAAAGATTGATTTTTTCTGCTTATAAAAAAAGCTACAGGAATTATTTTCTTGCAGCTTTTTTGTGTTGCGTATTTGTTTAAGAACAAAGACTATATCGTATTTTACACTTTAAAAACATCAAGTTTTTGCATCCAGAAGATTCCAGACTCTAAAAAAGTAAGTTTTGTTTTGATTACTTGATCTGTTTTATTTTTCGGGTTTTTGGTTACAAATCTAGCCTTCGAATTATTAAAATCTAATGTGTATTTATCATTAAAATCTTCGTTTTTATTAGATGAAAAAGTAATTACATTGTCTTTTGAGCTCCATTTTCCTTTTCCGTATTTATTTATTTCTGGAGGGTTTCCTCCTTGAATTTTTGAATACGAGTGAAATAGGAATGTCCCATCTTGATTTAAGGTCAATTTATATTCAATTTTATGTTTTCCTTCTTCTGTAAGTGTTCGGTTATAATCGCCAGCAAAATTGCTTGATTGTGCAAATAAGGTCAGGTTGAAGATTAAAAGGAGGGTGGTAATTAATAGTTTCATTGGTTTGGTTTTATTGGTGTTAAATTTGATTGGTTATGTTATTACATTGTTTTGAGGCTAGCGCAAGCATCCTGCTTGTGGCTAATTTTTATATTTTTTAGCTAAAATATTTTGATTGAATTCATGAGCGGAGTGGGACGCATGCGATAGCAGGGAGAGTGTTACAAGCTTGCTTTTATTCGTTTTGTAATTTCGTCTATTGTTCCTAATCCATCAAAAGTCAAAACGTTGATTTTAGATTTCATATACTCAATTGCAGGTCTCGTTGCATTTTCAAAAACTTCAATTCTTTTTATATGAATTTCAGGGTTTTTATCATCTTTTCGGTCAGAAGTTTCTGCTCTTTTTTTTGCTCTTTCTAAAAGTTCTGATTTTGGAACATCAATATTTAAGACTTTTCCAATCTTCATGTTTTTTGATTCAATTAGTTGTATCAAATCGTTTACCTGCGGTTCTGTTCTAGGGTAGCCATCTAATATTATTCCATTTTTTGATCTGTTCTCATCCAATATTTTGCTAAATAGGTCTTTCATTATCGAGTCAGGAACTAAATCTCCTTTTTCTTCATATTCAGACATTATTTTTCCGATTTCGGTTTCATTCTGTTTTTCTAAGCGACATCTGTCTCCTGTTGAAATATGCTCAAATTTAAGTTGTTCTTTTAAGATTTCGCATTGTGTTCCTTTTCCTGAATATGGTGGTCCAGTTATTATTAATATTTCCATTTATTTTTATTAACTTAATGATTGTATTTTCTTATTTGTTTGTAACCTTCAGATGCTTGTTTTATAAATCCTTTATTAAATCACTTGGATTTATTTTTAAAGATTGAGCAATTTTAAACAAAGTGCTGATTTTCATTTCTTGAGTACCTTTGATGTATTTTCTTAAATTCTCTACATCCATTTCAGCATCATTAGCAACTTCTCTTTGCTTTAGTTGATTGCTCTCGATTATATCTTTTATTCTGGTTCCCAGTTGTTTTACAACTTCAGGTATTTCACTTTTTCTTGTTCTTTTCATGGAAATGAAATTACAAGTAATAGATTGTTTTTGCGTGATTGTATGCAATCGGTTGTTTGCAACTGGTATTTTTTGTACTTTTGTTTTTTTAACTAATGAAACATAATCTTATTCAATCATGGAAGTACAACATAAAGAATCAGCCACAGAACTTTTAGAATTAATGAATAGAGTAAACTATTTCTCAAAATTGAAACCAGATAATAATGATAATGATTCGTTTGGCGTAACGCTCAAAGTATCTTGTTATAACGAATTAAATCTAATGGTTTCAGATCTTCTTAAGGCAAGTATTATTCTGCTTAATGAAGACGCTAGAAATTTGTCAAATGTAGCAGCAGTAGCAGATATTAATGTAATGACGTTGCTTGAAATTGCCCTACAACTCTTGCCTGATGAAGAAATGCCGTTATTAGATGATTTGCATAGACTTCATTTGAAGTCTGAAGCTAGATTTGCTAAATAGAAAAAGGTACAGTTTGATACTATACCTTTTTGAGTTTTGTTTTTCGTTGTACGAAGTTCCCCCGTTTGATGTAATAATTTCAACACATCGAGCGAAGCGAATTGACGAAGTAATTACACCACCGGGTTGTTTTAATTTTTCCTATGTCAATAGCTTATTAAAAATGTGCGAAGTCAGGTGACTTCGTACTGCAAACCTCAATTTAATGAAATTATTTCGGTAGATGTGCAATCAATTCAACCTCTAATTTTGCGCTTTGCATGTATAATCGTTGTACTTGTACCCATGTAGCGGCAGGAAAGTCACCATTGTAGAATTTTTTTCTAGCAGAATTATATTTTTTCACTGCCTCAATATCTGTTGTATATAAATTTTCTTTTACAACATTTTCAAATGTGGCACCATAACTTGCTAGTGAAGCCTTTAAATCGTTATAAACAGTTGTGATTCCTTGTGGAGTTATTTCGGTTGTTACAGCACCCGAAATGTAAAGCACATTGCCAATTTTTAAAACTTGAGCATAACCAATAGCGGTGTCTTGTTTTGTCTCATTGTTCCAATGCCATTTTTCCTTTTTTATTTTGGCTTCTTGTGCGAAACTTTTGTTGAAAATAAATAAAAAAGAAAGTAAAAGAAAGTACTTCATAATTGTTTGGTTTTTAATTGATTGTTAAATGTTTTATTGGTTATGTGTAAATGTATTGAAGTTTTAATCTGCTTGTTGTGAATGATTTGCAAATCAATTGTTAATATTAATGAGGAAGACTATAGGCAGCAGGCTCTTCGCAGAGCGAGGGAATAATGTAATAACTTTACTTGAAATTGCTTTACAACTTTTGCCTGAGAAAGAAATGGCGTTATTTGATGATTTGGAGAGACTTCATCTGCTGTCTGGTAGAATTTTATGTAAATGATTTTATAAACCTGAATAGTTTTGAGTAGTACTGAAATAAAAAAAGGCACTGTTCACTATGAGCCGTACCTTTTTTGTTTTTTATTTTAAGTTTCGAGAATCTAATTCTTTTTGTAGTTCTTGTTCTAAGATTTTATTGTTTTTTGAATTTCTAACTATTAGATAGGTCAGTATCAAAGGGAAGAAAGTAAAAAAAGTAAAACCATTTTTTACTGCACTGAAAACTACAATTCCAATAGTAAAGCCAACAGCTGCAGCATCAATTATTTTATTGTTTTTCATTCCCTTTATTTTCTGTAAAAGTTCTTGGTCGTTTAATTCGGTTAGGTTTTCTGGTTTCATAGATCTAAATTATGGTTACAAATGGTTGGTTTTAGTCTTGTTTGGTTCTAAAATACTGGCTGATACTCTGTTAAACGAAAATATAAAAAAAAAGCTAATCATACTATAACCAGTACTTTGATCCTGTCTTTTATGTTTGTTGTTTATTGGAGTGGGTAAGAAGTCGGGAGACTTCGCTACAGCGATTCCGATATTTAAAAAGAAATACTTCGTAGAGCAGACTCTTCGTAGAGCGAGGGTCTTTATAATCCAGAATAATTAAATAATCTTTATTGACAACTTTGCAAGAAGAGGTAATAAGTATAGCAATAACCCCTAATTTGTCTGATGCTTTCTATTTTAATCCTCCTGATAATTGTCTAACATAATATCACTTAGCTTGTTATTTTTAAAATTAAAAAGTAAATAACCCTTTTTGCTATCCTTAATAATTAATAATTTTAATTGATACTCTTTGTCATTATTTTCATAGATATTTGGAAAAATATTTTTTAAATCTTTGATATTTAGATTTTTAGTTAATTTATTTTTGTTGATACGAATCTCTATTTTATCCGTTATTTTGATACGCCGTATAAAGACTGTTTTTTCAATATTAGTGTAACTAAAATCAAAAAAATCTGAATAGATTGTATATACGTTATCTGTATTTTTAAAATTTTCAAATGGAACATCAGCATATTTACCTGGCGATACGGTAGCATTCGTTTTCGTATCATCAATATGTTTTTTTATTTTTTTAAAATCGGTATAGAAATTATTTCCATTAAATTTTAAATCATAAAATGAAATTGTATCGGATTTACTGCTTTGACCATAACAAAAACTAGTTTGAATTAGTATGGATATCAATAATATAATTATCTTATTTTTCATTTCTCCGTAATTGTTAACAGCATACTTTTTTGAGATACATTAAAATAGGTAGAGCTGAATTTTGATGATACGATTATTTCCTTATCCTAAATGATACTACTGAATCACAAATATTAAATCTGAAATAATAAAAATGATCAGAAACTTTTTTTATATCTATTTCATTTTCGATGTTTCCATATTTCATACAATCATATTTTTTTAATTCATTAAAAGGGATGTTTATTGGAATATTTTTTCTTGAATTACAATCGAATAGGAATAAGTTATAATTATCATCTTTATAAATTATTAATTCATTTTTTAAATCAAATTTCACTTGTAACCCATTTATCGATTGGATGCGGTTTGTTTTATCAAATAACCAAAATTTAGTATTTGCTCCTCCACTTTGTTTGATTGCGAAAAAATTACTAAAATCACTACCGTCAAAATAAGCTGTGTTTTTTTTAGTTGAAATGACATCATACTTAATTATAGTATCGATGTTCTTACCTAAAAGAGCAAAATTAATTTGATTGTCATTTTCTTCATTTCTAGTTGGAAATACAATAAGCTTAAAATTACTCTTTAGAAAAAAAGTATTCTTTTTTACTGTGTCGTTACTTTCATCATAAAGAAAAACTTCATTATTAAGTTGTTCTTTTGATTTGTGATTATCATTAATAATTGCTGTTTCAGTAGTTTTATCTTTTGTTAATGATCTACCACAGCTACTTATTAAAAATAAAATTATTAATATTTGAATTAGTTTTTTCATAAATTATGATTCATAAAATATTTCCATGCATACCCCTTATTGTTTTCTTGGTTTTGATAATAAAAATGCTTGTCAATAATTAATCTTTATCCAAAACATTCCTAATAGAATCTATATCGGTTCGTTTATATTTTGATAACTCAAAAGCTTTATTTTTAAATTTTATTGTTTTTCTATATTGTTTCCAGCCCCAGGATTCAATACTTATGCTGTCTACATAAAAATCATTATTGCTAAATGAAACATATGTTTTTGTATAAAAACCGTTATTTCCTGTAAAATCTTTAGATATAATAAAGCCACTTTTATTAATTTTTATTTCTTCATAATAAACAGGAGTATTACATTTTAAAGCGTTTTTGTAAATTTTAAAAATTTTACTCTTTTTATTTATGGTTTTGCTTATCAAAAGCACAGGAAAATCAGAATCAGAATTTTCAGAATAACAATCACCGATTCCATTTTCGTAAGATGGTTTTAAAACAGCAATCGTATCTATCGTTTTATTATTATCAAAATCAAAACTTAAAGGTTCGTCTTGGTAATAGTTAGAGAATATAATTCCATATCTATCTTTATATCCTTGAATTTGTTCTAAACAATTTTTCTTCTCTATAAAAATACTTTTTGGAGCCTTAATAGTATCTTTAGGATTATCACTTATATTCTTATTTGTAATTTTAGAACAAGAAATAAAGAATAAAATTGTTATAAATATGTAAAAGATGAATTTCATAGTTTCTATTTTAAACTAATTTTAGAATAAGAATCCAAGGAAGTGTCGGTTGAAATACTATCTCTAACTAAGGTTTTTATTCTAAGAATCCTTTTATCTTGATAATAATAAATCCTTTTATAATAGATTTTTTTGTCAAAATATTCGGCGTTTGCATTAATCTCTTGAAGCTGTTTTTCTTTATTTTTTATAATTTCAATTGAAATAATTTTAGAGTTATTAGGCAAATAATCTAGATTGTTAGATTGAGGTAAAATAAAATTACAATTACTATAAGAATATTTATTATCATTATTTTTACTCGTTTTACAGCTTTCTTTTGTAATATTTTCTATTTCTGTATCATTTTTCAAGAAATCTAAATTCTTTATAGGAATTATATTTATAGAAAATGTAGCTTTTTCAGAATATTTAATATCTGTAACTGAAGTGTAATAATTTACGTATCTTATATTTCCTCCAGCAATATGTTTTTTTTGTTCTGGACTGTATATAAATTCATTGACTAACAAATCATTATTATCTTTTAAAAATGTAATTGAATCATTTTCTTTGTTATTACCATAAACTCTGGCATACTCATTATTGTTTTTATGAAAATAATGACGGATATATACATCTTTATCATTAGAATGAATAATCAAATAATCATTATTGACAACTTTGCAAGAAGAGACAATAATAAATAAAACACCAATAATTAATTTACTCTTCTTCATTTGGTTAAATTGCCTTTAGAAAATTTTATTATACCGATTTGTTTTCATTTCCTCTTTTAATTCTAATATTTTAGTCTCAATTACATTTCCTTTTGTGCCTACTTTAAAGCACAGGTAGATATATCCACTCCCAATAGTTGAATATGAAAAACTATATAATTCAATTAATATAACTGTATAATTTAATTTTTTTAAAGCGCTTATTTTTTTAGGAATTAGATTTGTAAAATCAGTTAAATTAATATCTCTAACAGCATTATTGTTTATTTTAATTATCGGATTTATAAAAATGTCAGCCTTTTTGATATGTTCGTCTGCAATATCATAGTTAAGACATTCTTTTGTAAGTACGTTCTCAGTTTTTAGAACTAATTTGATATCGTTATTATATAGATTTTCATGAATGTGATATACGCTTAAAGAATCATTGATAAGTATTCTACATGATTCGATGTTTTTCTGAATAAAATTTTGAGTTTTATTCTGAGAATGTGAATATGCTATACCAAATAAAAAACAGAAAAAAAATGTTGCTATTTTCATAAATTACCAGTTGAATTATTTTCATAACTAAATGAAGTTGACTTATAAATTATAGTTGTACCGAAATCCCCTTTAAATACTGAAACGGATTCAAAAAATGACTCTTCTAATGTATAAAAGTTCGACCAATTTTTAAATGCATTTTTTTTATGTTCAGAATGTATGAACAACCATTTTTTCCAATTTTCATTTGTACAAATATCGGCCCCTTGCCAGCCTATTCCTCCCTCAGAGTGGTCTACATCAATATAACCATTATTTAGATATTGAACTGCCTTAATAGTATATTCTATTGCGGTTTTCATTTTAATGTTATCATTCCTCCCTTCTGCATTTTTATCATAATCTATATTTTCATTCAGCTCAATATTTAAAAAATCTCTAAATGCAGGATTTCCTTGAGCACCATAATGAAATGTATGAGCATATGTTTGATCATTCCATTTATTTCTCATTTTTATTAAAGTATTGTTTAATGGCCAATTATAATGATACTTTTTAATTTTAGAACTAATCAATTGTTTATGATGATTCATAACAATAAAAGGTATCCTCTTTATTACATCTATTGAATATCCTGATTCTGAATAGGCTAAACCAGCTATTCGCAAAAACACAATGTTTTCTATTTTCAATAATTTTGTATTATTATAAGTTAAGCTTTCATTTCCGTTTTTATCTTTTTGAGTAGATTTTCCATCGCAAACATAAACATCGTTTATACTTCCTTCAAAATCAGGTTCGTCTATCTTACCTTCAAAAGTACCATCTTTATTATAAAAATGTCCATTTATATATACAATACGATCTTCTTCTTCCTTTTTTGGAATGTAATAAACAGGTTCACTTGGCGGAATCCAAGATTTATTCCAGTATTTTACCAGTTCTGCCCCATAATTCTGAATTGCAGGAGAGATGGTTAAAACAATATGCATGTTTTCTGTTCCATAAGCATCAAATACTTCTGAATATTCTATCAAATACGCATCACTAAACTTATATTTTCTTATCGGAATATCTTCATCGCCTTTTTTATAAAAATGTACTTCTCCTTTTTCCATTCTCTCCGTTTCTTTCTCTAATTCTTTTGTCATATTATGCCAAAATACATCGTCGCTTTCTTGGGCTACAAAACTTAAGGTAAGAAAACCTCCTTCGGCATCACTAGTTGGCGAGCCATCTTGTGCTGTATATCTGTGATAATTGGTGTTTATCCATAGTAATTCTCGTTCTTCTCCTAAAATAAATAATTTGGCTGTGGTCATAAATCTTTTCTTTGTATTATTTCAATGGCTATAAATATAAGTAAAAAGCTATGTAATTTATATTTAAATTGTGTTTTTTGGAAGATAAAACTTAAATTAAATGTTTTCGTAATTGCTGAGTAGCAGGATTTGTTCCATGAAAAAACGCAGTAAAACCTAAGTTTTACTGCGTTTTAAGTAAATAAATAGTAAGAATAAGATGCTGTTCGAAATTTTTTGATTTTTTATTGGAGCGGGTGCGAAGTCGGGAGACTTCGCATAGCGACCGTTGAAACACTTCGGAGAGCGGGAACTTCGCCACAGCAATTTATGGATTTTTAATAAGGAATACTTCTCAGAACGAATAATTAAACATAAAGTTTGTATAAAAATTTAAAACATTCATTAATTGAGAATTTATATTATATATATTTGGAAATTATTTCAGACAAAATAAAAGGAGACTTTCGCCTCCTTTTGGATGTTTTTCAAATAGTTATACTATTTGTTTTTTATTGCTATAACTAATAGCAATAAAATCACCAATGTATTTTCCATGGTTTTTAGTCTGGGAAAATTAAATTAAGACCAAAGTCAGAATGGCAGTTCTGACTTTTTTTGTACCTCCCTTTTGGTACATTAATCTTATTACTTTTTTAAAAATTAAAAAAGTTTTTATTTCGATATACTGCAAAAAAAAACGTTAACATAATGCTACATCAATCCATTACAGACTGTGCAATATTATATTAACGTTTGTTTTTTTAGCGTCTAGAAAAATACTGAAATTGTATAGTTCCTCCTCGCTTATGGCAAAGATATAAAATTTTCATTAACTCTCTTAAAAAAATAAGAGAGTTGGTTTTTTAGAATGTTATTATTTAACATTGCTCATAATAATTTATTGATAATTCTATTTTTACATACTACTTTCCCCTTTAATTATTTCTTTTATTAAATGGCTTTCAAAGCTATGAATACTTTTTATATTTCGATCTTCAATAATGTCTCCCCAATTAAAATTATGTTCAATATTAAATGGTGCATCATTAGAAGATGATAAAAAGTTTATTGATGCTTTTATTTGTATTAGACCTTGGTTTTTCGAATTCCAACTAAATTTAGGATGTACTCGAACTTTAACCGCAAGCATTAGACGTTCGTAAGTTAATCTGTTTTTTTCTTCTGTTGAAATTATAGATAATTCTGTAACGTCTTTAGTCATATTTGGAACGCAATACCACTTAAATTCGTCGTAAGTTATATAATCTAGTGGATTAATAAAGGGTTGGAAAAGAGGGTAAATTCTTTGGCTAAACTTTTTGTCTTTATGATATAAATGTTTTGGAAATTCTTGGGTAATCATTATTCTGCATCCTTTAGCAATTCCTTCTAATTTTACAGCTTCAGTAACAGCTTTTCCTAGAATGAATCTTCCTAATGAATGATTTTGATTAGTTTCTATAATTTCGCCATAAGATAAACCACCACGGCATAATATTCCGCTATCGATACAACGCGACATGATATTGTTTGCAACAAGAATGACATCTTTAATATTTTCAGACCAGACGAAAGCGCAATCTGAAAGTTGAGATATTGTTACAGAAAATATTTTGTCTAAATCCATTAATATTTCGCGAAATTCGGCAAGAATGGCTGCTGCTAAAATTTGATTGTCATAGTGTTGGCCGTATTGGTCCAACCAAGGAGCAAAATCCTTATCATTCAATTCAATTTGATTTTGCGTAAGAGCACCAAAACCTAATATGTCTACAAAAAATACAGCACCGGTCATTTTGGTTATTAATTCCATTTTTTTTTATTTTTCTTGCGATTTGTTTTATTTATACATGTTTTTTGCTAGTTGAGTTAGTTCATAAGAAAATGGATTTATATCTTTATTTCTTTTAATTAAACCTTTTTTTAAATCTAACATTTTATTTTTTTGACCTATTGATTGTGAAGACAAATCTAATTCTTCTGCAATTTCCCTTGCTGTTAATGGCTTGTCTTGGCTAGCAAGTTCCATAATTATATTTATATCTGTTTGCGGGAGTAGATCTTTATTTTCAATCTGTTTAAGTTCATTTTGAATAGTATCTGCGATACTTTCTGAAATTACTTTACCATGACATTTATTGCATGTGTAATTTGTAAATTCTAGAAAAGGGATTTGATCTTGAGTAAAAGTTTGATTACATTCAGGGTTAACGCAATGAGTTTTTTTAGAGGAAGCTAGAAATTCTTTTATTGAAGGGTTAAAATTAAAAGGTCTTTCTATAAAGTATTTTCTATGCTTTGAACCTTTTGGCTTCCCCCACATCAAATTGTTTTTGACACCCAGGCCATAATTTATACAATAGATAGAAACTAATTTCCCGTCTTTATCACTCATTTCAGTATATTTACTTATAAAATAATTAAGTTCTAATGTGTTTAAGAATTTTTCTAATTCTGGGACAAAATGAAAATGACTTGAAAACGGTAAATTTGCAATGTATGATTCTCCAGAATACTCAGAGCTTGTAATTTTTCGTTTAACTTCAGTAAGTTTTTCGGTACACTTTAAAAGTAATTCTTTTAACTGCAGAATATCAATTTTTTCATTTATGGACATTAAAGAAAAAGTTGTTTTATGAAAAAATGGTTCGATTTTATCTTCGTAATATTTTTGTGCAGCAGATTCAATATCACTTTTATTTATTTTTTTGTCATAAATAATTTTACTTTGGTAACAATATGATAGAATATAGCCTATTATTCTAGGGACATTCATTGAAGTTTGAAAAATTAACTCATAGTATTCTTCAATTGTATTTCTACTAGTATCAAAATAATCACTTGAAGTTTTACTAGTAAAATAACTTATTCTTTTTTCTATCAATCTTTTTGTAAAATCAATAGCGCCTTCTTCCATTTTGTTTCTTTCAAATTCAGAATACAAATTATAAAAGTCAAGATTTATAATATCTGTTTTTCCAGGATCTATTTTTCCATAATGAATTCTATTTGGATAAGCGGCTATTTTAAACTTTATAAATTCTTCAGACCAATTATTTAATGGGGCCAATAAAACATCAACAAAAGTCTCAATTGCTGTATCATCAATTTCAGAGAAATCATCTAATAAAATTATGATATGTTTAATATTTAGATCTTTTAAAACATCTTTAACTTCTTCTATAAAAGTTTTAATTTGAAAAATTTGCATATAAACTGAAGAAAAATTTGTCTCAATCTCAGATGTATTATTGAGTTCTTCTTTTTTTGAAAAACTATTATTAAGAGTTATTGATCCATCTATTCCTTTTTCAGATATCCCAGCTTTTGAATCTGAGCCTGTTTGGGATTGATTTTCTTTTGATGTTGAATTTGATTTTTTTTTATTAAAAGCAATATTTTTAATAATAGGAATTTCTATTTCTTTTAAAGCTTCATTATCTTCAATTTTATTTTTAATTGCTTCAATCTTTTCCTTTACTTTTTTTGATTTAGTTGTAGAAATAGCATCTAAAATATTATGAAAAAAAGTATCGTATCGTAAATTAATTTCAACTAATAATCTTGAAAGTACACTTTGCAAAAAGCTTCTTTCAATTAAATATTTTTGTAATGATTTTGGATCTAAATATTCTGTTAAATAATCTAAATTAATATATTCTGTTTGTGCGGACTCATAAACAGTTTTGACATCAATATAACAAGGTAAGTAAAAATCTTTTTTTCTTAATTCCTGTTCAATCCTTAAAAATATAGTAGACTTTCCTGTCCCTTTTCTTCCAACTAAATACGTTGTATTATCTTTTAAACATTTTTTTAAAATATGTTCGCTTGGAAGTAAATCTGTATAAAGTTTTTCTAATAAATTACTACCTTTTTCGTCAACAAGGTCAGCCCTTCTGTATTTTTTTAGAGATTCAACTGCATTAAAAAAATTATCTTTATCTGCTGTGTTCATAATTTAATTTTTGTTTTATAATTTTTAGGTTTATTATTTACAGATTATGTAGCAAACTGTATTTTATCAACCTATAGACTAAGGCAATTTTACGATTCTTAATTTTATCAAATATATAAATTAACAACGATAATACTAATAAAAAGAGTTTAATTTGAATTATTTCCCAAAACTAGCTAGTTTTAATTCAAAAATTTTACTGAAAACCGTAAAATCTCTTTTTATTACAAATGTCCTAGCCCTGTCCCGATAGCTATCGGGAGAAGTGAAAATCCTTTTGTGAAGCTTTGGCGAAACAAAAGATTACTTCGTCAGTTCGCTATCGCTCGTGTGTAACGGATAGCAGGAAACAGCTCCCCAAAAAGGCTATAATTCCAATAAAATTAAGGGTGGGAGTGTTCTTGAAAAACTTGAAAGTTGAATGATAGAATTTTAAACAAAAATTTTGTAATTTTGCACTCCATAAAAGGATACATAAAATGTTAGATAGACTTCAAATAGTAAAACAACGTTTCGACGAGATTTCGGATTTAATTATCCAACCGGATGTTATTGCGGATCAGAAACGTTATGTGCAATTGAATCAAGAGTACAAGAACTTAAAAGCATTGGCAGAAAAGCGTGATGAGTACGTGCTTTTGTTGGCAAATATAGACGAGGCTAATGAGATAATTGCAGATGGTAGCGATGCCGATATGGTTGAAATGGCCAAAATGCAATTAGACGAAGCTAAGCAAAGACTACCAGAACTAGAGGAGGAAATCAAGTTTATGTTGATTCCTAAAGATCCAGAAGATGCCAAAAACGTAATGGTAGAGATTCGTGCAGGTACGGGTGGAGATGAGGCAAGTATATTTGCAGGAGATCTTTTCCGTATGTACACAAAATACTGTGAGAATCGTGGATGGAGAACTTCGGTTGTAGATATGAACGAGGGAACTTCGGGAGGATTTAAAGAGGTAATTTTTGAAGTTACTGGTGAGGATGTTTACGGAACATTGAAGTTTGAAGCAGGAGTACACCGTGTACAACGTGTTCCTCAAACAGAAACTCAAGGACGTGTGCATACATCAGCAGCTACGGTTATGGTACTTCCAGAAGCTGAAGAGTTTGATGTACAAATCGATATGAACGATGTACGTGTTGACTTTTTCTGTTCGTCAGGACCAGGAGGACAATCGGTAAATACAACTAAATCGGCAGTGCGTTTAACGCATATTCCAACAGGTTTGGTGGCTCAATGTCAGGATCAAAAATCACAACACAAAAATAAAGACAAAGCGTTAAACGTTTTACGTTCTCGTTTATACGAACAAGAATTGGCTAAGAAAGAGGCTGAGGATGCTACTAAGCGTACATCGCAGGTAAGTTCTGGTGACCGTTCGGCTAAGATTCGTACGTATAACTATGCACAAGGACGTGTTACAGATCACCGTGTAGGGCTTACGTTATATGATTTGGGTAACATCATGAATGGTGATATTCAGAAGATTGTAGATGAGTTGCAATTGGTTAACAATACTGAGAAATTAAAAGAAGCTAGCGAAGTTTTTTAATATAAGAAACTGAAACGCTATGTTTTAAAATAATAAAAATGCCTGACTAAATTTAGTCAGGCATTTTTTTATGGCTTTAATTTTGTAATTGATAATTTGTAGGGCGTTACAGGGAGTCTAGTGAAACAACTATTATTTAAAATATTTGTTGGGAGTTTCCTTCATGTATTTTTTAAAAAATTCTATAAAAGCACTGTCGCTGGAAAATTCTAAATCGTAGGCTGTTTCTCCAACATTTCGTCCTTCAGCAAGTAGTTCAATCGATTTATGAAGCCGCCATTGCTGTCTCCATTCCTGATATGACATTCCGGTTTCTCTAGTGAATATACGGGTAATCGTTTTTTCGCTTAATCCAATTTCAGAGGCTAATTGTTTAAGAAAAGGAGGTATTGCCTTCCCTAAATTCCAATCTTCGATATGGTGTTTTAATTTTGAGGTTTTGGGTAGTATTAAAGATAGATTTTCTTTTGTAGTCGCGTTTAATTCCTCAAAGAAAAGTGCTAAAGTATTTTTTTGTGAATCAATTGAAATATCCCAATCCCATAACGAAATGCGCTCAATCAATTGTTTAAATAGTTCATTAATATTCATAATTGCTACTTGATTTGGCAGTTCTGGAAAATGACTAATGTCAAAATATATTGAACGGTACATGGCTACATTTCGAACTATAACTCTATGACTGCAATTAGCAGGAATCCATGCAACCATTGTTGGTGGGAGAATATATTGATTGTCGATAGTATTAAATGTCATACATCCGCTAGGAGTGTAGAGAAGCTGTGCTTTATTGTGCTCATGAAATCCAGAATCATGAGTTGTAAAATCGGATGCAATACCAATCACGGGAGCATGTATTTCATCAGGATTAAAATAATTTTCTTTAGATATAAATGGCATCTGTCCTTATTTTTATGTTTTTAGTCTAAATATCATTAACAAGATAGGTAAAAGTTTACTGAATTTTGCAAAAAATAATAATAAACTAGATTATGAATAAAAAAACAACTTTAATACTGTTGACATTATTAATAATGTTTCCTCAGTTTGTAGAAACAATATATAGTCCTGCATTGCCTCAAATAGCTTTAGGGTTTGTGGTTAATCATCAAGAAGCTTCTCGTACAATATCGCTCTATTTTATGGCTTTTGCTATTGGTGTTGTCTTTTGGGGGATTGCCTCTGATGTAATTGGTAGGCGTAAAGCGATGATTTATGGATTGGTCATTTATGGATTAGGAACTATTCTGGCTTTGTTGTGTACTGATTTTACTATCTTATTGATTGCAAGATCAATTGCTGCATTTGGAGCGGCTGTTGGATCTGTGGTAACGCAAACAATACTAAGAGATCTTTATGATAAAAAAGAACTAACAAGAGTTTTCTCTATTATGGGGATTGCACTTTCAGTAAGTCCTGTTATTGGGCTCTTAGCTGGTGGAATTCTTGTAGATAATTATGGATATGCCGGCGTATTTTTGGCGCTGTTGTTTTTAGCTTTTCTGTTAATCCTATTGGCTTTAAGATTTTTGCCAGAGACAAAAAAAGAAACAGACATTAAGCCTAGTTTTATAGGTGTTTTTAAGGAGTTACTTTGTGATAAATCAATTTGGTTATCAATGTTCTTGGTTGGTTTTTTTAATATTATGTTTTTTAGCTATTATTCGTTAGCTCCCTTTATTTTTGAGCAATTAGGACTGAGTTCTATTCAATTTGGATACAGCGGAATCGTATTAGCATTTAGTTCACTAATCGGTGCTTTGATTAACAAAAAAATGATTTATCGACAAGTTCAATCGTATGATATTATCTTGATCGCTACTTTTCTTACAGGAATAGGTGCTGTTAGTTTATTGTTGTTTAAAGATAGTTTGTGGTTCTTAGTGGGAGTGATGTTTGTTGTTATAGCTTTTGGGATGGCTATACCTAATATATTAAGTCTGGCATTACTAAAGTATAAAAATGTAGCAGGAACAGCAGGATCATTTTTTGGATTAATGTATTATACTCTGATAGGAATTGGTTTAGCCATTTCTGGATGGCTTCAAGATCTTGGGTTAGTATTGTGTATAGGAGCTTTATTCTCTATTTTGCTGGCATTAGCATACAAAAGAGCTAATAAGTGAGGCAAGCTGTATTGAGAATATTCTTTATATAAAATAAAAAAAGCAAAGTATGAGCATACTTTGCTTTTAGGGTAACATTACTAATTGCAGTGTTACTATATAGTGAGAGCATTTACTCAATTAACCGTTTATAAAGTAAAACGTATAAAGAAGTAATATACTATGAGAATACTTTTTTTAAGGTTTTTATTAGAGGTGCAAAGGTTCAGAGTTGCAAAGGGACAAAGGTTCAAAGCTTTGCGTTCTTTGGTTTATAAAGATTTAGAATATAAAATGGTAGCGTCCTTTGCGGTTAGTTTCAGATATAGCTTTGCACTCTTTGCGGTTAAATCCTTTATCATTACTCTTTACTACTACTTGCCGTTTTTCTCGAAATAAAATTAGTAACTGCCAGTTGAAACATCGAGCCAAAAAAGCTAGTTATTTTGTTCCGTGTGCTTCCAATTACAATCTTTTTAGATAAATATCCAGCTCCAATACTAAAGATAGATTTCAGCAAATTACTTTTTATGTCGATGCCCTCATTAATTTCATCCAGTGTATTTTTTATAATATTCAGAGGTTTAAGATCTTCCTTAAAATCATGAAATTTTTCTTTTAAATCAATCCATTCGGCTTCTTGCTGATTTTTTAATTGCAAAATCATTTGATTTAAATCATCGGTAGCGGTATTGGTTCTCATAAGAAATTGGTTTTAAGATTAATTTCAAGACATTTTAATTCCGTTTTTTCAATAAAAGCGAAATTATGATGTTTCCGATCGGACCTTTAATCCATTTGTCTTGTTTTTTGAATAATACAATAGCAAGAATTAAATAGGCTAATGCCAATATGAAAAAGCCATAATAATATTCGCCAAGGAGTTTGCCTATCAATAAACTAAGACCAATGTTGAAGAACAAACTAAAAAAAGCAACAACAATCGCTACAATAATTTGTGATGTTAATGACGAAAGCACATCGGCGGATATTGATACCGATTTAAGTTTCAATAATTCAAAACTTGTTTTGGTATAATTCTCGGCTTTATCAAAAAGAGTATCGGTTGTTGTTGCTTTAGTTTCCATATGGTGGTATTTGATTGTTAAAAAGAATCACATTTCTTCTTAATTAGTTACGTGTTCAATTCCGTCGCTTACTTCGGCTTTGGCATTATTGTATTTGGCTTTTCCCTGATTCATCAGATCTTTACCATTTGTAGAAATAGTGCTTGCGATATTTTCTAATTTACCTTTGATTTCGTCTTTATAATCTTTGCTTTTGTCAGCTATTTTTTGTCTGGTTTTTGATCCTTTATCTGGTGCAAACAATACTCCTAATAATGCTCCAGCTGCTGCTGCTCCAATAATTCCTAAAATGGTGTTACTCGTTTTCATAATATTTGTATTTAATGTTTAATAATATAATTTGTTTCTAAACTTCTTTGCCTTTAATTAGTCTTAAAAGCACTGCGATAACCGCAATAATCAATAAGATGTGGATAATACTTCCCAGGCTGTAAACAAAGAAACCTAAGGCCCACAGAATAACTAAAATAATGGCAATGGTGTATAATAAATTTGACATGACATTTGTATTTAAGGGTTAATAATGGGGAATGCTTAATTTATAATTTACGCTAAATAAGTTTTATGCGAATTGCCCCTTTGAGGTTAATTCAATTTATAGGAAACGTATAAGCTTAAATTACTATTTTTTGCATCAGGAAAAGTATAGTTAGTTCCTAAGAAACTGCGTTCTTTTCCTACGGTTGTTAATCCGTAATTGTAACGTAATCCTATGCTCAGGGGATCAAAATCGACTCCGACACCTGCAGATAATCCAGCGTCGAATCGGTTAAAATCATCAGCATTAATGTTTTCTTCAAAATCAAATGCTCCACCAGCACTAGATTCGTTGGTAACTTTGCCATCTACTAAATAAGAGGCGTAACCACCTACATGAATATTGAAGTTTTGTGTTAACTTGAATTTTACCAATAAAGGAACTTCAATGTAATTCAGTCTAAAACGACCTACTCCGCTTACGAAGTCACTATTGTATTCTAGTTCTGCACCCTTTGTTGTGTATAGTATTTCGGGTTGTATAAATATATTATCTGAGATCGGAAATGCTGCGTAAAATCCGGCATTAAAACCATATATAGCATTCTTGTCATCGACGTCACCAGAATATAGGTTAGACATATTTGCTCCACCTTTAATCCCGAATTCAGGTCCAACGGGAGTGCTTTGAGCATTTAAAATTCCAAAAGAAGTAGCGATAAATACGGTAAGTGCGTATAATAATTGGGCTTTGTTTTTCATAGTTTTTTAATTTTATGGCTTAGACATTAATTATTGGGGGTACTATTAAAAAAAATCTTAATTCGTTTAATTCAATTGTTTTAAGGCTATAATATTCTGTTTAATTTATTGTTTGTTACTGTTTTGAATATGATTTCGCCAAGCATAAATAAGATGTTTCGCTTAGAATAATTTGCATAGGCTATGAGTTGAAAAATATCTTACGAATTGCATCTAACTTTTTATGATTGACAACTTTTTTAAGAACGTTTTGCTTGAAATAAAGCACTATAAGACTACATCAAAAAAAATAATTTTCTTGAAACATTTTTAACTTTAAAATGGGTGTTTTATGTGTTGAACAAACTTTGTAAATTACACACAAGGTGTAAAAAAGTTATTCTTTTTTCAGTGCTCTCGATTCGTCTAGAAAGCGGTATTGTGTAGGCAAATATTTAATCGATAGTTTTATAATATCGGTATCATTTGTCTCTCTTGTAATAGATTTTAGCAGTTCAATCTGGTCACTAATAGATTCGATTATTAAATCGATATAAGCTTTGTCAAAATTGGCTTTAGTGGCGTCTATTAATGAGTATAAATCATTGTTAGACTGCTTTTCATCTGTGTTTATAATAATAACAAGTTTTTTACTGGCCAATCTTGTTATTTCATGAAGCATTTCATTTTGATTTGTTTCAATTTTACTACTTAACCTTTTAATTTTTTCATCTTGGCATTTTTGTTGAGCAATTTGACTTTTTGATATTATAGCCTTACTAATATTTGCTGTAGCGATTAAAAAATAAGCATCTATTTCTTCCGAATTATTTTTTGAAAAAATTTCATTATCTGGCGTTTTTTCAAAAGCTTCATTTTTTTTGCATGACAGCATAGTAGTCAAAATTGCAAAGACAAAAATTGCTTTAATAAGCAAATATTTAGTTGGTAACACAGTGTGGATTTTCACTTGCTAAAAGTTTATATTACAAAGATGCAACCGATATACAGTTTTTGCTTTACAGCATAAAAAAGAATCGTTATATAATTCCCATAAAATGAATTATATAACGATGAATAGTAAAATTATAAGAGATTATTCGGGTAGAAAAATAGTAAAAACCGAGCCTTTGTTCGGTGTACTGTCGGCTATAATGTGTCCTTTGTGGTTTTCGACAATTTTTTTGCAAATAGCTAATCCAATTCCAGTTCCTGGATATTCGTCTGTCTTGCTATGTAGGCGCTGGAACAATACAAAGATCGTTTCCTTAAATTGCGGGTCAAATCCCATTCCGTTATCGGTAAAAGTGATCTTGTAATATTTTTTTATAGACTGCTCTAGTAAGTCAGGAAATTCTTTAGAGGCTATTTTTTCACATGAGATACTGATTTCAGGAGAAACATTTGGCTTACTGTATTTTATAGAATTATTTATCAGGTTAATGAATAGTTGCTCTATTTGATAAGGAATGACTTTTAGTTTTGGTAACTTATCAGATAATATAACAGCATTTTTTTCCTGAATTATTTCAGACAGTTCTAGCTTTGCTTTTTCGAGTAAGTCATTCAAATTCATTTTTAAGAACTCTTTCTTGGTTGTATTTGTTCTAGAAAAGAGTAAGAGATCATCAATTAAAATGCGCATTCTTTTGGCAGAAGCTCCTATTTTTAGAATATAGCCTCTTCCGTTTTCAGATAAAGAATTCATATCATCATCAGAAATTCTGGAGATAAATGTTTGTATTTTTCTAAGCGGTTCTTGCAAGTCATGACTCGCAACATGATTGAATGAAGCTAGTTCTTTATTGCTTTTTTCAAGTTCTTTATTACGTTCGTATATAGCAATATTCTGAAAATGCTCCTCAGTAATATCAAATGTTATTCCCAACATTATTTTGCTTCCTTGTTCATCTATCAAAAGTTTTCCGATAGATTTGAAGTATCTAATTTCATTGTTTTTTCGAATAACTTTATAATATATAAGCGGGAGTTGCTTATTCTCGATAATACCTTGCATTAAGGTTGAGAAAGCTTGTTTGTCTTCGGGATGTACGTATTTTAAAAACGTATCTTTTTCTGGTACAAATGAGTTAGGGGCATGGCCTAATAAACGATATTGATTATCGGAGTACACAATATTATCAGTTTCCATATCCCATTGCCAGGTACTAAAAGCACCAATTATCTCAGATTCGGCCATAAGCTTGCTGGAAATTAAAAGCTTTTTATTAAAAACTTTCAAGCGGTCGATATCATTGCTAATTTGTCTGTAAGAGAGTAATATAAATGAAAGTGCTACCAGAAATAAGATGATAGAAAAAATGGGAGTTAATGAGATTTCACTCTGGTAAATTTTTTGCCTTTTCTGTAAAATATCTTTTTCAACATCGTTCATTTCATCTATTTGAAAACGAATGTTTTCCATTACAATCCGTCCGCCAAACATACAGTTGTCTAGTTTCCTTTTATCATAGGTTTTTTCGTTGCTGTATTTTAAAGAACCTTCAAGATAGGTATAGCGCTGGATAATTAAATCGAAAAGATTTTTAAGGTTTTGCTGTTGTTTAGGATTATCATCTACTAGCTTTTTTAGCTTAATAAAGGATCTGTTTACTTTATCACGAGAAAAAAGATAAGGCGCAAGGAAGCGGCTATTTTTGGTTATTATATAGCCTCTTTGACCTGTTTCTGCGTCTTTTACAAACGATAGTAATCGCTCTAATTGAATGTTTATTTCATAGGTATGCATCATTAACTTGCTGGAATTCTGCAAGTCACGATTGTGTTTGTAAGATACCGACGTAATAAATAATAAAATAAATATCGATATTGCAAAAATAATCCTCAACGCAAGCGGGGAATTAAAATTGGGTATCAATTTCATCCGGTTTTAATTATTTTAAGCGTAACAAAAAGGTATCACGGTTCAAGCCCGAAGTGTGATAATGCCAGTTTAGAGTTACAACTTCATTAATTATTTTTTTTAAAGCATCAAAAGTGCTTGGTTTTTTAATGTAAATATTTGCTCCTTGTATAAAAGTATCTTCTATATCCTCTTCTGATGAGGAGGTGGAGTAAATGGCAACAATTAAATGTTTTAAATGATCTGTTTTTTTTATTTCCATCAAACATTCTTTACCTGTTTTTTTAGGCATATTTAAATCGAGAAATAAAATGTCGGGCAATATGGTTTCGGGATGCATTAAATGCTCCATTAATTCCATGCCATCGTGTGCAAATTGTACTTTGGTCTGTATTTTTACTTCTTCAAAAGCATCTTTGAAAAAAAGGCGATCATCTTCATCGTCATCCGCCAGTAAAATATGTAATGCGTTTTTTTGCATTTATTATATAGTTATTTTAAATTTTCGCGTCGTTTTTTTATAATTCGCTGAAATGCCGAAGGTGTAATTCCTGTTGTATTTTTAAACTGTGTACTTAAGTGCGCAACACTTGAGTAATTGAGTAAAAATGCAATTTCGGTTAAACTCATTTCATTTATAATAATGAGGTGTTTGGCTCGTTCGATTTTTTGTAAAATGATGAAATTCTCAATAGATGAATAGGTTACTTCCGAAAAAACATTCGATAAATATCCGTAACTATGATTTAATTTCTCGGCCAAATACACAGAACTTTTTAAATTGTTTCCGTTCTCATCCATAAAAACCATCTCAATAATGGCGTCTTTTATTTTTTGTACCAGAACACTCTTTTGATTCTCTACAATTTCCAGGCCAAAAGGTTCTAAATCATTCTTCATACAATCTAATTCTTCCGATGTTAGGTTCTTTTCTAATTCGATTTCTCCAAAACCTAAAGGGGTATAATTTATTTGTCGTTCATTCAATTTCTCTTTCAAAAATTGAGAACAAACAGTATTAATATCAAACTTAATAAATAACTTCATTGCTTAAAAAATATTGCTAAAGATAGATAAAAAAAGATAGATAAATAAAGTAATAAAATTAGGGTAGTGTAAGTATATGTCAGTGAACATTGATTTTTTATCATGGCAAAAAAATACCGCCTAAATTTTTGATTAGCGGTATTACAATTGAGTGAAAAAGCTCTTACAAATTCGAAGTGATTTTATGTATTTCTTCTTGTGTTTCAGTCGCAGTGTCATCCAGAGCGGAGACGAAAGATAGTCTCCGTTTTCAGAAGTTTTTAGTTTTCAATTTTAGCGTCATCCTGAGTAGAGTCGAAAAATGGTCTCAGTTTTCAGTCTCATTCAAAGTGGAGTCGAAGGGCAGTCGCAGTGTCTTCCTGAGGCGGAGTCGAAGGATGATTTCTTAGCACCTTAGTAACTCAGAACCTCAGTACCTTTGAAAGCTTTGAACCTTTCCTAAGACAAAATTTAACTTAGGTAACGGCGTATTATCCAAGACATTTTTTCGTGTTGTTCGAGTAATCCAGTTATAAAATCGGCAGAACCGATATCGTGATTTTCATTTTCAAATGCAGGAATATACTTTCTAAGTTCAACAATAACTTGTTCGTGATTTTCTAGTAATTCAGTTAGCATTTCTTTTTGAGAAGGGTATCTATTAGGGAATTCTTTTAATGTTGAATTACCAATAAATTCAGTCATAGTTCCGATTGTTTTTTCTCCAAGCAGATTAATTCTTTCGGCAACTTCATCGATAATTGTTTCTAAAACGCTGTACTGGTCTTCAAATAATTTATGTAATTCCATAAAACTATTTCCAGATATGTTCCAGTGAAACTTTCTCGTTTTTACATACAAAATCATTTCATTTGATAGAATTGAAGTTAAAATGTCGGCACTTTTCTTTAAATCTTTTGAGGATATTCCTATATGGGGTTTCATGTAAAATATTTTTTTAGGGCATTTTCCAAAGTTAAAACGATACTCGTTTTTTATTTTACATTATTTGTAATAAAAGTTATATGAATTCAATGTTTGGGTAGTCTCTTAATGGATCTAATATTGTAGTTTTGCCGCCAATTTAATTTTAAACCTAATTTGAATGAAAAAACAACTACTTATTTTATTGCTTTTTATTACTTCTTTCGCATCCAAAGCCCAATCTTATATGGGTTATTTTCATGATAATTATGCAGGTGTACAAAGTGTGCTTTTTAATCCTGCTTCTATAGCCGATTCTCGTTTTAAAACAGATGTTAATTTGTTTTCTATTAGCGGTTCGGTACAAAATGATTTGTATGGAGTTCGCCTTTTTGATGTTTATAAAGATGGATATGATTTTAATAGTCAGTCAAAAATAACGGCATCTAATGCAAACAATGGTTTGGCGAATTTTGATATTATGGGACCTTCTTTTATGTTTAATATTGCGCCAAAGCATACCTTGGCAGTATTTACAAGAGCAAGATCTATAAGTAATGTCAGAAACGTTAACGGATATCTTGTAGATCAGGTTAAAGATGGTTTAGACCAATCAGGTAATTTTAATTTTAATGCAGGTGATGTAAATGGAGCTTCAAACACTTGGGCAGAATTAGGTGTTTCTTATGCTACTGTTTTGTATCAAAAAGACCAACACTTCTTAAAAGGAGGTTTAACAGCTAAGTATTTGCAAGGTGGTGTAAATGGATATGTTCATGCAAATGATGTTAGTGTTGCTTATGTTGAAAATGCTGCAAATCCTAAAGCAGGTGTTCTTGCTTCTACAGGAGAAATTACAATAGGAGCAAGTCAAGATTTTGAAGCTAATTCAAAATATGATTTCGATGCTAACTCAAAAGGATTTGGATTTGATCTAGGACTTGTTTACGAATGGAGACCAGATTATGATAAATATGATCTAAGCAAAGCAAAACCGACAGATAATAATTTTAGAGATTTAAATAAGTATAAATTACGATTTGGATTATCTGTTACAGACATTGGATCTATAAATTATAGAAACGCAAAACAAGATACGTACAATGTTACAGGAGTAGTTACGCAAGAGATGATTGATGATATAGGTAATATATATGATTTTTTAAATGATAATTATAATAAAACATCAAGCACAAAAGGAAGAAAAACAAATTTACCTACAGCGATTCATGCTGATATAGATTGGAATATGTATAACAAATTCTACCTTAATCTTAACGGAGACATTAATATGGTTAATGCCGATAAGGTTAATGCAGTTACTATTGCTAATAGAGTAAGTTTAACGCCTCGTTACGAAAGCAGATGGTTTAGTTTTTACGTGCCAATGACCTGGATGGAATATAGCGGAATGCAAGTAGGTTCAGGAATTCGAGTAGGAGCTTTCTTTGTTGGATCAGGTTCAGTGCTAACTAATTTGGTTTCAAAAGAATCAAAAGCAGCAGATTTTCACCTTGGGATGAAAATTCCAGTTTACCAAAAGAAATTTAAGGATACCGATGAGGATGGAGTTATAGATAAAGATGATGCTTGCAGAAAAGTAGCAGGACCAGTAGAAAATAATGGTTGTCCTTGGCCAGATGCAGATAAAGATGGTGTTTTTGATAAAGATGATGCTTGTCCTAATGTTGCGGGTCCAATAGAAAACAAAGGATGCCCTTGGAAAGATAGCGATGGAGATACCTTATTAGATAATGTTGACGCTTGTCCAACTGTTGCAGGCCCAGTAGAGAATAAAGGATGCCCTTGGCCAGATACAGACGGAGATGGAGTTTTAGATAAAGATGATGCTTGTCCAACTGTTGCTGGATTAGCAGAGAATAAAGGTTGTCCAGTTCTAGATGCAGACAAAGATGGTATTCCAGATAACGAAGATGAATGCCCTTTACTTGCAGGACCGATAGAGAATAAAGGTTGTCCTAAAGTTTCTAAAACTACATTAGAACAATTGAAAGTAGAAGCTAAGTCAATCTTCTTTGAAACAGGTAAAGCGACATTAAGTGAAGCAAAAAAAGAAGAAACATCAAAAAGATTAGAAGCTATCAAAGAAATTTTGAAAAACTATCCAAATGCTAAGTTTGCAATTAACGGACATACTGATAATGTAGGGAATCCTAAATTTAACCAAAAATTATCAGAAGCTAGAGCAAAAGCAGTTATGGATTTCTTAATTGCTAAAGGAGTAAATCCTGCTAATTTAACTTCTCAAGGATTTGGAGCTTCAAAACCAGTTAAGTCAAATAAAACAGCTGCAGGAAGAGCTGAAAACAGAAGAACAGAAATTGTTTATTTAGGCAATTTGTAAACGAAGTGAATATAATAGTAAAAAGCCATTCTTAATTGAGTGGCTTTTTTTATTTTTGCATACTTTCTAAAAAGAATTATTTATTATGAATTAGAAGGCTAAAAAAACAAGCATGACAACACAACAACTACACGAACAAATTCTTTTAAAAAAATCATTTTTATGCATCGGTTTAGATGTTGATTTAACTAAAATTCCAGAACATCTTTTAGAAACAGAAGATCCTATTTTTGAATTTAATAAAGTTATAATCGATGCAACACACGATCTGGCTATTGCTTACAAACCCAATACTGCTTTTTATGAAGCCTACGGAATAAAGGGATGGTTGTCGTTACAAAAAACAATCAACTATATAAATGAGAAGCATCCAGATATTTTTACAATTGCAGATGCTAAACGTGGTGATATCGGAAATACATCAAGCATGTATGCCAAAGCTTTTTTTGAAGATTTAAATTTTGATAGTGTTACAGTTGCACCATATATGGGAAAAGACTCAGTTGAGCCTTTCTTGGCATTCGAAAACAAGCACACCATAATGTTAGCGTTAACATCTAATGAAGGCGCATTCGATTTTCAGACCTTAATTACTAATGGAACAGAATTATACAAACAAGTTCTAGAAACTTCTAAAACATGGAAGAATAGCGAGAACTTAATGTATGTGGTAGGAGCTACCAAAGCCGAATATTTTACCGAAATCCGTAAGATTGTTCCAGATAGCTTTTTGCTAGTTCCAGGAGTAGGCGCACAAGGAGGAAGCTTATCAGAGGTATGTAAATACGGAATGAATGATAAAGTAGGATTACTTATTAATTCGTCTCGTGCTATTATCTACGCATCTAAAGGGACAGACTTTGCAGAGAAGGCAAGAGAAGAAGCCCTGAAAATGCAACAAGAGATGGAAGAGATTATGAGTAGCAAAAAAGTTTAAAGTTTAAAGTTTCAGGTTGTTATACACCTAAAAAAAGATTGCAAAGATTGGCAATCTCGATGCGCAAAGAACATAAAGCTTAGCAAATTTCGCGGTTAAACCTGAAACTTGAAACTTGAAACTAAAAAAACTTGAAACCTGAAACCAAGTAAACCTGAAACTTTAATTTTTTTTAATAATTTTTTTCTTTTGAAACAACTAACAGATCAAATCGGTACATTACATTCTTTTGAAACTGCTCCAAAAAGAATTATCTCGCTTGTTCCTTCGCAAACCGAATTGCTCTGTGATTTAGGACTCGAAGATAAAATCGTTGGGATAACGAAGTTTTGTGTACATCCGTATCACTTAAAATCAACTAAGAAAATGGTTGGTGGAACTAAAAAGGTGCATTACGAGAAAATCCGATTGCTGAATCCAGATATTATCATTTGCAATAAAGAAGAAAACACAAAGGAAATTGTTGAAAAACTAGCAGAAATTTGTCCAGTTTGGGTAACCAATATTTTAACTGTAGAAGACAACCTTCAAATGATTACCGATTTTGGACAATTGTTTAATTGCAGAACTGAAGCACAAAAATGGAATGATAAATTGGTTTTTGGATTGCAAGATTTTAAAACCTACATAAAAGACAAGCCATTTAAAAAAGCCGCTTATTTTATCTGGAAGAACCCTTTTATGGTAGCAGGTTCGGATAATTATATAAGCGAGTTGCTAAAACTGAATCATTTTACAAATATATATTCGGATAAAGGACGCTATCCCGAAATAGAACTTAAGAAAATGCGCTTAGAGGGCGATCCAGATGTCGTTTTGTTATCCTCAGAACCGTATCCGTTTAAAGAAGAAGACGCATTCGAGATTGGACGATTTACGCATCATGCCAAAACTGTTTTTGTAGATGGAGAAATGTTTTCGTGGTATGGAACCCGATTGCTAAAAGCATTCTCTTATTTTAAGCAAATGCACGAGCGCTTGCAATAATTTACTTTTAAAATTTATATTTAAATAAAGAATTCCTAACACTTCAATAGGTAGCGAGATTTTGTATGCTTTTAAAATAAGGCATAAAAAAAGCCGGCATCTAACCAAGATGCCGACAATCATTTAACTAACCAAAACCAAAATAATAAATAACCAGTTTATTACATTGCAAAGATCAGACATAAGCCAACGTTATGCTGTTAAGGTTTTGTTATTACTTTGTTGTACATAAGTTAACTTTTTTTGATTACTTTTAGGTATGTATAAAATACAGTAATTTAATACTGCTAAATAGTATATAACTATCGGAATATAAAAACAATCAATTTTGTTTATAACAACAAGTACGTTACCTTTGAATATAATCATTAAAATTTGTTACTTATGGAATCGAAAGACAAACTTACCACGGCAACAGGAACGCCTGTACCAGACAATCAAAACATAATGACTGCAGGACCACGTGGTCCGGTATTATTGCAAGATTTTTGGTTTTTAGAGAAAATGGCACATTTTGACCGAGAGGTAATTCCTGAGAGAAGAATGCATGCTAAAGGATCTGCTGCATACGGAACATTTACCGTAACTCATGATATTACTCAATATACTAAAGCCGATATCTTTTCTGAAATAGGAAAAAAAACAGACATGTTTGTTCGTTTTTCAACTGTAGCAGGTGAAAGAGGTGCTGCCGATGCAGAAAGAGATATTCGTGGTTTTGCCATGAAGTTCTATACTAATCAAGGAAATTGGGATTTAGTAGGAAACAATACCCCTGTATTCTTTTTCCGTGATCCGATGAAATTTCCAGACTTAAATCACGCAGTAAAACGTGATCCACAAACAAATTTAAGAAGTGCCGATAACAATTGGGATTTCTGGACACTACTTCCTGAGGCTTTACATCAAGTAACAATTGTAATGAGTGATAGAGGTATTCCTAAATCATATCGTCAGATGCACGGATTCGGAAGCCATACCTTTAGTTTTATCAATGATAAAAATGAAAGACATTGGGTTAAATTTCACTTTGTAACACAACAAGGAATTGAAAACCTATCCGATGAAGAAGCGGCAAAACTAGTTGGAAACGACAGAGAAAGCCACCAAAGAGATTTGTTTGAAGCTATCGAAAGAAAAGATTTTCCAAAATGGAAATTATCTGTGCAAATCATGACCGAGGAGCAAGCTAAAACGTATAAATACCATCCATTCGACTTAACAAAAGTTTGGTTAAAAGGAGATTTTCCACTTATCCCAGTAGGGGAATTTGAATTAAACAGAAATCCAGATAACTATTTTGCCGAAGTAGAGCAAGCAGCCTTTAATCCTGCGAATATAGTTCCAGGAATCGGATATTCGCCAGATAAAATGTTACAAGCTCGTTTGTTTTCTTATGGAGATGCACACCGTTATCGTTTAGGAGTAAACAATGCACAGATTCCTGTTAATGCAGCCAAATGTCCAGTGAATAGTTTCCACCGTGATGGCGCTATGCGTGTAGATGGAAATTACGGAAGTAAAAAACATTATGAGCCAAATAGTTTCGGTAAATGGCAGGAACAACCAGAATACAAAGAACCGCCATTGTCCATTCATGGAGATGCATACGCTCATAATTTTAGAGAAGATGATAATGATTATTTCTCTCAACCAGGAAAGTTATTCCGCTTAATGACCGATGATAAAAAACAGTTTTTGTTTAAAAACACAGCAGCACAAGTAGGAGGAGCACAAAAATTTATTCAAGTAAGGCACATTCGTAACTGCTTTAAAGCCGATCCAGCTTATGGAGAAGGTGTAGCAAACGCATTAGGAATGACAATGGATGAAGTAAATAACTTTAGTGATCCAAGATTGTTGATAGAAGTGAGATAATTTTTTTTTAGAGTTGCAGAGGCTTAAAGGTTCAAAGCTACAAAGGTTCTGAGTTGCTGAGGTTCAAAGCAACAAAGGCTCAAAGCGACAAAGGTTCAGAGTTGCTGAGGCTCAAAGCTACAAAGGTTCAAAGCTACAAAAGTTCTGAGTTGCTGAGATTCTAAGTTTTTTTAGACTTAAAGAAAGGTTCAAAGCTACAAAGGTTCTGAGTTGCAAAGCGATAAAGGGCTAAGCTTCTAAGATCTTGAAACCTGAAACTTTAAACAATTTTAAATCTGCGAGCTAAAAAAATAGGTTCAGAGCTACAAAGGCTCAAAGGTTCTGAGTTGCTGAGGTTCTAAGGTTCTGAGTTTTTTTAGACTTAAAGAAAGGTCCAAAATCTGCATAAAACAAAACCCGGCAGTTATTTAAAATCTGTCGGGTTTATTTTTTTTGATGATTCAAAAAAAGGAAGCAATATGAAATCTGCCGAATCTGCTATATCTGCGAGCTAAAAAAATAGGTTCAGAGCTACAAAGGCTCAAAGGTTCTGAGTTGCTGAGATCCTAAGGTTCTAAGTTTTTTTTAGACTTAAAGAAAAGGTTCAAAATCTGCCGAATCTGCTAAATCTGCGAGCTAAAAAAATAGGCTCAAAGCGACAAAGGTTCAAAGTTGCAAAGGCTCAAAGGTTCTGAGTTGCAAAGCGATAAAGGGCTAAGCTTCTAAGATCTTGAAACCTGAAACTTGAAACAATTTTAAATCTGCGAGCTAAAAAAATAGGTTCAAAGCGACAAAGGCTCAAAGTTGCAAAGGCTCAAAGGTTCTGAGTTGCAAAGCGATAAAGGGCTAAGCTTCTAAGATCTTGAAACCTGAAACTTGAAACAATTTTAAATCTGCGAGCTAAAAAAATAGGTTCAAAGCTATAAAGTTGCAAAGGTTCTGAGTTGCTGAGGTTCTAAGTTTTTTTAGACTTAAAGAAAAGACTCAAAGTTTACATAAAACAAAACCCGACAGTTATTTAAAATCTGTCGGGTTTATTTTTTATGATGATTCAAAAAAAGGAAGCAATATGAAATCTGCTGAATCTGCTAAATCTGCGAGCTAAAAAAATAAGTTCAGAGCTACAAAGGTTCTGAGTTGCAAAGCGACAAAGGCGCTGAGGTTCTAAGATATTCAAACCTGAAACTTAAAACTTGAAACTTTTTTAAATCTGCGAGCTAAAAAAATAGGTTCAGAGCTACAAAGGTTAAAGCGACAAAGGTTCAAAGTTGCAAAGGCTCAAAGGTTCTGAGTTTTTTTAGACTTGAAGAAAGACACAAAACTTGCATAAAACAAAACCCGACATTTATTTAAAATCTGTCGGGTTTATTTTTTATGATGATTCAAAAAAAGGGAGTAGTATGAAATCTGCCGAATCTGCTAAATCTGCGAGCTAAAAAAATAGGTTCTGAGTTGCAAAGCGACAAAGGCGCTGAGGTTCTAAGATATTCAAACTTGAAACTTGAAACTTAAAACTTAAAACTTAAAACTTAAAACTTGAAACTTGAAACTTGAAACCTGAAACAATTTTAAATCTGCGAGCTAAAATAACTTCAAAAATTAAAAACTCAGAACCTTAGAACCTTAGCGACTTAGGGATTTAAGAAAAAACCACCGTTTTATTGCTATAAACCATTGTTTTGCGCTCGGCATGTAGTTTTATAGCTCTAGCCAGTACGATACGTTCCAGGTCGCGTCCTTTCATGATAAAATCATCTACCGAATGGATGTGCGAAACACGAGCGATATCTTGTTCTATAATCGGGCCTTCATCTAGTTCTTCGGTTACATAATGGCTTGTTGCTCCAATAATTTTCACTCCTCTTTTAAAAGCCGAATGGTACGGTTTAGCTCCCGGAAATGCAGGTAAAAAAGAGTGATGGATATTTATGATTTTGTTTTTGTAAAGATCAATTAACCCAGGAGTGATAATTTGCATATAGCGTGCTAATACAATAAAGTTGATATCATATTTTTTTAGCAATGCGAGTTGTTGCTTTTCCCCCTCTTCTTTAGTGTCTTTGGTAAACGGAACAAAGTGAAACGGAATATCAAAACGTTCAGCAATCGCTCTTAAATCATTATGGTTACTAATGATTACAGGGATTTCAACACCTAATTCATCAGCACTATAGCGTCCAAGAATATCAAATAAACAATGGTCATATTTAGAAACAAACAATGCCATTTTAGGCTTTTGCTCCTGATTGTATAATTCCCATGACATCTCAAAGTTGGATGCAATAGAGTCCTTGAAATCTGTTTTTATATCCTCAATGGCAATGCTTCGATTGGTTAATTCGCATTCGAGTCGCATAAAAAACACATTTTGCTCCACATCAACATGCTGGTCAATGTAGGTAATGTTTCCTTCCACTTTCAGAATAAAATTAGTCACAGCAGCAATAATACCTTTTTGGTCTTTGCAGTGAATGAGAAAAGTTATTTTTTGCATTGTAGTTTTTTGGTTAGTTGGTTAGCTGTTTATTTGTTAGATTACTTTTTATCTTGCATCGCAAATACTTTTTTCAATAAAGGAGAAGTTCTTGCGTTAATATCAGTTCTAATTGTTTTTTCTTCTACAGCGATCATTTTAAAAACACCAGCAAGAGCTTGTTTAGTGGTGTAATCGGTCAAGTCAGTATTCACCTTTTTTACAAGCGGAAGACTATTGTATTTAGTAATAATATTCGACCAGATTTCATCTGCACCAACTTTACTAAAAGATTCTTTAATAACAGGGTTGAATTTGCTGTATAATGAAGTAGTAGTACTAGATTCTAAATAGGTAGTTGCTGCGTTTTCGTTACCTAATAAAATAGATTTAGCATCATTAATCGACATGTTTTTTACAGCCGAAACAAATATCGGTGTCGCTTCTTTTACAGCATCTTCGGCAGCGCGATTCAATACCTTAATTCCTTCGTCTGCAAGAGATCCAAGACCGAATTTTCGTAAAGTAGCATCTACTTTTTGTAATTCCTCTGGCATTAGAATTTTTACAGCTTCATTTTTATAAAAACCATCAGTAGCCGTTAATTTTGTTACTTGTTTCGCTATTCCTTTGTCTAGAGCTTCTTTCAATCCCGAAGCAATATCAACACGGCCAAGGCCAGATAATTTTGAAGATAATTGAGGTAATTTGTTTAGCGTTTCTTGCACTTGTGCATAAGATGTAATAGAAAATGCAAGTGTTAAAAGTAAAATCTTTTTCATTAAATAGTAATTTTATAAGTTTCAAAAATACTACTTATTCAAAAACAAAGCCACAATTTTATTTTAGGAGCAGAAACATTTTGTTTTATTACTAACAATGTTCCCGCTGTACACTAAATCCGCACCCCAAAAAGTGCGGGATATCGTTTCCATCGGGGCTAGGCTAGGAAAGATGGTTTTGTATCAGGAGAGTTAACTGTAATGTAAAAACAACTAGAAGCCAAAGATAATATTGGTTATTTGTTGGCATTTGGATATGTTTTTCCTCTGTTCTTAATATGAGTGATTACTTCGCCTGTAGTGGCATCGATTTCAAATCTTTCTTCAGGAATACCATGTGGAATATTTTCGCATGGAATACGAATATCATATTGCATTAATTTAGGATTTCTGGATACAGACGATACACAATTGTTATTTTTAATCTGGTCCAACTTATCCATTAAATCAATATCATATTCCAATTTCATTTTTTGTACCAGATCTTGCCAACTAAAGGCATATGGGCTATCGTAATTTATCTCTTTTATAAGTACGCCTTCATCATTATATTCTTTTCGGAAACCTATAATGCAATCATAAAAACTGGTAACTTCTTTTGTCATATTTAATGTGTACTTATCGTACATATATCTTTTTATTATTGGAGTATTTAAATAAGTAATAGTTTCCTGATAGGAATCTTTGTTTGCCACAAGATAAGTTTCTATGGTGTTTCCATTATTATTTATTTTGATATATCGGCAATAAATAGCACTGTCTTTTTTATGTTTATTAAATGCTTTTAAATCGAATTTTCTCATTTCTGGTATTTTTATAATTGCTATTTGTTATAGCGTGAGATATTATTTTTTATGAATTGACTATAAAACAATATCAGTTCTATAAGCTATTAGCCAAATTTTAAAAGCAAATGTGCCTTTGGTAATTAGTGTTTATGGCTGTTATAGATTATAAAAAACCGATACGTTATAATAATCTTGTTTTTAGTTAGGGATACTAAAAACAAAATCAATAAGTGAGAATAGCACGATGAGAGGGAGAATGGTAATTAATGCAAAATCTATTCTTACGCTAACTGTTTTCTTATAAAGAATTACTTTTTTTTGATAAGCCTTTTAAATCTTAAAATACGCCATTATCATACTTTTAATGAAGACAGCTGTTAGGATATTTATAGGATTTATGTATTTCTTTAAAACTAGGTTGCTAAGCGTTACTATGAAAAATGTTATTTTTTGTGATATTATTATGACTTAAATTAGTAATTAACTTTAAATTTTATACAAATATATACGAAAAAAGCTATAAAGTAAAATTTAAGCTTTAAAAATACATTTTAAGATTATTTTAAATGAATATTTTTTTAATAAGGATTAAAACTAGATTCAAGAATCATTAAATTTTTTTGTAAATTGCTCTCCTAAAATTATCATATTCTCAAAATGGAACCACAAATACCTTATATTCCTAAAAATAAAGTAAGAATTGTTACCGCTGCATCACTTTTTGATGGACATGATGCGGCAATAAATATCATGCGCCGTATTATTCAATCCACAGGAGTTGAGGTAATTCATTTAGGTCACGATCGAAGTGTTGAAGAAGTTGTAAATACAGCCATTCAGGAAGATGCAAACTCTATTGCACTAACCTCGTATCAAGGTGGTCACAACGAATATTTTAAATATATGTATGACTTGCTTCACGAAAAAGGAGCTGGGCATATCAAAATTTTCGGTGGTGGAGGTGGAGTAATTTTGCCAAGCGAAATTGCAGAACTGCACGAATACGGAATCACAAGAATTTATTCTCCAGATGATGGGCGTTCTTTGGGATTACAAGGAATGATTAATGATTTGGTAGAACGTTCTGATTATCCTATTGGAGATAAACTTACAAATGAAATAGATCATATCGAAGATAAAAATCCAACTGCAATTGCACGTTTGATTTCTGCAGCAGAGAATTTTCCAGAAATTGCAAAGCCTGTTTTTGATAAAATACATAAAAACAATGCTACTTCTAAAATTCCTGTACTAGGAATTACAGGAACTGGTGGAGCAGGAAAATCTTCATTAGTAGATGAATTGGTTCGTCGTTTTTTAATCGATTTTCCAACAAAAACTATCGGAATCGTATCTGTAGATCCATCGAAACGTAAAACTGGTGGAGCACTTTTAGGAGATAGAATCCGAATGAACGCAATTAATAATTCCAGAGTTTATATGCGTTCGTTGGCAACTCGTCAATCAAATTTGGCTTTGTCTAAATATGTTGCCGAAGCGATTCAGGTTCTTAAAGCGGCTAAATATGATATCATCATTTTAGAAACTTCGGGAATCGGTCAGTCAGATACAGAGATTATGGATCATTCTGATGTATCCTTATATGTAATGACACCAGAATTTGGAGCTGCAACACAATTAGAAAAAATCGACATGCTTGATTTTGCCGATTTAGTAGCATTAAATAAATTTGACAAACGTGGAGCGCTAGATGCCATACGTGATGTAAAAAAACAATACCAGCGCAATCATAATCTTTGGGATAAAAATCCTGACGATATGCCTGTTTTTGGAACAATTGCTTCGCAGTTTAATGATCCGGGGATGAATACGCTGTATAAATCTATCATGGATAAAATTGTCGAAAAAACCGAATCAGATTTAAAATCGACTTTCGAAATTACTCGTGAAATGAGCGAGAAAATATTCGTAATTCCACCACACAGAACACGATATTTATCTGAAATTGCAGAGAACAACCGTAAATATGATCAAACTGCTTTGTCACAACAACAAGTAGCACAAAAATTATACGGTATTTTTAAAACCATCGAAAGTGTTACGGGCAAAATTCCTGTGATTACCAAAGCGGGAATCGACGACAATAGTGTCATCCTGAGCGGAGTCGAAGGACTTGACGAAAATAGAGTCTTTTTAAATCTTTTACTAAATCAATTCGATAAGGTAAAAATGGATTTAGATCCATACAATTGGGAGATGATCCTAACTTGGGATGAGAAAGTAAATAAATATAAAAATCCTGTTTACAGCTTTAAAGTTCGTGATAAGGAAATAAAAATAGCCACACATACCGAAAGTTTATCGCACCAGCAAATCCCAAAAATAGCTTTACCTAAATACGAAGCTTGGGGAGATATCTTGCGTTGGTGTTTGCAGGAAAATGTTCCAGGAGAATTTCCGTTTGCATCAGGATTGTATCCTTTTAAACGTGAGGGAGAAGATCCATCACGTATGTTTGCGGGAGAAGGTGGACCAGAAAGAACCAACAAGCGTTTTCATTATGTGAGCGCGGGATTGCCTGCAAAACGTCTTTCGACAGCTTTTGATAGTGTAACATTATATGGTAATGATCCCGATGTACGACCAGATATTTATGGTAAAATCGGAAATGCCGGAGTTTCTATTTGTTGTCTGGATGATGCCAAAAAGCTATATTCAGGTTTCGATTTAGTTCATGCTTTAACATCAGTGAGTATGACAATAAATGGCCCAGCGCCAATGTTGCTTGGATTCTTTATGAATGCAGCAATCGATCAGCAATGTGAATATTACATTAAAGCCAATGATTTAGAAAAAGAAGTAGAACAAAAAATCACCAAATTATACGCAGCAAAAGGAATCACAAGACCTAAATACCAAGGCGATTTGCCAGCAGGAAATAATGGTTTAGGATTAATGCTTCTGGGAGTTACTGGTGATGAGGTTTTACCTTTGGATGTATATAATGATATTAAAGCCAAGACGCTTTCGCAAGTACGTGGAACGGTTCAAGCCGATATTCTTAAAGAAGATCAGGCACAAAATACTTGTATCTTCTCTACCGAATTTGCTTTACGATTAATGGGAGACGTTCAGGAATATTTTATTACGCAAAACGTACGTAATTTTTATTCAGTTTCTATCTCAGGATATCATATTGCAGAGGCAGGAGCCAACCCAATTACGCAATTGGCATTTACGCTTTCTAATGGTTTCACTTACGTAGAATACTATTTGAGCCGCGGAATGAGCATCAACGATTTCGGACCCAACTTATCCTTCTTTTTCTCGAATGGAGTAGATCCAGAATATGCAGTTATTGGTCGTGTAGCACGTAAAATTTGGGCAAAAGCCATGAAGATTAAATATGGTGCAAACGAAAGAGCACAAATGCTTAAATACCATATTCAGACTTCTGGGCGTTCATTGCACGCACAAGAGATTGATTTTAATGATATTCGTACCACATTGCAAGCATTATATGCAATTTATGACAACTGTAATTCATTGCATACCAATGCATATGATGAGGCAATTACAACACCTACCGAAGAATCAGTTCGTCGTGCAATGGCAATACAATTGATTATTAATAAAGAATTAGGATTAGCCAAAAACGAAAACCCAATACAAGGTTCATTTATAATCGAAGAATTAACCGATTTAGTAGAAGCGGCTGTTTTACAAGAATTCGACCGTATTACGGAGCGTGGAGGAGTTCTTGGTGCAATGGAAACCATGTACCAACGTTCTAAAATTCAGGAGGAAAGTTTGTATTACGAAACCTTAAAACATAACGGAGATTTCCCAATTGTAGGTGTAAATACTTTCCTGAGTTCAAAAGGATCACCAACAGTTATTCCAGCAGAGGTTATTCGTGCAACCGAAGAAGAAAAACAATATCAGATAGATATGTTGAACAACTTACATGAGTATCATAAAGAATCGGTTAAAGACCATCTTAATACCTTACAAGATGCAGCTATTAAAAACGAAAACTTATTCGCTCATTTAATGGAAGCGACTAAAGTATGTTCGTTAGGTCAAATTACTTCGGCATTGTTTGAAGTAGGAGGACAGTATAGAAGGAATATGTAATTATTACGATTTTATAGATTTAGGAAAACCTCTCAGAAACGGGAGGTTTTTTTTGTTTTAATTGTATTCTTATATATGTAGAAAAGCATAAATATTAATAATCTAAACTTAAATTTTGATTCGAAATACATATAAATAGGTGTAAAAGTAAAATTACAAAATGGGAAAGTATTTTAGACAACTGTCTCCACAAAGGACGGAAGATTATTTTTTTCTAGATTAAAGATGAAAAGAAAAAGTTTGAGAAACAATTTTTGTTTTAAATGTTAAAGTAGTTTGTGATAATATTTTTTTGCTATTTTCGTCAGAAAAATAAACAAATGCGAAAATATATTTCTACAGCTGTTTTTTCTGTTATATTGTTTACCGTTGTAATCTTAACAGCAATTAACTATCACAATAATGAAGTGCTAGAAACTAGAATTAACACCCTAGTAAAATATTCTAAGGTAGATACTAAAGACTTAAATTCTGAAAAATCTTTTAAAGAGGATTATTATATACTGCAACAGTCTCATGATACAAATCTAATATTAGTCGTCTTTGGATTGGTTGTCGCAGTTATTGGATTTTTTACATATCAAAATGTTGTTGCCAAGTTTGATTTAATTTCAACTGAATTGAAGAATGAAATCCAAGCTACAAAGAAAGAGGGACAAGCTGTAATTGATAAACTTGGGGACTTACAGATTGAGTTTTATACAGAAACTGCAACACTTCTCAAAGAGACTGCTCGAAGTAGTCGTGCAAGAGGAAATACTTCGATGTATGTGTATTATTCAATTGCTTCGGTATCAAAATACGCAGACTTTTGTCAATGGTTTATGAACGATAAATCAGCTTGCGAGTTGAATTTTACAGATCTTCAAAAAAACATTGTAGCCGATCTTGAAAGAGTTAATAGGATTATAGCTAGTGGTATTGAGGTGAGTGCTAGTTCTTCAGAAGTAATTGAAGGATATATTGTTAATATAAGAAAAATAGAAAGTAAAGAGGCAAATAAAGTTTTGTCGCAAATACATTCCAAAATCAAAGTTAGAGTATGAGAACAATCTACTTCTTAAACTCTGACATAGTCGCTCCAGCTCTTCGAAGTGTTGATTTATAAAATTAGATGATTGTTGTGCGAAGTCTCCCGACTTTGTACCCATTCCAATAATCCGCATAGAGAATCAAAAAAATAATTTTGGAACGAAAGAAATATAGCACCGGGTGAGAAGTCGGGAGATTTCGCAAAGTAATTACGAATACTTCTTAGAGGGGAAGCTTTTTCATACCATTATAAAATACTAAATATTAAAAATGATTTTTAAATCTACTATATTTGAAATATATAAACAAGAAAAATCTTCCGAATATTGTTTGGTTTATTGTCAATCAATTTTTTTATTTTTAAAAGTAAATCAAATATTTAATTTTTTCAATTTCTAAATGTTTTACAAATAATTTATTTAAAATGGTGAAAGTAGTACAAAGATTGCAGTTTGAAAATGTTTTTCCTGATGAAGAACCTAAAGGAGTATTAGATTATTTAAAAAATGTATCGAGAAAATCTTTATTGATGTTAATCGGATTTTGTAGTAAGAATCCAAGTACAAATTTCGATAGTTTTTTTTCTAACCTACATTTGCATAATAAAGTTAATCAAAGTGTTACTGACTACTTAAGGGCAAATAATATTATTCAAAAGCCTATAGTAATTTCTAAATATGCTGGTCTAAAATTAGCTGAGTACATTCTATCTAATAAAGAAATTTTGAATAATAAATATATTTCAGTTGACGAAGATGAAATGAATCTTTTCAAAGCATTTCTTGTTATTAATAGCCAGCTTAATGGTCATCAAAAATTAAATAATTTACATGAGAATAATTTCGAAAAGCTAGTCGATTTTAGTTTAATTCTTAAATTTCCTGAATCTGATTTGGCATTATTCGAAGAAGATGGAATCGAATTTTTAAAGTTAGTTTTTTGTACAATTCATAAGGTTGAGGAATTATTTAATTTTTTGAATTCTAATTTAGATTTTGTAGAATTAAAAAATGAGTTTTTAGGTAGTTTTAATGTAAATTCAGAAGAGGAATTTATAATTCAAATGAAATATTTATTTGGTCAATTACTAATGTCTAAAATTTCAGAAGGATATACTTTTGAAGTTCATGATAAGGCATCATTGGATTTTCTGCTTTCAATGACATCAGATGATATTGCTTTAGATGAAGATTTTACACATTTAAAAAATAATCCTATTTATTTTTTAGGAGAGAATAGATTTTCGATTGTAAATTATTTTTTTGTGGTTGATAAATTTTATAAAAGTGCAAAATTTAAACTTAAAGAAATTTATGAGGGTAAGGATATTTTAAAGAAAAAGTATGGAGACTTTTTTGGATTTTTCAATAAAGAATTTTCTGAAAATTTCTTGATGAAGAATATTTTAGATGATATTTTTTGTAAAGAAGATTTTTACAAAAAGAGAGAAGCTCAACGTGAAATAGATGGTGAACCAGATTACTACATTCGTCATAATAATACAGTATTACTTTTTGAAAATAAAGATGTTTTAATTTCAAAAACTGTAAAATCATCAGCTAATATCGATGAAATTAATTCGATATTATATGAAAAATTTGTTAATGACGGTAAAAAAGCTGTAGGTATTGGACAGCTAGTAAATTCTATTGAAGACATTGTTAATAAAAACTTTCAACTAGATGAATATGTAAATTCAGATAATGTTGTAAATATTTTTCCTGTTTTAATTATTCAAGATAGAATTTTTCAATCTCCAGGAATAAACTATAGATTAAATAATTGGTACTTGGAAATTGTAAAAGAAAGATTAAAGGATAAGTATGATCCAAATATCATTAAAGGTTTAACTGTAATTGATATTGATACCTTAATTGTTTGGACACCATATTTGAAAGAAATAAATAATCGATTTGAAGAAATTATTAACGATCATTTATTTCGTATGCAAGATCATAAAGGGATAAATACAACTGATTTGGAGGAGGCAAAAAATCAAGCAAATAATATTTTACATGAAAAAATTAGCGCTATTTCAAATCGAAATATTCCTTTCCAAATTTCAGTAGATTCATTGGTCCAGAAATTTAAAGAAATTATTGTTAATTAAAAGCAACACATCCGCTCCACGGTGTGTTCGCAATTGCTGTGCTAAGTCTTCCGACTTTGCACCCATTCCAATAATCGGCAAAGAGAATCAAAAAGATAAATTTGAAGCAGAATATAGCGAGAAATATTCGCGAGAAGCTCGACTAAAATTGAACTTTCGTTACGGAGTTACTTGTGAAGATTTCTCCTTCGTCGAAATGACAATATTGTGGTTGTTTTCAGCGTAATCTCTTTTTTCATATCAACGAAAGTTAAAACATTATATTCATTCGCCACCAACCATCTCCCCTCGCGCAAGCATATAAACACTTCATAGCTCCTGTTTATTAGTTAACACTCTAAGAATCTTCACCAACCATCTCACTAACATCACTTAAAAACTCTAATTCATCCATAGGGAACAGCTGCAGAACGGTTTCTAAAATCAGACTTACATTAATGACTTCATTTTTGTTTTTCTCAGAAAATTTATGAGTTTCCTCATCGAGTGCTAAAATGCATAATTTTATCATATCGGTAATAACACAACCCAAATCATAATAATTTACGAACTTAATTTGAGCGACATAAGCTTTTGATTTGTTGCCTACAGGTTTTAATGTCTGAAAATGTAAGGTGGTTAATTTTCTAAGATGCTCTAAAGTTTTAGTTTCATTGGTTTCCATGATTGTATGTGTTTTAGTTAGAATTGTTAATCGTTTTATAATTTGACTTTTATAAATTTATTATAAGAAAAATTGTACTTTTGTTTAATTCGCTGCAAGAAAGAAATAGATTGTGCGGTATCAAATCATTTTTTGCTGTATTGTACGCCGCTAAATATGTTTTTTACATATTGCCATTTATTATACTTAATTATTATCTTTGAATTATGAGCACACTTACAAAACCAAATCATATAGGGCGAAAAATTAGCCGTATTCGTGAACTTCGTGATATGAAACAGGAAGCTTTGGCGCAAGCTTTAGGAACTAACCAACAGGCTGTATCTGCTATAGAAAACAGTGAAACAATAGACGAAGAAAAACTGATCGAAGTAGCAAAAGCACTTGGAGTTACGGTTGATGCCATCAAGAATTTTTCTGAAGAAGGTGTGATTAATTATTTTAATACTTTCAATGAAAGTCCTAACAACTATTTTGGACTTAATAACTGTACATTCAATCCGTTAGATAAACTAATGGAAACAGTAGAAGAAAATAAAAAACTTTACGAGCGTTTGCTTCAAGCCGAAAAGGATAAAATCGAATATTTAGAAAAATTACTAAAAGGAAAATAATATTCTCGATAAAGATTTAATTTAAAAAAAAACAGCTCCATCTAGAGCTGTTTTTTTGTTGTTATTTTCTTGTTTTTTATGAGAGGAAAGATTTAAAAGAATTACTTATTATTTTTAAGTTTGGAAAAAATTAGAAATTATGACACATCAACAAATCTTAGATAAACTGGCTGCAAAATCATTAGTTCAAAATATTGATGAGGATTTGGCAAGACTTACTGGTACTGTGATGAGGTACGCCAAGCATGATAAAGAAATAGCTGCCAATCTGACTAATTATATACTTCCTAAAATGGTACTGCGCTGGAATTGCATATTAGAAGCGGATAGTTCAGAAGTGACAATTAATTATAAACGTAAAGCCTATATCGCTTTAGCATTAACGCTTCATAAATATGGGCTAGCAGATGAAATAATCAACGAAAAGGCAATAGATGCGATTGATGATTTAAATAAAGAAGTTGTTTTAAGTGATGATTTTTTTAGAAAAACAGCTGAGATAAAAGCTTTTATAAATTCTAAAGCGACTGAATTAAAACGAATACCATCATCTCCAGATAATATTACTTTTTACAGACCGAAGGATGTAATTTCTATTCAATTAGGGAAACAATATTTCTGTGCCTATATACATAGCCACGAACGCCCAAATGAAAGTCCGATACTTGAGTTTTATGATAAGATATTTGATAATGTTCCTAAAATTGAAGCATTAGAAAAAATAAAAGCAAAAGGAAGAATGTATGACAGTGGTGTCACACGAGTTTCTAAATTTTCGGTTGCAGGAATTAAATTTTTACCAGACTTGGCAAATCAAATCAAATTAATCGCAGCTTGTGTTGAAACTCCACCTTCTAATACCCATTTAGATGAACCGGTGGGTTTGTATACCATAACAGATATTTTTGGAGTTCAGGATGATATTAAAAACTTGTTTAAGTAAGCTTTATTTTAATAGCAAAGAGCGAATAAGAAAAAAACAAACCCCAATTCTCTAGAGAGTTGGGGTTTGTTTGTAATAACTAAAATAGTAATTGTCTTGCTTTGCAAAAAGTTGCTAAATTAACGACGAAAAGCTGGACTTTGATTAACCGTTTCGTCAGTTGTTTTGTTTGCTTTAGAAGATTTTACAACAATTTCGTGTTTTACTTTCTTAGCATTGTTCTGTAATTCAAGGTAGTACGTTCCTGCAGGGTATGCTTCTAAGCTTAATGTTTTTGAAATTTCTAATTCATTAGTAGCTATTCCTTTGTATATCAAATGATTCTCGTTGTCAAAAATTGAAAAACTTGATTTTTGTTCCCCGTTTAAGGTAAAACTAACTACTTTGCCATTTCCGGTTTTTATATTTAAAATATAATCTCCCTTTCCATCAATTGCATAAGTACTCATCGTTGTCAAAAAAATAACCAATACTAAGCTTAATCCTAAAATCTTCTTCATGTCTTTGTTTTTTGTTTTAATTTTCAAATCGCGGTGCGCAAAACTACAAATAGTTTGTTAACTGCAAAATATTTTTTATGTTAAATTTATGGTCTAAGTCATTGATTTAAAAGTGTTTCTGCTCGACCTGTGATTATATACGGATTTATAGCGGCTTTGGATTTTATTTTATCACTTTTTTTAATCAACACTTTGCGATTTTGTAGTAATTGGCGTATAAAAAATGATTTTAAAGCAAAAAAGATTTAGATAAATGTCTTGTTTTTGAATATTTAGCACTCTTTTAAAAGAAAAAATAGCTCTTTTAAGAAATAAGTTCCAGCCGAAAACTCTTCGGTAGCTGTGGCTAAAAAAATAAATCTACATCATTTTGTATGTAAGAAAAAATTATATTTACATTCTTGTTTTTCAATATTGTAACAAACAAGCATCAATTAGTTAGATTTAATCAAACAATCAAAATTATAACCTTCATGAATTTATTTAGAACACTTATCGTATTTACTCTTACGGGAATAGTTGTTTCAAGCTGTGGCAAAAAAGAACCAGCAGTATTTCCGGATCCCTTAATAACCAATCGTGATACAACGATTAATCCAGCAGATGATTTTTTTAATTATGCCAATAATGGTTGGTTTAAGAAAAATCCGATTCCAAGTACCGATAGTAGTAATGGTATTGGGAGGATTGTTATGGATACAATTAATGAACAAATAAAAACGATTTGCGAAAAATCGGCCGCAGATGAATCGGCTGCAAAAGGAAGTAACAAACAAAAAATAGGCGGTTTTTATGCTTCGGGTATGGATACGATTGCTATCGAAAAAGCAGGATTGTCTCCGCTTAATAGCGAAATGAAAAAAATTGCTGCTATAAAAGATGTTCCTTCTTTGGTAAATTCTATAGCGCATTTACAAACTATTGGAGCTAGTCCGGGCTTTTCATTTTATGTAAGTCAGGATGATAAAATAAGCACAAAATATGCGTTGTTTTTTGGACAGGGCGGATTAGGGATGGATGAAAGAGGCTTTTATCTTGATACTGATAAGCGAAATGAGTCTATTCGTAAGGAGTATCTAACGCATCTTAAAACGATGATGAAATTTACAGGCGAGGACGAAGCTACGGCTGCTAAAAGTGCTGCAACTATCATGAAGCTAGAAACTGATCTGGCAAAATCATCTCGTAAACTAGAAGAGCTTAGAGATCCTATAAAAAACTACAACAAACTTACTGTTGAACAATTTAGCAAAACGACTCCAAACATTGATTGGAAAGCAGTCTTGCCAGTTTTGGGTATTGCCAAAGCTGATTCGGTAATTGTAGGGCAACCAGAGTTTTTTGCTTCATTGAATAAATTATTAAAAACATATCCTATTGAGGACTGGAAAACATATCTTAAATGGAATTTGGTTAATTCTTATGCCGAATACCTAAATGCCGATGTAGAGAAGCAAAACTTCAAATTCTTTTCGACTGTAATGAACGGAGTAAGTACTCAAAAACCACGTTGGAAAAGAGTTGTTGGACAAACAAACAGTTACTTAGGCGAATTAATAGGGCAGGTATATGTAGCTGAATATATGCCAAAAGGCGTGAAAGAAAAATTATTGGAAATAGGTAATAATATACGTGACGTATTTGCTTTACATATCAAGAAATTAGATTGGATGAGCGACACAACAAAAGAGAAAGCATTACAAAAATTGAATAAAATCGTTATGAAAGTAGGTTATCCAGATAAATGGAAGGATATGAGTAAACTTGCTGTCGATAAGAATTCTTATTGTGGAAATGTAATGAGAGCCAATTCTTGGCATTACAATGATATGGTAAACAAATATGGTAAAGCTGTAGATAGAAACGAATGGAGCATGCAGCCACAAACGTATAATGCGTATTATAATCCGAGTAATAACGAAATTGTGATTCCGGCTTGTAATACGATCGTTCCGGGTTATGAAGGAAGAATGCCTGATGATGCTATATTATACGGAATTCTTGGAGGTTCTTTCTTTGGACATGAAATCACACATGGTTTTGATGATCAAGGAAGTCAATATGACGAAAAAGGAAACCTAAATAATTGGTGGACTGCCGAAGATTTGAAAAAATTTAAAGCAAAAACGAAGTTGATTGTAGATCAGTATAATAAGTTTACTGTATTAGGTAAGCACGTTAACGGTGAAGCAACACAAGGAGAAAATATTGCCGATTTAGGTGGTGTTGTAGTAGGTTACGAGGCATTTAAGAAAACAGCTCAGTATAAAAACAATGAGAAAATTAGCGGATTAACACCAGATCAGCGTTACTTCCTTTCTTATGCTTATTCTTGGATGATCAATAGAAGAGATGAATCTAAAATTAATCAAATCATGACCGATGTACATGCTCCAGAGCAATTTAGAGTAAACGGACCATTAAGTAATATGCCTGAATTTTATAAAGCATTTAATGTGAAAAAAGGGGATAAAATGTATCAACCAGATAGTTTACGTGTGGTGATTTGGTAACTTTTTTGAGGCTCAAAGGTTAAAAAAAGGTTCTGAGGTACTGAGGTGCAAAGGTGCAAAGGTGCAAAGGTGCAAAGGTTTTCTGTAGACGCGAACCGCAGTGCGTCTTTCTTAATGAATCGAAAAGTTAAAAAGAAGTTCCGAGGTTCAAAGGTTTTCTGTAGAGAAGCACTGCAGTGCGTCTTTGTTAAAGAGGAGTGAACACAAAGTAACCGTAATTTTATATATAAACTTATTTTTCAGACAGATGAGTAATCTCCGCAAGAAACAGGCAGTAAAGTGTCACGTTTCTTGTGGAGATTTTTTTATAAAGGCAATAGTGTAGTTACTTTATGCTCAATCCAAACCTTAGTTCCGATAGCTATCGGAACTAAGCACCTCAGTATCTCAGAACCTTCTTTTTAACCTTTGTCCCTTTGAGCCTTTGTTCCTTTTCTAAAACCTTTACCTCTTTTTTTATATCTTAGAGGCTTAGCAACTCAGAACCTTAAAAAAAATGAAAAACTTTAAAATTGTATTGATAGCTGCTTTTTTGTGCAGTTCTTTTTTGTCTTACGGAGCCAAAGTAGACACGCTACAAATACCAAGTGCAGCGATGGGAAAAACGTATAAAGCGGCAGTTGTTTTGCCCAATTCGTATGCCAAAAGCAAAGCATCATTTCCAGTATTGTATTTATTGCATGGCGCCTATGGGCATTTTGGAGATTGGCTAAAAAGTACACCAGATAAAAAACTAGTACAAAATTTATCCGATCAATACAATTTGATAATCGTAATGCCAGAAGGGGAAACGTTTAGTTTTTACTTGGATAGTCCAGTAAATAAAGAAAGCCAGTTTGAAACGTATATCACCAAAGAAGTAATTCAGAAAATAGACAAAACATATCGAACTATTACCGATAGAAAGGGAAGAGTAATCTCGGGACTTTCTATGGGAGGACATGGCGCATTGTCCTTATCGGCTAAGCATCCTGATTTATTTTGTGCAGCCGGAAGCATGAGTGGGGCTGTAGATATGGGCGTTATGTTAAATCGAGATTCAGCGACTGAGGTTGTAAAGCTAATGCACCCCGTTTTTGGAGATAAAAGCAATGATGTTGAACTGTACAAACAAAATGCCGTTTTGGGAATGGTAGATAAAATAAAAGCCAATAAGCTAGCTTTAATTATAGATTGCGGAGTAGATGATTTTCTGATAGAGCCTAATCGTGAATTACACCGAAGATTGTTGTATAATAAAGTAGCCCACGATTATACCGAAAGACCAGGAGCACATACATGGGAATATTGGGAAAATGCATTGCCTTATCATGTATTGTATTTTAGTAAAGTTCTGGCTAAAAATGGTGTTGCAGTAAATTAAAAGAGAATATTCTGTAAAAAAAACACTGAATATTTAATTTGTTTAATATTGAATATCAGAATGTTGTGTTGTTTTTTTTGATATTTATAGAATAAATAAGTACTGATTATTTTTTTTGGTTTGATTTTTGGAATACCTTTATGTATAAAAACTTAAAAATAAAAAAACATGAAAAAGATAATTACACTTTTTGCGATTATAGGATTAGTCGCATTTTCTAGTTGTGAAGGACCAGAAGGGCCTCCAGGGCCAGCTCTTATGCCTCAAATTTTCGAAATTAAAAATGTAGATTTAGGCAGAGTTGCTGATAATGAGTATAATTTGAAAAGTACTTTTATATTTGAAATTGGAGATAATTTATATGATGATGAATCTGTTTTGGTTTATAGATTAACAGATGTTATTAATTCAACTACTCCTGTTTGGCAATTAATACCGAGAACAATTTATTTTAATAATGGTGATGTTATAGATTATTATTTTGATTTTAGTAAATTAGATTTCGTAATTACTGCAAGAGGTTCTTTTAATTTATTAAATGCCCGTGATTTTATTGATAATCAAACATTTCGTTTTGTTATAGTTCCTGCTAATTTCCTTTCATCTGTAAATAAAAATAATTATTCAGAAGTTATGTCTTCTTTAAATTTGAAAGAAAGCCAAGTTCAGCAGATTAATTTCTAAGGTTTGAACTTCTAGAACATAAAAAAGGGAATCGTAAGATTCCCTTTTTCTATTTCTATTTATTTAGTTTTTTATAAAAGTTTTTTGAACCAAGGAGCGCCCATAGTCTATTGTGATAAAATATGCTCCTATTAATAAATTAGATACATCAATAGTTGCTAGATTAGGATTTACTAATGAATAATTATTGGAGTTAACAACAATACCAAGGGTATTGATAATACTGATTTTAGCATTTGTTAGGTCATTAGAACTTTCAATGTTTAAAATAGATGATGTTGGGTTTGGGTAAATTTTTAATGTATAGAAATTATTACTTGAACCAATTAGTGAAATCTCATTGCTATGACAAGATTCTTTACCTGGAGTCCATCTTCCGTTTACGAAAGCGGTATAATAAAATGTAGCGATTCGCCTGTAATTGTAATTAGATTCAGTAGTTAGTCCACGCCTACTAGATTCAATTACCTTAAGAGGTAAAGGTAAATAATCTTTGGATGTAGCACCTATTATATTTGTCCATTCCCCCAATCTTCTTGCGTCTGATTGGCTTTGCCATTGGTATGATGTTGAATATGCTAATGGCTCTTGTTGGATGTGTGAATATTCGAATATTGGTGTTGATCCAATTATAGTATTAGGACTTTCTATTTGAGTTTTGGAAGATATTTTTAAGTCTTGGTCACAACAAATTGTATTGTCATGACGTATTCCTCTTGTCATTATTTTTAGTTCATTACTAACTTTAGTAATGTTTTTGTATATAGCAATGCATCTTACAACATAATAAGCATCTTCTGTCTCTGAAAATTGTGAAGGATTAAAATTGTTTAATTGAGATTCAGTAATAGGTATCCAGTATTTAGGCGCATATGGATTGTAATCCTTATCTATTTTAGCATATTCCCATTTATCGCTATCTACATCAACAATATTATCGCCTCTTTGGTTTACATGAAATGGATTTTGGAGAATATTTAAGTTCACTTTTGAAGTGAATTTATAAAAAGCTATACCTTTCAAACTTGAAATTTCAGCAAATCCGTCTGAATTTACTGGAGTATTAGTCTGAATTAGATTAGTAAGAATTGGAGATGGTACAACAGTAATAGTTATGGTGTTGCTTTTATTTGTGAGATTAGAGGTGTTGTTATATCCTAGGCTTCTTGTAATTGTGAAATTTTTAAGTTCGGAGATGTAATCTATATTTAGAGCAATGCTTTTAAAATTTAAAAACTTGATTGTGCTATTCCCGTTAGCGCTCCAAGATTCATTTATTCCGTAGCTATAATTTGCGTATGGGTTTGCATATTGAGAAGCAGTTATAGTTTGAGGTTTATCACCGAGTCTTACGATTTGGTCACAGCATATGGTATTTGCTATTTTTGCAGGGTTGGGAGCATCAGCGGGAGGTGTTAAAGTTCCTCCACCACTAGTTGCATTTTTTATAATCGCAATGCTAGCGCTTTTGTAAATGATGCCAGTTGCATTTTTATACTCAGCGTATATTGATCCTCCAAAAGTTGCAAATTCATTCCAATTTAGGGATATCACAAATTGTCGGTTAGCTATTTTTCCTCCTCCAAAAATAAGTGAACCTCCATTACCTCCTGTTGCTATAGAAGCCCCAAGTGCTGAGGCTTTATAATAATATATATTAATCGTACCATCGTTTCCTGTGGCGGTAGGAGATTCTACTTTAACATTTAATGAAACGCTCGAAGTAGAAGTTGATTCAAGGTTTATAGGTCCTGAGGTATAGCTTCTGCCATTTACAACTAGTGGTGTAAGGGTTACTTTTTGCCCAAATAAAATAGACGTATTAAATAAGAGCAATAAAATGTAATAAAAGTATTTCTTTTTCATAAGCTAAAATTTTTAAATTAATAACTAATGTAATGTTTTATTTATTAAATCGAGTTAAATATATTATTTTTCTTATAATTTGATATTTAGGTGAGGTGAAATGGAAAAAATAGTGAATGTAGAAATGAGAGAATGAGAGAATGAGAGAATGAGAAAAGTAAAATGTTTTATCTGCGTTCCATTTCTCATTTTAGGGAAAGCTAGAGAGATTAAACTTTTATTCTTAATGAAGCTTAATGACTTAATGGTTTAGAAAAAAATGTTTTAGCTATAGTGAATCTGTTTTATCTACTTTCCATTCAGATATAAGGAAAAGTTAGAGAGATTAAACTTTTATTCTTAATGAAGCTTCATAACTTAATGGTTCAGAAAAAAATATTTTTGTTATAGTGAATCCGCCTTATCTACGTTCCATTCAGATATAAGGAAA